>CP076354.1:0-603333 GCA_018798825.1 Ochrobactrum sp. BTU1 | reverse complement strand
GCTCGCGGTTTTCACGATTGGCATAATACCAGTCGAAGCCCTCACCCGCTTCGATGTTGCTGCTCAGACCATCAAGATCGTAAGCGCCTTCAAAACCATCAGGGTTGCCGCCATCAAGGTCGCCGTCTCGCCAATCAGAAAGCGGCATGTAATTGTCGATACCAATGGCATTGATGGCTGGATGCGCCCACAGCGCGTCGAGATTAAAGAAGAGATCGCCAGTGCCATCCTGCGCTTGATAGCCGAAATATTCAGTCCAGTCCGCGCCATAACTGATGCGGCAGCTCTGCCCAAGCTTCGTGCGCATTTCGGCTGCAAGCGTGCAGAGATGGGTTACAAACGGAAAGCTGTCGCGGATGTCGCGGATGCTGGTAAGACCACGCAGTTCGGAACCCAGCAAAAACGCATCAACTCCGCCCGCCTGCATTGCGAGGCTTGCACAGTGATTCAGAAAACGTCTGTAACCCCATGTTCCGTTGACGAAAGCTGCAACCTGATCGGCTGCTTCCAGCGTCTTGTCAGGTGATCCAGAGATACCAATCGCGGGACTACAGGTTATGCGCCCACGCCATGGGTAAACGGATTGTCCCACACCGCCATAAGGCGACGGCAGCGAGTTGCCGGCGGGAACGTCCATCATGATGAAAGGATATAGCGTTACTTTCAGGCCGCGCGCCTTGGCATCGCGGATTGCATCCACCACACTTTGGTCGGATGGCGTACCACCATAGGCCGCTCCCTCACCGCTCTGGGAAATCAGATGCGCTCCGCCGCGCGTAACATTCTCAACTTTCCATGTCGGGCTCGACGACAAAGCACTCTGATGCGTAACACCGGGGCGTATCTGGCAATATCCCGCGCGCAAGTCATCGCCAAACCACGGCAGGACAATCGCCACATGCTGCAACTGAGGACAAAGCGACTGCAGCTCATCCATAGCAACCGTCCAATCGCTGCGGCCGCGTTTTGCATTGCGATTAAGCGTGCGGCTTTCACCGGGCGACGGTCGATCCGTAACGGGAGTTGGTGAAAGACCGAACTCGGTTGAGCCTGGAATAAGTGCGACAGCACGGACATCTCGCGCCAGCTTCCCAACCGGACGCAGAACCTCAAACTGAAACTGCGGCAGGCGATTGCCATAGACATCAAGCGGAATACGCTCAAACACGACATAGGCCGTTCCGCGATAGGCGGGAGCATTGCCTGTGCCTTGCTTGGCTTCAATCAGCGGATCGGGCTGCTGCGTATCCGTGCCGTGATAAATGCGCAATTCGATTTCGGTAAGATCAAGCTCCTGCCCGTCGACCCAGACACGGCGAATGCCAGCTATTTCCCCCTCTGCAACAGCATAGGCTGCGTTACCGAAATAGCTGTAGGAGGTCACCTTCGGACCGCCCTTACCACCCTGCCGTTCAGTCGTTTTCTTTTCCTCATGCCGTGTCGCCCAGATCAATGTGCCGGAAAGTCTTGCCGTGCCATAGACGAACGGCAGAGCTGCTCCTTCTTCAGCTGTTGCCACGCGCCCGCTGTTGAGCCTTGCCCCTTCCATATGGCGGGTGGAGTTAATGATAGCCGTATCGATGGCATAACCACCCATTGCGCCAAGCCCTGCGCCGATGGCAGCACCCACAGGGCCAAAAATGCCACCGACGGCAGCGCCCACCGCCTGCAGAACAACAGTCGCCATTGCTTAACCTTCTGGTTCAGGAAAAATGAAAATTCCGGCTATACGTTTTCGCCATTGCGGCACCAGTGCAGAAGCCATCACCCGATGCCCCTCATAGGCATGGATGAAACGGTTCTCACTGGCCATAATGCCAAGATGCTTGGCCGCCATATCGGACCGCCAACGAAAAACGAGGAGATCACCCGGCTGCGGATCAGTGCCGTCGCGGCGCTGCATATGGCGCGATGCGGCTTCAAGCAGCGGATCGCCGTGAGCGGCCTCCGCCCAGTCTGGCGCATAGGTACCGGGGCTTTCCGGCTCAGTGCCATAGATCTTGCGCCAGATGCCGCGCACGAGACCAAGGCAATCGCAGCTGATACCGCTCGCTGAAGCGCCGTGGCGGTAGGGCGTGCCAATCCAGCTTTCCGCCTCCGTCAGAATTCTATCTGCAATATTCATGGGACCAGCGCGCTCCCGTCATATTCGTTGTTGGAGCTGACATAGGCAAAGGCGGCGTCATTGCCCGGCAGGTGCGGGAAGCCGCGAAAATTTGCGCCATTGGCAAACTTTGCTTTGCAGGTGACAAAGCTCTTGTCACAGCCTGCCACCAGTCGAAAACCGTCGCCCGGTTTTGCGGCAAGAACTGGCGGTTCTGTGAGATTCAAGCGATTGCCGCTATGTGCGAGGACGCGCACCAAACCGCCCTGATTATCTCCGCTTGTCCATGTGAGCCGCCCTTGTGCAAACCAGTTGCTGGCAAAACCATCGAGCCCACTTACATTAAGAATTGCACCGTCGGCGCTTACAACAGAACCAACGGCAAAAAAGCGCGGGTCGTCGATATTCACGCCGCAGCGTTTATCCCCCAGCACCGCAACGCATTGACGCAGAACACGCCGCCCACAGACAGCATCAAAAGCCGCAGCAGCACCTTTCAGTTCCATCACAAACCGGCCACCTGAGCGCGTGATTGTCCCCACCGTCCAGCGCCGCAAAAGCATGTGCTGATCTGGTATGTTCCAATTGGCGAGATAGCTCTCGACCACGGCACCATCAAAGCGCCCCTGCTCAATATCGGTCTCGCTGATGCGTATCGAGGACAACACACCTTCGACATCGCCACCCGCGATGGAAAGACCGAGCGTTGTCGTGGCTTCGCTGCTGTTAAGACCCGTCAATGGCTCGCAGGAAATACCTTCCAGAACCAGTGTCTGGTCGTGATCTGTGAAACCCAAGACCACCTGATCGGAACGTCTGATAAGCCATGCAAAGCAATGGCTTGTCACTTCTCCCTTCAGATGTGATTCAAGTTCTGCCGGGACAGGGATCATGCCTTGACCTCGATAATGGGAATAGATGGGATTTCACCTGCTTGAAACGAAGCAATGCTTGCCGTGAGGCGGTCTGTATCGAAGCGCACAGGCACATCGAAAAGGAAACCAGCCGTCACCTGTTCGCCATCAGCAGGCACGTAATCGGGGGTAAAAGATACAATCCCCTTGGCATGGTCGAGCGTATAAGCCTCACCCTCATCGAGCCTTACGCCGTTGACGCCAATCAGTATGGAATTCGCGACAGGACGCGTGATCGGTCGGCTGTACGCTTCGTAATGTTTGACAAGCTGGAACATGGCAGTTGCGCCATCGCCTGTTCCGATCACCTGATCGTTAAAGGATGGTGCGGAACTGCCAGCAGCCGAAGAAAAGTCGAACGGATCGCGGAAGCGGAAACTATGCAGCGATCCGCGTCTTGCCTCGAAAAAGGCAAGCACCGATTTCAGATCGTCCAGCGACCGCAAACCGGTTCCCGCATCAAAATGTCTGCGTGAATGCGCCCATCGGGCATTACGCTTTTCAAATCCTGATGTGAGCGTGACGATTTCATTGCGCCACTCCGGTCCGGCCGTCGCACCGAATGAGACACCCAGCGGAAAACGGACATCGTGAAAAGCGTCCATCTCACATCCTCCGTGCGCCGCGGCGCACAGCACCCGCAAGCATGGTTGAAAGCTGCGCTTCGGATTTGCGGAAGGAAGATGCGTCGGGCGATGTCATGTTGAACACGACCTGCACGGGCTTGGAGCCACTGCCGCCAGTTGCAACGCCCAGCCTGCCATCAGCACCGCGCGCCAGCGGCAGGATCGCTTCCGCACCCGCCTCACCCGTCAGGCCCAGCGAACCATTTCCCATACCAAAGTAAGTGGGACTTGATACAACCCCGCCCTTGGCAAAAGGCGTGATGCCGCGAATACCGCCCATCACACCCGACATTAGCGAGGAGCCAAGGCTTTGCAGTGGCTGAAGCCCAGCAGAGAGCGCTGAGCCTGCCAGACTGCTGGCAAGCCCGCGCAGCACATCATCAAGCCCCTTGCCGGAAACGATTGCACTTTTCAGTGCCGTTGTCAGGCTTGAGCCGAAGCTTGACGAACGCTTTTCAAGATCGGTCAGAGCGCGATCAAAGGCGCTCGTGTCCGCCTCAACGGAAACGGTTACGTTTTCATCTGTCATGTTAAATTACCTGTCGGGAAAGGCGTGCATCAGCGCGTCGAGTGTCGCGCGCGAAGGAGCATTCGTGCTCTGCGAAACGGGTCCAAGAACGGCGCCAAGTTCGCGTGGGGTCATGGCCCAGAAGTCTTTTGAGGAAAGCCGCAGCAAACCAAAACCTGCGCGCATCACCTCTTCCCAGGGAAAAGGCTGACGTGAAGGAACTGATTCAACTGCGGCACTCAAGGGTTTGAAGGAGAATCGCTTTCTTCCGTTCCGAAGGTCGCGGTGAGCAATGCTGAAACGATGCGAGCATAACCGCTCGCGCCGCCATCTGCTCTCATCTCCGCTACGTCTTCAAACGGCACATCATGTCCACCGCCATGCAAACCGGCGCAGATGATACGCTGCATATCGAAGGCGGAAAGCTTGCCGCCGGAAAATCGGGCAATCAAATCGGAGAGATTGTCCGCTTCAAAAGCAGACTCCAGTTGTGCCAGCGCACCCAGCGTCAGGCAGAGAGTCCAGTCGCGGCCATCAAGTTTTGCCGCAACCTCGCCGCGATGGCGATTGACCATCATAGTGCATCTCCGAAGGAGATTAGTCCTGCGGATTCCAGTGCAATTTCAAACGTCACCTCCGCATCGTGATTGCCGCCATATTCAAGGGCCACAATCTGGAAAGGACCGGTGATGGTGCCAAAGTCGGGCAGCAATATCTGCCAGTTGCGAATCTCACCATCAAAGAACACACTACGGATAAGAGCATCCGATGTTGCATCCTTGAATATGCCCGATCCGCTGATCGAAGCTCGTTGCACGCCGCTTCCGGCCAGCAGTTGCCGCCACCGACCGGCAGCATCCGCATCTGTCACATCGACGGTTTCGGCATTGAAAGCAATGCGCTTGGTGCGCAAGCCAGCACAGGTTTCAAACTGGTCCGTGCCATGCGCAATTTTCAGCAAGATATCCTTGCCGCGTTGAGCTGCCATTCTGTGTTCCTCGATCTTTTTGCTTTTACGCGCATCTTAATTCCGATCGAAGCGAGATCAGAAATCAGTCCAATGGACTGATTTCCCCGCATAGACGGTTCCCACTTTTCGGGATGCGCTTTAATTTTCCGGTTCGGTCACCGCGCGGTAGCGCATGGTGCCCAGATAGCTGCCGAACCCGTCCGTGTTGCGGGCTAGAACTTCGGTCAGCATGAGGTTAACGACGCGATGACCGTTGAGGTCGAGTGGTTCTTCGTCGAGCCTCGTTGCGATACGCCCAGCAATTTCAAGCACGCGTTTGCGGCCTGCTTCACGCGCCCATATCTGGATATTGAGAAAATGTTCTCCACCTGGCTCAGAGGCCGTATTCCAGTCCTTGCTCAGCGTTTCGCCGAGCGTGACATAAGGAAATGGAGTCTTGGGCGGAACGTGATCATAAACATGCTCACCCCCAAGTGTTTCAATAAGTTCTTCGTCATTCTTCAAGGCGTCATAAAGAGCCTTCTGCAATGCTGCCGCGCCGTTCCTCATCTTGCTCCCCGCTTGATTTTTGAGTGTCGCGCCGGGCAATCAGCTGCCCGGTGGCAATATTCTCCCGCACCGCGATTTGCCTGAAACGCAGTGCCCGAATGAGACCATCGAAGGTCAGTTTCATCGTGATATTCACCGCCCCTCCTCCACCGCCAGGCAGATAAGGTAACGTCCGCGTTCATCCGGATCGTGGACAGAGTGCAGCGTGAAAACACGCCCACCTTTGCGGAAGCGTTTGTCTGTCGCGATATCTTCACGATGACGCACCAGAATGCGGTGGGTGATCTCAGGGCGTGGCCGGATACCGAAATCCCGCTGACTGGTTGATAGGGGTTCAATACGCCCCCAAACAGTCCCGATCTCTGACCATGTTTCGCGATAGCCACCCATACCATCAGCAACAGACTGCATGGCTTCCAGGGCCAACTCTGTCGTGAGCTGACCCGGATCAATAAACAGCACGTTGTTCATAGGGATATTCGTCGCCAGCTATCGACCATCTGGCCGACCATCACAGGCAGTTCAGCCTTGGCTGTATCCAGGCCTGCGCGGTTCTCATAGAGATGCGCAGTCAAAGTGAGTATTGCCTGTTTGAGCGCATCCGGCACTTCAACGCCCGTTTCACCAAAGCCCGCAATGAAGTCTACCTCAAGGCCACAGAACGTCTGTGCATCCGGATATTGCGCCATGTAAACACGTTGTGGACGGCGGCCATGCTGGAGCATGAACTCTTCAGGCTCCATGCTGATTGCACTGCCATCAGGACGATATGCGACCACAGCCGTTACAGCTTTTACCGGATACTTGAAAATAGCGAGACGCCCCGAGCGCGGCCAGCGATCAACGCGCAGGCGCCATGTCTGATCAACCAGTGCAAGCCCCGTCTCGGCTTCGACAAGCTCGCGTGCGGTTTTGATGATACGGCGCAGAACATCATCTTCACTATCGGTCGAAATTCGCAAAAATGCGCGTGCGTCAGCAATCGTCACCGGCTCCAGCGCCGGCGGCGTGACAAGAAACATTGTCATGTATTTTCCCCTTAAATAACTCTCAAATCAGATAGTTACGCATGCAACCCCAGAAAAAGATTCAACCTGTTCGCAAATTGAATCTAGCTGCCAAAACCGGCAGGGAGATCACTGCTAAAAATATCAGGCTGCGAATTTCAGAAGCTTGATCGCATCAAAATCCTGCACGCCGCCGCCCACGCGTTTGGTGGTGTAGAAAAGCACATATGGCTTGGCAGAATATGGATCGCGCAACACGCGCACACCGATACGATCCACCACCAGATAACCGCGTTCAAAATCGCCAAAGGCAATCGGCGTTCCGTCAGCAGCAATGTCTGGCATATGCTCGGCCTCGACCAGACCAAAGCCCATCAACGATGCCTTTTCACCAACAGCCGCCGGCGGCTGCCAGAGGTAATTGCCGTCCGCATCTTTCAGCTTGCGCAACACGCTCTGCGTCTTGCGGTTCATCACGAAATTGGCGTTCTGGCGATAACCAGCTTTCAGCGCATAGATGAGTTCGATAAGCTTGTCGGATGGATCGGAAGCAGGCAATGCGCCGTCAACACCAGTGGCTATGTGGCCGATCTTACCCCACTCCCAACTCGCATCTTCAACGGTGCTATAGCTCAGGAAGCCCATCGGCTTGTTCAGGCCATTGCCGGTGATTAAGGCAGCACCTTCCTGTTCGGCAAAGGCTGCTTCGACTTCTTCGGCGATCCACTGCTCAACGTTGACAGCTGCGTCATCAAGCAATGAAGAAGTGGCCGCTGGCATTGCGTAGATTTCCATCGTCGGGAACTGCAACTCTGCAAGCTTGGCCGAAGCTGTCTGCGGACGTGCATCAGTTTCGCCAACCCAACCCGTTGCCGGGCCGCTGACCGAGAATGGCTTTTTCAGTACGGCACCGGAAACCTGGCGCACACTGGAGATGCCACGTATCGGCGAGAGCACGGCCAGACGACGACCGATTTCAGTCTCGAGTTCCGCTGGCACCAGATAGCCACCATCCGGACCGGATGCATAAGAATGGGCCTTCTGCTCAATACCACGCATCGCCTGCTCATCGCCGCGGCGTACATAACCGTCAAAAGCCTGCTTATGCTCGACATCAACGATAGCATTGCCCTTGCCAAGTTGCGGACGCGCACTTTTCAAAACATACTGGTCAAGTGCCTGTTTCTGTTCGTCCAGAGCACGGTTGATACGATCAACCTTGTCGCGCAGCAGCACGTCAACATCGGCACTCTTTTCGACCTTTTTCAGACGCTCATCATTGGCTTCACGGAACGCCGAGAAAGCGGTCATAAACTCGTCAAAAGCTTCCGACACATCGCCGTTGTTCCCAAGCGCCTTCGTTTCCACGCTCTTGGTTTCGAGCGGGATTGCATGATTTTTTACCATTTTTGATCCTGATTTAATTGAGTTGCATCATCTTGCAGGCGGCGCGCATACGCTGCGCAAGCGCCTTATCATCTGCCTGGAAAGCGTCCCGCCCGTCCCGGCTTTGCATGGCTGCAAGCGCTGAATAGCCTTTGGCTATAACCAGACGTGCAGCAGAACGGCTCAGCCCCGCATCCCGCGTGAGCCAGCGTTCCAATTCTCTGACTGTCGGCAAATTCGCCTTGAGATTATCGATGCGTGCCTGTGGCAGCATAGGAAACGTAACCACCGAGATTTCCCAGAGGTCTGCTTCCGTGATGTGGCGCAAACCGGTCCGCGCATCCTTGCGCGCTTTGACAGTGCGAAAACCGATGGACAGCCCATCCAGCCCACCAGTGCGCATGAGTTCCAGCGCCTCGCGTGCGCGTGCCACGCCTTTGGCCAGTCTGCCCTCGACATAAAGGCCGCGTGCATCCTCACGAACATCCGTCCAGACACCGATCGGTTCAGCCGCATCGTGTTGCCAGAGCATTCGCACGCCGGATGATTTGCGCGAGGTGAGCGACTTCGCAAAGGCGCCTTTTTCGATCACATCATTGCCGAGATCAGCTAAACCAAACACGCTTGCATAGCCTGAAAAGCTGCCGTCGATTTCGACATCATCGAGTGCAAGCGAGGCACGCTTGGTTTCAAGTTTCAGGTCAGGCTTTGCCATTCCTGTTCCTTTCAACGGGTAGAATTCCAGTTAGCGATGCGTTCTTGGCCCGCTCGGCAAAACGTTTGAGAATGCCCAGCACAGACCATGCCGCGAGGCTTGCAGCCGTCGACCCCATCAACATGAGTTCGGCTCGCCCAAGCAGGGTCTGCAGAGAAAGCGTTTCGGCAATTTTCACGCCTGCAGCTCCCCCAAACACCATGCCGCAGATGATGCCGACCGCAAATCGGATTGCCGCTTCCCGCTTGCCATTTGGCAGCATATAGGCGAGCGACACGGCAGAACCGGCCACCGCGCCCGCAACCTTGGCAAACCACACGAGACTTGCATCAGACGCCATAACGGTTTCGCTCAGATTGCTCATGAAACTCTCCTTTCCGCACGCGGCTGATAGCCAACCGCATCGCGTTTTTCGTCATCACTCAGAAATGAGGCTTCCGACACGCGCCGCCAGAGCGATTCCCGCTCCAGCGACAGACCTTCGATGCGGTCAGTATCGTGCTCAAGTCTGAGATCGTCACCAAACAATGGACCGAGCCAGCACTCCAAAGCCTTGGCGGTACGGTTAATCAGCGGCAGCACAGTCAGACGATAAAATGCGCGGTTGGCTTCGGCATAATTGGCATAAGTGTTGTCACCCGGAATGCCGAGCAGCATCGGCGGCACGCCAAAAGCCAAAGCGATGTCGCGAGCCGCGCCGTTTTTCGCTTCGATGAAATCCATATCCTGTGGGCTGTAACCCATAGCCTTCCAGTCGAGCCCACCTTCAAGAAGCAGCGGCCGCCCCGCAGCAGATGCTCCGGTGTAGCCCTCCTCAAGTTCGGTTTTCAGGCGATCAAACTGCTCTTCCGTCAGGTTACCACCATCTTTAGGAGCATAGACCAGCGCACCGGAGGGGCGTGCTGAATTATCAAGCAGTGCTTTGTTCCAGGCACCTGCCGCATTGTGCAGATCAAGCGCCATCAGAGCTGCTTCAAGCGGCGGAAATCCGTAATGGTCATCCAGCGGATGAAAAAGCTTCAGATGCAGGCCAACAGATGCAGCGCCCGCAAGTGAAACAATGCGGCTCGTATTGGCCGAGCGATAGACCAGCGATTGCGGCCAGCCGTCACTTGATGTTTCCAGCGTCACCCTTTCAGGCCGCAAAAGATGCAACTCACTTCTACCGCTCGGCAGATCAACCCGCTCGACATATGCATTGCCCGAAATCAGCAAATGCCCATAAAGCCGCTCGAAGAAACTGCTACCATCAAGCCCGCATTGCGGTGTCGCGATGAGGTCGAGCAGCGGATGCACCTCATGTTCGGTCGTGCCTTCATAGAGCAGCCACGGCACATTGCTGGCCGCTTCCGCGATCAGCCGCACGCAGCGATGCGCGACCGGATTGCGCATGAAGCCCTCACGAGCGAGCGACGTATAATTCCGCGCAATCCACGAAGCGCCGCGCTCCATATGCAGCGCCACGAAGCCATTTGCGCTTTTTCTCTCTCGTCCCGCTTCAGAATACGAAGGGGCATTCGCGGCAACTTTGCGCCACGGCCAGTTCCACGCCATATATCGGCTCTCCAATAAAGTTAAATTTTACCCGAAGCGCCGGATACGTGGCTTTCGTTCGCCACCCAGCATGAGTTCGGTCAGTGCCCAAACGAGTGCATCGAGGCGATCCGGCGAGCGTCCGTTCGAGAGCCCTTCCGGCGCAAAGTCACACATTTCGTCTTCAAGTGCTGCGAAACGCCCGGTATGGCGAACACGCCCCTGTTCATAAAGGGCTGCCACCGGCTCGGCGCGCAGCCACTTGCCGCGCGAGGCACGCCGCATCAGAACCGGCACCGTCGCATCTTCCGCCGCAAGCACGGCTGCAACCATTTCGCCACCCTGATTAACCTCAGCCAGAACCGCATCCGCTTCAAAGGAATGATAAAGCGCAATCGCCCGCCGCGCCCATTGATGTGGCTTGGCGATGTTCATGGTTTCATCGGCAAGCACATGCGCAAAACCATTTTCATCGATACCTGCAACAACAATTCCGCAGGCATCGGACGACTTACCCGAAGAAGCAGGAGGGTCGATCGCCACCAGAATGCGGATAAGTTCCGGTGCCTGAACCTCAAAGCACTGTTCTATCCGCTCGCGCGACCACAAGGCGCCTGCGCGTTCTTCAATCAAATCGCCATCGAGTTCCTGCCGTCCAAGCCTCGTTCCGGCATATCGCTGGTTAATCGTCTCAATGAAACCATTCGCCAGATTGGCTGCGTTTTCAGATGTCCGCATATGCGTCATCGAAACTGAAGCATCGCTGATCAATGCCTTCAACAAAGGCACGGGCCTCGGTGTCGTCGTCACAACCTGACGCGGGAAATCGCCCAGACGCAGGCCAAATTGCAACATGTCCCATGTGGCTTGCGGGTTCTTCCATTTCGCCAGCTCATCACACCATGCAGCATCAAATTGCGGTCCGCGTAAACCATCCGGATCTTCGGATGAATAAAGCGATGCCACCGCACCATTGTCCCACAGAAGTCGCTTACGCGTTGCTTCATATCGCGGTCGCGAAAGCCGGGAGACCGACAATATGCCGGAAGGACCATCCACCATCACCTCGCGCGCATCGGCAAAAGTTTCACCGACCAGCGCGATGTGCCCACAAGCCTTTGCTGCAAAAGGTGCCAAGCCCAGTGCCATGCCAGACACCCATTCAGCACCAGCACGCGTTTTGCCAGAGCCGCGACCACCCAGAATAAGCCAGGTTCGCCAACCAGCGGGCGGCGGCAATTGCGCATCACGCGCCTTGAGCAGCCATTCGCTTTCCGCTGTCATGATCTGATTTCGCGTCAAGTCCGCGCCCCAAGATTTCCTGCGCGCGCCTTTTTGCAAGTTCGTCGATTCTCCTGTCTATGCGAGCCAGAGCCTGTCTGGCTTCATGAAGGCTTGGTGCCAAAGCACCACCGTCCACTTCCGACGCCCCCGTCTCAACTGCAAGCTCACCAACCGTCTTCACGGCTTTCGCCAGAGCCATGAGGGCTTCTGCCTTGTTTTTGTCTGGCAGCTCCTCCCCATCGATCAGTTTGTTGAGCTCAGTCCGCAATCGTTGCAGAGCATTTTCGGTGCTGGACGATTTGATTTGCACCTGCTCATTCAGACCAAAGCGCTTCAACCAGTGAAGATATTGCCTCTCGGAACATCCCATCACCTTTGCGATTTCGGTGACGGCAACGTCGTGTTTCATTTGCAGGCAAAAAGCCAGCCTGACTCTTGCCTCGCGGCACTCGTCAATTTTTCGCGTTTTCAACGGCCTTATCCGTCAAACTCCCCTTTTCATGCAAAACCCCGAAAGCATGACGCTTCCGGGGGTTTGCATTGCCGATAAAAGCCGGGGGTATCGAGGCTTCTTCGGCACCAGTCACACTTTTCTGACTGTATCTAATAGCTAGCAAATGACCGTTACGCCGTCAAGGACTATTTTCCTATCAATGATTATTTTCCTGATCTTTTTATGATATCTGTTTACTAATTTACGTGAGTTATAGCTTATTAATCTGATATGATTGACGGGTAGGTTTCGCTCGTCTCACAACTTTAACGGCTATAAAGTAGAGTTCATGCGTAAAACGGCCGATGAAGATACTGACAAGAAAAAGCGCAAGCCCTTCCGGGTTTCGCGGCTCATCGGTCTTGACGCCTGGATTGACTCCGGCCTCTACAATCTGCGTTTTTATGCCCGTGAATGGTGGGAAAACATCACTATTTTCTCCCGGCGTTTCCGGGTGCGCGGGTTCCGTCGTCTCGTCGTCGAGGTTCTCGATGAAGGTTTTACGCTGGGCGTGATCGGCTCTGTCGTCATGCTCGCGCTCGCGCTGCCTGCCTTTGAGGAAACCAAGAAGGACTGGCGCGCGCAGGATGATTATGCCGTCACATTCCTCGACCGTTACGGTAACGAAATCGGCCAGCGCGGCATCCTGCACCGGCAGGCTGTGCCGATTGATGAATTGCCAGACCACGTCCTCAAAGCTGTGCTTGGCACCGAAGACCGTCGCTTTTTCGATCATTACGGCATTGATTTCTGGGGGTTGAGCCGTGCGCTGAGCCAGAACCTGCGCGCGAATGGTGTGGTTCAAGGCGGCTCTACTCTCACACAGCAGCTTGCCAAAAATCTGTTTCTTTCCAATGAGCGCACGATCGAACGCAAGATCAAGGAGGCTTTCCTTGCAATCTGGCTTGAAAGCAATCTGAGCAAGAAAGAGATACTCCAGCTTTATCTCGACCGCGCCTATATGGGCGGCGGCACCTTCGGCATCGCAGCCGCATCCGAGTTTTACTTTGGTAAAAACATCAAGGATGTAAGTCTCGCCGAAGCTGCCATGCTGGCAGGTCTGTTCAAAGCGCCAGCGAAGTTCGCGCCTCATGTCAATCTTCCTGCCGCCCGCGCTCGCGCAAATGTCGTTCTTTCGAACATGGTGGAAAGCGGTTTCATGAGCGACGGACAGGTGGCAGTTGCACGCCGCAACCCGGCCAGCGTCATCGACCGCGCCAAAAATGAAAGTCCGGACTATTTCCTCGACTGGGCCTTTGAAGAGGTGAAGAAAATCGCGGGCAACGTGCCGCAACACACCTTGACGGTGCGGACTACGCTCGACCGTAATATCCAGAAGGCAGCAGAAGAATCGCTCGAATTCCATCTGCGCCAGTACGGTAAGGATTATAAGGTTTCCGAAGCTGCAACAGTCGTCATCGCCAATGACGGCTCGGTGCGTGCGCTAGTCGGCGGACGCGACTACGGCGAAAGTCAGTTTAACCGTGCAACAAAGGCGCTGCGGCAGGCTGGATCATCCTTCAAGCCATATGTTTATGCAGCTGCGATGGAGAAAGGCATGACGCCGAACACCATCGTTTCCGACGCGTCAATCAGCTGGGGCAATTGGTCACCACGCAATTATGGCCGCAGCTTTGCCGGTCGCGTGGACCTGACAACCGCGCTCGTGCGCTCGTTGAATTCCGTGCCGGTTCGGCTGGCGCGCGATCATCTGACGACCGCGCCGATTGTGGCGCTCACCAAGGCAATGGGTGTGGAATCACCCATTTCCTCACACAAGACCATGGTGCTTGGTACGTCCGAAATGACCGTGATGGATCAGGCGACAGGCTTCAATGTCTTCCCGAATGGTGGCATGGCTGGCAATCGTCATGCCTTCACGCAGATCGTCTCTTCGGAAGGCAAAGTTCTCTGGGACTTCTCTCGCGATGCGCCCAAACCACATCGGGCATTGTCCGAGAAAGCGGCTTTCGAAATGAATTCGATGCTGGTGCAGGTGCCTGAACGCGGCACAGCCCGCCGGGCAGCACTTCCAATGACGCGCGTTGGCGGAAAGACCGGCACGACACAGAATTATCGTGACGCCTGGTTTGTAGGATTTACCGGCAATTTCACCGCCGCGGTCTGGTTCGGCAATGATAATTTCACGCCGATGAAGGATCTGACCGGCGGTGTGCTGCCTGCCATGGCCTGGCAGCGAATGATGAATTATGCCCATCAGAATATCGAGCTAAGGCCAATTCCAGGCATCACCCCCGCCTTCCCTGCACCGGCCAAGACGGCTGAGCCAAAGGTTGCTGCAACCGGAAAGCCGGAAGAGATGATGTCGGCACCACCGCGCGTTCTGTCACCTGTCGCCACGAAGGCGCTCAAGGAACTCAACGACAAGATTCGCAACGCGCCACCTGTGCCTGCACTTGCCGGGCGCTCGAAAGTATCGGTACTCTGAGCGCCTTATGCTGAAGACTATTCTTAAAGTTCTGGTGGTTCTGGTCATCTCGCTTGGTGGGGGCATCTGGGTAACAGATTACACCCTCGACAATTTCGATGGGTTTGGTGAATTGCAGTTGGGTGCATGGAGTGCTTACCCGGCTTCCGGCACGACCGACGCCGATCCTTATTCAAAAGCGCGTGCTGCCCGCAAAGCCTACCTCGCTATCGGCACAGCAGAAGGCCTCCCCTTCTATGCGCGCCGTGACAGCAATGGCAGGGAGCTGCGTCGTGGGTGCAGTTATCGTTTGACCGGCCTTACACCATCAACGCGGTTCTGGACGCTTTATCCAGCCAACACCAATCTGGAGCCTATTGTTCCTCGCGAAGGTCTTCAGACAGCGCTGCATTCGCGTGAGATGCTCTATGACAATGACGGGCGCGTGCAGGTTACGGTTGGTGCGAATGCAAGCCCGGACAATTGGCTTCCTGTTGAAGGTAGCGGCAGCTTCGTTCTGGTGATGACGCTTTACGACACGCCGGCTGCAAGCTCTTCCGGCCTCGTCGATCTCGTCATGCCCCGTATTGTACCGGTCGCAAATCTGGAGGCATGTCGTGGCTAAAGTCCTGCGTTTACTGCTTCTTGGCCTGATCGGTGCTGCAATCGTTCATATTGCTGTCCTGCTGCTTGTCCCGCTTTATTCAAGCAAGAATGCATGGTCGCATCTGGAAGCTTTAGGTGATACCTACCGCTTCCACCTTCTATCAGAAAAATCAGGGTTGATAAGTGATCAGGACCCGCTGATGGAGCAGGCTGCCTGTCGGTTTGATTTGTCGGAAGGGCCGGTCCACATCACGACGAAAGGCGCCACGCCCTTCTGGTCACTATCTGTCTATGCTCCCAATGGTGACAATCTTTATAGCCTCAACGACAATGTATCGGCCGACAAACAGCTTGATCTCATTATCGCTGACCCGATCGGCATCGCTGCTCTTCGCTCTGAAGGCGTGCAGAATGATGGACGCTCGATCATTATTGAGCAGGATGTAAGCGAAGCCGCAGTGGTTCTGCGGAGTTTCATTCCCGATGCAAGCTGGCGTCAACAAGTGCAAAACTTCTTCACGCAAGCGAGCTGTGCGCCGTATGAAGCGAGCTACAGCAGTTCCAGTTAAGAAAGAATCGTTGGAACCGCTGTAACTATTTGTTTTTACGCATTATCCGACGCAAAACCGCTTCGCACTTTTGCTAGAAATGTTATAGGGCACCATTCCTTGAACTTGAATCAGTTTAAGGTAAAATTATGCCGTAAATATAGAGTGCTAGAGCCGCCTTTGTGCCCACGAGGGCGCACGGCGCTTTAAAGCATATCGCGCTCCATCAGATTTAGGCGAAACGCTGTAAGCTTTGGTTTTTAAGCTTGTCTTTATCCCTAAACCGCTCCCCACTTTCGGGAGAGATGCTGTCGTTAACTACCTGCAAAACAGACGCTTTCCTGCTCACGGTTAATGAGTTGCTAAGGCTTCATGCCTATTATCCAGTCTGCCGACATGCGGCAGGCCGCGTTAATAGTATTAGCCTACCGGAGTACCTTGCGTGACAAACGATCAGTTCCGCGTCCTGGAAGAGATTTCAGGCAATCGGAACCAATCAAATTTGAGAGCTGATGGGAGCAAAGCAGATGACCTTCTCGGCGCTGCTATAGCTGCGTTTGCCTCAATCACACGCCCCGGACGGCATGATGCCCACCAACTTGAAGATCTTGCATTTCCGCTGCTTGAACGCGCAACTATGCGCGGCAAGCGGCAAGCGGCTTCTGCGCTGGCACAGATTGAAGACGCGCCACGACGCCTCGTATTGTCGCTCGCAAGCGCACCTGTCGAAATCTCCGCACCGATTCTTTTGCGTTCACCTGTGTTACGGTCAGAGGATCTCGTCGATATCATCGGCAAGAACGGCCTTGCTCATGCCCGCGCCATTGCCCGCAGACAATCCGACGATGCGTTGTTGAAGGGCATGTTACGCAGCTTCACCGATCCGGTTATTGATAGGCTGTTGGCCTTACAGGAAAACCTTGCTGGGCTCGGAACCGATAAGACTGAAATCCAGCCTACCATCAATGAGGCCGAAAGATCAGAAGGCGAGCTGCCGCATCAGCCATCGTTTTTCAACTCTGGTGCCTTATCCAGCCCGGAACATCTCATCGATACAGCCCTTCTGATCGACGACCAGATTTTCCGCACGGCATTGGCTGATTCTCTCGACGTATCTTTTGAGCGTGCCGATCACATTATCGGTCAGTGGCCCGCCTCACATTTACCTATCGCCTTGCGTGCGCTTGGCTTGTCTGCTTCTGAATGTTTCATGGTCATGTCTGCCGTGCTTGGGCCGGTGGCCGCTGATCGCGAAGGCCTGCGCGAATTCATTCAGATTTATCGTTCAATTGATCAGGAAAAGGCTGTCATGCTCGTGCGCCGATGGAAGGCAGATGACATGTCCAAACTGCTTCGCAGCAAGTTGCGCGAGATGGTAACGGCTACGGATGACGAGTCCGCAACGAAGCGTTCAACCTTATAGCTCGTCTTTCGAGACTGAGAAAAAGCCCTCAGGATCGGCAATATCTTCCAGCTCTATAAGCCAAAGATCGGGATCAAATCTGACCTCTCGATCCATGCGTTCTGATGCTTTAACGTCATCGACATCATGAAGAATGCGCAGAAACATGCGCTCTCCGTCTGTGTTTTCCTCATAGGACGTTTGCGGCGCCGGTGAATAAAGGTCACATGTGCCAAAGCGCGAACTTACCTTGATGAAAATTGCACCGGCTTCTTTAGAACCGCGGCGGGCGAGATACGCAAAGCCGCCCTCGCCCTGAACTTTGCGTATGAGTGCCGAAACCCAGAAATCCGATGTCAGACGCATAGTTTACCCTGCATCAACTGATGAGACCGATCTCACGCATCTTAGAAATCAGTGCGGCATCCACTTCGCCGGTGACACGAAGATTGAACAGCTTCTGGAACTCGCGAATCGCGTCCTGCGTGGATTTACCCGGAACACCATCAACGCTCACCATTTCGTTGCCGAAGGCTTTGAGGCCTGCCTGCACCCGCACGATATCCTGCGAGGAAATCTTTGCCTGCTGTTGTACGGCAGGTTCTGCAGCCAGCTGCTTCTTTTCCTGCCTCGGCTTGCTTTCCAGCGATGCAAGGTCAGGCGCACGTTTTGCTGATGCGTCGATTTTCAAAACTGCCGGTTCAGGCCTTGGGGACGGCACCGCTAGATCAATCACCTTAGCGACATCATCTTCATTCGCCGTCTGCACCGCGCCACTTTGTGCCGGAACGCCTACCTTCTTTTGAAGTGCCTGCCAACGCTCAATTGCTTCGCGTGTTTGCGGACCGGTAAATCCGTCGACAGCACCTTTATAGATGCCGAGCGTCAGCAATCTCTGCTGCAGTCGAGCAATTTCAATATCGGCATTTGGCGCAAGGGCGGGCAGCATTTCATCAATCGAGCCGGTCGTTTGCAGCCGATCAGGAGACAGGTCCGCAGTTTCCGTCGGTTGCTGATCTGGCTTCGTCTCAGCCGTTGCGGGTGTTTCCGCATTTGCCGTTTGGGTAGGTGCTGTTTCCTCAGATTTGTTGGCAGCAGCCGTGCCCGGCAGAACCGCACGCGGCGTTGCCTTGAACACAAAGTCCGCACGGGTTTTGAAGAAGACGGCATTGTGCGCTTCTGGCTGGTACCAAAGCGCATTGGCTGAAACAAAGCCCATCACCACAGCAAAGGCCGTCGCACCACCGGTTAGCACGGGGTTGCGCACAATGAATTCGCCAGCAGCTATCGCCAGCTTAGAAGCAGAATTGAAAAAGAACTGAAGGAGGCGGCGACCGAGACTATGCCGTTTTGCGGGTTTGCGCATCGATCCGCTCTGGGCCTTGGTCCCGGTTTTCGTCTTTCTGCCACTCATTAATCCGTTCTCCCTGGTGACGGTGGATATCAATCACCGTGCCAAGCTTCTGTTGATCTTCTTCTCCCAAAGAATCCTGCTCAAGCAGTTTTTGCGGGCCTGCGACTGGCAGAAGAACAGTTACGACCGTTCCCTCACCCACACAGCTCTTAATGGTCATCGAGCCCTGATGAAGCTCGACCAGCCCCTTGACCACTGAAAGGCCAAGTCCACTTCCCTCTTGCGCGCGCGTATAATTATTGTCAGCTCGCACGAAAGGCGATCCAATGCGCTGCATATCTTCCGGTTCAATACCGATACCTGTATCGGCAACGATGATTTCCAACTGTGGACGTCCATCAATCATGACGCGGGTAGCGTCGATGGTGACGCAGCCGCCAGTCTCGGTAAACTTCACCGCATTGGCAGCAAGATTAAGCAAAATCTGCTGGACTGCGCGGCGGTCAGCAACGACCTCCCCGGTTGTCGCGTTCACACGATGACAGAAGGCAAGACCCTTCTTTTCAGCGAGCGGCAGCATAACTGCTGCACACAGTTCAGCAGCATCACGGAAGCTGAAGCTCTTCGGTTCGATCCGATACGTGCCGGTTTCCAGCCTTGAATTATCAAGGACCGAATTGACCAGCTCGAGCAGATAGTGACCCGACTTGTGAATGAGACCGGCATATTCACGCTGCTTTTCATTCTGCAGCTGGCATCCCATTTCATGCGACAGCATATCGGAGAAGCCGATGATCGAATTGAGCGGCGTACGCAGCTCGTGGCTGACAGTTGCGAGCAATCGACCTTTGCCGATGCGTTCCGCTTCAAGCTGCGCCTTCAGCGCATTGATTTCCTCAATGAGCTTCTGCTCACCTTCAAGCGAACGTCCGATCAGCGTGATCACGCCATTCATTGCCGCACCATCCATGCGGAATGACAGAAAGACCGGGCTACCGTTTTCCAGTGTGCGCAGACGAATATCTGCTGCGCGGGCAGTGCGCGACGAACGCAGGTCTGCGAGAAGCGACAAATATTGCACGCGATCAGCCACATGAACGCGATCAATCAGTGCCGTGCCTTCCAGCATCTTGGGTTCGACGCCCAGAACAGCGGCAGACTTCGCATCAATTTCCGATACAATACCTTCAGCATCCATCGAAAGCTGCACATCGCCTTCAGCAACGACAGGCTTGTTCAAAGTCTGTGGCGCCGCTGTTATCGCGCTTCGGATCATGAAGCTGCGCGCAACGAGGCTCGCCATGTAAAGCATCAAAACAAGCAATGAGACCGATGATACACCAGTAACGGTGGCGCCGCCGATCAACCCAAACGCACTTAGTACGGAAGCCGCAACAACTGCGCCGCCAAGTGTTGCCATAGGCTTGCGGCTCACGAACCATGCTTCCAACGGCAAAGCTGCAGCCATAAGCCAAAGCGTGACATTGCCGGTATTCGCGAAGGCGGCAATTGAAACCAGCCCTGCGCCATAGGCGGCAAAATTCAGACCGCCAAGGACTGCGGCACTCAAGCCCATCAGGCTCAGAGCACAAAAAATCATGGCAACGCCTGCAAGGCTCGCCGCGAGAACGGCTATGGCTGCAATATCAGTCACCACGCCGGATGCGAGTACCGCAGCAAACAAGAGAACCGGGAAAAGCATGAATGAGCCGACGACGCGAATCGCAGACGCGTCTGATTGCTCAGTCCAGCGCTGACAGAAACGTTCGTGAAAACGCGCGAGCGCCTGCACCTGCGTGCCTACGATCTGTGCTGCGTTCAAAAGAATGGCGTTCAACTTGCCTTACTCACTCAATACTCGTTTGGCTTCACCATCAGGGATCAGCCCGTCGACAGTAGAATTGCAGGTGAGGCTTTAAAGAAACGATAAAACTGAACCGTGTTGCGTCCATTGAGCCAAAATCTGAGGGTTCAGAGGCCGGGTTTTTTCACTATGGTAAACAGAAGGTAGACAAGTGACATCAAGGCCTTCGGCTCTCGGCATTTGTTTCATGTCATGAATGCGTCGAATCCGTCAGTTACGGAATCTTTTCAAATTCCGTAGAGAATAGCCCCGAAGCTTCCGATCAACATTTTTGAGCTAATGATCCGTTTTCTCATCAAATCCGCAATCTGGCTGTCGCTGGCATTCATGGTGATGCCGCACTTCTTTCCTGCGGATCAGGAAAACACATCGACGAAGAACAGCGCTCCGGTTCAAACCAAAGCGGAGCCGGATTCGATTGACCAATTGCTCAATAATGGCAAAACGGCCCTGGAACTGGGCAAGCTTTGCGTAAACAACCCTGCTTTATGTGAAAACGGCGCGTCTGTTCTTTCCAGCGCCGCGAGCGGTGTGCTGGAACGCAGCGGCGGGGTACTTGAATATTTAAGCGATCGCTTCGGTACAAAGCCGAAGACTGCGTCGCCAGTTACTGTAACGCAGGACACAACGACGGAGCAGCCCACGAAAAGCTTACTCCATGCCATTCCGATCCCTACGCCACGCGCTGAAGCACTGCGCGCACTTGATCATTCTTCCACAGGTGCAATTCCCGCACGCAAGTGATGCTTTTCCGTGACCTTTGTCACATTTATCCCTATATAGACGGCATATCCGGGATCAAATCTGAGCAAATATCATGACGACCACAATCGACAGCATAATCTCCGACTTCGAATTTCTCGACGATTGGGAAGATCGCTATCGCTATGTGATTGATCTTGGTAAGGAATTGCCAGCCTATCCAGATGATGCCCGTGACGCGGCGCATAAGGTTCAAGGCTGCGTCAGCCAGGTGTGGCTGAAGACTATTCCACATGAAGGCAATGATCCGGTTGTCGAATTTCTCGGCGATTCTGACGCTCATATCGTCCGCGGTCTCGTTGCTATTGTGCTTGCATTCTATTCCGGTCGTAAAGCGTCTGAAATCGTCGCTTCCGATCCGGAAGAGGTGCTGAAGAAGCTCGGACTTGATGAGCATCTTACGCCACAGCGTTCAAATGGTCTTCGCTCCATGGTCGCGCGCATCCGCCGCGATGCGGCAGCATTGAAAGTCTCAGCCTAAAGCATTTCCTGTTCAGATTGAATCATTGGAAATGCTTTATCTGGTTGTTTTTAGGCGCATCTTATTCCGAAAACCGGTTCCCGCTTTTCGGGAGACGCTCTAGCAATTTTTCGACGGCAAGAGCTGCAGCAAACAACAACTTGTCGGCACCGTTTCGGGCTGTCAGCATGAATCCTGCTGGCATTCCTTTAACCGGCATCGGCAGAGTGATGCTGCAAAGGTCGAATTGATTGGCGATCTGCGTGTTACGCAGCAGCAATCCTTCAACACGGTCATATTCAACGGGATCTTCGCTGACAGACGCAATCGTCGGCGCAACAATTGGCGTCGTGGGGGTTACGAAGAAATCCATGCCACCCAATCGCCGGTCCATTTCCTGAACCAGATTTTTCCGCGTCTGCATCAGCTCTTCATATGCCTGATCTGAGACATTCAAGCGTTCCGCAAGCGTGTACTTCACCCGATGATCAACATTTGCATCCGGGTCTTTGAGCCAGGTGTCAGCATGAACATGGCTTGCTTCAATACCGGCAATCGAACCAATCCGTGCTGCTTTGCGCAGCTCTAAGATAAGATCGTTGACCTCAAGCGAGACGATCCTCACGCCCGCATTTTTGAGAGCGTTTAACGCCTCACCAAAAGCTTCCGCTACTTCCGGCTCCATATCAGCCAAGAGCACGCCTTCCGGCAAACCAACCGTTAGCGTGCTCAAATCTGCAGCATCAGGCAGAACAGACGCTTCGCCAGCCATTATCGCGTCCGTCAGAATGCAATCCGCAACCGTCCGCGCCAGAGGCCCGATAGAATCAAGTGAGGGGGCCAGTGGAAATGCGCCATCCAGCGGAATGCGTTTAGCGGTTGGTTTGAAGCCAACTACGCCATTCAAAGCGGCAGGGATTCGCACAGAGCCGCCAGTATCTGAACCTATGGCGATTTCGCTCGTACCTTCTGCAACCGAAACTGCCGCCCCCGACGATGAACCACCAGGAACGCGCGTTGGGTCCACTGCATTGGCTGGCACGCCGTAATGGGGGTTTAATCCGACTGCAGTAAAGGCGAATTCCGTCATATGCGTTTTACCGACAATGATCGCGCCCGCATCCCTCAAACGTTGCACAATGAGGGCATCATTGGTGGCAGGCGATCCAATTTTACGCACGATGGAACCAGCGAGCGTTGGCTCGCCAGTTACATCGAATAGATCCTTGATCGATACAATCCGACCGTCCAGAGGTCCGCGGGAACGTCCTTCTTTGATGCGCTGATCAGCGGCATCGGCTTCATTACGCGCGGTTTCGGCATAAATCTTACCGAAGACACGTTCGGTTTTCGCTCGAGCTTCAAGCTCTGCAAGAACTCGTTCAAGACTTTGCCGATTGCTTTGCATTTTCACCCCCGCTGCTAATGCTTTGTTGTTCAAAGTCTTCAAAGGGTCAATGCGGTCAAAATGAGCACCCCCACTCAACCCTGGCTGGGACGAGCAGTCGGACGATAATCGTCCGCACCCCAATGCAGGACTGTCGGCGACCTATGTTCGACTGCGCGCGGCGGATTATAGTGCCTATTCAGCATTGCCAGCCCCATTTTTAGCAACATCTTTCCTGAACGCACCGGCCATTGACGCTCACGCTCGACTGTTTCCAATCCCTTCAGGAAGCAACAGATATCAATCAGGACCCCGCTAAGTTCGGGGCCAACCGCTTCCAGCGCACGCTCCACACGGATTCTGCTCGCCAGTGCAATATCAGTCAGCTCGGCCATCCCGCCGGGACCGGAACGACCCGAATTGCCCACACTTGCATCCCATCGCGCAGAAATCGAAGGCATTAAAGAACCGCGCGTGAAATCAGCTCTTAGGCGCTCGCCTGCCCGAAACTCGTCCTCAGAAATGAAGCTGCAACCATCGGCACTTCTAAGGCGATAAAGCTTTGCGAGCGGAGATTCGGCTGGATTAATTTCAACAGTCTCCCCCTGCTCCGTTTCAATTGTCTGACTGACCCGCGCTGTCTTTGCGGGTTTGGCACATTTTGCAGCGACCTTGCGGATTGGCCCAGAGAGAGCCAGGCGCTGGCCATCACAGATGATGACGCCGCGCTTCTGCATTTCGCTGATCTCGATACGCGTTGCGGCAATGGTTCCCTGCTCGCCAACCAGCAATACATGCGTTTCGCGAACGGAATCCTGCATTTCGCAGCCGCCCTGCTTTAAAAAGCGGACCAATCTTGTTTCAGAAGCTGATAACGCCACGCTCATGCTGCCATCCTCCAAGCCGAGAACCCTGAATTCACAACCTTTTCAAGTGTGGAAACCACTGCATCGAAATCTTCGTCATCACGTCTGTCTTCAACAAGATGACACGCATAAACAACGGTGCTCCTGTCTCTCGAAAACCCACATGCAACCTCGCTCATCACCATTCCAAACGATGTGTGCGCCAAATACATTCCGATCTGTCTGACCTGTGCTACTTCTCTTCTGCATCTTAGCGGTGGGCGCAGTTCAGCGCCGCTTACAGAAAAATGTGCCGACAACAAATCGATCAACGCGTCACAGAGTTCCACGCTTTTTTCCTGGCGCCTGCGACCCAACGCACGACCAGAATTATC
Source organism: Ochrobactrum sp. BTU1 (assembly GCA_018798825.1). Taxonomy (NCBI): domain Bacteria; kingdom Pseudomonadati; phylum Pseudomonadota; class Alphaproteobacteria; order Hyphomicrobiales; family Brucellaceae; genus Ochrobactrum; species Ochrobactrum sp. BTU1. The sequence continues at coordinate 579,193 of CP076354.1, read as the reverse complement.
TATCCTGAGGGCTCGACCGTGTCGCGCCGCAATCACCTTCAAAGCCTCAAGAGCTTCAGCCCGGGTATGGATGATATCTGTTAGTTCCAAAGACATTCATCTTTCCTCACCGTAATAGGAATATCTTCTTATAGTGAGGAGTTTGCAAGCGTGGATAAGTTTTTTACAACAGAAAATTGATACCGCGTCTAACAAAATTATAAATAATAGGAATTTATCCATCAAAGCGCGAAATGCGCGATCCTTTCGGCACCAAATTAAGCCGACGAGGAGTATGATAATGGAATTAGCCCTAAGAGAAGCAACCCAAACCTTTTTGAACGCGCGCAAAGAAGAGCGCATGAGCGCGATACAACGCGCAGCGCTGCAAATCATAGCTGGGATTGATATGGATAAGCTTCTCCGCGCCCCAGCTGAGGAGCAGCGGCAGGCAAAAGGCCGCCTAAACCGCCTATCGAACGCGAACGTCTTCGTGGTGTGCGCGGACACTGGAGCTATGATCTTAATCGACATATTGCATTAAAACAGGCTTTGGACCGGCTATGCGGGATAAAAGCAAAGCAAAAGTCGATGCTATAAATTCAAATGAATAATGGCCCGGAGAGCATGAAGGTTACCTCATGTATTCCGAGCCATCATCAAACAAATCGCATGTCAGTATCGAAACACAAGCTTCGGATACCAAGATTTGATTACAGCGGCTCCAGTTCAGACTGAATCGTTGGAACCACTGTAACTGTTTGGTTTTATGCATTGTCCAACGCAAAACCGCTTCGCACTCTTGCTGGAGATGCTATAATTATGCGTCCTTAGGCTTGCGGCCCAGACCCATTTTCTTTGCAAGACGCGAACGTGCTGCAGCATAATTTGGAGCAACCATTGGGTAATTAGGATCGAGATCCCACTTTTCACGGTACTGTTCTGGCGTCATGCTGTAATGAGTCATCAGGTGACGCTTCAGCGACTTGAACTTCTTACCATCTTCCAGGCAGATGATGTAATCGTCAGTAACCGACTTCTTTGGATTGACGGCTGGCTTCGGCTTTTCAACAACGACCGGAGCTTCTTCACGCTCAACGTGACGCTTGAAAGCAGAATGCACTTCCGAAATCAGGAGAGGCAGTTCGCTCGCACGAATGGAGTTGTTTCCGACGTAAGCAGCAACAACATCAGCAGTAAGGCTGAGAAGCAGCTCTGCGCTTTCGTCGTAAATTTCAGGGTTTTCCATTGTATTTCCTTTTTTTGTCTTTGCTTTTTATCAAGCAGACTGCGACTCTCAAAACCGATTGCCGTCTACGCGAATTCTTATGCCCTGCCCAACTCATTTCGCGATGCGAATACCAATGAATAGTGCCATTTGCAATAGAATTGTCAAACCACTTTACATTAACGGAATTGATTTCTTCTTGGTTGTGCAAATACAATGTACTTAAACACAAAAAACCAATTACCGTTCAAACTAGAGCGCCGTACGCCCTCTTGGGCACACAAAGGTCGCTCTAACAATCTATATTTACAGCATAACTTTACCTTAAACTGATTCAAGTTTAAGGAATTATGCTGTAGCCAAACGCGTTTGACGCTATTTTCAGCTCAGCCATATATTCTTAAAGATGGGGGGATTTGCATCTCTTTTCCGCAGCTTCATTAATTTGTAGCTCACACATAAGCAATAGTTTTTTTCTGCCAAGTCTATTTACCCACGCCACTACAAACACAATTTATTGATTGCGACCATGAACAGGGAGTCGGGCAGCAAAAAGGCATAATTAAAATATATTTCATTCAGATCAGCTCGCATTTGGCTTATCCACGAACTATATAATCGCTACGAAACGCAGAGCACATGCAGGCATCTAAGCGCACAAGCAATTCAACAATATATTGAAGAGTTTATGTCCGTTTGCACTGTGCCGCATTCAAATCCATACGGCTTCGCTCAAGAGAGGAGATATATATGTCTAGCTCTACCGATCAAACCCGCCCATTGAAGGTTGTGAAGACCGATGCGGAATGGCGCGAACAGCTTACGCCGATCCAGTATCAGATCACCCGACAGCACGGTACGGAACGCGCTTTTTCAAGCCCGAACTTCGACAGCTCCTTACACGGCACCTATCGTTGTGTTTGCTGCGACCGTCCACTCTACAAGTCGGAAGCGAAATACGAGTCCGGCACTGGCTGGCCGAGCTTCTTTCAGCCGATCGAACCAGATGCCGTCTCAGCATTTGAAGATCACTCCTACGGTATGAACCGCACGGAAATTCGTTGCTCGGATTGCGATGCACATCTGGGTCACGTTTTCCCGGACGGCCCTCCGCCAACCGGCCTGCGCTATTGCATGAACGGCAATGCACTGATCTTCGATCAGGATTAATTCCTGTGCTTCACAGTCCGGACCGGCACAACGGTTCGGACTGATTTCATTTGCTTTTTACTGGATTTTACATGCCACACGACACCAATTTTCCTCAGCCACCAAAAGCACCAAAGCACCCCGCGAGCGACACGCGCCACGGCATCACCCGAACTGATGATTATGCCTGGCTCCGCGCTGACAACTGGCAGGAAGTGTTCAAAGACCCGTCGGTTCTGGCGTCTGAAATCCGCGAGCATCTGGAGGCGGAAAATGCCTACCAGACCACTTTGATGCAGGACACAGATGCACTGCAGAAGCAGCTTTTTGCTGAGATGCGCGGTCGCATCAAGGAAGACGATTCATCCATTCCTTCAAAGGATGGCCCCTATGCTTACGGCATGTCGTTCCGGACCGGCGGCGAGCAGCCTTACTTCATTCGCACCCCGCGTGATGGCGGTGATGAAACCATTCTGCTCGACGGCGACAAGGAAGCGAAAGACAAAGCCTATTTCCGCCTCGCATCTGCCGATCATTCACCCGATCACAATCGTTTGATCTGGGGGTATGATGACAAGGGATCAGAGTTCTACAAGCTCAAGGTACGTGACCTCGACAGCATGTCGGATCTCGAAGATATTCTGACAGATACCAATGGCGGTGGCAGCTGGGATGCTGACAGCAAAGGTTTCTTCTATACTTTGCTGGATGAAAATCACCGACCATCCAAGGTTTTCTACCACAAGATCGGCACAGCACAGACGCAGGACAAGCTGATCTTTGAAGAAAAGGATGCTGGTTTCTTCCTAGGCGTTGGTGGCTCGGCACTCGATGACTTCATCTTCATCGATATTCATGATCACGAGACTTCGGAATGCTGGTTGTTGCCTGCAAATGATCCGTCTGCAAAACCACAGCTGATCATGGCTCGTAAAACAGGCGTTGAATACGATATCGCGCCCGGTGGCGATGAGTTCTTCATTCTGACTAATGTTGATGGGGCCAAAGACTTCAAGATCATGCGCGCACCGGCAGCGGCACCGCAGCCTGAAAACTGGGAAGAGCTGGTTCCGGAAGTGCCGGGACGCCTGATCCTGTCGCATTCCGCCTATAAGCGGCATCTGGTCTGGATGGAACGTGATAATGGCCTGCCGCGCATCGTTATCCGTGATCGCGAAACCGGCGAGCAGCACGCCATCGCATTCGACGAAGAAGCCTATTCGCTCGGCCTGCATGGCAGCGCGGAATACGATACGGATGTTATTCGTTTCTCCTATTCTTCAATGACCACGCCTGAGCAGCTGTTTGATTACAACATGCGCACGCGTGAACGCGCACTGCTCAAAACGCAGGAAGTTCCATCAGGCCATAATATTGCTGATTACATCACACGGCGCGTTCTCGCTCCGGCAATGGATGGCGAACTGGTGCCCGTTTCGCTGATCTATCATAAGGATACAAAGCTCGACGGCTCTGCCCCTTGCCTGCTTTATGGCTATGGTTCGTACGGCATCACCATCCCGGCAAGCTTCAGCACCTCGCGTCTGTCGCTCGTGGATCGCGGCTTCATCTATGCCATCGCGCATATTCGTGGCGGCAAGGACAAGGGTTTTGCCTGGTACGAAAACGGCAAGCGCGAAAAGAAGACCAACACGTTTACGGACTTCATCGCGGCAGCAAAACACCTCGTCACGCATGGTTTCACCAGCCATGATCGCATTGTCGCCCATGGCGGCTCGGCAGGCGGCATGCTGATGGGCGCTATCGCCAATATGGCACCGGAAGCCTTTGGTGGCATTATTGCGGAAGTTCCGTTCGTGGATGTGCTCAACACCATGCTTGATGATACCTTGCCGCTGACGCCGCCTGAATGGCCGGAATGGGGCAATCCGATCACCTCGGAAACCGATTATCGCAACATCGCAGCCTATTCGCCTTACGATAATGTCAGCGCGCAAGCCTATCCGCGCATTCTGGCAGTGGCTGGTCTGACCGACCCGCGTGTGACCTATTGGGAACCTGCCAAGTGGGTTGCGAAACTGCGTGAGCTTAAAACAGACAATAATCCGGTTCTTTTCCGCATCAATATGGATGCCGGACATGCCGGTGCCTCGGGTCGCTTCTCCCGACTGGAAGAAGTTGCCTACACTTATGCTTTTGCGTTGAAGGCCGTTGGAAAAGCCTGACGGCTTATCAATAAATGCAAGAAAATTGGAACTCCCGCCGGATTTTCATCCGGCGGGAGTTCTCGTTTTAATAGCATTTCCAGCAAAAGTGCGAAGCGGTTTCGCGTCGGATAATACGTAAAAACAAACAGTTACAGCGCTTCCAACGATTCATTCTTTACTGGAACCGCTGTAACGTTCCGTTGCAAGCTTTGCTGCAGGTGACAGTCCAAGCCCGCCTGCAGATGTCCGCTTCTTCAAAGCGGCAATCAGAACTGCGAAAGCTATGAGCGCAATCACCGTATCTGCGAGCGTGAATGCAAACCAGATCGCATTAACGCCCCAGAATGCTGTAAGCACCGTTACGAAAGCAGGCAGAAGCACAAACGGCTTGCTCAATGTCAGAAGTCCTGCGCGTGCGGGCTGCCCAATGGCCTGAAAATAAAGCGCAAAAACCAAAACGGGCCCGGTGAAAAGATAAGCATAGGTCATTGGGCGAATGATCTGTGCCACCGCTTCACTCACTGCAAGGTCGTCCACAAAGATCAAGCCGATGGAATTACTGACCATCAGGACAATGATCTCAATGATGAGGCAATAGACGAACACTGTTGTTAACGCGATGCGCAAAACAGTATCCGAGCGCTTATAAAGACCCGCACCCACATTGTTGCCGACGATGCTCTGCATTGCGAGCGCTACGGCCATCAAAGGCAGATATGTGAAGCCGAATATCCGCATTACAATGCCATAAGCCGCGACGTTCAAAGCATAGTCCGAGCCTTCGGAAAAACGAAGCGCGCTGATCACAAAGGCAGTGCTCAACGCAATGCCAATAAAGCTCAAACTCAGCGGAGCCCCAAGACCCGCGATACGTCCCCAACCGCCGACCCAGGAGTTGTGCCACAAAGCATCGAGCGAAATCGTACCCTGCTTGAATTGCCTGAAACCAAGTAGCAACAACAAGCCAAGAGTTTGAGCAAAAACCGTACCCAAAGCCGATCCGGCAATGCCAAGCTCCATCTTCGCAATGAAAATGTAGTTCAGTGCAATATTGGCGAGCGTCACGCAGACCGACATTATCGCGATCAGGCCAGCTCGCCCCTCATTGCGCCATGCATCGGCATGAAGGCCAAGGACAAATTGAAGCGGCAGCGCTAGAATGGTGATGAACAGAAAGAGATATGCCATTTCTGCAAGCGCCATATCGCCGTCCGCCATACCATTGATAAGCGGGCGTCCAACCAGAAAAAATAGCGCAATCAAGCCCAACGCGATGATGAGTGCCAGACCATGAGCGCGTGCAAAGGTTGCTTCCGCCTCTGAAATCCTGCGGCCACCAAGCTGCCTTGCCATCTGGCTCGACATGCCGCCGCTGACCAGCGTTGACATGGCAATTGTGAGCATAATTGCCGGGAAGACCAGACTGACTGCAGCCATGGCTCTGGCGCCAACAAAATGGCCCAGGAAGATTGCATCGACCACGCTCAGCAAGCCGTTCATCACCATGATGAGCGTCATGGGCAGCACATTGGTCAGAAACACACGCCCCGGAGAAGCGTGCAGAAAACGATTATCGAGTGATTGTCCCGAAGACATCACAGACTCCTCAAATCACATTTCAATTGCGATGGGTGCCTGCATTACCACCAACGAAATGCTTCGAGGGTGAAGATATCAAAAGCCGGGCTTCACCGAGACATTCGTCTGCAGGCGGCAGGTGCCGGAACCGTGCTGCTGTCTATAAATAACGATGCCTTTCGTCAACAAGATTAATACTTAAGAAGTGAACGTACTTTCGATCTTAAGCCTAATTTAGTGAACAAATATCGGAACTTGTAAGAAAATTTGAGATTAGAAAACTTCACCAAATGGCGTATAATCTTCTTAGAGCATTTCCAGCAAAAGTGGGAACCGATTTTGCGTATGGAAATGCGTAAGAACAAATAGATAGAGCAGTTTCAATGGCTCAGCATTCGCTAAAACCGCTCTAGTTGAATAACTTCAAATAGTGGGAGTGTTCCATGTTGCGTCAGGGCTTCACCGTTTCAACGGCCGCATTGGGTTTACTGGTTTCCGCTTTTGTAGCACTACCGTCAGTATCGGCCGCCAACGCACAAGTCCGCAAAAACGTCAGCGAATTTGCGGGTCAACGTTGCAATACGCCACCACGCGGTAGCGGCGTTATTGTCGGTCAGTTCAGCGGTGTAGACGATTCACCATTTGTCAGCGATGGCGATGGGCTGGTGCCGATTGATCGCTTCCGCTGCTTCAAGACAATGGCTGAGTGTAAAGGTTGGCTCTACACAATGCAGAGCAAATACACCAATGCCGGTGCCGCAACAGTTGTTCGCTGTACGAAGCGGTAATTAGAGCGCCGTGCGCCTGAATAGGCGCGCAAAGGTCGCTCTAACACTTTAAACTAGAGCATAATTTCATCTTAAACTGACTCAAGTTTAAAAAATTATGCTCTAGCGATTGGACGGATAGCCGTTTGAATGCGCCGGAATGGCTTTGAGATAAGCGGCAATCGCGTCGCGATCTGCGTCTGTCAGATGCGCCATATTGGCAACGACATCGGCCATCGATCCGCCGAGTGAGTCGAAATCCGGTGTGAAGCCACTTTGCAGCGCATAGGCGATATCGTTCTCGCCCCATTCGCCAATACCGCCTTCACCAGAGGTAATATTGGGAACCACACCTTTGCGACCATCGCTTCCCGTTTCAGGTGAAAGCGCACCGGCCATCCATTGCTTATCATCAAGCCCGCCAATGACATTACGCGGCGTATGGCACTCGCCACAATGGCCAAGCGCTTCCGTTAAATATTGACCGCGCTTCACCTGATCGGATGCATTTGCCAGTTCAACGACCGGCTTATCGGAAAGGTAAAGCTGCTTCCAAAGACCCAATCCACGGCGGATATTGAATGGGAAGCTCAGCTTATGGGGTGGTGCCACATTATCCGACGCAGGCAGGGTTTTCATATAGGCGAAAAGGTCTGCAACATCCTGCGGCTGCATCTTTGCATAGGATGTATAAGGGAAAGAAGGGTAAAGGTGTTCCCCTGCCCGCCCGACACCTTTCAGCATGGCATTTGCAAAGTCATGAAGGGTCCAGTTACCGATGCCCTGCGCTGACGGAGAGATGTTAGGCGCAATGAATGTGCCAAAATCTGAAACCAGTTCATGTCCACCGGTAAGAACCTTGCGGTCGTCACCCGATGCGCCGGGAGCAGCATGACAGGAAGCACAGCCCCCTGCCCAGAACACATGCTCGCCCTTTGTCGCATCACCCGGCTGCAAAGCTGCAATCACCGACTGGTCCACCGTCTGAGGCGTTGTCAGCACCCAAAAGGTGGCGGCACCAACAATAACTATCGCGCCGGCAGCATATGCGAGTTTACGGACCATTGTTCTGCTAGAGCGGTTTCTATTTAGGTAGAATTGTTGAAACCGCCCTATCCCTTTGTTTGCGCATTATCCGATGCATCGAAGCGGGTTCAGAAATCAGTCAGTAGACTTATCTGCCCCATAAACGCTTCGCGCTATTGGCTCCGATACTCTTGTCAGTTCTTCTTCACGCGATAAGCCTGGTGGCAGGAACCACAATTGGCGGCAACCTGCTGAAAGGCTGGCTTCAGCGCATCGAGATCAGCAGGCTTGGCCGCGAGCGCTGCGGCTGCATCAGAGCGGAATTTTTCGACGTGCTTGACGAAGTCTTCCTTGTTTTCCCAAATCTTTGGTGAGGCTTCCGTGTCGCCCTGATCGGAACCTGCAGGAAACAGGGTATCAACGTCGAACTTCTTTGCGTCCGCATCGATCTTTTCAAGGGCAGCCAGAGCGGCTGCCGCATCGAAAGGCTTATCACCCTTCACCATTGGCGCGAGCTGTCCAACTGAACGGCCCATGTCTTTCATGATTGCCTGACGATCTGCAATAGCATCGGCATGAGCCACACCGGCAGTCAAAAGAGCCACTGAACTGACGGCGAGAAAAAATGAACGCATGCGATCCTCCGCATCTAAAAATTGAACAACGATCGTCCCTTGGTAAAAATATCCGATACAATCTCAGTCTTTGCAACAAAGACGCCGAATAAATCCCACTTCTCAAAAGTAACACGCCGAGTTTATATCGATTATTACAGCGCATTCACGACAACGTGAAAAACTTGATATTAATACTATTGTTTAATCATGGAGGCATTCAAGATTATCACTATATAAAAAGGATATTACTTGATATTAATACTCACCTTTTAAATTCAAGCATTTCCTGACCCACCGGTCCCTTGCACTCAAAACCATGCGTATGACTCATGGGTTTGGGTTAAGCCCGAATGGCGATTGAACTTTTTCTAAGCAAAGAAAAACCCCGCTTTCGCGGGGCTCTTCATTGTCATTACCGAAAGGCAAATTATGCCTTTTCGTAAAGCTCCAGGACGTAGTCCCAGTTTACGAGGCTATCAACGAAAGCTTCGAGGTACTTCGGACGCGCGTTGCGGTAATCGATGTAGTAGGAATGTTCCCATACGTCGACGCCGAGGATTGGCGTTGCGCCGTGAACCAGCGGGCTTTCACCGTTTGCGGTCTTCGAGATTTCGAGCTTGCCGTTCTTAACCGACAGCCATGCCCAGCCCGAACCGAACTGACCAGCGCCAGCAGCAATGAAGTCTTCGCGGAACTTGTCGTAGCCGCCGAGATCGGATTCAACAGCCTTTTCAAGCTTGCCTGGCAGCTTCTTGCCGCCGCCGTCTTTCTTCATCCAGTTCCAGAAATGGAGATGGTTGTAGTGCTGACCAGCATTGTTGAAGAGCGCCTGATTCTTGCCGAAGCTTTCCTTGACGATTTCTTCGAGGCTTTTGCCTTCAAGGCCGGAACCTTCGAGCAGCTTGTTACCATTGGTAACATAAGCCTGATGGTGCTTGTCGTGGTGGAATTCGAGGGTTTCGCGCGACATGAACGGAGCAAGTGCGTCATAATCGTACGGAAGGGCGGGCAGTTCAAAGGCCATTGGAACTCTCCTCTGTCTTTCAGCTTACAATAGGCAGCTACTGTGGGGCAGTGCGAACACATACCCGGAAACTTGCGTGCGCAATCTACATAGGCCGCAATGCCGCAGGCGGCAATGCCGGATGTTCTAAATTTAGCGCCCATCACAATGAATTATTATTGAAATTGCATAAGGATAGGGTTCACTTTACTTTTTTTGAGATTGATGCACGAACGGAGAAAATCGGTGTCCCACAGTTCCTATGTTTTCGACGCGTATGGCACATTGTTCGATGTGCATTCCGCCGTGCGTAGGCATGAAGATAAAGCGGGACCGGATGGCGCGGCCTTCTCCCTGCTCTGGCGAACCAAACAGCTCGAATATTCGTGGACGCTCAGTCTGATGGGCGAATATCGCGATTTCTGGAAGCTCACGGAAGAAGCACTGGATTTCGCCTTTGCACGTTATCCATCTGTCGATCCGGCACTTCGCAACGATTTGCTTGAAGCATACTGGAAGCTAGACTGTTATCCAGAAGTGCCTGCGGCCCTCAAAAGCCTGAAAAGCCGGGGCGCGCGGCTGGCTATTTTGTCCAATGGCTCGCCCGCTATGCTAGAAGCCGCAGTCAAATCCTCAGCACTTGATGTCCTGCTTGATGATGTCATCTCTGCCGATAGCGTCAGGCGTTATAAGACGTCACCGTCAGTCTATGAACTCATCACGATGCAATGGCGGCTTTATCCGTCGGCGATTTCGTTTCAATCGTCCAATCGCTGGGATGTGGCTGGGGCCGCACGATTCGGAATGCGCGCGGTCTGGATCAACCGGTCCAACCAACCCGACGAGTATAAGCAATATCCCCCTGCCCTCATTCTGCCGAGCCTGCAATTGCTCGACTGAATCTCACTAAAACTTGAACAACGCAAATTGGGTGACAACCGCCTGTTGCGGCTAAAATTGTGTCGCAACGGCAACACGAGGCCTGCTGCAGCGCTTCAGCCACTTTTAGGCCTTATTACGAACGGCTGAGAGCCACAATTATCGGGCGTTTTGCCCGCAACAAAACGCGTCCAACGCCGTTATAACCGCAGAATCTGCGATTATCACAACCAGTTGGTCGCACTTCATTAACCCTAACCGTTGTATCTAAAAATCCTCCCGCCACTAAAATGGTTTTCATATGCAAACGACCCTTACCCGCCGTTCCTTTCTGACGGCCATGACAGCAACAGCGGCGGCCGGCCTCGCCGGTTGCGCTCAGTTGGGGCAGAATGTTCCAATCATTGATGTTGATGCCAATGGCAATCCTATCAACAGGACCCCTCAGGCCAATGTCGATGCTTCTTATGGAAGCTGGGCATCCATGTATGCCGCTGTAGAAGACAATGGCTTTCAGCTACCGGCCATTCCGATCCAGAAGATGGACAAGCGCTATCTTCGCCAGGTCGTTCAGGATCCAACTGGCGAAATGCCAGGCACGATCGTCGTGGATACGGCAAACCGTTTCCTCTATCTGGTGCTGGGCAATGGACAGGCAATGCGCTACGGCGTCGGCATCGGCCGCGACGGCTTTGCATGGTCGGGCCGCGCTGTCATCCAGTACAAGCGCGAATGGCCACGCTGGACGCCACCGGATGAAATGGTTGCCCGCCAGCCAGAACTCGAACCATACAGCTCGCGCAACGGCGGCATGGCTCCAGGTCTCAAGAATCCGCTCGGTGCCCGCGCTCTTTACATCTTCAAGGATGGCAAGGACACGATCTATCGTCTGCACGGCAATCCTGAATGGTGGTCGATCGGCAAGGCCGTTTCTTCGGGCTGCGTACGCCTGATGAACCAGGACATCATCGATCTTTACAACCGCGTTCCACCGAAATCGCCTATTCTGGTTATGTAATCCAGAATTTACGAGATACAAAAAAGCCCCGGAAAACCGGGGCTTTTTTTCATTTCAGGCGAATATCTGTCAGCGCTTGAAGCTGCCCAGAATGCCGCGCACAAGCGCACGTCCAAGTGACGTACTGACAGAACGAACCACTGATTTCATAGCCGTTTCTGCAACTGTCTGACGGCCAGATCGACGACCTGTTCCAAGCGCAGTTCCCAACAGATCGCCAAAAATACCGCCGCCTTCACCGGCCTCTTCCTGCTTCGTCTTCTGCTGGGCGTCGGCTGCTGCCTGCGCTTTGCGCGCCAGCATTTCGAACGCTGAATCGCGGTCGATTGCCTGATCATATTGGCCGGAGACAGGGCTTGCGGCAATGATCTTCGCCCGTTCTTCAGGCGTCAGTGGGCCAATCTGCGACGATGGCGGGCGGATCAATGTGCGCTGCACCATCGAAGGCACGCCCTTGGCCTGCAAGGTCGAAATCAGTGCTTCACCGGTTGAAAGATTGGTGATCGCCTCAAACGTCTTGAAATCCGGGTTTGGACGGAACGTATCGGCAGCGGTCTTCACTGCATTTGTTTCGCGAGGCGTATAAGCGCGGAGCGCGTGCTGAACACGATTGCCAAGCTGTGCGAGCACTGTTTCAGGCACATCAAGCGGATTCTGCGTCACAAAATAAACGCCAACGCCCTTGGAACGGATCAGGCGAACCACCTGCTCGACGCGATCAACCAGCGCCTTCGGTGCTTCATCGAACAGCAAATGCGCTTCATCAAAGAAGAAGACCAGACGCGGCTTGTCAGGATCGCCTACTTCGGGAAGCTCCTCGAAGAGTTCCGACATGAGCCAGAGAAGGAAAGTAGAATAAAGGCGCGGGCTCATCATCAGCTTGTCGGCTGCTAGCACGCTAATAACACCGCGACCGTCGGTCGTCGTCCGCATCAGATCAGCGATACGAAGGGCGGGTTCGCCAAAAAATTTGGAGCCGCCCTGCTGATCAAGCACGAGCAACGAGCGCTGAATCGCACCAACCGACGCCTTGTTGACGTTACCGTATTTTGCAGAAAGCTCAGCCGAACGTTCGGCCATTTCCGCGAGAATTGCCTGCAAATCTTTGAGATCAAGCAGCAGCAGGCCTTCTTCATCGGCCAAACGGAAAGCAACGTTAAGAACGCCTTCCTGGGCATCGGTCAGGTTCATCAGGCGCGAGAGCAGCAGCGGCCCCATTTCGGAGATCGTGGCACGGACCGGATGGCCCTGCTCGCCAAAAATATCCCAGAAAATAACGGGAGATGCTCGCATCTCATATGGGTTGAGCTGAATTTCCTCTGCGCGTTTGGTCAGATTGTCATTGACGACACCTTTGGCGGCAATGCCGGAAAGATCGCCCTTGATATCGGCACAGAAGACTGGAACGCCAGCCGCCGAAAAGCTCTCGGCGAGAACCTGCAGCGTGACCGTTTTACCAGTACCTGTCGCACCGGTAACGAGGCCATGCCTGTTACCATATTTCAGCGCCAGATATTCAGGCTGCTGGTAGGAATCATCTGGTTTGCGGCTTGCACCAAGGAAAATGGCATCATCAGCAGTCATCAGGCAGGTCGCTCCGTAAAAGGTTTGCTCCCTTACGATATACTAGCACGACCGCCCTGCAACAATGATTAAGCCATTTTATCCATTGATGTGCAATTTTGGCGTCATGCCGTCACAGAAAAATGCGAATATTTTAAATCAGGAAAGCTTGCAAAGCGCCAATGAGAATGCATATTACGTAAACGTAAGAAATTTGGGAGACTCTCATGGACGAACTGATCGCGCGCATCACCTCCAATGTTGGCATCGATGCAGCAACTGCCGAAAAGGCTGTTGGCATGATTTTGGCATTTCTGCAGAAAGAAGGCCCAGCGGATAAAGTACAGCAGCTTTTGGCAGCTTTCCCGGGCGCCGAAGAAGCCATTTCGCAGGTCAAGGGTGGCGGTCTGCTTTCCGGCCTGATGGGCGGCGTGATGGGTCTCGGCTCGCAGCTGATGGGCGCTGGCCTCGGCATGGGTGAAATCTCCGGCGTTGCCAAGGAAACCATCCGTTTTGCCAAGGAAAAGGCTGGTGCTGAACCAGTCGACGCCGTTGTCGGCTCGATCCCAGGCCTCGGCCAGTTCGTATAAATTTGACCACCAAAGAAAAAGCCCCGGTTTTCCGGGGCTTTTTTTTATGCTTCTTTTATGACCGTCACGCCGACATGACGGGTACGCCCAGCACCCCAGCCATTGATAGCTGCTCCTAAGCCAAGGGCTGCAAAGAAGATACCGCAGGCGGCAAAGCTTCCTGTCGCACCATGGATCATGCCAACAACGAGCGGACCAATAGCCGCCAATGTATAGCCGACGCATTGCGCCATGCCGGACAGGTGAGCTGCCGTATGTGAATCCGGTGAGCGCAACACGATCACCATCATAGCGGCAGCGATCAAACCGCCCTGCCCAAAGCCCTGCACAATGGCCAGAATCCAGAAGCTCCATTGCGGAAGATAAAGGAAGCCCATCAAAGGCAACGCCGCGCTGATGCAAAGCACCACATTAAGCAGGCTCTGGCTCTTTTGTCGTATCGCAATCGATGGGATCGCGAGACAGGTCACGACCTGCACCATGATCGAAAATGAAACCAAGCCGCCAGCTGCCGTAGCACTCAGCCCCTGCTCTCGCAGAATTGGCGCAAGCCAGCCAAAAACGACATAAGCCATCGAGGATTGAAGGCCCATAAACAGTGTGACCTGCCAGGCGAGCTTGTCTTTCCAAAGCCCGACAACCTTAAATCCTGAATGCGCGACATTGTTTTTCGCACGCAGCGCCTGTGGTAGCCAAAGTGCGAGAACCAGCGCTGCTGGAATTGCCCAGAAAGCCAGTGCAAGGTTCCATGAACCGCCGAGCATATGCTCAATCGGAATTGTGAACCCGGCAGCAGCGGCTGCGCCGCCACAAAGTGCCATCGTATAAAAGCCGGTCATAATCGCAGCGGTTTTAGGGAAATCCCGCTTTACGACCCCCGGCAGCAATACATTGCCGGTAGCGATGGCAGCACCAGCCAATATCGCGCCAATGTACAGTGACGCCTGGCTTCCGATGCCGCGGATTGCCGTGCCGATGGTCAAGACAATCAGAACAAACAATAAGACGCGCTCGGCACCGTAGCGTTGGGCCAGTCTCGGCGCGAAAGGTGCGAATACGCCCAAACAGACCACCGGCAATGTCGTTAGTAAGCCAGCAGCAAAACCAGACATGCCGGTTGCGTCGATGATTTCTGGAAGGAGGACCGAAACGCTTGAAAATACCGGACGCAGATTGGCAGCAATCAACACCAGACTTAAGCCCAGTAGCACGCGCAAAGCTTGGCTTGGCAAGCGTTGTGCAGCGGGTTGCGGCACGCTGTCGGCCTCGGCATCAACAAAAGGCTCCGCATTGTGTGCCGGATTTTCTTCCGTTGCTGCCTGCAACGGAACATTGTTTGTGTGGCTCATGATGCCAACAGCCTTTCAAGTTCTTTGATTAGGGGCGCCATAAATCGACGCACTGCTTCGCCTGCCAGGTCGGGATTACCAGTGGCGATAGCTTCAATAAGGGCGCTGTGTTCTTCGTGATCGGGTTCCGGCAGCTCTCCATCGAGCGTCGCCTCTATTGATTCCCGGATGGATTGGGAAAAGAAGGCATAGACCTCGATAAGCGCATTGTTGCCCGATGCCGCGACGATTGCTTCATGGAAGGCAAAATCTCGCGAAACAAAATCGGTTCGGCTTGTTTCCGCACGCTTGTTGCGCTGCTCCAGCATCGCTTCAAGATGGCGGATCATTGCCGGTGTCGCTCGTTGAGCAACAAGTCGTGCAGCTTCCGCCTCAAGCGCTGCCCGCGTTTCAAACCGGTCACGCAAACTTGTATGGCGAATACGATCAAGACTGCGGCGCATGTCTGCCGCCGACAGAACATAGGTTCCTGAACCCTGCCGCGTTTCCAGCATTCCTTGGGCGACCAGCGCACGCACGGCTTCACGCACAGTGCCGCGACTGACCCCGAGTTTTGCGGAGAGGCTTGCTTCATTGGGCAATTGCTCACCCACGCGCCAATTGCCGGCCGTGATCTCAGCCCGAATGGACTGTTCTGCAGCATCGGCGAGGCTTTTTCTTGAGAGTATTTCCATAGATCACCAAAGTCATCAGATGACTTGATGAATTATATGTCATAATCTCGCGTGTCAATGTGGATTACATGCGACGTGCAATCTGCTTTAACCTTATCTGCCGCATTCCGTTAACAATTATCGCGCAATGTGGCACGCTAGAATGAAGCCTTCGCAACCGGGTGCCGCATGATTACTCTTTACTGCCTTAACGGAGACCATCTCGACCGCGTCGAGGTTGAGCCGGGCAATCCCCTTCCTGAAAACGTTATCTGGATTGACCTTCTCGCACCCGGCGTCAATGAAGATCATATCGTTGAGGCGTGGACCGGCATCTCGATCCCGACCCGTGAAGACATGACGGAAATCGAGGAATCGAGCCGATTCTATATGGAGAACGGCGCGCAATATCTGACTGTACCGATCCTTCATGCGGTGGATCTCGATCATCGTGAACTCGCACCTGTCACTTTCATTCTGCATGGACAGCGGCTGGTAACGGTTCGCTATGCCGATCCGAAATCGGTCAGCATTTACATCACGCGCGCGACAAAGCCGGGCAACGGCCTGATCCCGAATGCAAAATGTTCCGGCCTTTCAATCATGCTCGGCATAATCGAGGCCACCACCAATCGTCTGGCAGATATTCTGGAAGGCGTTGCAGGCAAGATCGATGCGGCATCGCATTCGATCTATCGTCGCCAGCCCAAGGCACGGCCAATGACGACTGAGGATTTCCGGCACATCCTCACGCAGATCGGTGGACAGGGTACGTTTCTATCACGAATGCGCGAAAGTTTGGCAGGCATCAGCAGAATGCTGGTTTATCTCTCTGCGATCAACAGCCCGGTTGCAACCAAGAAAGACACCCGCTCTTGGGTCAAATCGCTAGAACGCGATGCGCAGTCGCTGGTCGCCTATGTGGATTTTCTGTCCAACAAGGTGACGTTCCTGCTTGATACGATTGTCGGGCTTATCTCTGTCGAGCAGAACGCGATCATCAAGATTTTCTCGGTTGCGGCAGTGGGCTTCATGCCTCCAACACTCGTCGCATCCATCTATGGTATGAACTTCTCATTCATGCCGGAGCTGAACTCGCCCTGGGGCTATCCGATGGCGCTTGGCCTGATGGTGGCCTCAGCTTTGCTGCCGCTGTTTTATTTCCGCAGGAAGGGGTGGCTGTAAATCACACCGATGCAGCCACAATCTCCCAGTCTCTGCCGTTAATTTTCAGCACGTCGCCCACCGGCTTGCCAAAAAGCATAATGGCCACGGGCGAGACGTGGGAGATTTTGCCATTGGCGGGGTCGGCCTCGTCCTCGCCAACAATGGTCCAGACCCGCACGCCACCTTCATCGAGGTTTTCCAACTCCACCGTCATGCCAAAGCGTACAACGTCACTGTCCGGATCGGGCACGGATAGTTCTGCGGTTTCACGACGCGAAGTCCAGTAGCGCAAATCACGCGAAACGCGGGCAATTGCCGAACGCTCGCCTGCAACATTCGCTTCGGCCAGTTCGCGGTGAAGCCGTGCAAGCTCGTCGTCAATCATCTTCAAACCGTTCGGCGTGACGAGATTGCGGTGCGGACTGATGGGACGCTCGCCGAGATCGATGGGCGCGTCGTCCTGTTCTTTGGTGAAAGCTCTACTCATCATCTGAATGTATGCAGAGCGCTCGCGCCCCGCAAGCCCACAGTCTGAACACGAGCGCAACCGGATAAAAATCCGTATTTCAGTGCACGTCGAGTTTTTATTGATTGACCAGTCAATCAAAGTTAAAATAGGGATCAACAGCCCTCAACCCGGATGACGATTATGCCCAAGATCGGGATGGAACCCCTACGGCGGCGCGAACTGATCGATGCCGCCATCCGTACTATCGGCCAGCGTGGTTCGTTGGACGTCACTGTTGCGCAGATCGCCCATGAAGCAGGTGTATCGCCCGCGCTTGCGCATCACTATTTTGGCGGCAAAGACAAGCTGATCCTGGCCACCATGCGCCATCTCTTGCGTGAGCTGGGGAGCGATTTGAACGCCGCCGTGAAGCTTGCAGAAACTCCGCGTGAGCGTATTGCGGCCATCATCGCGGTTAATTTTTCCGCCTCGCAGTTTGCGCAGGAGACGATTGCAGCCTGGCTGACCTTCTATGTTCATGCGCAGCAATCCGAAGACACAAAGCGGCTTTTGCGCATCTATGCGCGCCGCCTGCATTCAAACTTCGTCTTCGCGCTGGAACAATTGACCAGCCACGAGCGCGCCAATCGTATTGCCGAAGGCGCAGGTGCGCTGATCGATGGGCTTTATATCCGCCACGCCCTTGGTGCCGATGCGCCAAATGCGGCATCGGCAATTGCCCTTGTTGAAGATTACATCGCTGTTCAGCTTTCGGCGGAGAAATAAGATGGAAGCGGATTTCGTTATTATTGGCTCCGGCTCTGCCGGTTCGGCTATGGCCTACCGGCTGTCGGAAGATGGCAGGCACTCGGTTATTGTCATTGAATTTGGCGGCCCAGACATCGGCCCGCTGATCCAGATGCCAGCCGCCCTTTCCTTCCCCATGAATATGGAAACCTATGACTGGGGCTTTTCCACCGAACCTGAGCCGCATATCGGCGGGCGCAGTCTCGTCACGCCACGCGGCAAGGTGGTCGGCGGATCATCATCCATCAATGGCATGGTCTATGTGCGCGGGCACGCACGCGATTACGATCACTGGTCGGAAAGTGGCGCGCGCGGCTGGTCCTATGCCGATGTATTGCCCTACTTCAAGCGGATGGAAAATTCCCACGGCGGACAGGAAGGCTGGCGCGGCACCGATGGTCCGCTGCATGTTCAGCGCGGTCGTCGCGATAACCCGCTGTTCAAGGCCTTCGTCGATGCCGGCCAACAAGCGGGCTTTGAAGTCACTGACGATTATAATGGCGAGAAGCAGGAAGGCTTTGGCCCGATGGAGCAGACGATCCATAATGGACGTCGCTGGTCTGCGGCCAATGCCTATCTGAAGCCTGCCCTCAAGCGCCCCAATGTGAAGCTCGTCAAAGGCTTAGCACGAAAAATCGTGATGGAAGGAAAGCGCGCGGTCGGGGTTGAAATCGAAGCGGGCCGTACTTTCTCGACTATCCGCGCACGCCGCGAAGTCATCATCGCTGCATCCTCCATCAATTCGCCAAAGCTGTTGATGCTTTCAGGCATTGGACCTGCTGCGCAGCTTAAAGAG
This sequence comes from Ochrobactrum sp. BTU1, assembly GCA_018798825.1. NCBI lineage: Bacteria > Pseudomonadati > Pseudomonadota > Alphaproteobacteria > Hyphomicrobiales > Brucellaceae > Ochrobactrum > Ochrobactrum sp. BTU1. The sequence goes on along the minus strand of CP076354.1, from coordinate 560,408 downwards.
CACGGCATTGAGGTCGTGGCTGATCGTCCCGGCGTTGGGCAAAATCTGCAGGATCATCTGGAAGTCTATATCCAGCAGGAATGCACGCAGCCGATCACGCTCTATTCCAAGCTCAACCTGTTTTCCAAAGCCAAGATTGGCGCGGAATGGCTGTTCTTCAAAACCGGCGACGGCGCGACAAACCATTTCGAATCCGCAGCCTTCGTGCGTTCTAAAGCGGGCGTGGAATATCCGGATATCCAATACCACTTCCTGCCGGTCGCGATCCGCTATGACGGCAAAGCGGCTGCAGAATCGCACGGCTTTCAGGCGCATGTCGGACCGATGCGCTCCAAGTCGCGCGGCAGTGTTACCTTGCGCTCGGCTAATCCGCGCGAAAAGCCTGTCATAAAGTTCAACTATATGTCGCATGAGGATGATTGGGCCGATTTCCGTCATTGCGTGCGACTGACACGCGAAGTTTTCGGACAGGACGCATTTGCCCCTTATCGCGGCGCGGAAATCCAGCCCGGCGCGAATGTGCAGTCTGATGACGAGATCGACAATTTCATTCGCGAGCATGTGGAAAGTGCATTCCACCCTTGCGGAACTTGCAAAATGGGATCAGTTGACGATCCAATGGCAGTGGTTGATCCAGAATGCCGGGTTATTGGCGTTGAGGGGTTGCGGGTTGCGGATTCATCCATCTTCCCGCGCATCACCAACGGCAACCTCAACGGCCCGTCGATCATGACTGGCGAAAAGGCATCGGATCATATTCTGGGACGCACTCCGCTGGCGCGATCCAATCAGGAACCGTGGATCAACCCGCGCTGGGAAGTATCTGATCGCTAATGAAACTCGAGGAGAATAAAATGAAAGCCCAACCTAAAGCCTCGCATTTCATCGGCGGCGCATTCGTGGAAGACAAAGCTGGCAAGCCGCTTCCCGTCATCTATCCGGCGACAGGCGAAGAAATCGCAAAGCTTTATTCAGCAACACCGGATGTGATCGAGAGCGCCTATGCTGCCGCGTTGAAAGCGCAAGGCGAATGGGCAGCACTCAAGCCGGTGGAACGTGGCCGCATTCTGCGCCGCACGGCGGAAATCCTACGCGAGAAAAACAAGAAGCTCTCCAAGCTCGAAACGCTTGATACCGGCAAGGCATTGCAGGAGACACTGGTGGCGGATGCAGCATCGGCTGCAGATGCGCTTGAGTTTTTCGGCGGCATTATTTCCGGCTTTAATGGTGAGTTCGTAGAGCTTGGCGGATCGTTTGCTTACACGCGCCGCGAAGCGCTAGGCATCTGTGTCGGCATCGGTGCGTGGAATTATCCGATCCAGATCGCAGCATGGAAATCTGCGCCAGCACTGGCCATGGGCAACGCTTTCATTTTCAAGCCGTCTGAAAATACGCCTCTTTCAGTACTCGCTCTGGCAGAAGCCTATAAGGAAGCCGGCCTTCCTGACGGTCTGTTCAATGTTGTACAAGGCTTTGGCGATGTTGGTGCGGCACTCGTCAATCACCGCATGACAGCCAAGGTTTCGCTCACCGGTTCAGTTCCAACCGGCAAGCGGATCATGTCGCAGGCTGGTGAGCATCTGAAGCATGTCACGATGGAACTTGGTGGCAAATCTCCGATCATCGTATTTGATGATGCAGATCTCGACAGCGCTATTGGCGGTGCGATGCTCGGCAACTTCTATTCGACCGGTCAGGTCTGCTCCAACGGCACGCGCGTTTTCGTTCATAAGGATGTTCGCGAAACATTTGTCGAGCGTCTGGTTGAACGCACCCGCAAAATCCGCATTGGTGATCCTCTGGATGAAGCCACCCAGATGGGACCACTCGTCAACAGCGCGCAGCGCGACAAGGTTTTGTCCTTTATTGAAAAGGGCAAGCAAGAAGGCGCGAAGCTTGTATGCGGCGGCGGCGTTCCAAAGCTGCAGGGTTTCGACAAAGGCTACTTCATCGAGCCAACCGTCTTTACCGATGTGACTGACGACATGACGATTGCCCGCGAGGAAATCTTCGGCCCGGTCATGAGCATTCTCGAATTCTCGGACGAGGATGAAGTGATTGCGCGCGCCAACGATACCGAGTTCGGTCTGGCTGCCGGTGTATTCACCGCCGACATCGCCCGCGGCCATCGCGTAATCGGACAGATCAAGGCAGGAACCTGCTGGATTAACGCCTATAATCTGACTCCTGTTGAAGTGCCATTTGGCGGCTACAAACAGTCCGGCATTGGCCGCGAAAACGGCATTGCCGCACTGACACATTACAGCCAGATCAAGACTGTCTATGTGGAAATGGGCAAGGTTGACAGCCCCTACTAATCCCACCTAGCAAACAACACAAAGCCCCAATCAATATTAGCAACTACTAATATTGATTGGGGCTTTGTCATTTATGGTCAAGCACAATATTTACGCCATAAAAGCGACCAGTAAACTTCGACTTCCCAAAAGATTGATCACATCTTTCTTATTATATTGAATTTTAACGTCTAATTGATTGCTTTTGTCGCAATAACCTTTTGCGGGAAATAATAATTACCTCCCACAATGGGGTTGGAATGACAAAAGAGCTGTTTTTATCGACAGATATGGTCGATGCCGAAGCGCGCGACGACTTTTGGCGCGACGCTATCAAGCTATTTTACGAAGTATCTGCCCTCGATGAAGAAAACGAAGAAGGCTTTATCGGTACTTTGCGCTCTTATCCATTCGGCAACATGCTGGTTGGTTCCACCACCTTTAACACCCAGCATTATGAGCGCACAAAGAACCTGATCGCTCAGACTGGTCTCGATCACTATGTTCTTCAAGCCCTACTTTCCGGCACCCTGAGTGGAGATTTCAACGGAGCCTCTGTTGCTGCGAAACCCGGTGACATTTTCATCCTCGACATGTCACAGGTCATAACCAGTCATGCAGAAGCGGGCGCACGTCTGACGGTTATCATGCCACGGCAAGAGCTGGAGAAGCTTATCGGATGGCGAAATCTTCATGGCATGGTGTTCAAAACGGAAGCTGCGACAACCCAGCTCCTCTTCGAGTTTCTGCGCGGGCTCAATGATGTGGTTCAGGAACTCTCCGCCGTGGAGGCCATCGCCGCCAAAGATGCAATGATGGCGCTACTTGCTGCATGTATTAAGAGGGCGGACACAGGCGCTGCTGAGAGTGCAACAATCAACCTGCCGATACGCAATCGCATTCTTGCCTATATCGACAAGAACATAACGAACCCGCTTCTTGATCCCCATTCGATACAACAATATTTCCGCATGTCGCGCTCACATATTTATCGCGCATTTGAACCGGACGGCGGCGTGGCAAAGGTCATTCGCGACAAGAGGCTCGATATGGCTTACCGGATTCTGATCGAACAAAAAGGCAAGCCTGTTTCACTTAAAGAAATCGCCTATCGCTGCGGTTTTAATGACAGCACACAACTGACGAAGGCTTTCAAAGGGCGCTTCGGTATTACGCCGAAGGAAGCACGAGAAGCCAAAGCCCCGCTGCCGTTACAATCGGAAGGCGGCACGCTGGTTATTCACGAACATCTATCGTCACAGGCAAAAAAGGTCGTTGTCATCTGAATTGGCGAGAACATACAATCATTGAGAATGCTGCAACACCGCTGCATTCCATCAAAAGCGTATCAGACAATAACAGCGCCCGTGCGCACGCTTCGCCAGACCGATCCGTCCGAATAGGCCATTTGCGCGCCGCCGCTGGCGTTACTCACAAAAGCCATTGCGCCAGCCCCGTGCTGGGACGGCGATGGCAAAGCGGCAACCGCATAGGCGGCCGGGCGTATCGGGCCATCGACATGCAGCCGTGTTTCCGGCCAAATCTGACCAACGGCCACATTGCCGGTTGCTCGATCGACCTTCATGGCCTCTCGCCAGTTTCCGCTATCGTCGCCGACTTTTATGCTGAAATTATTGTCCCCATTCAGGCCCATTTCAGCATATCCGGTCCAGCCCGACTGAAACAGAAGGCTGGCCGTATTGGTTGCGGTCTGCTTGTTGATTTTCAACTGATGCCCGGCACCGGCATTGTTGAAGAGGCTCGCTTCTGAAGAAATGGCGAAACGGTTGATCGCATCAGCCGTCGCCTGAACGCCCAGCATGGACAACGAAAGACTATCCGGCACCGAGCCTGTCACCTGCCATTCTGTGCCATTGTAAACAAATAGCTTGGTCTCTTCTTCGACGTAGGCCAGCCAGCCTTTTGCGATGGTCGCGAATGACCATCCCCCATCGATAAAGAAGGCAACCTTGCCCTCTTTTCCAGCCCATTGGCCGGTAGCAGGTGCAGCAACGATATAACGATCACCTGCGGCAGGTGTTTCCGGAGCGCCCGTTTGGGTTCGGGATTTTACACTCAGATGCACAACTGCATCGAGAAAGCGCAAAGCCTCATTGTGTGTGACGTGCTTCTGCGCCTGACTGGGCATGATATAGGGAAGTTTGAGATTGGGTGTCTGGTCCATAAATAGCTCCTCGCTGTGATAATGCGAGGAGCTTAACCGCACTTATGCTGGTGGGGATAAGTCAACTGCCGCGATAGGTCGAGTAGGACCAGGGGCTGACCAGCAACGGCACATGATAATTGCCGTCTTCATCTGCAATCGCAAAACGGATCGGGATCAAATCAAGGAACGGCGGATTGGCGACATCGGCGCTGCGCCCTTCGAAATATTCAGCAACGTGAAACTGAAGCTCATAGGTGCCTTCCTGCATTTCACTTCCGCTGAGCAATGGTTCGTCGGTGCGACCATCGAGATTGGTTACGGTACGCTTGATCAGTTCGGTTTTGCCTAAAGCGCCAAGCCGATAGAGTTCAATCCGCATTGCTGCGGCTGGACTACCATGTGCAGTGTCGAGAACATGTGTTGATAGCTTGCCCATGGTTCACCTCAGATTTGCGTTTCGAGAGCCGGGATTGTCTCGATGCGATAAGTGACATCCGGCAGGAAATATTCCTCCAGATTATTCTCACTTCCGGCCCGGTCAACAATAAGAAAATCCGATGTCTGCTCCAGCGACACAAGCGGATGATGCCAGACATTGCGCCAGTAATTGACGCCCTGATCACCTTGCGCCAGAAACGCTCTCGGTTTTCCGGGTTTGCCATCCGCATCTTCTGCAACAACAACAAGAAACGGCCTGCCATTCAGCGGCACAAAAGCCTGCGAGCCGAACGGATGCCGCTCCAGCATGACGACATCGACAGGCGCTGTGAAGGACTGGCCTCTAAAAATATTGATGAGGACGCGGGCGTCGGTGCCTGCTGCTTCAACATGGGCCAGATCGTGGAAGCGCTCCGTCGTGCCATTGTTGATAAGGCGACGTTCGGCGCCTTCAATCTCGATTACATCCCCAAATGGCGCAAAAGCCGCCTTTGTCAGCGGCTCAACTTCAAGCACTTCAAATTTCACACTGTCCTCCCCACAAACCTGATTTTATGACACCTAACAAAGCTTTGCCGCCAGCAAATTGTCAATCGCGAAGCAGTTTCAACAAACACATGAAAAAGGCCGGGATCGTCGCCCGGCCTGTCTAAATTATCAAAGACTTGTGCTGTTTATCGCTTGAGAAGCGACATGATTGCGGGAACCCCACAAGCAGCAAGTGCGAGCTTGACGAGATCACCAATGATGAACACGCCAAAGCCGAATGCTAAACCTTTTTCTAAACCGAACAAATAGGCCATCCAACCTGCTCCCATCACAAGGATGACAACCTCTGCAGCAAGCATGACACCGCCGAGAAAAAGCGGTTTGCGCGCCAGCCCCTTATCGGCAGCGCGACCGACCATCCAGGCCGCAATGAGATAGGACAGCAGATAGCCCCCTGTCGGACCAACCATGTAAGCGAGGCCAAGCCCCTTTTCCGGCGTTCCGGTGAAAACCGGCAAGCCGAGTGCGCCTTCAAGCAAATAGAGGGCAACCGTGGCAACCGCCAGACGCGAGCCATAAAACGCAGAGATTGCAAACAGCGCTGCGGTCTGCATTGTCACGTTAACGTAGAGAAGATCGACTTTGATATTGGCGGAAATGGTAAGAACAGCGGTACCGATAAGCGCGAGCAAAACAAACCGGAAAGCACGAGCCAATTGCCTGGTTTGCAAGTAGCCGACAGGAAGAGAAGCAACGGCAACCCTTGATTTGTTTCTCTGACGCATGTTCATCGCACTCCTTATATCGACCCAATATGGGCGCTGTGAGTACCGTTCCACCAGATTATCATTTGAAACCGGACTATATTCGTCCTAAGCCGCTTAATCAATAAAACCAAAGAAGAACGGGTTAGTCCATGGCGCTTGATTTTGACGGCAGCTTTGCCCCTGAATATGGGACTCCGGTTGCCCTGAATAAAGGCCTGCTGCGGCTGACCGCGAATAATCCCAGCGCTTTTACCTTTCATGGCACCAATAGTTACATTGTAGGCACCGATACACTGGCGGTTATCGATCCTGGACCGGAAGATGAAGCGCATTATCAGGCGCTGCTTGCAGCAATTGCCGGTCGCCCTGTCAGTCATATCTTTGTGAGCCACACGCATCGCGACCACTCGCCTCTCGCAAAGCGATTGAAGGAACAGACCGGCGCGCTCGTTGTCGCCGAAGGTCCGCATCGCCCTGCCCGCCCCTATTACAGCGGCGAGATCAATATGCTGGAGGCGAGCGCCGATATTGATTTTGCGCCCGATCTGGCCCTCGCCGATGGTGCGAAAATCGATGGCGATGGCTGGAGCCTTCGCGGCATACACACACCCGGACACGCCGCCAATCATATGGCTTTTGGCCTTGAAGGCACCGGCATTCTTTTTTCAGCCGATCATGTGATGGCATGGGCCACATCCATCGTCGCACCGCCCGATGGATCGATGAGCGATTACATGACTTCGCTTGAAAAGCTGCTGGAGCGCGATGATCGCATCTATCTGCCCGGTCATGGTGGAGCCGTCACCAAGCCAGCTGCATTTGTGCGTGGTTTACGCGCACATCGGAAAATGCGGGAGCGTGCGATATTGGAGCGGATCGTGCAAGGCGACCGCACCATTCCCGACATGGTCAAGACTATCTACCGCGATACAGACCCGCGCCTGCATGGTGCTGCAGCTCTCTCAGTTCTCGCCCACCTTGAAGATCTTGTCGGGCGCGGTGAAGTCATTACGGATGGCAACCCATCGCTTAACGGCATTTACCAGCCGCGGTGATCACTCCACGTCAGCAGGAGCCTTGTTCACTTCGCCCTCAAGCGCAGACAGAAACTCGGTGATAAAGGCAGCATTCAGGCCCATATCCCGATTGCCGTAACGCGAAACGGATCGCATATCGACATAAGTCGTCTCACCTTCATCAAGCAGGCGGATGACCACATCGCTTTTCAAACCAAGAATGGTGCTGTGCGCAGTTGCTGCAAAGCGTGTCGCATTCTGCGCTGGCAGCGGCGTGTCACGGCTGATTTGTTTCCAGCCAAATGCTTTCAAGGTGTTTTCCACGCCTTGCGCCACCCGGTCGGGTGCAGCTTCATAGCGGCGCCCCATCACATCAGGATAGGCGGACATCTGCCTCAGCATATCGCTCTGGACCTCAACAGACAGCGAATTCATACGCGTTAAGCGTGCAGGCATGGTCGAAGGAAACTGCGGCGGCGTCTCAAAGTCGGTCGTCAGATCATAGAGCGGAGGCGAGCCATACCAGAGCGAGGCAATGAAACAGAGGGGCAGCAGAACAGCACATGCCAGAAAGCTGGCCCAGAACGAACGCGCACCGCCTTTGTCACCATTCACCCATAGATTGCGTAGCCCCTTTGCGGCACAAAGCAGTGCTAAAATCGCGAATATCCCGCCTGCAGCTGCAACCAGAACAAAATCGGGTGTCTCGATTTTACCGAACCTGTGCAGAATAAGACCAAGCGCTGACAGGACAGCCGCAAAAACGCCAAACCGCAATGCCCAAATTGCGGAGCGCGACTGTCGGCGCTGATAGCGAAGTTTTCTCATGCGGGGTCCCAACTGCCTTTAGAGCGCAATCATGCATAACAGAGACTGCACTGGCGCAAAAGAAAAACGCTCAACACTCGCTGGCAATTTAACCAGCTATGAAAAAACAGCGGGAAAAATAGAGTGAAATCAATATAAAAGCTATTGCAGCAACTTCTAACGAAGGGCATGATCGCGTATATGGGGGCTTTTTTCGGATTCGTCGGAGAGGACGACATGGATCGAACCCTTCATAATGGCCAAATGCCAGCCACATCCAGCACCGCTGAAGCGGAGCAGGATGTCATGACGCTGGAAGCAGTCGAGCTTGAATTTGCGCTCGGTGCCATAGACGTTCTCATCGAAGGATTTGACACGGCTCTTGCCAAGGCAGCGGAGCGTGTGGGCGGCGAAGTACTTTTCAATATGCCAGCGCTGGACACCACCGAGGCACAACGTATCGGTGCAATTGCCATTCCCGGACAGCCGCAAGATCAGGTCGTCTTCGTTACGCTTGGACACGATGGCACAACACTTTCAGTCGCTCCGCCAACCGGCAACAATGCGCTGTTTGAAAGCCTTGGCCGCAATTATGCCGCTGTCATGAAAAGCCTGACACCGAATGGTAAGTCAACCAACGGAACCTAGAGCGCCGTGCGCCCTCCTGGGCGCACAAAGATCGCTTCGCACTTTTCGGGATGCTCTCTAAAGCACTATTTCTCGGCCTGCGGCTTCACAGCTGCAGCTGGTGCTATTGCATGAAGATTGTGTGCTGGCACCGGATTGAGCGTCATCGTCGTCCGAACATCGCGTAGCTTCACGAATTTCATGCCTTTTGCCTGAAGCGCAAGAATGCCTTTGGCAACACCTTCACCTGCCGAACGTGCCGGCTGGTTGATATGGGAAATGATGACATCGCCATCGCGCGCCGCTGAAATACGGCGGGCCACGACAGGTGCAAGGAGGGATGCGCCCTGATCGCCATTGAGCGAGTAGCCGCCGATCTCATAGCCCATGCTCTGCGCAAGTTTAATAGCGTCAGTCGAATAACGGGCCGTGGCATCCCGATACCATTGCGGCTTTGATGCGCCGGATTTAGCGATCGCATCAGCGCCACCATCGATTTCGGAGCGGACCGCATCAAGCGAACCTGCCGTTTTGATATTATACATGGTCGGCGCATTGGTAATGGCTGGTACATGCAAATTGCCGTGGTTCTCGATATCGAAAAGATCAGGATGGGCCTTCATCACCGCGAAAGCTTCGGCATTCTGTTTCAACCAGCGCGCGGTGACAAAAATTGTCGCCGGAATGCGGTTTTCTACCAGCACATCGAGAATACGGTGATCCGTTTTGCCCATGCAGGCATCAAGCGTCAGCGCGACCTGTGGCGAAGCAGGACCACCTTTGGCGATGCGCAATTGCGGTTCAACAATGCTGATTTTCTCGTGCTTCTCTGGCTGCGGTAGCGCGTCATAGGCGCTGGCCACAGAGCTCAAGCAAACAAGCGCGGCCCCCGCCGCTAACAACTGACGAAACATAGCTGCCCCGATTAATTAAAGTTCTGGCTTTGAAATTTACTGTTTACAGCGCCTGAACCAAAGCCGAATTATGGCAATGATTTAGAGCAGCGATCCGATTGATTGAGATCACCGCTCTAAATTTCCGTTTCAGGCACATATTACCCTAAAACCGTTTCACACGTTTCAGGACGCTTTACCATTGCGGGCTGCAGCTTGGGCTGCCGCCAGTCGGGCAATCGGCACTCGGAATGGCGAGCAGGACACGTAATCAAGACCTGTTTGCTCGCAGAAGCTGATCGATGCCGGATCGCCGCCATGCTCGCCACAAATACCCAGTTTGAGCTTGTCGCGGGTTTTGCGTCCACGCTCGGCTGCGATCTGGATCAGCTCTCCCACGCCATCAAAATCCAATGAAACGAACGGGTCCTGTTCGATTACACCACGGCTCTGATAGGTCGAAAGGAATGGCGCTGCATCATCACGCGAAATACCGAAAGTGGTCTGCGTGAGGTCGTTCGTGCCAAAAGAGAAGAACTCTGCCGTTTCAGCAATTTCAGCGGCCCGAAGAGCGGCACGCGGCAATTCGATCATCGTGCCGACCATATAGTCGATCTGGACACCGGACTCGCCGATCACTTCTTTTGCCACCGCATCGATGCGCGCTTTGACAAAATCAAGTTCTGCCTTGAGGCCGACCAGCGGCACCATGACTTCCGGCACGACATGCTCACCGGTCTTCTTGCCTGCTTCAATGGCGGCTTCAAAGATCGCGCGCGCCTGCATTTCAGCGATTTCCGGATAGGATACTGCCAGACGGCAACCGCGATGGCCGAGCATCGGATTGAACTCATGAAGACTATCGGCACGTTCGCGCAGTCTATCGGCGTCGACGCCCATGGCGCTTGCCACTTCTGCTACTTCTTCATCGGTGCGTGGCAGGAATTCGTGCAAAGGCGGATCGAGTAAACGGATTGTGACAGGCAAGCCCTTCATGATCTCGAACAGCTCGACAAAATCCGAGCGTTGCATCGGCAGAAGCTTTGCTAGAGCCGCACGGCGACCATCCTCCTTGTCGGCAAGGATCATCTCGCGCATCGCGATAATGCGTTCGCCTTCAAAGAACATATGCTCGGTGCGGCAGAGACCGATGCCTTCTGCCCCGAACGAGCGTGCAGTACGGGCATCGGCAGGCGTTTCGGCATTGGCGCGCACCTTCATGCGGCGGGTCTTGTCTGCCCACTCCATGAGTTTGCCGAAATCACCCGACAGTTCGGGCTGCAGCATGGCAACCTTGCCTTTCAGCACTTGCCCGTTGCCGCCATCAACGGTGATTACATCGCCTTTTTTGAAAGTCTGGCCAGCAGCCAGCATGGTACCGTTGCGATAATCAACACGGAGAGAACCTGCACCCGACACGCAGGGCTTGCCCATGCCGCGTGCAACCACTGCCGCGTGACTGGTCATGCCGCCGCGCGTGGTCAGAATGCCCTCAGCCGCGTGCATACCGTGAATGTCTTCCGGGCTCGTCTCAACACGCACTAGAATGACATTGCGGCCTTCGGCCTTTGCTTGTTCTGCATCTTCAGACGAGAACACGATTTCGCCTGTCGCAGCGCCGGGAGAAGCAGGTAAGCCTTGGCCTATAACAATGCGCTCGGCTCGCGGATCGATGGTCGGATGCAGAAGCTGGTCGAGTGCGGCCGGATCAATGCGCAGCACGGCTTCTTCTTCAGTAATCAGCCCTTCTGCGGCCATTTCAACAGCCATTTTTAGTGCTGCTTTTGCCGTGCGCTTGCCGGAGCGGGTTTGCAGCATCCAGAGCTTGCCGCGCTCGATGGTGAATTCCAGATCCTGCATATCGCGGTAATGCTGTTCAAGTCGATCTGCCACTTTCAGAAAGTCGGCAAAGGCTTCCGGCATGACCTTTTCAAGCGAAGGCTTATCAGAGCCTGCAGCAATACGCGCTTCTTCGGTGATGTTCTGTGGTGTGCGAATGCCTGCAACGACATCTTCACCCTGCGCATTGACCAGAAACTCGCCATAGAGCTTCTTTTCGCCGGTCGATGGATTGCGGGTGAAGGCAACGCCGGTCGCAGACGTTTCGCCCATATTGCCGAACACCATGGCCTGCACATTCACCGCCGTACCCCATTGGGCCGGGATGTTATGCAGACGACGATAGGTGATGGCGCGGGCGTTCATCCAGCTGGAGAAAACGGCACTGATTGCTCCCCAAAGCTGTTCGCGCGGGTCTTGCGGAAAAGGCTCGCCGAGCTCTTCCTCGACCTTCGCCTTGTAGAGCCCGATCACATCTTTCCAGTCGTCCGCACTGAGAGCCGTATCGACTTCAACGCCGAGATCGGCCTTCTTATCTTCGAGGATTTCTTCAAAGAAGCCATGGTCGACACCCAGCACGACATCCGAATACATCTGGATGAATCGGCGATAGCTGTCATAGGCGAAACGCTCGTCGCCAGCCTCACGCGCAATTGCCTGCACTGTCTCATCATTGAGACCGAGGTTCAGAACCGTATCCATCATGCCCGGCATGGATGCACGCGCACCCGATCGCACCGACACAAGCAACGGCTTTTCCGCACCACCGAACACGCGTCCAGTCCGCTCAGCCACCTGATCAAGTGCTGTCTGCACCTGCTGATCAAGTTCGTCGGGATAGGACCGCTCATGGTCGTAATAGGAAGTGCACACTTCCGTCGTGATCGTAAAACCGGGCGGCACTGGCAGACCAAGGCTGCTCATTTCAGCCAGGTTCGCGCCTTTACCGCCGAGAAGGTTGCGATCACTCGCAGCGCCCTCTGCCTTACCATCACCGAATGCGTACACCCACTTCGCCATGCCGGCCTCCCTTGCGCAGGTAACGGTCCGCAATGTCTGTGGTTTTCCACAGGCTTGCAGAAACTATCTTCGTGCTTATGCGATCAAGTCGTTGTCTGCCAATCAAAAAAGACAAAGCACCGTAATAGAATCGATTAGACGACAATAAAGCCGATCCACCGATTGACTCTGATCACGGATTAGATCAAAAATAAGAACAAATATAGAACATTTGGAGTTGATTATGCGTATCACCGGCAAGCTTGATTATCTTGAAATGCCAGCGGGCAATGGATCACTGGACGCTGCGAAGAGTTTCTATGCGCGGGCTTTTGGTTGGTCGTTCGTCGATTATGGGCCGACCTATTCCGCCTTCGCGGAAGGTCTGGATGGCGGTTTTGATGCCGATCCGGAAGCGACGCGCAAGCCGTTGCCTGTGCTTTATTCCGCGCAGCTCGAAGAAACCTTGAAGGCTGTGACAGAAGCTGGTGGAACGGTTGTGAAGCCGATTTTTGCATTTCCCGGCGGCCGTCGTTTTCACTTCACCGACCCTGCCGGCAATGAGCTTGCTGTCTGGAGCGAGAAGTAACAACATCATAGTTGCTAGTTGACAGCAGCGACCACATGGAAATGATGCGCCATGTCTTATTTAGTTCAACATAGAATTGGTGACATGCGCTTCATTCTCCCAGCCGTTCTGCTTTCTCTCGCCGCTTCGTCAGCATCCGCTCAGACAACAGCGCCTGCGCCCGACAGCGCACCGCTCAGCCGATGCGAAGAGTTTCTCAAAGGTATGAGCGTTCTCAAGCCCGGTAAGGATTATGCAGTCAGAGACATCCCCGATGGCTGCGTTGTTTTGAACGGTTTGTATCAAGCCACGAGCATTATGGGCTGGACAGTAGACAGAGCCATCATCGAAGTGGATCGTTTGCAGGACTATCTGTCCGAAGCGCCTGATTTGAGCAAAACTGCACCGCAATGGGGACGCATTGCGGTCGATGGTGTGCGCTTCACGATGCAAAGCGGCAGCAAAATCTCGGATTACATCACCTCAATTCAGCAATGGCCGATGGATTTTACGGCCTCCTATCGCTTCAATCCGGAGAGTGGTTATCTGCACATTCAGAACGCAGAAATCAGCAGCACAAAGCTGGGCAAAGCTTCAATTTCTGCGGAAATCAACCTGCCGATCGATTCATCGGTTGCTTCTCTGACCGTTAATCCGACCGCCACACTTTCGCATCTGCGTTTGCGCCTCGATAATCAGGGCCTGTTGGAAAGTGTCGCTTTGCCGACACTCGTCAATTTCGCTGCACTGCCATCTGAGACCGGCGAAAGCGACCCGGAAGTCGACATTGCGCGTCTACGCAATATTGCCAGCAAAGCCATTGAAGCCATGCCCGACAGCGAGATCGATGCGGCTTCCAGAAAAGCGCTGGCTCGTTTTGTTCAGGACATGCCAAATCCGACGGGCTTTTTCACAATGGATGTGCATTTCGACAAGCCGTTGCCAATCGGTCTCAAGGATCTGGAGCCGGGCAAACTTGCACAACACGCGCTGACAGGCGCAAAGATCAGCGTAACCTATAAGGCTCGCTAATCAGATCAAACGCGAAGCGAGAGCATTTCCAGTTTCGATTTATAGCATTTCCAGCAAAAGTGCGAAGCGGTTTTGCGTCGGATAATGCGTAAAAACAAACAGTTACAGCGGTTCCAACGATTCATTCTTAACTGGAACCGCTGTAACTGTTGGAAATGCTCTGTCTATCTGTTTTAGAGCATAAGTCCTATCGGAGTGAAACGAGGATCGATAAGATTATGCTTCAAATAAAAAGGCTTAGGGTGCCGATCTGATACAATCAGCTCGAAACGTGCTCTAAGCGCATCTTGCGAAACAAAGCAGTATCAACCGCCATGTCCACATCTCTATCATCCCTTGAAACCGCCGCTAAATATCTGTCGCAATCCGACAAAGATCAGTTCTTCAAAATCAAGCGTGAAATAGAAGCATCAGGTGCATCCAGAGCAAGCATTGAAGAACGTCTTCATGCGTTTATTTGGCAAGTCATTGAAGCCGATGATGATGACGAAGACGAAAGCGGGAATGAAGAGTGATACTCTGACTCAGAAATGAGCGCGTCGATCTGATTATTTGCTTTTGCGCATCATCCGACGCAGAGCCATGTAACACTTTTCGGGATGCGCTCTAAAATCAGCTTGCTTCGCGCAGCTGCTCTGCGGTTTGAAGATCAACCGAGACAAGCTGGCTCACGCCTTGCTCACCCATGGTCACGCCAAACAGGCGGTTCATGCGCGCCATGGTGATCGGATTATGCGTGATGACTACGAAACGCGTTTCGGTTGAAGCCGCCATTTCGTCCATCAGATTGCAATAGCGCTCGACATTATGGTCGTCGAGCGGCGCGTCCACTTCGTCCAGCACGCAGATCGGTGCCGGATTCGTCAGGAACACGGCAAAGATCAGCGCCATTGCAGTCAGTGCCTGTTCGCCGCCTGAAAGCAGCGTCATGGTCTGCGGCTTTTTGCCGGGTGGGCGTGCCAGAATTTCCAGCCCTGCATCCAGTGGATCATCGCTCTCAATGAGCTGCAATTCCGCAGTACCACCACCAAAAAGATGCGTGAACAGACGCTGGAATTGCGCATTCACAACATCAAATGCAGCCAGCAACCGTTCACGGCCCTCGCGGTTGAGGCTCTGAATCGCCTGACGCAGTTTCTTGATCGCTTCAATGACGTCTTCGCGCTCGGAGATAATCGCCTCAAGACGCGCCGAAAGCTCCTGACTTTCCTCTTCCGCGCGCAAGTTGACTGCACCAAGACGCTCGCGTTCGATCCGCAAACGTTCAAGCTGGCGCTCGAGCTGATCAGGATCAGGCATACGGTCTTCAGGCTTCAAACCTGTGTGGCGGATCGCTTCGTGCGGCGCACAATTAAGTGCATCGACAATACGCGCTTCCGTATCCTTGCGACGTTCCTCGGCAGCTGTCAGGCGCTCTTCAGCACGCGCACGCTGTTCGCGGCTGGTCGCAAGCTGCTGGATGGCAAGCGTTGCGGCCTTGTCGAGCTCTGCCTGTGCAGCCTCTGCTTCAGCAAGAATGTCGGCAGCCTGCTTGCGACGCTCATCAGCTCCCGAAAGCTCATTAAGCAGAGCGCGGCGGCGGCTTTCGATCTCTTCCGGTGCTTCCGCCAGTGCTTCAGCTTCATCGGCAGTCTCAGAACGACGATCATTTAGTGCAGCAATCTGCTGCGCGGCGTTTTCTGCACGAGACGCCCAGTTGCGGCGTTCAAGCCCAATCATCGCCAAACGGCGCGAACGGTTGTCGGCTTCGCGACGCTGACCTTCATAGGCAGCGCGAGCTTCCGCAAGCTGAACGCGGTCAGCTTGCACTTCCGTAGTCATGGCCGAATGACGTTCGCCGATAGAATCCATATCGGGCATTTCGTTGAGACGGTCTTCGGCTTCAACAACGCGGATCTGTGCTTCCTCAAGGTTTTCCTCAAGGCGCGATTTGGCTTCTTCGAGACCAGCACGTTTGGTGGCCAGCTGACCCGCAGCACGTTCAACAGCAGCCAGAGCCTCACGCGCATCATCTAGCTTGCGCTGATTGGCACGCCAGGCATCGCGGGCAACGCGTTCCTGTTCAACCGCTTCGCGAACAGCCATTTCAAAACGTTGCACGGCCTGTTCGGCACTCTTTACGCGGGCGTCAGCACTGATTGCTTCCTGCTCAAGCTCCGCCAGACGGTTCTTTTGCGCAAGCCGCTGAGCAGCTGGTGTCGGCGCATCGGCACTTGCAGTATAGCCATCCCAGCGCCACAGAGCACCAGCCTTGCTGACCAGTCGCTGGCCAGGACGCAGAGAAGCCTGCAAACGCGGACCATCATTGTCAGAAACCACGCCGACCTGCGCCAGTCTGCGGCGCAATTGCTGAGGGCCTTGCACCAGACGATCAAGCGATACACTGCCTTCAGGCAGAACCGGATCGGTTTCGGCTGCCGGATTATAGGCCCAAAAGACCGGAGCATCGGTGTCGCTCGCTGCATCAAGGTCTTCACCCAGAGCGGCACCCAAGGCAATTTCATAGCCCTTTTCGACCTGTAACTCTTCGACAACCGGCGGAAACTGTCCTGTCTCTCCAGCATTGAGAATGCGCGCCAATGTCTGCGCTTCGGTCTCGATCCGATTAAGCTCAGTGCGCGCTTCGCTGAGCGGCTGGCGGCCTGCCGCCTCCTGCTCACGCGCAGCACTCACGAGTTCTTCAGCGGCAGTCACCGCGTCTTCGGATGCTGCCAGTGCGTCAGTTGCAGCTTCAACTGCAACGCGCTTCTCAGCCGGATCAAACAGTCCACCGATCTGCTCCGTGACCGCCGCAATATCGCGCTCGATTGTTTCCATCTGGTTCGCCAGACGGTCACGACGGCTTTGCGTCTCCTGCAAGGCCCGCTCGATCTGCGTTCGTTCGGCAGCGGCCTCTGCGCGTTCCGCGGTCACGCGAGCAAGCGCGTTTTCGCTATCCTGCAACCGGATTTCCGATTCCTCGAAAATCGCACGCAACTCTTCATCCCGTTCGCCAGATGCTTCATTGGATGCGAGCAGCTCCTGCTCTTCCTCGTCAAGCCGTGCCAGAATGTCGGCATTCTCGCGCACCATTTGCTCTTCGCGTGCAATGTCGGCAGTCAACTGTTCGAGCCGTTTCATAAGCTCGGCACGGCGGGCACGAATACGACCGTCTTCTTCGTCGAGCTGGGTGCGAGCGATTGAAAGACGCTGCAAAGCGGCAGCGGCTTTGGCTTCTGCCTCACGCATTTCAGGCAATTTATGCGCGCCAACGCCCTGTTCGCGCGCGGCATTCATCTGTGCCTGCGCCATATCGCCGACAACAGAGGTTGCCTGTGCCAGTGCGCTTTGCGCCTCGCCTTCCTGCGTTTTGGCTTGCGACCAGCGCAAATGAAGCAAAGCTGCTTCGGCCCGACGAATATCAGCCGAAAGTGCTTTAAAGCGATTGGCCTGACGCGCCTGACGTTTCAGACTTTCAATCTGGCTGCCAAGCTCGCCAACGACATCTTCGAGACGTTCAAGATTGCCTTCAGCTGCACGAAGGCGCAATTCCGCCTCGTGGCGACGGGTATGCAATCCGGAAATGCCTGCGGCTTCTTCCAGAAGCGCGCGACGCGCCTGTGGCTTGGCCTGAATGAGTTCACCAATCCGGCCCTGTCCCACCATGGATGGCGAGCGGGCGCCGGTTGATTGATCAGCAAAGAGCAGCTGCACATCCTTGGCGCGCGCTTCCTTGCCATTGATGCGATAAACCGAACCCGCTTCGCGCTCGATACGGCGCGAAACCTGCAACTCGTCCTGATCATTATAGGCAGCAGGTGCTGTGCGGTCAGAATTATCGAGGAAAAGCGTCACTTCCGCCGTATTACGCGCGGGTCGCGTAGCGGAGCCGGAAAAGATCACATCGTCCATGCCGGAAGCGCGCATGTTTTTGTATGAGTTTTCACCCATCACCCAGCGCAGAGCTTCAACGAGATTGGACTTGCCACAGCCATTGGGTCCGACAACGCCCGTCAGCCCACCTTCAATGACGAACTCCATCGGTTCGACAAAGGATTTGAAACCAACAAGACGCAGCTTGGAGAAGCGCATCAGTGAGCCCTCCCCGAAACTGTTTCAACGCGCCGGTTATGCGAAAAACCGGCTTCCACTTTTTCGCCTGGCGCTTGCGTATAAACACAAAAAGCGGACGCAACGAAGCGTCCGCTTTTCTTGCCGAAAGGCGGCTTAGAGCAGCTTGTCAATGATTGCCGACATCTCGTCAACCGAAAGGGCTCCAGCGTATTTCTGTCCATTGATGAAGAAAGTTGGCGTGGCGTTCACACCAAATTCCGTCGAACCGCGTTCCATCGTCGCTCTCACATCATCGAGAACTTGCTGGTTCGTCAAGCAAGCCTTG
Source organism: Ochrobactrum sp. BTU1 (assembly GCA_018798825.1). Taxonomy (NCBI): domain Bacteria; kingdom Pseudomonadati; phylum Pseudomonadota; class Alphaproteobacteria; order Hyphomicrobiales; family Brucellaceae; genus Ochrobactrum; species Ochrobactrum sp. BTU1. Next base: position 542,091 of record CP076354.1, on the reverse strand, counting down.
AATGACTCCTGTGTAAAACCTGCAAGTTTTGCGATCTGGAGCAGTGCAGCTTCGCCATCAGCGGCGCCAGCCCATTGCTGCTGCTGCTTGAAGAACACTTCAACCATCGGGAAATAACGATCTTCCGGTGCGCAGCGAGCGAGCATGAAAGCAGCGGTTGCGCGTGGATCGAACGGGAACTCGCGGAAAATCAGCTTCGCCTTGCCGGTATCGATGTATTTTTCCTTGATGGTCGGGAAAGTGTTGATTGCAAAATCAGCGCAATGCGAACAGGTCAGCGATGCATATTCGACGATCGTGACTGGAGCATCGGCCTTACCATAGACCATGTCCTTGAGCTTGCCAGGTTCTGCGACTTTGGCGGCATCGATGGTGGCTTCCGCGCTGCGGGACTGAGCGCTTGCATTGCCAGCAAGAGCCAACCCTGCGGCAGCTGCGCCTGCAAGAGAAATAACATGTCTGCGGTTAAGCGTTGCAGGCATACGAATCATCCAGTCCTGTTTAAATGTTGACGTTTAAGAGCAATTTAGGGTGGCCGATGACTAATCACCAGCCCTCACTTGATCAAATGAAGTTCAGCACGACTCTTGGATCAAATTTAAGGCAAGCCGCTCACTTCTTCGTGGCGCGTTTCTCAGCGAGTATATTTTTTCCAAGGCGGGCAAGAGCGGCGCGCAGAGCATCGTCCTCAATACCGTCCGTTGCCTTATCGATACGCCGTTCTTCTGAAGGCGCCAGAGGAGCCATTCGCTTTGGCTTACGCCTGAAATCCAGCGCAGGCGGCTTCTGCTCAATCTTTATGCGACCTATAGCCGAGAAGCCAAGGAAGCCATTCACACGACTGATAATTTCACCCGTTTCGTGCTGGATCTGCAAAGCAGAAAAACCTTCGCAGGCAATAATCAGCGTAGCGGGACTGAATGGATCGTCTTCATGCAGGCGCCGCGGCCAGATAATGCGCAGCGGGCGTGATGAAGCACCTATTGCCGGGCCGACAATATCTTCCCAGGATTGCAGCAATGAGAGATTGATACCCGCACGCTTTTGCAACATCGGGTCCATCAAACCAGATGCCATATCTGCCAGAGGGCGGAAGCCTCTTTTGGGTTTACGTTCGCTCATCGCGTTCCATTATAGCCGCGAAACCACTCAACAAACAAAGGAATACCTTCATCGAGTGTGGTTTTAGGGCTGAAACCAAGATCGCGCGCAGCAAGTGTAATATCAGCATAGGTGCGCGGAACGTCGGCAGCTGGCATCGGTTCAAGTTTGCGGATCGCTTGCTTTCCACATGCTTTTTCAATTTCTGAGATGAAATCGCTGAGCATGACCGGGCGGTTATTGCCGAGGTTATAGACAGGCGCAGTTTGTTCAGGCTGTTCCATAATGCGTTTTATGGCGCCTAAAACGCCACTTACGATGTCATCAACGAATGTGAAATCTCGCTGCATTTCACCATTGTTGAAAACACGGATCGGCTCGCCCTTGAGGATTGCCGAGGTAAACAGCCATGGCGCCATGTCCGGGCGTCCGAACGGACCATAGACCGTAAAAAAGCGCAAACCCGTCGAATGCTGGCCGTGAACATGCTTATAAGACACGGCCAAAAGTTCACCTGAACGCTTTGTAGCGGCATAAACCGAGACCGGATGGTCAACAGCATCGCTTTCAGAAAACGGAATTTTTTCGTTAGCGCCATAGACTGACGACGAGCTGGCATAAACGACTGGCGGACGCTTTTCGAGCTTCAGAGCCGTTTCAAAAACTGTAACCTGCCCCATGACATTGGCCGACACATAGGCTGCCGGGTTTTCTATGGAATAACGAACGCCAGCCTGGGCTGCGAGATGCACGATGACATCGACATCACGATCAGCACCAATTGCCGCATTGAAAGCTTCCGCATCGGAAACATCCGCTTGCGCAAAGCGAAAGCCGTCGCGCGCATTCAGCTTGGCAAGACGCGTTTCCTTGAGGTCAACCTGATAATAATCATTAAGATTATCGATACCTATGACCTGCCATCCCTCATCCAGAAGGCGCACTGCGGTGTGAAAGCCGATGAAACCAGCGGCGCCCGTCACGATTGCTTTCATGGATGTCATTTCCTGCAAATGTAGTTTGTAAGGCCGGCACGACGCAAAGCCATAATGCGGCGTGATGCTGCAGCATTCAGCGCTGCGAGGAAGAACATCACCGACGAGATCGTAACCTCATGCAGCAATGGATTATGCAACATGCCATAGCTGCCACAAACCACCGCAAAGTAAATCAAGGTTCGGCGCATAGCCCAACTATCGGAGTTGCGCCAAAGATGCACAAAAATCGCCAGGAACGCCGCAAACATGAAGAACAGTCCAATGATGCCATCGTTCAGCAATTCATCGAGCACAGTATTATGGACGTGGCGAAATCCCTCCAACAGAGCAGCTTGCTCTCCAGCTTGCGCCCGGACTACGTCCATTTTCGTATAAGCACCAACCCCCGCTATCGGATTCCGCTCGATAACCTTAGCAGCACTAGTCCACATGACTTCGCGGATATCTGCCGAAATTTTATCTTCCCATTGTGAGCTGTCACCACTGTCGTAGTATTCAACCATTCCCGCAAAACGTTTGGAGATGATATCTCCAACAGGTCCTACAACGACAAGAGCCGCGAGAGCGGCCAGCATGGCTGCATAAGCAGCTCCCTGTTGTCGAATACTAAAGCGTTTGAGGAAGAAGATGACTTCGATCGCTGCAAAAACCGGCAGCACAACAATAACTGCCCGCGTTTCCGACGCCAGAACAGAAACCAAACCCAAAATCAGCCAATGAGGGCCGTTTGGAAGATAGCGATGAGTTTTGCCAATTGGAATAGCGGCTGAAATAGCTGCCACGCCTGCGACAAAGGCAAAGACTGCCTCGTTGCCACCAACACCAATCCGCCCACCCTCAGCGAATACAAGGTATATAATCGCAAGGACGGCCATAATGACACCGACACGCGATCCTAGCACATAGGCCCGAAGGGGGTTCCGAACCAGCAGCATTCCGGGACCTGCAAAGGCGAATACCGTGATCAAAAGCGTGTAGCCAATTTGTCGGTTGTTAGCGAACGGCTCTCCACGGAACAGAATGAGGCCTAAAGACCAACCAGCATAAAGTAGAATGAATATGTAGAACTTCTTAGCAAATAGACGGGTCGCTGCGTGTCGAGCAAAACTGAGATAGATACCAATGCATGAAAATACAAAAAGAATGATTGGGCCCAATCCTAATCGGATGGGCATCGCTGCAGATGCAACGCCTAGAACCCAATGGTCCACCCGCCGGCGGAGAAGAAAAGATTTTTTTAGAAATGCCACTTAAACCTCTTTCAGGCTATTTCGCCTTAGAGCGTATGCGATTCGCCTGATATAGTCAGTTGCTCTAAACAACAACGTTGTCAGCCGTTTGTATGCAGGTAAACGCGTTTTGGCGTAGCCTTGTCTACCTTGTGCTATAGTAGATATTAGTATTTCTGACAGAGCGACAATGGGCTTATTCGTCGTGAAGATTTCATAACTGCCCGCCCATCCACGCTCCAATGCAACATCATATGGAAGATACATAGGCTTTATCGCCGTAAGTAGCCGCTTGGCCCCCTCAAGTGTAACGATGTAGGCAGCAGAGCTGCCCAAAGGTCCATGCATACACCGACCAATCGTAAATCCCGCACCTAAAGTGTGAAAATTGCGGTAGCTATTTGTGCGATGATTGACGAGTTTTATAATATCCCAGCCTGCCAACTTACGGGCTGCGGCTAAAAACGGAAGAAACTCCGGTGTGAATTCCACGTCATCTTCAACGATGACTGCAAAAGGCTCGTTTTCAGCGATTATTGTTTCAAGCGCACGTATATGGCTGAAATAACATCCGATTTCAGCAGGGAGTGGAATTTTTCCATGCCACCGGCGGAAGCTATTCTCGTCCAAATCGGTCAGCTCTTCTGGAGCAAGGAGTTTACCCTCGACTGCGTCTACGCGACGAATATCAATGGAGAATGCATCAGCGCTTGCGCGCAGGGCGTCCCATCTGTCCTGAGAGCGAGCAAGATTGATGGCGTAAACCGGGACAGAACCAACCACGGGCTCTCCTTATTTTCTATTCTCTTGGCAGCTCAGTGAGGCGATGCCACGCATTAATTTCTATCAATTCTAAACAAAGGTCTCTAATCAGAGATGAGTACCTCTCCCGACACTTAAATCATACCGGAAAAATGCTTAATACCTGCGTTAGCCACAGAACTGGACGAATTCTTGACTGGTATGATCGGCACCATCGTATTCTACCATGGCGTGTATCACCATCAGAGCAATCGCGCGGCATCAAGGCTGACCCTTACCGGATATGGCTTTCGGAGATTATGCTTCAACAAACAACGGTTGAAGCGGTCAAATCATACTTCACCAAATTTGTCGAACGCTGGCCGGATGTCATGGCTATGGCCGCTGCGAGCGAAGACGACATTTTGCGAGCCTGGGCAGGACTTGGCTATTATTCGCGCGCGCGCAATCTCAAAAAATGCGCAGATCTGGTTGCAGCTCAGTATGCCGGAAGCTTCCCCACAACCGCTGCCGAGTTAAAAGAACTACCGGGCATCGGCGATTATACGTCTGCGGCAATCGCAGCAATTGCGTTTGGTCAGCCAGCAGCCGTAGTGGACGGCAATGTCGAGCGTGTTATTTCACGTCTCTATGCTATCGACACTCCTCTTCCTGCAGCTAAAGCAGAAATCCGCCTCCTTATGGGAGAGTTGACACCTGCAGACAGGCCTGGTGATTTTGCGCAAGCAGTCATGGACTTAGGCGCAACCATCTGCACACCGCGTCGCCCAGCTTGCGCGATCTGTCCTGTCAATGACGGCTGCGAAGCTCTTACAAAGCGCGACCCGGAAGAATTTCCCGTCAAAGCCCCTAAAGCGTCGAAGCCAATCCGAACGGGCGCTGCTTTCGTTGCAATCGCCGATGATGGTTCCGTTTTGTTGCGCAAACGCAAAGGTGAAGGTCTGCTTGCTGGCATGACAGAAGTGCCGGGCAGTCACTGGACGGCACGTATTGATGGCGACGCAACGGTAGATGCCGCTCCTTTTGCTGGCGACTGGGTCGCCTCAGGCAGCATCACGCATGTCTTCACACATTTCGAATTGCGCCTTTCCGTCTATTCAGCCGCCAACATCACCAAGCACGATATTACAGAAGGCTGGTGGTCTTCGCCTTCCGAACTTGAAGGCGAAGCGCTGCCGACTGTCATGAAAAAGGCAATTACTGCCGCTATTCCAGACGCATTCAAACGGGGGAGGAAAAACCGTTGACCAATCAAGTCAAACACGTCGTTTTCGATATTGGAAAAGTGCTGTTGCATTATGACCCAGAGCTTGCCTATCTCGATGTGATCCCTGACGAGGCAGAGCGCCGCTGGTTTCTGGAGAATATCTGCACAGGCGCTTGGAATATCGAGCAGGATCGTGGCCGCAGCTGGCAGGATGCGGAAGCGCTGCTGATTGAAGCGCACCCAAAAAAGAGCAGTCACATTCGCGCATTTCGCCAAAACTGGAATCTGATGGTACCCCATTCCTATGACGACAGTGTTGCAATCCTGCGCGGACTTATTGCTGAGGGCAATGACGTAACCATGCTCACGAACTTCGCTTCCGACACATTACGTGAAGCGCAAGGACGGTTTCCGTTTCTGACGGAGAGCCGCGGCGTCACGGTCTCAGGCGATATCCGTATGTTGAAACCAGACCGCGAAATTTACGAGCATCACGTTGCAAGCTTCGATCTTGATCCTGCTGCAACGCTTTTTATTGATGACAGTCCGGCCAATGTGGAAGGCGCCAAAGCAGCCGGTTGGCAGGCTGTGCATTTCACCGGCGCACCTAAATTGGCAGACGATCTGAGAAGCCTCGGTCTCTCATTCTGATCCAAAAAATACCTAAACAGAAAAAGACCCCCGAAGCGAAACACTTCGGGGGTCTTTTCATCAGACTTTGTTGGAGGTCGTCCGATAGTAAGCTCTACAGCATAATTCCTTAAATATGCTGCAAATATAGAGTGTTAGAGCGCATTCCGAAAAGTGCGATGCGGTTTTCGGAACAAGATGTGCGCAAAAACAAATGGATCAAGATTAAGCGCCTGCGACAGCCATCTGATCGCGGATCACCTTGCGCAGATCATCGATAGGCTTCAGCATACCTGCCTCTTCATAGTGCCAGAATGTCCAACCATTGCAGGCATCAAATCCCTGTACCTTGGCCCCAATGCGATGGATCGAACCCGCTTCACCATTCGCAGCCAGTGTGCCATCAGCACGAACGATGGCGGCATGACGACGGCGTGCATCAGAAAGAACCGTGCCCGGACGTAGGAGACCTGCTTCCATGATCGAGGTGAAGGCCACCCGCGGCTCTGCACGCTTGCCGGTCATAACCGTCAGTTCGGCCTTGCCCAGCGGTTCGACCGCATCAATGCGAGCGGTTGCCGCATCGATATAGGTCTGCTCCCGTTCGATACCAACGAAGTGGCGACCGAGGCGCTTTGCAACAGCACCCGTGGTGCCGGAACCGAAGAACGGATCAAGAATAACGTCGCCCGGCTTGCTCGAGGCCATCATGATACGGGCAAGCAGTGCTTCCGGCTTTTGCGTCGGATGAACTTTGTCGCCGTTTTCATCTTTCAGGCGTTCTGAGCCCGTGCAGATTGGGAACAGCCAATCAGAGCGCATCTGTACGTCGTCATTGGCAGCCTTCATGGCGTCGTAATTGAAGGTGTAACCTTTGCCCTTTGCATCTCTCGAAGCCCAGATCAGCGTTTCATGCGCGTTCTGGAAACGACGACCGCGGAAGTTCGGCATCGGATTGGTCTTGCGCCAGACGATATCGTTGAGCAGCCAGAAACCAATATCCTGCAACTGCGTGCCGACGCGGAAGATGTTGTGGTAAGAACCGATGACCCAGATAGTGCCATTTGGCTTCAGAACGCGGCGGCAGGCCAAAAGCCATGCGCGAGTGAAAGCATCATAGGCCTGAAAGCTTTCAAACTGGTCCCAATGATCATCAACGGCGCTGACCATCGACTGATCAGGGCGATGGAGATCGCCACCAAGCTGAAGATTGTATGGAGGATCGGCGAAAATGACGTCCACCGAGTGATCAGGAAGGCGTTCCAGAGCGGCAACGCAATCACCCTTGATGATAGAGTCGAGCCAAGCGGTACGTGGGGCCTCAATAGGCAACTCATGTGCAAGACGTACTAGGGACATGGGATACTCGATTACCTGTGAACGCTAAAAACTTGTCCTTATGGTTACTGAGTAGGGTAAATATGCGGTTAACGCCAAGTGATTGAAATCGTAAACCTTTTCTTAATTGAGCGGTAAATGCCCGCGTTTCCGGCACTTTTGCGAGCGATATGGCTTAAACAGTTTTCTTCCAGCCATATTAAAGCCGTCAACAAATTGCAGTGCAGAAATGCAATATGACGCAATCAATAAGGCTTGGTTATTCGTTTTGCGCCTATAATTGCCTTCAAGTGATTTGCTTCAACGTGCTGCTTGTCCGAAAACCGTTTCATATTTTGGACCGCAACCCGAGACTGATAAGCGTACCTGTTCTATGTGTCTGACATGAATATCAACGAGCTGCGCCACAACCGGTATTTGCGGGTTCTTTTCGTACCCTTCCGTATGCGCGCGCTTGTGCGCGGCAGTGAAATTGGTCTCGCTATCGCGGGCGTGGTTATCGGCGTGATTTCCGCGCTTGCTGTTGCAGCAATTGGCGGCATTTCTCAGTGGATGCACCAAGCTCTGTTCGGTCTTGCGGAAGGGGAGCGGCTCAGCTCCGCCTCGGAACTGAGTTCCAGCGCTTACATTGCTCCACTCGCCGGCGGCATCCTCATGGGCATTGTCATATGGGTACTGGCGCGCTGGCGTAAACGTCCCATCGTTGACCCCATTGAAGCCAATGCTTTGCACGGCGGCCATCTTTCGCTGACGGACAGTTTTATCCTCGTCGGGCAGAACCTTATTTCCAACGGGTTTGGTGCGTCCGTCGGGCTTGAAGCAGCTTATACGCAGCTCGCCAGTGGTTTCGCATCGCGTATCGGACGTGCACTGAAATTGCGTCGCGCCGATTTGCGTACTTTAGTTGGATGTGGTGCAGCAGCCGCGATTGCAAGCGCCTTTAACGCACCGCTGACCGGCGCTTTCTACGCGTTTGAACTCATTATCGGCGTTTACTCGATTGCCACTCTTGCACCTGTGGTGGTCGCAGCCATCGTCGGCATGTTGGTCACACAAGCCATCGGTGGTCCGCCTTTTGTCATTCACATCGGACCTTTGGATAGCATTGCGGCACGCGACTATGTGCCTGCACTGGTTCTCGGCTTTCTTGCTGCTGGCATTGCCATTCTCATCATGCGTGGCGTGACAAACGTTGAGCGTGTCGCACGCAAAAGCGTGGTCCCGACAGTTCTCGCTCCAGCCATTGGTGGCGCAATTGTTGGCATGATCGCTTTCGTCTCGCCACAAGTTCTGGCTTCCGGCCATGGCGCCCTGCATCTCGACCTGAATGCCAATCTAACCATTCCGGTTTTGCTGCTGCTAATTTTCAGCAAGTCACTGGCTTCAGCCATCTCAATCGGTTCAGGATTTCGCGGCGGCTTGTTCTTTGCGTCCCTGTTTCTTGGCGCGCTTACTGGAAAGCTCTTTGCAGCCGTGACCGGCTATGTCTTACCACTCACGCTTGAACCAGAGGTCTACGCTGTGATCGGCATGAGTTCGATGGCCGTCGCCATCGTTGGCGGCCCATTGACGATGACCTTTCTGGCTCTTGAACTAACTGGCGATTTCCCGATTGCGATGCTTGTGCTTGGTGCCGTCGTGTCTTCATCTCTGATGGTTCGCAAAACCTTCGGCTATTCCTTCGCAACCTGGCGTTTCCACTTGCGCGGTGAAGCTATACGTTCCGCACACGATATTGGCTGGATACGTAACCTGACTGTCACCCGGATGATGCGTCATGACGTGCGTACGGTGCAGATCGACACAGATATCGAAACATTCCGCCACGACTTTCCGCTTGGTTCAACACAGCGCGTAATCGCCGTCGATAGCGACGGCCGATATGTCGGCATGATTCCCGTTCCTGCTGCCTATTCCGAGAGTTTCGACACAACGGATGAGACACGCAGTATCTCCGAATTGTTGCGCTATCAGGATGAGTTCCTGCTTCCACAGATGAATGCCAAAGAAGCTGTTGCGCGTTTTGACCGTGCGGAAGCTGAAGCACTCGCAGTCATCAACAATGCACAGGACCGCAAAGTGCTGGGGCTTTTGAGTGAAGCACATACATTGCGTCGCTATAGTGAAGAACTGGATCGCCGCCGCCGTGAGGTTTCAGGCGAGGTCTAAGTTTACTGGCTTGTTTGGGAAGTGGGTTCGCTTCCGTTGTTTTCCGGCGTTGCGCGGTAATAATACGGGGTGGCAAAAATAAAAGTTAGAACGACGATAACTGCCAGAACAAACAGTACAACGGATTTACGCATCGAATTCTCCTTTGAGAGCGCATCAGGGAGAGCCTAAGCAAGCTTCACGGTGATACGCGTCAAGTATGTTTGTCAGATCGCATCACGCTCCGACCAAGAGAAAACGGTCAGCAATTGATATCGTTCCTGATATCCCTTCATCCTTGAAGACGCCAAGTTTGACGCCTAAGTCATAAAGGTGTAGCTCATCGGCGATAGTTCGGTGGGTGCTATTACCCCCACACCTCCCACACAAAGGCTTTTTGAAATGGCGGCTCCGTCCCTGATTATTTTTGACTGTGATGGCGTATTGGTGGACTCGGAATTCATCGCCGCACAAGTCGATGCAGCCCTTCTCACTGAAGCCGGTTATCCAATTGAAGCGGAAGAAGTGGGTGAGCGTTTCGCAGGCCTTACATGGCAGGACATCCTTCTCACCGTTGAGCGTGAAGCTGGAATTCCGCTTTCGGCGTCCCTGCTCGATAAAGCCGACAAGCTGCTGGATGAACGCCTTAAGAACGAAGTTCAAGCGATTGAAGATATCGTCGAAGTCGTTTCAGCTCTTGGCCTTCCAAAGTGCATCTGCTCGAACTCGACCAGCGCTCGCCTTGAACTCATGCTGAAGCGCGTCGGCCTCTACGATCTTTTTGAACCGAACATCTTCTCGTCTCGTGAAGTTGGCTCCAAGAAGCCAAAGCCTGCACCAGACGTCTTCCTTCATGCAGCGAAGCACTTCGGCGTCGATCCGGCTGATGTAATTGTTATTGAAGATTCAGCCCACGGCATTCATGGCGCGCGCGCTGCGGGTATGCGCGTCATCGGCTTCACCGGAGGCGCTCACACCTATCCCGGACATGCAGACAAGCTGACTGATGCAGGAGCGGAAACAGTTATTCACCGCCACAAGGATCTTCCGGGCGTGATCGAAGCACTGTCAATTTGGACGGATGCCTGATTTTCGTCCATTTCTCCGGAATGGATTTTCGGGAGAATTATAGCCGCTGGTGCAATTGATGCAGCATATTCTCGCTGCATCAGTTCATGGAAATGAAGCATTTCTGTCCGCTTAAAGCGCATCCCGAAAAGTGTGAAACGGTTCTCGGAACAAGATGCGCGTTAAAACAGATGATTAGAGCGCTCAGGCAGCGCTACGCTTGCTCTTGCCCTTCGACGCGGCATTTAGTGTCGCAAGCAGCTCTTCAGATTCGCTTTCGCTCAATCCGATCAGCATGCGCTCGCCCAGTGAAGCAGGCTCGCCTGAGATCGTATCGAAGATAGCCCAGGTATCCGTCGGTTCAAGCACGCGTTCATATTTCTGTTTCATGGGCATAGACCAGAGCGGTTTCTGTGAGCCGCCCCATCCTCTTGTTCGTTGCAGTTTCAGTCGAAGATGATTGCGCCCGAACTCCAGATGCAGTCATCTCTGTTGATACTGTTCTAGCGCAAACCTCTTGCTATTCACTTCACACAAGCGGTTTAATTTAATTAGAATCTTATAGATTTGTCCTATAGTTAAATATCTATTTCGAAGTAGGCGTCTTTGCCTGTCCGCGTTTTTTGGAGATCTTAGAACCAACGACAAGCGCTTGAGCGAACTTGGCATCAACCGGCTTTCCGAAAAACCATCCCTGCCCTGAAATATCGCCACTAATGCTGCGAAAATATTCCGCCTGAGCAGCGGTTTCGATACCTTCAACGACGATATCGAGATTATGTCCATGCGCCATGGAAATGATCTGCGGAACGATCGAAACCTTGCCATCCTCGTCACCCACGGTTCGGGTGAAAGCCTTATCGATCTTGATCGCGTCGACCTGCAACTCTCCCAGATAGGCAAGACTGGAATAGCCAGTACCGAAGTCGTCGATATAGATGCAGTGGCCCCGCTCACGCAGGTCCTTGATACCTTCGGAAGCCTTAGAAAAGTCAACAGCAGTGCGTTCAGTCAGCTCCAGCCCAATCTGATGGGGATCAATGTCGGCAGCAAGCAAGCGCTGCTCAAGTGCGGCCCTGAAAGTTGGATTCTGCACATCGCCTGCCGTCATATTGATATTGATACGTAAATCGCACTGCTCACGAAGCAGCTCACCCATTTCTGCAAGCATATGATCGACGACGTAAATTGTGATCCTGTCAGCAATCCCAGCAGTTTCCGCACGCGCTATAAACAAATCGGGCGGGACAAAATCGCCTTTTGTTATTTCCCAACGAATTAGCGCCTCAAAACCGGTAATTCTACCGCTGCCGATGCAGACAACGGGTTGATAAACCAGTGTCAGACTATTCGCCGCCAGCGCCTTTTTCAAAAGTGAAATCAATGATCGGTCGCGATTGCGATAGTAATTCCAACCGACACCGAGCCCTGCTCCTACGCATGTGCCAAGAACCGTGAACAGGACAGGCAAAATGCCATCCGACTGCGTATGCCAGCTTTCCGACGTCGCCAGAGCAATACAAACACCCGTGACGGGATCGCAGGTGTTTTCCCGCAGGATATCGTCTCCAACACCGAAAAATCGACTATTCCTCGTCGGTACAAAACTATTCTGGACATTGCCGGGAAATTCATCCGGAAAGCTATAGAGACGAGCAGATTTTGTTTTATCGGAATTCACGAGAAAAACTGCGAAATGATACTGCGAGACATGCAGAGCATCAAAAGCAACCGAACTTAATACGACATTGGCTTCAGCCCGCCCCATGACAGGCCCATGACTACCGGGCGTGAGCAGCTGATGGTCGCCATAAACATAAGTTCCGTCTCCCAAAAGCACATCTTCAGTCGAGCGGACCTCATCGGTGTCAATGTCGTTTAACAAGGTCGAGCACTGAAGGCGATCATTGATAAGACGACCGATGTCTTTGATATGATAGGCACTGAAAAGCAGTTCTCTCAAATAACGTTTATCGTCGTCTGAGCAGACCAGGTAAGGTGAGCGGTTCGTTTGTTCCAGAGTTTTCCGGGCGGAAGTGACAATGCGGTTTGCCTGAGACATGAGCACGGTCATATACGCGTCCATGTCGCGTTCTTCTTCCAGAAGCTGGAAACGTTCTCCGGTCCATTTGCCTATTATTGCGCCAAGCAGCAGCATGACGACGACCAGGATATAAACAGGCAAAATAACAGACCTGCGTTGAAGTCCCATCAGAAAACCTGCCGTTTCAATATCGACAATCGAAAATCCAGTTTAAAACTGCGCCGCCATACTTATATGGCGCACAAAAACAAATAATGTAAATGAATAATGCTCAAATATTCTTGCTAAAGATCAAAACCAAACTTTCAAAAAAGCAATATATAATACAGTACTAAAACTTTCGGAGCACTATAATTAGCAATTAATTCAAAGTGCAAGTCTAAAAAAGGCGCTCACAATCACGGTGAACGCCTCTTTTGATTAGCAGTTTCCAGCTGCACCAGTAATGTCGATGCATATTCTTAGAGCGCCAATGTGATTGGATCAGATCGGCGTTCTAAATTGAGAAATTATTTGGTGTTATACGGACCTTCGTCGAAGCCCACGAAAATCTGAACGCTGCGAGCACTTTCAGACGGCACCGTAATTCCCTTGTCGTTAAAGACGAACTGCGTAGCACCGCCACCGCTGGTAACACTAACAGCCTGCTTGTGGAGCTTGGAGTAGATCACCTTGTCGCCCTGAACCACGGCTACGCGCACCGGCATAGTGACATTTCCGCTCTTGTACTTCGGACCCGGTACGACCTTACCAGCCGCTGCTACATCAAGGGTGATAGTCCCTTCGCCATATTGGCAGCTGCGAGTGGTGTCGGTCAGAGCAGCCTGATAAATCACTCGGCTTGCATCCTTATCGCCGCCTTTTTCATAAGTGTTGAAATAGGCTGTACCGTCACGCAACGTGACGGATGGACAAAAGGCGCGAAGCTCCGATTCCTTCACACGAGGTTGGCTTGCGTCCGTAAGCGCGCCATCCGCAGACTTCTGCGTGCCGCTTGTGGTGCAGCCTGCAAGCGCTGCGAGCAAAACCGTTGCAAAGACTGGAAACAACGATGAACGATTCTGTAATGCTTTCTGCATAAACCGGGCTTCCCTGCACTGATCGACCTGTTCTATACCACTACGCAATGCATAGTGTGAGGGTGTTTTCCTGTTTTTTGTCGCCAAGAGCAACCCCATCCCTCAAAGGTTGCTTTAATTCTTGCGGCTTTTTTAGGGACGCTCTATTGCATTGACGGCTAAAAATCCGCCTCGACCCGAAATGAAGGCCTTTGAGATGAAATATATCAGTACCCGCGGCGAAGCACCTGTTCTGGGATTCAGCGACGCTTTGCTCGCCGGACTTGCCCGCGACGGCGGTCTTTATCTCCCACAGGAATATCCGCAGTTCAGCGCCGATCAGATCCGCGATCTTCGTGGAAAATCCTATGTGGATATCGCATTGGCCGTGCTGACACCCTTCACTGGCGGCGAGATTCCTCAGGCCGATTTCGAACGCATGGTACGCGAAGCCTATAGCTCCTTTCGCCACGATGCTGTCTGCCCATTGGTTCAGACCGGCGCGAACGAATATGTGCTTGAGCTGTTTCATGGCCCGACACTCGCCTTTAAAGACGTCGCCATGCAGCTCCTTGCGCGCATGATGGACTACGTTCTTGCTCAACGCGGCGAGCGCGCGACCATTGTTGGCGCGACATCCGGCGACACAGGTGGTGCGGCTATCGAAGCCTTCGGCGGTCGCGATAACACCGATATCTTTATTCTCTTCCCGAATGGCCGTGTGTCTCCGGTGCAGCAGCGCCAGATGACCAGCTCGGGCTTCTCGAATGTTCATGCCCTTTCCATCGAAGGCAATTTCGACGACTGCCAGAACCTCGTCAAAGGCATGTTCAACGATCTTCAATTCCGCGACAGCATTTCGCTATCCGGCGTTAATTCGATCAACTGGGGACGCATTATGTCCCAGGTGGTTTATTATTTCTCCGCAGCACTGAGCCTTGGCGCGCCAGATCGCGCAGTCTCGTTCACCGTGCCAACCGGCAATTTCGGCGATATTTTTGCGGGTTATGTCGCCAAAAAAATGGGCTTGCCAATCGAGCGCCTCATTATTGCGACCAATGACAACGACATTCTTTCGCGCACGCTTCAAACCGGCGCTTATGAAATGCGCGGCGTCGAACAGACCACGTCGCCATCGATGGACATTCAAATTTCGTCCAACTTTGAGCGCCTGCTGTTTGAAGCACATGATCGTGATGCGGCGGCGGTACGCGGTTTGATGGAAGGCCTGAAGCAATCGGGAGGCTTCACCATCTCCGAAAAGCCGCTTGCTGCTATCCGCAGCGAGTTTTCGGCTGGTCGTTCTTCGGTTGAAGAAACGGCGCAAACCATTCAATCTGTTCTGGAAACCGACGGTTATCTGCTGGATCCACACTCGGCGATTGCAGTTAAGGTCGCTCGCGAAAATGTGTCTGAAGCAGCTCCGATGGTGGTTCTGGCAACCGCGCATCCGGCCAAATTCCCCGATGCTGTAAAGGCTGCAAGCGGTGTTACTCCAGCGCTTCCGACATGGCTTTCGGACCTTATGGAACGAAAAGAAAGTTTCACGGTTCTTCACAACGACCTGAAAATCGTGGAAGAATACGTTCGCCGTCATTCTCGGGCATGAATTCAAACCTTTTGCGAGAATAAGAACGGGAACCCGAATGGGACTATGGGAGCATTTTTCTGATGGGTGTTGAAGTAACGCGTCTTTCCAACGGCCTGACAATTGCCACCGATAACATGCCGCATGTGGAAAGTGTTGCGTTGGGTATCTGGGTCAAAGCTGGTGCTCGAAATGAAGCGCCTGACCGGCATGGCATAGCCCACCTCCTTGAACATATGGCGTTCAAAGGGACGGAAAAGCGAACGGCCTGGCAAATTGCCTCCGACATTGAAAATGTGGGTGGCGAGATAAACGCAGCTACGAGCGTCGAAACCACGTCCTATTACGCGCGTGTCTTGCGCAATGACGTGCCGCTGGCAATCGATATTCTCGCTGATATTCTGACCGCCTCCAAGTTCGATGAAGCCGAGCTTGAACGCGAGAAGCAGGTTATCATGCAGGAAATCGGTGCGGCGCACGATACGCCTGACGATATCGTCTTCGACCGGTTTACGGAAACGGCCTATCGTCATCAGCCAATCGGGCGCGCCATTCTGGGCGAGCCGGATACGGTGATGTCGTTTACGTCCGCTGATCTTCGTCAGTATATGGACGAGCAATACAGCGCCGACCGCATGGTTGTGACCGCAGCTGGCGGCATCGATCACGATCAGTTCGTGAAGGAAGTGGAGCAACGCCTGGGTGGCTTCCGTGCTCACAACACAGCCCCTACGCTTGACCTCGCAACATATGTTGGCGGCGACTTCCGTGAAGATCGTGATCTGATGGATGCGCAGGTTCTGATCGGCTTTGAAGGCCGCGCCTATCATGTACGCGATTTCTACGCCTCTCAGCTTCTGTCGATGATTCTCGGCGGCGGCATGTCCTCACGTCTGTTCCAGGAAGTGCGCGAAAAGCGTGGCCTTTGTTATTCGGTCTATGCGTTCCATTGGGGCTTCTCTGACACCGGCCTGTTCGGCATTCATGCAGCAACCGGTCGTGATGAGCTTGTCGAGCTTCTGCCCGTCATCATTGATGAGCTGCATAAGGCTGCAGACTCCATTCAGCTCGAAGAAGTGAACCGTGCTCGTGCGCAGTATAGTGCTAGCCTGCTGATGTCACAGGAAAGTGCTGCCAGCCGTGCAGGTCAACTTGCGCGTCAGTTCCTGCTTTATGGTCGTCCGGTTGCAAACAGTGAGCTGATGGACCGCCTGTCGCAGATCACCCCTGAACGTCTGAGTGATCTTGCAGGCCGACTGTTCCTCGACACCAAGCCGACAATTGCCGGTGTTGGTCCGGTCGGACGCTTGATGAGCTTTGATCGGCTGACTGATGCGCTTTCGACGAGCGCGCATACAAGGAAGATTGCTGTCTAAGGGAAATAGGGGAAACCGGGGTAGGCTTGGCTGAATCAACAGAGCGATACTGTTTGTTCATTTTTTAAAACACGCGCCATCACTCCCCTCCCCCTGCTCTCATAACAACACAGGAACCCGCATGATCGGCCTGCCATTCCGGCGCAGCAATCCGACAGTTCTTCGCGGTCCACGCGTTTACATACGCGAACCGATGATGAGTGATTTTGCCGCCTGGACCAGCCTGCGGGCGCAAAGCCGGGCTTTTCTCACCCCATGGGAACCCACCTGGGCCGACGACGAACTTACAAAAAGTGCTTTTCGCTATCGGATACGCCGCGTTCAGGACGAAATGTCTGACGGAACCGGCTATCCGTTTTTTATTTTCCGCAACAACGACCACCAGATTGTCGGCGGTATAACGCTTGGCAACATCAAGCGCGGCGTGGGTCAGAATGGCATGGTCGGCTATTGGAGCGGCGCTTCATTTGCCGGAAAAGGCTATATGACTGAGGCACTCAATCTGGTTATCCCCTTTGCATTCGGTCAACTGAGGTTGCACCGGATTGAAGCTGCCTGTATTCCCCATAATGTTCGTTCGATACGGCTTCTCGAAAAAGCCGGATTTCAGAGAGAAGGACTGTTGCGCTCCTATCTCAAGATAAACGGCTTCTGGCAGGATCACCTGCTGTTTGCTCTGATAGAAAGCGACAAACGCATGATCAATGGCAAGGTTGAACGCTCGTGAACGGTCTTACAGACAAGTTATTTTCAACTCTTGCGCGGTTTCTCGCGCTTATCGTCTTTGTGACCTTTTCAGTCGTTCAGGCATCTGCTGTTGAACCTATAAAAATCTCGAAGGAAGATACTGCCCTTGATCTTTCGCGCGCTGTTGAGCTGCTGCGTAATCAGGGCGAAAGCGTTCAGGTTTCTACAGCTCCCGGTGCTGATGGCATTGTTCGCCGCATTGAGGTGCAGGCTGATCCAAATTCCAACGCATCCGGTGACTGGGCCGCGTTTTCCATCGCCAACCCGACAGACGAGCAGATAGACCGCCTGATTGTTGCACCACACTTCCGTCTGGTCGGCTCTGGCGTCATCTGGCCGGATCTTGGTTCGCCGCGCATTTCATCGATTACGCCCAGTGAAGGCTTTGCGCTTGATCGTCAGCCAAGTGCCGATGCCGACGTTTTCCGCATCACGCTCAATCCGGGTACGGTTGTCACCTTCGTTGCAGAGCTTTCCTCGCATAATCTGCCACAGCTCTATCTGTGGGAGCCAGAAGCCTACAAGGATGCGGTTAACTCCTACACGCTTTATCGCGGCATTCTGCTTGGTATTTCGGGCCTTCTGGCCCTGTTCCTGACCATTCTCTTCGTCGTCAAGGGAACCTCACTGTTTCCGGCCACCGCAGCCCTTGCATGGGCGGTTCTTGCCTATATCTGCGTTGACTTCGGCTTCTGGAACAAGCTGATGGAGATAACGCCCGGAAATGAGCAAGTCTGGCGAGCGGGCACCGAAGTAGCCCTTGCCGCCTCTCTGGTGATTTTCTTGTTCACCTATCTCAACCTCAATCGCTGGCACGACCATTTCAGCTATGGTGCCGTTACATGGGTCCTCGGCCTTCTGGCGCTCGCAGGCGTTGCGGTTTTCGACCCACCAATTGCTTCGGGTATTGCGCGCATGTCGCTGGCATTGACCGTTGCGTCAGGCATTTTCATCATCGGTTATCTTGCCGTCAAAGGCTATGATCGAGCGGTGATGCTGATCCCCGCATGGTTGCTCACGCTCATATGGCTCCTCGGCGCATGGATGACGGTTTCGGGGAAACTGGATAATGACATAATCCAACCTGCGCTTGGCGGCGGTCTTGTTCTTATTGTATTGCTGATTGGCTTCACCGTCATGCAGCACGCCTTTTCAGGCGGGGCACTTCAGCAAGGTCTGCTTTCTGACATGGAACGTCAGGCACTTGCTGTGATTGGTGCAGGTGACATTGTCTGGGATTGGGACGTACCGCGTGACCGTGTTGTCACAACGCCAGATATCGCAAACTATCTCGGCAACACAGCGAGTTCACTGCAAGGCCCAGTCCGTAACTGGCTGCCGGCCATGCACGCTGATGATCGCGACCGTTTCCGGTCCACACTCGATGCCGTTCTCGAAAATCGACGCGGCCGAATTGGACAGATTTTCCGCTTGCGCGCCAATGATGGCCATTATCACTGGTATGCGCTGCGTGCTCGCCCCGTGATTGGTTCAGACGGTGAGATTGTCCGCTGCGTCGGCACATTGATTAACGTGACTGAGCAGAAAAAAGCCGAAGAACGTCTGCTGCACGATGCCGTGCATGACAATCTGACTGGCTTGCCAAATCGTGAGCTTTTCCTCGACCGCCTAAGCAATGTGATGAACATGGCGCGGGGCGAGAGCAGATTGCATCCGACGGTGTTTATTATCGACATTGACCGTTTCAAGCAGGTCAATGACAGTCTCGGCATGTCAGCAGGCGATACAATCCTGCTCACCATTTCTCGCCGCTTGTCGCGCCTGATGAAGCCACAGGATACGCTTTCGCGCCTGTCTTCTGATCAGTTTGGCCTCCTCCTTGCCTCTGAAAGCGACCCAGGGCGTATTGCTTCCTTTGCTGAAGCCCTCCGTCAGGCAGTACGCGCGCCTATCGCCTATGCAAAACGCGAAATCGTGCTGACAGCATCGGTCGGCCTCATCACCTGGACGAAGACTGCATCAACAGCTGAAGATTTCGTTAAGGATGCAGAGCTTGCGATGCATCAGGCCAAGCGCTTCGGCGGCGACCGCATCGAACCATTCCGCCCGGCATTCCGCGCCATTGGCAGCGATAAATTGCAGCTCGAATCCGATTTGCGCCGTGCGCTTGAGCGCGATGAAATCAGTCTCGTTTATCAGCCAATTGTCCGATTGGACGAAGGAACAATTGCAGGCTTTGAAGCTCTGATGCGTTGGGAGCATCCGCGCCGTGGTGCGATCCCACCATCGGAATTCATTCCGATTGCAGAGAGCTCTGGTCTGATCGTGCAGCTCGGTCTGTTTGCTATTCAGCGTGCGGCAGAAGATCTGTTCGCGTGGCAAGAACAGTTTTCCAAGCTCGATCTGTTTGTGTCAGTCAATCTTTCGAGCACGCAATTGATACGACAAGACCTCATCAATGATGTGCGCTCGGTTCTCTCGCGCATTCACCTCAATCCGGGTAGCCTCAAACTCGAATTGACAGAATCCGTTCTGATGGAAAATCCCGAGCAATCGGCCCATGTGCTGGCACGCTTGAAAACCATGGGTGTTGGACTGTCGCTTGACGATTTCGGCACTGGCTATTCGTCGCTCGCTTATCTCACCCGCTTCCCGTTCGATATAATCAAGATTGACCGTTCATTCGTTAAAGGCGACCAACCGCAGAAAACCACACTTCTGCGCTCTATCGTCAGCATGGCCCATGACCTCGGTCTCGCTGTCGTAACAGAAGGCGTCGATAGCGAAAGCGATGCGCTTCAACTGCGCCAGATGGGTTGTGAATATGTGCAGAGCTTCATGTTCGGCGAACCATCGAGCCGCGATGAAGCGACACGCCTGATCCGAGAGCAGCAGGATTCTGCTGCTGCGTGATTTTAGGGAATAGGCATCTCGCGGTTGTTTCAGATAACGGAAACATACACCTCTACTGCCTAAGTCCCACTATTTTCCCTTAGGCTTAGATCACGCATGACCTGCTTCGGAAACGAGCCGGGTCACATCAATGCCCATACGAGCCATCAGCCGGTCGTACTTTCCGGCAATGTCGCTGTCGAACAGCATGTCCATGGGAGCTGGACATGCGAGCCAGCCGTTTTCGGCAAATTCCATATCAAGCTGCCCAGGAGACCAGCCCGAATATCCGAGCGTCATAAGAGCCTGAGCAGGGCCGCCCCCGCCATAGATAGCGCGTAGGATATCGACCGTTGCTGTCAGGCACACATCTTCTGAAACAGGCATGGTGGAATCCACCATGTAATCATCGGTGTGGAGCACAAAGCCGCGCGTGCGATCCACAGGCCCGCCATTGCGCACGATCATGTTCTGCGCACGCGAGGGAAGAACGATCAGATCCTCATCGTCGATAACCCCAATCTGACGAAGCAGATCGGGGAAACCCACCGGCTGAAGCTGATTGATAATGAAACCCATCGCGCCTTCCTCAGAATGCGCACAGATATAGACCACAGCGCGGGCGAAGCGCTCGTCGTTCATTCCGGGCATGGCGAGCAGGAATTGCCCGTTCAAGAAACCCTGCTCCTGGTTTGGCTTCCTGAGAATGGTCATAGCTATCAAGGTAGCAAGACTGCGCCAAATGACAATGAAAATCGTGCAAAGTTCCTTATTGTTTCGAACGGGCTTGATTTCCGGTTGCTTAATGAAGCAACCTCTCGGCGAAGAAATGCAATTAATGATTGAGAAGAATCACCAGCATGTTGATGTATATAGTTGTAGTTTCAGCAGTATTTTTCCTGGCTTACTCTATATATGCGCAGGTCAGACTTTCTCCGCTTATTGATTACATCAGACAAAGCCCGTCAATGACGAAGGCGATCGGAGATGTGTCTGATCTCTATTATCTTTTCACCATGCCACGCGGTAACTATCGTTTCGCACTATATCTCTGGCACAACCCTACACCACCCGATGAAATCGCTTCAAATTTCGCGGATTATGACAGGCTGCGCATCATATCCAATATCGCGTTTCTGTTTCATCTTGGTCTCGGCTTTCTGATCTTTTCTAGTGTCGCGCTGCAATTGTTGCTGAAACTCTGAACTACAATTTGCACGCATAAAATCAGCCTTGATAGAAACATGATTTTCTACCAATCTCGCCGCATGAGATCTTTGAAGTTTCTTGCCCTCCCTTTGCTCATGAGCGCCGCATTTTCTGCTCAAGCCGCTACATCTGACTGGTCGGAAACGCCGGGCGGCAAAGTGCGCGTTATTATCGAAGATGCAAAGCCGGATGGCGAAGTGCGCGGCGCGTTGCAGATCGATCTTAACCCAGGCTGGAAGACCTATTGGCGCAATCCGGGTGATGCAGGCGTACCGCCGCAGCTGAACATTGAAGGCGGCACTTTTGCGCGGATCGACTTCCCTGCCCCCGTGCATTTTGACGCTGGGGATGAAGGCGGTATCGGCTACAAACATTCGGTGTCATTGCCACTGACCTTCCACGTAAAGCCCGGCGATCAACGCCTGAAAGGACACGTTTTCCTTGGCGTGTGTGAAAAAATCTGCATTCCCGTTCAGGCTCAGTTTGATTTTCCATTGAATGTAACCTCTGAACAATCGCCCCAAGCCATTGCCGCGCGTACCATCATCGAAACAGCCTTTGATCGGCTGCCAGCTCGCGCATCGGCTGAATTCGGCATAAAAGCCGCCACGCGGGACGATAGCAAAGCGGTTTTCGAGATCGCGCTTCCCGATGCACAAGCACCTGCTGAACTGTTTGTCGGAAGCGACCAGCTTAGCCTTTCCGAAGCAAAGCGCCAGAGCGCTAGCGACCAGTTGCGCTTCGCAGCAACGCTACATGGTAAAGCCGCAGACGGCGCACTGATCGACTATACGCTAGTTCAGAATGGTAAAGCAGTTTCCGGACAAGTTCGGCTGGATTAACGTGCAAGATCAGTAATTTGAAATTGTGGAATGGGCTATTATCAGCTTAAATGCCTTTGCCATGTTTCAAACATGGGCACTCGAAATTCAGCCATCATAAAGGTGGGCCATAACGGCAAAAGCTCACCTTCAGGAGAAAAACGATGACGATCAAAGTTGGTGACAAGCTGCCCGCAGCAACCTTCAAGGTAAAGACCGCAGACGGCGTCAAAGAAGTGACGACCGACGAAGTCTTCTCAGGCAAGAAGGTTGTTCTGTTTGCGGTTCCCGGCGCTTTCACGCCGACCTGCAGCCTTAACCACCTGCCTGGCTATCTCGAAAACCGCGACACCATCCTTGCAAAAGGCGTTGATCAGATCGCAGTCGTTGCCGTGAATGACGCTTTCGTTATGGGCGCATGGGCACAGAGCACAGGCGGAGAAGGCAAGATTCTCTATCTCGCTGACGGTTCGGCTCTGTTCACCAAAGCTCTTGGTCTGGAACTGGATGCGACCGCTGGTGGCCTTGGCATCCGCTCGAAGCGCTATTCGGCAATTGTTGAAGACGGAGTGCTCAAGACCCTCAATATCGAAGAACAGGCTGGTCAAGCCGCAACTTCAAGTGCTGCGACCCTCATCGAGCAGCTGTAATCCAAATCTTTATGCGCCCTGCTTTTCCGGCAGGGCGCGCATTTCACGCGTGAGCCATTTTTCAAGTGCCAGCGTATCTGGTTGCCCCGCCCTGTGCGGCGCAATCCAGAGCAACATTCGACGCGGCCCCGGACGGAAGCCAAAAGGCGCTACCAGACGTCCCGATGCAATATGCTCGGCAACCAGCATATGCGGTACGACTGCCACGCCCAGCCCGCACAGCACCGCCTGAATCAGCAGATAGAAATGATGGAACGTGGATTTTGGCTCTGGCGCCGGGAAATCCGCATGTGCCGCTTTTTGCCAGTCAGCAAATGCTTCAAGACGCGTTTGCGTGGCAAGTACAGCTGCTTGGTTCAAGTCGGCAGGCGTTATCAACGGGCATTGTGCAAGATAGGACGGCGCACAGACAAGTCCGATCGCTTCACGACCCATATCGCGAATGACCGCATCTGCTGGCGGTTCAATAATGCTTGAGCGGATGGCTATGCCGATCTTGTCGCGCATAAAATCGATGCGATCATAGTTCATGTTGAACTGCAGTTCGATGCCCGGATAGCGATCATGGAATCGGCCAATGCGCGGGATGATCCACTCCATCATGATTGAGGACGAACACGACAAGGTCAGTGGTCCCGGTTTCACCCGCTCTATACTGCCTTCAATAATTGAAAATGCGCTGGCCAATCCCTCAGCCAGTCGCGCACCTTCGGGCGTGGGATCGCTCAGTCGCGCATTGCGTGTAAGCAAAAGTACCCCAAGGGAATCCTCCAGTGATCGTATCTGACGGCTAACTGCCCCATGCGTCACGCATAATTCCTCTGCCGCCCTCGTCATAGAGCGATGGCGTGCGACGGCTTCAAAAGCCTTTAGCGCGTTCAAAGAAGGCAATGGACGCATGGAAACTCCCGTTCGTATCTGAGCATACCTGTGAGGTTATATCACAAATCACAGATAATAAATCGCTTGCGGCGGCATGTCGCATTCTTTAGCTATCTCGCATATTTAGGGGCGAAAGCACCGCTGGAATCCATTATATCGTATGATATGCATTCAGGCAGTTCCCTTCGCTCTTGTTACTATGCAAGCAGGGAGGAACTGCAATGCAGCAAAAATCTCACGAAATGACGCCCGCTGAAAAGTCAGCCATATCGAAAATTTCGATCCGGCTGGTTCCCTTCATCGCGCTGATGTTCTTCATCAACTTCCTGGATCGCACCGCAATTTCCTTTGCTGGTCCGAACGGGATGACTGCCGACCTTGCGCTGACAGCAGCTCAGTTCGGTTTTGCCGCCGGTATCTTCTTTGTCGGCTATATCATTCTTGAAGTGCCTAGCAATCTCGCGTTGCACAAATTTGGCGCGCGCAAATGGCTTGCCCGTATCATGGTGACATGGGGCATCGTCGCCCTTCTGTTCACTTGGGTTTCCAGCGCAACCGAGCTTTACATCCTGCGCTTCTTGCTGGGTGTTGCTGAAGCTGGCTTCTTCCCAGGTGCAATTCTGTTCCTGTCGACCTGGGTGCCTTCGCGTCACCGCAACAAGATCCTGGCGCTGTTCTATCTCGCACAGCCGCTGACCACTGTGATCGGCGCGCCACTTGCTGCAGAGCTGATCGCAATGCACGGTGCTTTTGGCCTCGAAGGCTGGCGCATCATGTTCTTCGGCGTTGCAGTCCCTGCAATCGTTGTCGGCATCATCACCTTCTTCTACCTGCCTGACACACCAAATGACGCCAAGTGGCTGAACAAGGAAGAACGCGACTGGCTTAACGGCGCACTCGCTCAGGAAGAGAAGATCAAGGAAAAGGCTCACGGCAGCCACAAGACGGGCCTTGCTCTCGCAGACAAGCGCGTCTGGCTTCTGTCGATCGTCTATTTCGGTCTGATCTACGGCCTCTATGCACTGGCTTTCTTCCTGCCAACGATCATTGGCGGCTTCGAACAGCAGTTCGACACAAAGTTTGACGTATTCGACAAGGGTCTGATCACCGCAATTCCATATCTGCCAGCCGCTATCGCTCTCTATTTCTGGAGCCGCGATGCTGCAAAGCGCGGTGTTCGCCCATGGCACATTGGTATTCCAGCACTTGTTGGTGCCATTGCCATTCCGGCAGCACTTTTCATGCCAACGCCTGCAACCACGATCCTGATGATCACAGTTACGGCTTGCGCGATTTTCTCCGCCTTGCCTAACTTCTGGGCCATTCCGTCCCGCTTCCTAAGCGGCACGGCAGCGGCAGCAGGCATCGCGCTGATCAATACGATCGGCAATATTGCGGGCTTCGCAGCACCATACATCACAGGCCTCGTTAAAGACTGGACTGGTCTTTACGAAATGCCAATGTTCATTGTCGGTGCTGTCATGCTGGTATCTTCGCTGCTGGCGTTCTCCCTGACAGGTCGTCTTAAAGACCCAACAGAAGTACAGCAGGGCAAGTAATCTGCTTAAAACTAAAAAGCCGCGCTGAAACCGGCGCGGCTTTTTCATGTCCAAATATCAGAAGCTAGAGCGATCCCAACTAATGCTGAATCATTGAAACCGCTCTATCGCTTTGTTCTCTCGCATTATCCGATGCATCGCACTTTTATTCGAAATGCTTTGATTACTTAACTTGAAGCGATTTGTGACCGTTATACTTGAATGGCTCCATACCGGCGCGGGCAAGTTCATCAGCGCGTTCATTTTCCGGATGGCCAGCATGACCTTTAACCCAGTGCCACGTCACCTTATGCGGCTTGCGCGCCTCATCCAGTGCCTGCCACAACTCTGCATTCTTGACCGGCTTCTTGGCTGCAGTTTTCCAGCCATTGCGCTTCCAGCCCTCAATCCAGCCGGAAATACCATCACGCACATAGACACTGTCGGTATAGAGATCGACTTCACATGGCTCTTTGAGCGCATTAAGCGCTGAAATCGCAGCCATCAGCTCCATGCGATTGTTGGTGGTATCGGCTTCGCCGCCCTTCAACTCTTTCACATGACCGTTCCAGCGCACGATAGCCCCCCAACCACCGGGACCGGGATTGCCAGAGCATGCACCATCCGTGAAAGCTTCAATCTGCTTCACGCGTCAGCTCCGCTCAGTTCAAGACCATATTCCGTTGCAGATGTGACCTGTCGGTGGAAGCGCATACGGCGCACATATTCCATCGGGTCTTTCTTCATGACAAAGCTGCCATCCGGCACATTAAGCCAGTCATAAAGACGGGTCAGCATGAAGCGAACAGCAGCGCCGCGCGCCAGTACTGGCAGAGCATCAATTTCAGCGGTCGAAAGCGGTCGCACTGAATTATAACCCCGCAGGAAGGCCGCGCCCTTGGTTAGATTAAAGGAAAAATCCTTCTCAAAGCACCACGCGTTCAGGCAGACCGCCACGTCATAGGCGAGAATATCCGTGCAAGCAAAATAGAAATCGATAAAGCCCGACAGGCGATCACCAAGGAAAAACACGTTATCAGGAAAGAGGTCAGCGTGGATTACGCCTTCAGGCAATCCCGTTGGCCAGTTTTTTTCAAGGTAATCAAGATCGCTTTCTGCCTCTGAAACCAGCCCCTGCTCAACAGCATCGGCGCGCGCCTTGGACAAGTCCCACAACGGGCGCCAATCGGGCAATGTCAGACCGTTGCGGCGGCGCATGTCGAAGTCCTCACCCGCCAGATGCATTTCTGCCAATCCACGACCAACTTCTTCGCAATGAGCGACGGTTGGCTTACGCATCCACATGCCTTCAAGGAAGGTCACGATTGCTGCAGGACGCCCTGCAAGCTCACCAATCGTTGCGCCATCACGACGCACAACCGGCTGCGGGCATTCCAGACCACGCTTGGAAAGATGCAGCATCAGATTGAGGAAAAACGGCAAATCATCGCGGTTCACGCGCTTCTCATAAAGCGTGAGAATGAAAGAGCCTGTCGTGGTGTGGAGCAGATAATTGGTATTCTCGACACCTTCCGCAATGCCCTTATAGGAAGTCAGAGCACCGATGTCGTATTGCTCGAGAAAAGCGCCAAGTTCGATTTCGTTGATATCTGTATAGACGGCCATGCCGCTTATTTCCCCATATTCACCACGCGCGTCTTACCCGAAAACCGTTAGCCAGTTTTCGGGATGCGCTCTAATTTTGGAATACCGACGACCCGGTTTTCGCCGTTGACAAATGCCATATCACGCACCGTCAATTCCACATCGCGTATCTCGCGATTCACAAGGAAGTTTTCGGTTTCAACTGTCGTTTCTGCCAGTTCGATCTTCACATCAAAACGGGCTTTGAAAGCATCGATGATTTCATCAACGATGATCTCAGGTGCTGAAGCACCAGCCGAAAGCCCGACGACCGAAATGTCACCGACCTTGTCCCATTCGATATCGCTTGCGCGCTGCACAAGCATCGACATGCCCGCGCCCGCCTTTTCAGCAACTTCGACAAGACGCTTGGAATTGGAAGAGTTCGGAGCACCCACGATAAGAAACAGATCGCATCCAGGAGCCGCTGCGCGCACCGCATCCTGACGGTTCGTGGTGGCATAGCAGATCGATTCTGCGGCAGGTGCCGTCAGGTTCGGGAAACGCTGCTGCAACTCAACGATGATACCAGCTGTGTCGTCTACCGACAGTGTCGTCTGGGTTACGAATCCGAGATTATCTGGATCAGCGAATTCAATCGCCCGCGCATCCTCAACCGTTTCGATGAGCGTCACAGCGCCTTCGGGCAGCTGCCCCATAGTGCCGATGACTTCCGGATGGCCGGAATGACCGATCAGGATGACGTGACGGCCAAGGCGCTGATGACGCATGGCCTGCTTATGCACCTTGGAAACCAGTGGGCAAGTTGCATCAAGATAGAAGAGGTTCTTGGATTCCGCATCCGCTGGCACTGATTTCGGTACGCCATGGGCGGAGAATACCACCGGCTGATCACGATGTTCAGCCGGAATTTCATCAAGTTCTTCGACAAAAATCGCACCGCGGGACTGCAGACCTTCAACAACATAGCGATTATGCACGATCTCGTGACGCACATAGACAGGCGCGCCATATTTCTTCAGAGCCAGCACCACGATCTGGATTGCCCGATCAACACCTGCGCAAAAGCCGCGCGGGCCGCAGAGGCGGATTTCCAGAGGGGGGCGTGTATCGGTCATGAAGCGTGCTCGCAGGGTTCGGCGTGGCTTGAAGTGCTCACAATCATATAGGGTCGGGCATGTAGGATCGGCATATAAGGCCGGAGTTGGGCTCTAACGAGGCCCTTGTCAAGTCTTTGTAGCCTTTCGATACCGCCAGAGCCAGCTTCCGACAACCCCTATCAGCGCCAAAGCGAGGCCATACCATGTAACCGCATATTGCAAATGGTTGTTGGGGAAATCAATAATCGTCACGCCGCCAACAGGCAAACCGCCAAAGTTTGGCTTGTTATCGGCATCAATAAAGAACGGCACAGCATCATCAAGCGACGGAATATCCGCGCTTTCAGCCATGGCCGACCAATCTTTCCAATAGAAGATATTTTTTGCGACATCATTGTCCGGAAGGAAGTAGCCCGGCTTTGCGCTGAGCGGATCGCGTGCAAGCCCCGTAATCGTCACAGGGCCATCCAGTTGTCCATCAAGGCGGGTTTGCGGGTCTTTCTTTTCGTAAGGGACGAAGCCGCGATTGACCAGCACGAAGCGGCCATCCTCAAGCATCAGCGGCGTATAGATATTGAAACCCGGCTTACCTTCATAGGTCGCCAGAAAATGGCGTTCGCCCTGATGCATGAAAGTGCCGGAAACCGTCACCGGCAGATATTCAACCGTCCCTTTTTCACGATAGATTTTTTCCATCTCTGCAAGCGGCACAGGCGGCTCATGAATGCGTTCCTGCGTGGACGCAATCAGCGCTTCTTTCCACTGCAACCGTTCGACCTGCCATGTACCCAGTCCAAGGAGAATTATCAGCGCGATAAGCGAGGCGATCAGCAATCCCCATGGCAGGCGCTGCCGCTTTGATTGGTCATTCATTGTCATCATCCAGACGTCCTTGTGACGCCTTGTTGCGAAATTGCAGATTGATGAGAATACCCTTGATGCTGCGCATGGCAAGAAGACTAAGGATAATCGCCAGTGGCACCCACAGAATGAAATGCACCCATAGAGGCGGCGAATAATTGACCTCCATCCATAATGCGAGGCCAACCACGATGAAACCGATGATGAGAATGACGAAGGCGGCAGGCCCATCGCCAGAATCGGCAAACGAATAGTCCAGACCACAGACCCTGCAGCACGGCGCGACAGTTAAGAAGCCATCGAACAGTTTACCCTCGCCGCAGCGCGGGCAATGCCCTGTCAGCCCGCTCTTCACCGGATCGACTGCTGGATATAGATTATGGTCCGACATCACACGCTCCCTAACACTTGCGAAAAGAAAAGGCGGCCATGTTTCCAAGGCCGCCCCATCATCTTATCAAACAGCTGATCAGCCGCCGTGCATTGGTGCGCCCCAACCGCCCCACACGTAGATCGTGAAGAACAGGAACAGCCAGACGACGTCCACGAAATGCCAATACCAAGCGGCTGCTTCAAAGCCAAAATGGCGTTCCGGGGTGAAATCACCACCCATCGCGCGGAACAGGATAACCAGCAGGAAAATCGTTCCCACGATGACGTGGAAGCCATGGAAGCCAGTTGCCATGAAGAAGGTCGCGCCATAGATCGAGTCTTTGAATTCGAACGGTGCATGGATGTATTCGTAGGCCTGAACGAACGAGAACAGCACGCCCAAAGCAACCGTCAGCGCAAGGCCTGTGATCATGCCCTTGCGATCCTTGTGGAGCAGAGCATGGTGCGCCCACGTCAATGTCGTACCCGAAAGGAGCAGAATGACAGTGTTGTAAAGCGGCAGGTGCAGCGGATCGAGAACTTCGATGCCCTTTGGAGGCCACTGACCGCCTGTGAATTCAGCGCGCATCACCTGATGCACTTCGTTCGGGAACAGGCTTGCATCGAAAAATGCCCAGAACCATGCAGCAAAGAACATGACTTCCGAGGCAATGAACATGATCATGCCGTAGCGCAGATGCAGTGCCACGACGCGGGTATGATGGCCTTCATGGCCTTCCTTGATCGTGTCTGCCCACCAAGCATACATGCAATACAAAACGATCGCCAAGCCGATGAAGAAAATCCATGGCGTCACCAGATTGATACCGAAGAACGGAAGCTGGCCGTTATTGATATAACGCATCCATGAAATGCCGCCGACGGCAAGCACGAACGCGCCAACCGAACTCAGGAACGGCCATGGGCTGGGCGCGATGATGTGATAGTCGTGATTTTTCTCGTGAACGTCAGCCATGTCTCTCCCCAAGGCTCCTCTCTGTGCCTTCCTGTCTAAGCTCCCCTAAGAATCTCAGACAAATCCCTTAGTATCGCAACATAGAGCCGCTTGGCTCTTTTGTCTTTGCGGCATTGTGTGCCGCACAATTTTCGAAATCAGCTTCCGCTATTACCCGCTGGTGTCGCTTTTGCATTTGCAACAGGCTTCGGCTTGTCAATCGGGAAGAACGTGTAGGAAAGTGTAATCGTCTTTACGTCTTTCAAATCCGGATCATTGACGATCTCCGGGTCAACGAAGAAAACAACCGGCATTTCCATGTCTTCACCCGGCTGCAAAGTCGTATCGGTAAAGCAGAAGCATTCAACCTTGTTGAAATAAGCGCCTGCACGGCCCGGAGCCACATTGAAGCTCGCGCGACCATAGGTCGGCTCATCAAACAGATTACGCGCTTCATATTTTATCATGGTGGTTTCGCCGATACGCACGGTCACTTCGCGCTCAACCGGCTTGAATTCCCAAGGCAAACCATTTGCGGTGTTGGCGTCGAAACGCACCTTCATGGTCTTGTCCAGAATGGTATCGGAATATTGCTCAACGCGCTGCGTGGTGCCGCCGTAACCCGTTACCTGGCAGAAAATACGATAGAGCGGCACTGAAGCATAAGCCGCGCCAATCATGCAGACAAAGAAGGACAGACACGCAATCGCAACCGTACGGTTTGAACGATTGAGCCGCTTCTGCTTCTCATCAATTTTCTGCTGATCTGCCATTCTCTCCTCCCAGATAGAACTCTTATCAGTCCACCCTAAAATTAGAGTGGACGAACCAGAACATTCGCTCCCAGCTTTGCCATTGTGCCCACATAAACGAGGACAACGAACAGAGCCAAAGCAATTGCGAGGCCCCAGGAACGGTTGCGCTGAGCTTTTCTCTGCTGCTCAGTTGGTACAACCAGATCTAGTTCCTCGTTATTTGGCTTCTGTACAGAATTACCCATCAAATCACTCCAAAGGCTGTCAGCAGCCTGATCGCCAGCGCTTCCACCAGCAGAACCGCAAAGACGCCCGAAAGGTACATCAGCGAAAAACGGAACAGTTTGCGCGCGGCAAGCAGCATCTGAGCATGGCTTTCGGCCATCCACATGCGCCATGCATAATAGACGAATGCCAGACCGAGCAGTGTAGAAATCACGCCATAAGTGATGCCAGCAAAACCAAGCACGTAAGGCAGCACACCTACAGGCGCCATGATTACGGCATAGAACATCGCCTGACGACGGGTCGATAGTTCGCCCCTCACATTCGGCATCATGGGGACTCGTGCGGCTTCATAGTCATTGGTCGAAAACAGCGACAAAGCCCAGAAATGTGGTGGCGTCCAAAGAAAGATGATCATGAACAGCACAACGCTGTCCCATGTGATCTCGCCAGTTGCAGCAGCCCAGCCGATCATTGGCGGGAAAGCACCGGCGGCGCCACCGATAACGATGTTCTGCGGCGTCGAGCGTTTGAGCCACATCGTGTAGATCACGGCATAGAAGAAGATGGTGAAAGCAAGAAGAGCTGCAGCCAGCCAATTGACCATCAGGCCAAGCGTAATGACAGAAAATACCGAAAGCGTGAGGCCAAATGCCAGAACCTGGTTCGGTGCAATGATACCTGCTGGAATTGGACGATTGCGGGTGCGCTTCATCACGGCATCAATATCGGCATCGTACCACATATTGAGAGCCCCGGACGCGCCAGCACCCACCGCAATGCAGAGAATGCTGATCGCAGCCAGCACAGGATTCATATGCCCAGGCGCAAGCACCAAGCCCACAAGCCCGGTGAACACCACAAGTGACATCACACGCGGCTTCAGCAGGACGAGATAATCCCGCGCAGTCGCCTCGGAAAGAGCGAATGCGTCATCGGAAACCGTGTTTTTTTCCACCAGAGACATTAACTTCTACAACCTCGAATTCACCGGGCCAATGCTGTGCTCGGCCCAGAGCACACATCAGCTATTCAATACGACTTTTACCTCCCGGAGATGCATTCACTCCTAGTCAGAAGCGTCGTCTTGAACGTCAATCGGTGACGGACGGAACTGAATGCCGCCCGCACATATCACAGTTTTGCGCGAGGGCGAACCCCTTTCAGGGCTCGCCCCTTGCACATTTACTTTATACGCGGCAGCTGCTCCCACTGGTGGAACGGCGGAGGCGATGAAAGCTGCCATTCCAGTGTGGTCGCACCTTCACCCCATGGGTTCGCACCAGCTTCACGCTTCTTCGCAAATGCCTCAAAGACATTGTAGAGGAAGATCAGCACAGCGAAGCCGGAAATGTATGAGCCGTAAGACGACACCATGTTCCAGCCTGCATAGGCATCCGGATAGTCGATGTAACGACGTGGCATACCAGCAAGACCGAGGAAGTGCTGCGGGAAGAAGACGAGATTGACGCCGACGAAGGTGACCCAGAAGTGCAGCTTCGCGGTGAATTCGTCGTACATATAGCCGCTCATCTTCGGGAACCAGTAGTACCAGCCTGCGAAAATCGCAAACACAGCACCCAGCGACAGAACGTAATGGAAGTGAGCCACAACGTAATAGGTGTCATGCAGCGCACGGTCGAGACCGGCATTGGCGAGCTGAACGCCCGTTACACCACCAACCGTGAACAGGAAGATGAAGCCAATTGCCCAGAGCATCGGCGCGCGGAAGGTCAGCGAGCCGCCCCACATGGTCGCGATCCAAGAGAAGATCTTGATGCCCGTCGGAACCGCGATAACCATCGTTGCAAAAACGAAGTAGCGCTGCGTGTCGAGCGACAGACCGACCGTGTACATATGGTGAGCCCAGACGACGAAGCCGACAACACCAATCGCGACCATAGCGTAAGCCATGCCGAGGTAACCGAAGACTGGCTTGCGCGAGAAGGTCGAAATGATATGGCTAACGATACCGAAACCCGGCAGGATCAGAATGTACACTTCTGGATGACCGAAGAACCAGAACAGATGCTGGTAAAGGATCGGATCACCACCGCCATCCGGCGTGAAGAAGGTCGTGCCAAAGTTACGATCAGTCAGCAGCATGGTGATGCCACCTGCGAGAACCGGAAGCGAAAGCAACAGCAGGAATGCAGTTACCAGCACAGCCCAGGCGAACAGCGGCATCTTGTGCAGCGTCATGCCCGGAGCGCGCATGTTCAGGATCGTCGTGATGAAGTTGATCGCACCAAGGATCGACGACGCACCGGAAATATGGAGCGCGAGAATCGCGAAATCGATTGCCGGGCCAGGCTGACCGCTCGTCGAAAGCGGCGGATACAGCGTCCAGCCGCCGCCAGGACCCCAACCGCCGGGTGCCGAAGGCATGAACAGCGAGATCAGCAGCAGTGTGAGCGCCGGCGGAAGAAGCCAGAACGAAATATTGTTCATACGCGGGAACGCCATATCAGGCGCACCGATCATCAGCGGGATCATCCAGTTGGCGAAACCACCGATCAGCGCAGGCATAACCATGAAGAAGATCATGACCAGAGCGTGCGCAGAGGTGAACACGTTGAACATATGCTTACCAGCATCGAGAGCTGCGTCGCCCTCAACACCATAAACCATCTGTGCCAGACCATGGAAAATCTGGATGCCCGGCTCCTGAAGCTCGGCACGCATTGCAATAGACAATGCGCCGCCGATGATGCCGGAAATGATTGCGAAGATCAGGTACAGAGTACCGATGTCTTTATGATTGGTCGAGTAAACCCAGCGCACCCAGCCTTTAGGCTTGTGGTCGTCATGGGCTCCATGCTCGTGAGCTGCTGTGCCAGCCATGGAATTCGCTCCCGTTTTTCAACAGTCTTGCGTATCGAAGTCTTTAAAGACCCGCCGCAGCCACTTTATCGTTTGCATCGCCTTCAAGCTCAGCCTGAAGCGCCTTGTTTGCACCCGGAACATCCGAGGCGGCTGCCGTCAGCCATGTGTTGTACTGCTCTTTTGAGACGACACGAACGGCGATTGGCATGAAGGCATGGTCCTTGCCGCAGAGCTCGGAACACTGGCCATAATAGAGGCCTTCCTTGTCGGCTTTGAACCAGGCTTCGTTGATACGGCCCGGTACGGCGTCCATTTTCACACCAAAGGCCGGAATGGTCCATGAATGGATCACATCGGCCGCTGTTACCAGAAGACGGACCGTTTCGCCAATCGGCACGACCACTTCGTTATCGACTGCCAGAAGGCGCGGATAACGAGCATGATCTTCTTTGCCTGCAGCAGCGCGATCAGCATCCTTCAGGATAAGCGAATCAAAGCTTACCGGCGTTTCGGTCTGATATTCATAGCCCCAGTACCACTGATAACCGGTTGCTTTGACCGTCAGCGTCGGATCCTGAGGCGAATATTGCGCAGTCAGAAGCTGGAACGACGGCACCGCAAGGAAAAGCAGAATAATGACCGGACCCACGGTCCAGATAACCTCGATAGCCGTATTATGACTGGTCTTGGATGGTTCTGGGTTTGCGCTTGCGCGGAACCTGATCACACACCAGACGATCAGCGCCAGAACCAGCAATGTGATTGGAATGATGAACCAGAGCGTATAACGCTCAAACCAATGAATCTGCTCGGCAATACCGGTCGCAGCTTCTTGAAATCTTATCTCCCATGGACGCGGCTGATCCGCCAAAGCGGCACCGCTCGTCCACAGCAATGCGAAAGCACCAACGACGGCACCCCTC
Organism: Ochrobactrum sp. BTU1; assembly: GCA_018798825.1. NCBI lineage: Bacteria > Pseudomonadati > Pseudomonadota > Alphaproteobacteria > Hyphomicrobiales > Brucellaceae > Ochrobactrum > Ochrobactrum sp. BTU1. Next base: position 507,222 of record CP076354.1, on the reverse strand, counting down.
GTTGTGGCAACAAATTTATCCACCAGAACTCTCTCCCTTTTCGCCCTTTCAGGCTCGACGCCGGACGTTTAGACGGCCGTATCCCCCGTCAGCGTTCAAACCACACCTTAACGCACACCGCAAGGAAGGCGAATATGTTCCTGTGCGGCATTTTTGCGCGCAAGCCTGCGTCAGAGGCCCGCATGCCGATCATTCAATAAAGCGTCATAACCCTTCGAAAACTTGGGAAAAACCTGATAAACCCATAATGAAGCCATGATTTAGCAAGAGGTTTCCTCTAACGTGCCGCGTGATAATGGATGCAACTGCCGGGGATGCATCTTAGATGCAATGCCGGTATCACCTTTGCGATGATGGCTCGGAAGCGACAATAGCTTTTCACCGCCTGTTTCGGAGGGTAACGTCCCGGTGATTCGATCTGGAGATTTCATGATTTTCCGCACATCCGCCCGCCGCTCGATTTTCCAACGCTTTGCTACCCTTGCAACGAGTGTAGCTCTGGTCTTCGCGGCTGCCACAATGCCGTCAGTCGCGCAGGAAACGCCTGCGCAACTTCCAGCACCAACGGCACAAACACCTGCGCAGCCGCAATCTTCCGCGACGCCGCAGCAGAGCGGCACGCTCAAATCACAACATGGCCCATGGGCAATTCTGTGTGATACGCCAGCCGGTGCCAAAACCGAGCAATGCGCGCTCATTCAGAACGTGGTTGCAGCCAAGCGTCCCGAACTCGGTCTTTCGGTCGTTGTTCTCAAAACTGCTGATAACAAGGCTCGTATCCTGCGCGTTCTGGCCCCGCTCGGCGTATTGCTGCCAAACGGCCTTGGCTTGAATGTTGATGGCAAGGATATCGGCCGCGCCTATTTCGTGCGCTGCTTTGAAGACGGCTGCTATGCAGAGGTCATCCTTGAAGACGAACTGCTCAACACATTCCGCAATGGCAAGTCTGCAACCTTCATCGTCTTCCAGACACCGGAAGAAGGGGTTGGAATTCCCGTAGATTTGAAGGGATTTGGTGAAGGCTTCGACGCCTTGCCGTAATCTCAAGGTTGTTCTCAACCGATTTAGCGCTTACATCCTGTGGCAAACACATGCCGCAGGATTATTTTTATGAAGAGCCTGATCGATAGCTTCGATGTAACTCGTGACGATATTGAGCGCCTTGTCTCGCAAAGCCTGAAAGGTAGCGACGACGGCGAACTCTTTATGGAATATCGCGAGGCGGAAGCACTCGTTTTCGATAACGGACGCCTGAAGACCGGCTCGTTCAATCAGGATCAGGGATTTGGCTTGCGCGCTGTTGCTGGCGAAGCCATTGGCTATGCCCATGCGGGCGATCTCTCAGTTGCGGCTCTCAAACGCGCGTCCGATGCGGTCTCGGCCACACTGACAGGTCATAGCGGCACATATGCAGCGGCACCTGCTGGTACCAATCGCCATCTTTATACTGACGAGAACCCAATCGGCTCGCCAACTTTCGATGCAAAAGTTCAGCTTCTGCAGAAAATCGATGCCTATCTGCGGGCGAAAGATCCCAAGGTGCGGCAGGTTTCTGTTTCCATCGCCGGATCATGGCAGCAGGTGGAAATTTTGCGGGCTGATGGGCATTTTGTGCGTGATGTTCGCCCAATGGTGCGTTTGAGCGTTTCGGTGGTAGCAGGCAATGGCGACCGTCAGGAATCCGGTTCCCACACACTTGGTGGACGCAAGGGCTTTGGTGATTTTATCTCCACGGAAAGCTGGCAGAGCGTTGCCGATGAAGCATTGCGTCAGGCTCTGATTAATCTCGAAGCGATCCCCGCCCCGGCTGGCACCTATGACATTGTGCTGGGCAATGGCTGGCCGGGTGTAATGCTGCATGAAGCCGTTGGTCACGGCCTTGAAGGCGACTTCAATCGTAAGAAGACTTCCGCCTTTGCCGGCCTTCTCGGACAGCAGGTGGCTTCGAAAGGCGTAACCGTTGTCGATGACGGTACGATCTCCGAGCGTCGCGGCTCACTGACCATCGATGATGAAGGCACACCGACCAATCGCACCGTGCTGATCGAAGATGGCAAGCTGGTGAATTACATGCAGGACCGGCAGAATGCCCGCCTGATGGGCATGGAAGCCACTGGCAATGGTCGCCGCGAATCTTATGCACACGCACCCATGCCGCGCATGACCAACACCTATATGCTTTCTGGTGACAAAACGCCGGAAGAGATCATCGCCTCCATGAGGAAGGGCATTTATGCCGTTTCATTCGGCGGCGGTCAGGTGGACATTACGTCTGGCAAATTCGTGTTCGGTTGCACGGAAGCTTACATGATCGAAGACGGCAAGATCGGTGCGCCTATCAAGGGCGCGATGCTGATCGGCAATGGCCCGGATGCCATGCAGCGCATTTCGATGATCGGCAATGATATGAAACTCGATACCGGGTCGGGCAATTGTGGTAAGGGCGGACAGTGGGTTCCGGTCGGCGTTGGCCAGCCGCATCTGCGCATGGATCAGGTGACTGTCGGCGGTACAGCGGTATAATCCCTGCTCATGCAGCTGATCGACAAATACCTGCCCGAATATGGTTTCAGCGAAATCCATGGCTGCGATGTCAATGCTGCTCCTGAGCTCGTCTTGCAGGCGGCAATGAGCTACAGGCCAGAAACTGACATGTTCTTCCGCAGCATGATTGCGCTACGCGAAGTGCCTATGCGGGCGCTCGCAAAATTGCTTGGGCGCGAAAATAACGTTGCGCCGCCTTTCGGCTTGCATGAGTTTACGCTGCTTGATCATAGGCCCAGTGAAGCACTGGTTTATGGGCTGGTGGGGCAGTTTTGGAAAACTGATTTCGGCCTCGTAAAAATGGAAAGCGCGGAAGATTATCTCGCTTTCTGCACACCGGGCGTTGCAAAGCTTGCACTGACATTCACAGTGACCAAACAGGGCAGCAAAACGCGCCTAGTCACCGAAACTCGTGTCTTTTGCCCTGATCGTAAAAGTCATCTTCGCTTCACGCCCTATTGGTATCTGATCCGTCCAGTCAGCGGCATAATCCGCAGCCGCATCCTCAATTCGATCAGGAAAGCCAGCGAAACAGCCATTTCTTCTTTCGGAGCTTCTTGATGAATATCATCGCCCACATCGAAATTCCGGTTACAAAGCTTGAACGTGCCATTGCGTTTTATTCTGAAGTCTTCGACATCGCATTTGGCGAGGTGGTAAAAATCCACGGCAATCGCATGGCTTACTTTCCTTTCGAAGAAGGTAAGGATGGTGCTAGTGGCGCGCTGGCAGAAGGCGACGTCTATGTGCCAACTATCAATGGTGCGATTGTCTATCTCAGCGTTGCTGACATCGATAAGGTAATTGCAAAGGCCGCGAAATTCGGCAGCGAAGTGCTGTTTCCAAAGACAGCTTTCGGCGAAAATAGCTTTGTAGCTGAGATTATGGATAGTGAAGGCAATCGGATCGCACTCCAGCAGCTATAACATTTTCTCCACAGCCCTTATTGCTGAAAGCGAACTGAGAGGACCGCGCATGACACTCAAAATCCGGACAGGTGGCGTTTACAAAGATGCACGCGGATATGAAGTGATAATCGTAATGCGATATCCCGACGGTAAATTTTATGGCGCTCAGGGTATTGTTTATCTTGCAGATGGGCGCAGTCATGTGCACGCTTATAAAGATCAGGACCCATGGAGACTGGTTGAAGAGATAAATCATGCCGGAGGAGATAATGCCTGAGACACCATATGACTGGAGTGGGAAGCAGCCTGAAAAGCGCTCCCGACAAAAGCGCATGATGGTAATTGCAGCTGCAACCATGATCGCCCTGCTCTTCACACTGGCCGTAGTGGACGCGATCCTCATACTGGTCGACTGATGCTGCCGGTCTATGAAATCGACTGCACCGGCATAAAGCCCCCCAACGAGCTCTGGCAGCGCTATCTCGACACCGTGCCCGCGCTTGATCCAAAATCCTTTGGCTATACGCTCGATTCATTCTGGGATGGTGTGCAATGGGGTGGCCCCGGCTGGCCAGGCGAATGCGAACTCGTATTCAGAAATGTGGGAGCGCTGAGCGAGCTAAAAACGCTCGGCGGCAAGCCTTTTCTGGAAGCAATTCGGCAATTGGTTGCTGATACGGATCGGGTGAAGATTAGGCTGGAATGAGCGCAAAGCTCATTCCGTTATTTTGACCGAGGCATCGTATTTTGCCGAAGCGCTGACAAGCACTTCAATCTCGCTTGCGCAGAGATAGGCTTTCATTGCATCGAACTTTTTCTGATCCCAATTGTATATTCCCAGACCCAACAGGGTTTCAATGACCGGTGCTGGAAACCGCGAGCGAACCACCGTAGCAGGATTACCGGCGACAATCGTGTAAGGTGCAACATCCTTCGTCACGATAGCACCAGAGGCAATGATTGCCCCTTCTCCGACAGTGATGCCCGGCATCAACATGGCACGCATTCCAATCCAGGCACCATCCGCAATAACGGTGTCGCCCTTTCCCTTATAGGCGTCGAGAATGACATCCGGAAATGGATAGAGACTGAACCAGTCCGTACGATGCGTATGGTTGCCACCCATCAGGATGACTGCTTCTGCGCCGATACAAACATAATCACCTATGTGAAGCTGATCCACCGGCCATTGAGATTCCCAAGCCTTGAGGCTGTATTCATCCCCATACAAGTACCGAACAACGCTATCTTCAAATGAACCTGTCCAGGCATTGCTGTAATAGCTGTGTTTTCCTCGTACATGAATATTCGAGTTCTTGACCGTTTCATGCAATAGCTCAACAACAGACCAGTGCTTGGTGGGCGCACTTACAAAAGACACGGCAATCACAACTTTCTACAATTTTTCGACAGTTCATTTCGAATGCCCAATCAATATCGTCGCAATCGGAAATCAAACCGACAGCGTGACATAGTATTATCAACTAAATTAAGCGCTTAGACCACCCGCAACTGTAATGACGGTTCCGGTTACAAATCCTGATTTATCGGAAGCGAGCCAGAGCGCTGTTTGTGCAATGTCTTGCGGCTCGGCGATACGCCCCATCGGCGTCATGGCTGCGATTTTTGCAGGTCGATCAGGATTGCCGCTTAGTGCATGAATAGACGTGTTGGTCGTGCCGACACGAATGGCATTCACCCGAATACCTTCCGGTGCCAGCTCTTTGCCAGCGCCGATCGAAATGGTTTCAACCGCACCTTTCGATGCAGCATAATGGACATATTCGCCCGGGCTTCCCAAAACGGCCGCCACTGATGAAATATTGATGATTGTGCCGCCAGAGCCACCGTTCGCAGTCGACATGCGGCGTGCGGCTTCCTGTGTGCAATAGAGTAACCCGAAGACATTCGTCCTGAATGTTTGTTCGAGTGCTTCTTCCTCAAGCCTCTGGATGCGGGTGTTTTGCCCGATGACGCCCGCATTGTTGACAAGACAGCTGGGAGCGCCCAGCTCCCGATCACAGGTTGCGAAAAGATCGATCACGTTTTGCCGGTTTGCAACGTCGCTTCGCACAGCTATTGCCTTGGCACCGAAGCCTTCGCAGGCTTTTACAGTGCCAAGAGCGGCATCAACATCGCTTACATAGCTGATGCAGACATTATAGCCTTCGCGCGCGAAGAGCGTTGCAGTCGCAGCACCAATACCTCTGCTGCCTCCAGTGACGACAACAACTGGTCTCAAGTCACGCCCTCCCCGCGCTTTGATGGCTGTTTAGATTCCCGGATTTTCCTCCAGAAGACCTTCGACAAATTCGAAAAGTCCCGGACGCCGATCACGGCGCAAACGCTCGGCAACGATGATGCCTTTGATGCCCGCATAGGAGCGCTGAAGGTCTTCATTGATGACTATATAGTCGTATTTTACCCATTTCTGGATTTCGAATCGTGCGTTCTGCAAGCGGGTTTCGATCACATCAGCCGTGTCTTCCGCACGGCGGTTGAGGCGGTTCTGCAGCTCACGCATGGTAGGCGGCAGAATGAAGATCGACACCACATCGGCAGGCATCTTGGCTTGGAGCTGTTCAGCACCCTGCCAATCAATGTCGAACAGCATGTCCTGACCGTCTGCCAGCGCTTCCTCAGCGGTCTGGCGCAACGTGCCGTAGAAGTTGCCATGCACTTCCGCCCATTCGATCAGCTCGTCATTGTCACGCAGCCGCTCAAATTCACGCTTGGTGATGAAGTGGTAATGCACGCCATCGATTTCGCTTGGGCGGCGCTCACGCGTGGTAACGGAGATCGATAGCGAGAGCTTCATATCCGGATCGCCGAGCAGCTGTCGCGCGATTGTGGATTTTCCGGCACCCGACGGTGACGAAATCACCACCATCAAGCCTCTGCGTGCAATGCCATTTTCGACCGAAGAGATGGCCATTTTCCGTTACTCCAGATTCTGTACCTGTTCGCGAAACTGATCGACGACTGCTTTCAGCTCAAGGCCGATTGCGGTGATCGACGCTGCATTCGACTTCGAACACAGCGTATTGGCTTCGCGATTAAATTCCTGTGAAAGAAAGTCAAGCTTACGCCCTGCCGGACCGCCATCGGAAAGCAGCTTGCGGGCAGAAGCGACATGGGTTTCCAGCCGGTCCAGCTCTTCCTGAATGTCCGCCTTTGTCGCAAGGAAGGCCGCTTCCTGATAAAGCCGCGTTTCATCAAGATCGCGTCCGGTTTCCATGAGTAGAGCGACCTGTCCGGCCAGCTTTGTGCGGATAGCATCGACACTGCGCGACGGATCGTTCCGCGCTTCAAGTGTCAGACGCTCAATCGTATCGACATGGCCGGAAAGGATCGTGAAAAGCGATTGGCCTTCGTGAGCGCGCGCTTCGGCAATGGATTTCAATGCGCCTTCAAAAGCCACAACTACCGCTGTTTCAAGCCCTGCGCGTGAATTGTCGTCTTCGCTGACTTGCGCCTGATCGATAATGCCACGCAGCGAGAGAATGCCATCAACGCTTGCTGGCTGAAGACCGTGTCGGGCCTGCAGCTCCGCACCAAGTTTCAGAACTTCATCAAGCATTGCTTGATTGATGGTGAAACCCGCCTGGGCTTCTGCACGTTCGACTGTCAGACTTGCCTGAAAATTTCCGCGCGAAAAATAACGCGCCAAAAGTGACCGAACCGGGTGCTCAGCACCTTCCAGACCTTGCGGCAAGCGCAAACGCAGGTCCAGGCCCTTGCCGTTGACCGAGCGTACTTCCCACACGATCCGTGCTTCGTTATCCGCTGCACCATACTGTATCGCGTGGCGCGCAAACCCTGTCATACTCTGGAGCGCCATGTGCACCTTTCTTTACCAACAACTAGCCTGCGAAGTAAAACCGCCCATTACTGGGCGGTGTTTTGCTGCTGTAGCTGGTTCTTTTCTTGCTCAACCGCGCGCCATTTGCGCACATTGGCATTGTGTTCGGCCAAGGTCTTGGCAAAAACATGCCCGCCAGTACCATCAGCCACAAAATAAAGGTCTTCAGTATCAAGCGGATTGGCCACAGCCTCAAGTGCTGCGCGACCCGGATTGGCAATTGGTGTCGGCGGAAGACCATTGATTACATAAGTGTTGTATGGCGTTGGTTTCTCGATATCTGATTTGAAGATCGGGCGATCAGAAGGCTTACCAGCACCACCGAAGAGGCCGTAAATGATAGTCGGATCGGACTGAATACGCATACCCTTGTTGAGACGGTTCACAAAAACCGAAGCCACATGCGGACGTTCCGATGCGATACCTGTTTCTTTCTCAACGATAGAAGCAAGCGTCACGAACTCATTTTTGTCCTTGACCGGCAGATCAGCGCGACGTTTCGCCCAAGTATCGTCAATCAACTTCTGCTGTGAAGCGATCATACGATTGATGATTTCTTCGCGTGTCGAGCCGCGTGTGAAGTTGAGCGTGTCGGTGAACAGACCACCTTCGGGAGGCATGTTCTTTGGCATATCACCAACCAAAATTGGATCGGCAGAGATACGGTCGAACACCTGTTTGACAGTCAGGCCTTCCGGAATTGTCAGCGGATACATGATCGACTTGCCACTGATCAGAATATTCATCACGTCGCGCATGGTCGAGCCAGCAGGGATCGCATATTCGCCAGCCTTGAGATCATTCTCATGGCCGTAAGCACGCATACCATAGCGGAAGATACGTGCGTCGCTGACGATTTCACGGCCTTCGAGACTGTTCGAAACTTCTGAAACGCCAGCGCCACGCTTCACAAGGAATGTGGTTTCAGCAGTCAGAGGCCCTTGAGAGTCAAATTGTAGCTTGCCGAAGTAGAACAAGGCCGATGCACCGAGCAAAACCAGTACGATCAGTGACAGCATGAAATTCATGAAGACGACGATCTGGCTTCGTGCATGGCGCGAACGCTTGCGCGGCGGTGGCGTACCCGGTTCGGGGCGCAGAGCCTCTGAAGCAGATTTCGGCACGAAAGGCTTAGCTGCCGCCTGTTCGGACACCACAGCACCTTGCGGCTGCTGCTCTGCAGGGTTGGCTCCGGGCTTCTCTTCTGAACTCACTCCATCACCTCGTCCTGAGACCCGCGCGAGACGGCATACAAATCAACCAAATACTTGTGAAGCACACTAACCACAAAAAGCAGGTTTAAACATCGCATCGGGTTATATTTTGGCAAAAACGCGGAGAAATCCCCGCGTTTTTAAATAGATCGACTTTTGCTTAGGCTACCACTCAGGAATAGCGACGCAGAATCAACGAAGCATTGGTGCCGCCGAAACCGAAAGAGTTCGACAAGGCGATATCGATTTTGCGTTCGCGCGCTTTGTGTGGAACGAGATCGATCTTGGTTTCAACCGCTGGATTGTCCAGATTAAGCGTTGGCGGAGCGATATTGTCGCGAATAGCAAGCGTTGAGAAGATTGCCTCCGCAGCACCTGCCGCGCCGAGCAAATGCCCGATTGACGACTTTGTCGAAGACATGGAGACCTTCGAGGCCGCATCGCCAACAACACGTTCGACTGCACCCAACTCGATGGTATCAGCCATGGTCGAAGTGCCATGCGCATTGATGTAATCGATCTGGTCCGGAGTGATTTCCGCGCGCTTCAAAGCTGCAACCATGCAGCGCTCTGCGCCTTCACCGCTTTCAGTCGGAGCGGTGATATGGAAAGCATCACCTGACAGACCGTAGCCGATGACTTCAGCGTAGATCTTTGCGCCACGCGCAAGAGCGTGTTCCAGCTCTTCAAGAACAACAACGCCTGCACCCTCACCCATGACGAAACCGTCGCGGTCATTGTCATAAGGACGGGAAGCTGCGGTTGGATCGTCATTGCGCTTGGTGGACAGAGCCTTACAAGCAGCGAAGCCTGCCAGCGAAATGCGGCTGACCGGCGATTCCGTACCACCGGCAACCATGACGTCGGCATCGCCAAAGGCAATCAAACGGGCAGCATCGCCAATGGCGTGCGTTCCGGTTGCGCAGGCAGTTACCACGGAATGGTTCGGGCCACGAAGTCCGTGCTTGATCGAAACATGGCCGGAAGCCAGATTGATCAAACGACCGGGAATGAAGAATGGCGAAATACGACGCGGCCCCTTATCACGCAGCGTGTAGCCCGCTTCGACGATGCCTTCGATGCCACCGATACCGGAACCGATCAGAACGCCAGTGCGAACCTGATCTTCATCGCTTTCAGGATGCCAGTTGGCATCGTCCAGAGCCTGATCGGCTGCGCCAACAGCATAGACGATGAACGGATCAACTTTGCGCTGTTCCTTGGGCTCCATATGGAGATCGGGGTTGAATGTGCCGTTGGAGCCATCGCCGATCGGAATACGGCAGGCAATCTGGCAAGCCAGATCATCAACTTCAAATTCCGTGATGCGGCGAGCACCGCTTTCACCGGCAACAAGACGCTTCCAGGTCTCTTCGACACCGCTCGCAAGCGGAGACACCAGACCAAGACCGGTGATGACGACACGCCTCATATCCACCCCTTAGATTTGATAAACTTCGTTGGAGACATCCCGCAGGCGAATAGCGCCTCATACGGCCGATGCTCAATCTTGCTACCGGATTGCGTTTCGCATGTGGCCTGTGCTTGGCCAGAACCGGTTATGTTCGTTCGTGTCTCCAAGCAGAAGACAAGTAGGGCCGGGATTGCAAGAATCCCAGCCCCAAAAGCTCAGATTAGGCGGATGCCTTATCGATGAACTTCACAGCGTCGCCGACCGTGAGGATCGTTTCTGCAGCGTCGTCAGGAATTTCAACGCCGAATTCTTCTTCGAAAGCCATGACCAGCTCGACGGTGTCGAGGCTGTCTGCACCAAGATCATCAATGAAGCTTGCGCCTTCGGTGACCTTGTCGGCATCTACACCCAGATGCTCAACAACGATTTTCTTGACGCGCTCTGCGGTATCGCTCATGTCGGAACCTCGACCTGTTGTTAGTTTGCTCTGCCTTGGTTAGCGGCATGCATGATTGTAATCAAGTTATAAGATGCCTGCCAAGTTTCGAGTTTACTCGCCTGACAGTCACCCTGTGGATATTCCTTGCGGAACAGGATAACGACATCTCGCAACCGAAATGCCGAAACTCTCGTCGGGCGCATTACCATGCTTCTTGAGCAAGGCAAAGCGCATTTTAGTTTTCACAGTCCGACTTTAAGCCTTTATATACCGTAAAATAGTGACCTCAAAGCCTGTAAAGGGCTTTTAGATCATAGCCATACCGCCATTGATGTGCAGTGTCTGGCCAGTCACATATGCGGCTTCATCGCTTGCCAGGTAAACAACCGCAGCAGCAATATCACCGCCAGCGCCCATACGCTTCATCGGGATGCTGCCCATGATTGCTTCCTTCTGCTTCTCGTTCAGCTTGTCGGTCATAGCCGATTCGATGAAACCCGGAGCAATACAGTTAACTGTAACGTTGCGGCTCGCAATTTCCTGGGCCAGCGACTTCGAGAAGCCGATTAGGCCTGCTTTGGACGCGCAGTAGTTTGCCTGACCTGGATTACCGGTCACGCCAACAATCGACGTAATATTGATAATACGGCCATTGCGGCGGCGCATCATCGGATGGGTCAGCTCACGCGTCAGGTTGAACACCGAGGTCAGGTTGACATTGAGAACCGCATCCCAATCTTCGTCGCTCATGCGTACGAACAGGCCATCACGGGTAATGCCGGCATTATTGACGAGAATATCAATACCGCCCATTTCTTCTTCCGCCTTCTGGCCAAGAGCCTTGACGGCTTCGCGGTCAGACAGGTTTGCCGGGAAAATGAACGTACGATCACCGAGTTCAGCAGCGAGCTCTTTCAGCTTTTCTTCACGCGTACCATGAAGGCCGACGATTGCGCCCTGCGCATGAAGAGCGCGAGCAATCGCTTCGCCCAGACCGCCAGTCGCACCGGTTACGAGAGCCTTGCGGCCAGTCAGATCAAACATTCCAGATCCTCTTATGCATTAAGCGCAGCAAGAGCTGCATCGATTTCTTCGGCCGAACCAACGGTTACGCCAGTCACATCCTTAGAGATGCGACGCGCAAGACCGGTCAGAACCTTGCCTGAACCTACTTCATAAAGCGTGGTTACGCTATTGGCTGCAAACCATTCAACAGTTTCCCGCCAACGCACCTGACCCGTGACCTGCTCGACCAGAAGATCAGCGATCTCATTGGCATCCGTGACAGGCGCCGCACGCACATTGGCAATCAGCGGCACAACCGGATTGTGCTTCTCAACCTGAGCCAGCGCTTCACGCATAGCTTCCGCAGCAGGAGCCATCAGCGTCGAATGGAACGGTGCGGAGACGGGCAACATGATCGCACGCTTGGCACCTTTTTCGGAAGCAAGCGAAGCCGCCAGTTCAACAGCCGCTTTTGAACCAGAAATGACGAGCTGACCGCCGCCATTGTCATTTGCGATCTGAACCGAGCCGGAGGCCTTTGCTTCTGCACAGATAGTTTCAACATCGCTGTGCTCGAGGCCGATAATGGCAGCCATTGCGCCTTCCCCGACAGGAACAGCCTTCTGCATGGCGTTACCGCGAATACGCAAGAGGCGGGCAGTATCTGCAAGCGAAAAAGTGCCCGCTGCGCACAGCGCCGAATACTCGCCGAGCGAATGGCCTGCAACGTAGGCGACTTTGTCCTTCAGCGAAAAGCCACGCGCTTCCATGACGCGCAGCGTGGCAATCGACACCGCCATAAGAGCCGGTTGTGCATTGGCCGTCAGCGTAAGAACATCTTCCGGACCTTCAAACATGGTCGCGGAGAGCTTTTCGCCCAGTGCTGCGTCTACTTCCTCGAAAACAGCGCGTGCTTCAGCGAACTGTTCCGCCAAGGCTTTGCCCATGCCAACTGCCTGGCTGCCCTGTCCGGGAAAGGTAAATGCTACCGCCATGAATGCCTCTTTTTATATAACAATTTCACGCGATGTGCCCCAGCATGGGTTGAAAAGTCAAGTATTTGTGGATTTTTGCCAGTCGCAACGCTTGCAAAGCAGGGGAAAAACACGTAATAGGCGCCCGTTCGTTGCTGGCATTAGCTGGGGGCTGAACGGAGGAGCATGTCTTCCTCACCGTTAAAAGTGAGAATGCATGTGGAAGTCGTAAGTGCTTCTGCCTCCCGTGTCTCCGCTCTCGATTGTCTTTACCCAAGCGTCCTTTCTTCCCGGTTTTCCGGTTCTAAGAGAAGTCGCAGAGGCTTAGCCGTTAGTGCCAGCGTGATGCAACAGAAGAAAGGCAAAGCCAATGGCTCTTTATGAACATGTGCTTCTTGCCCGCCAGGACATTTCCCAGCAGCAGGTCGACGCTCTCGTCGAACAGTACAAGGGTGTCCTCGAAGCTAATGGCGGCAAGGTCGGTAAGGTTGAAAACTGGGGTCTTCGTCCCCTCACCTACCGCATCAAGAAGAATCGCAAGGCGTATTACACGCTCGTAAACATCGAAGCTCCGGCAGCAGCCGTTGCTGAAATGGAACGCCAGATGCGCATCAACGAAGACGTTCTTCGTTTCATGACCGTTCGCGTTGAAGAACACGAAGAAGGCCAGTCGGCTATGCTTTCGCGCCGCGACGATCGTCGTGAACGCGATGGTGATGACCGCGGCCCACGTCGTCCACGTGAAGGCGGTTTCGACCGTGGCGATCGCGGTGATCGCGGCCCACGTCGTCCACGCGACAACGAAGCTGGTGAAGGAGCATAATCATGGTTGATATCAATCAGATTCCGACCCGTCGTCCTTTCCATCGTCGTCGCAAGACGTGCCCTTTCTCCGGCGCAAACGCACCGAAGATCGACTACAAGGACATCAAGCTTCTGCAGCGTTACATTTCGGAACGCGGCAAAATCGTTCCTTCGCGTATTACGGCTGTCAGCCAGAAGAAGCAGCGTGAACTCGCCAAGGCGATCAAGCGCGCTCGTTTCCTCGGCCTGCTTCCATACGTTGTGAAGTAAAACTTTTTGGGAGGCGACACTTCGCCTCCCATTTTCCTCCACTGCGATGGGCGCAACGGAGTGTAATTTAAAACCCAAGTTGAGGCGAAGCCCTTGTGCCGTCTCTAACTGCAGAACCGGAATAGCCGGAGCAGGACAGCGAGTTTATGAAGTTTAACGGAACCATCATTGGAGTCGGCATATTGGCGGGGCTTGCCTCGGCATTGATGTCGTCTGGTGTCATTGCTCAATCGGGCATGGCGGTGGTTCTGTATTTCCTGACGCCGTTACCAATTTTTGTTGCCGCCCTTGGTTGGGGTTCGAGCGCAGGGCTTGTTGCCGCTGCAGCCGCCACCATTGCGATCGGCGTGTTTGCAGCCCCCATGGCAGCAGTGCTGATGGCACTAACAAGCTACGTGCCCGCTGCAACAGGCGCGTATCTTTCCGGCCTCGCACGTCCGGCTTCCGAACTCGGCGGTCCTAAAGACGTCATGGTCTGGTATCCGCTTTCGGATATTGTTTTCCGTCTCGCGCTGATGGTTGCTGTCAGCTTCATCATAATTGGTTTCATTCTGGGTTTCGGGCCGGATATGGCTCGCGAGCTGGCTAATACGCTGATCGATCGTCTGGCTGAGGCTGATCCACAGTTCACACCTAGCGATGAAATGCGCCAGAGCGTTACGGCTCTTCTGATGGTAGCCTTGCCTGCGGTTCAGCCTGCAACCTGCCTTGCCATTCTGGTCGGTAATCTCTATCTGGCTCTGCGCCTTACAGCTCTTTCTGGCCGTTTACGCCGTCCGCGTGATGACTGGCCCGCGACCATGCGTATGCCGCGTCCGGCATTGCTCGTTTTTGCGGTGGCGCTCGCAGTAGCGTTTCTGCCGGGTGGAGCTGGCCTGATTGCAACGGTAGTTGTTGGAGCATTGAGCTTCGGCTTCATGATTGCAGGTCTTGCAACATTCCACATGCGCACGCGTGGAAAAGCCTGGCGCCCAGTGGTGCTGTGGCTCGTTTATGTGGCGATTATCCTCTTCGCATTCCTGCTTTTTGTCTTCATGGTTTTTGGTCTTTTCGATACATCGCGCGGTGCGCCGATCTCAAAAATGCCAGACGCCAACAACCAATAAACATATTGAAACACTCGAAAGGAAACTCAAATGGACGTTATTCTTCTGGAACGCATCGCTCGCCTCGGTCAGATGGGCGACACTGTTAAGGTCAAGGACGGCTTTGCCCGTAACTTCCTTCTGCCGCAGGGCAAGGCTCTTCGTGCCAACGAAGCCAACAAGAAGAAGTTTGAAGGCCAGCGCGCGCAGCTCGAAGCTCAGAACCTTGAGCGCAAGAACGAAGCTGAAGCAGTTGCTGCAAAGCTCAACGGCGAATCGTTCATCGTTGTTCGTTCGGCTGGTGAAACCGGTCAGCTCTACGGTTCGGTTTCGACCCGCGACATCGCTGACATCATCACCGCAAACGGCTTCAACCTGCACCGCAACCAGGTCGAACTGAACCAGCCAATCAAGGCAATTGGCCTGCACGAAGTTTCGATTTCGCTGCATCCAGAAGTTCAGGTCAGCGTTACTGTCAACATCGCACGTTCGACCGAAGAAGCAGAACGTCAGGCAAAGGGTGAAGACCTCACCTCTATCGAAGCTATCTACGGCATCGAAGAAGCTCCGCTTGCTGAAGAAATCTTCGACGAAGACGAAGAAGCAGAAGACCAGGCTTAATTTAGCCGTCTATCATCCGAGAAATGCCAGCCTCTTTGGCTGGCATTCCCATAGTGGTAAACTTTATATGATCATGCCCGGCGGTCTCCGTCGGGCATTTTCTCTTTTCAGATCGGCAAAAGTGCCTATTCTTCATTTTAGTATTGGATTGGAGAGGGTGCTGACGGAAACGTCCGCGTTTGCTCAGGCGAAAAGCCAGAGGCCGGCCAAAGACTGACTGACCAAATGGGAATTGCCTGAAAATCTGATGACAGCGCGGCTTTTATAAAGGCAACGGGCCGCCTGCCATGCAATCGCATGGATGTTTGCACCTGCTCTAATCTCAACAAGGAGATGGGGCCGATGTATGGAATGCTGCGTACTGTTCTTTCGCATATGATCAAAACCGGGGACCTAACGGTTACCGATTCTGATGGGACTGCCAATCAGTATGGAGACAAGACCGGCGAGCCGGTTCATATCCGTTTTAATACTCGACATGCTGAACGCGCCGTAGCGCTCGACCCTGAATTGAAGCTTGCCGAATGCTTCATGGATGGCGAAATCGATTTTCTCTACGGCGATATTTACACATTGCTGAAAGTGGTTTTCGAAAACACGGGGCCAATAGCCGCCACCGAGCCTTGGATGAAGGCAGCTGGCAAATTCCGCGTGCTGTTTCGGCGTTTCCAGCAGATGAACAATCTGGCTCGCTCATCGAGCAATGTGAAAAGCCATTACGACCTTTCAGGCGCGCTTTACGATCTGTTCCTTGATCCGGACAAGCAGTATTCCTGCGCTTACTTTGAAACACCCAATACGACGCTCGCTGAGGCACAACTCGCGAAGAAGCGCCATATCGCAGCGAAACTTCTCGTCAATGAAGGCGACAAAATTCTGGATATTGGCTGCGGTTGGGGCGGCATGGGGCTTTATCTCGCCCGTTATCTCAAAGCCAATGTGACCGGTGTCACGCTTTCAGAAGAACAGCACGCTATCGCCAACAAACGCGCAGCCGAAGAAGATCTTGCGGACCGCGCCAAGTTTCAGTTGACCGATTATCGCAATATCGATGACCAGTTCGACCGGCTTGTCTCAGTAGGAATGTTCGAGCATGTCGGCGTCGGACATTTCGCTGAATATTTTCAACATGCGGCGCGCTTGCTAAAAAAAGACGGCGTCTTCCTGCTTCACGCTATTGGCCGCGCCGATGGCCCTGGCGCAACCAACCCATTCATCCGCAAATATATTTTCCCGGGTGGTTATATCCCTGCCCTCTCCGAGGTGTTGCCGCATATCGAGAAAGCAGGGCTTTATGTCACTGACATTGAAATCTTGCGGCTTCATTATGCCGAAACGCTCAAAGAATGGCGTCTTGCATTTATGGCTCGACGCGAGGAAGCCAAAGCTCTTTATGACGAACGTTTCTGCCGAATGTGGGAATTTTACCTCGCAGCCTCTGAGAGTGCATTCCGTTGGCAGAACATGATGGTGTTCCATATTCAGATTGCACATAAGCAGGAAGCCGTGCCGCTAACACGCAATTACATTGAGGCTGAGGAAAAGCGACTCAAGCGGCTCGACAGCGCGCCAAAAGGTGCCAACAGCGAGACGCAAGCACCCAAAAAAAGAGCCAAAGCTCAATAGTGCTGACATACAAAGAAAGGGGCTGCGTGAACATTCACACAGCCCCTTTCTGCTTATTCAGCTTTAGGAACACCGGCTTCCCATTTATCCCAATGGGTCGTGATTTCATCGACGACCGGAGCGCCGACGAGGTAGATATTCTTGACTGTTTCGGCAAAGCCGCCAGCGGTTTCGCCCGGTGCTGGATCAAGGTGCTGCAACGTGGTTTCGTTTGGATTGCCCTGATCGAAGTTCACGGCTCCACGCAGGCTGAGAATACGATCCGTGCCGAACTGGCGCTTGATGACGAGGGTGATCGAAGCAGCTTCCATTTCGGTGATCAAATAGTCGTCAGCGCCGTAAAGCTTTGCAATGTATTGCGCTTCTTTCGACAATCCCGGACCATGAAAGAAAGTATCACCCGTCATATGAGTGCCTTCCTTCAAAGACGGTGCTGATTGTGCAGCTTTGTCCGGATAACGCATCCGATAGGCCTGCGCTTCCTTCGAATCCTCAAGCTTCACGTCTTTGCCGAGACGCATGGCGGCAGCAACAAGATCGGGGTTGAGCTTGAAGACGCGATAGTCTTCATAACCTTTGCGCGGCATGAAGACCGGCTCGCCTGCCTTGCCTTCTTCCGGAGCCCAGCGGTGCCCAAGGTCATAATCAACAAGCCATGTCGCCCAGCTCACATCGCCAATCGTACCGCGTGAAGGTGGCGTACCGGCAACACCCGACAGGACGTAATAGCTTTTCGAGAAGTCAAAAGCCGGGTCAAGAAGAATAGCCTGCATACTGGCAGATGAGTTCACCTTGCCCATGCCAAGCACTGCGCCGCAAACACCATCATCGTTACAATAGACGGGCTTCAATGCGCCTTTCACTTCGATAGGCTTGGCATCTTTCCAATAGCGCTCATACCAGTTTTGAAATTCACCTGCGCGATCGCCGCTGTTCTCGCCGATCTCGAACATTGCAGCGATGAAGACCTTAACCTTGATCGGTTCAGCAGCTGCCGCAGGAAAAGACAGAAATGACAACGAAGCGATGGCCGCCAGCCACGCCGATATGAAACGAGAACGCATAAAAGAATCCCTCTGAGCTTGTTTCGGGTTTCGTAGCAGCAGCCATTCTGCATCACAACAAACGTCAAGTCCCGGTGCAAAAGATTGAACCGTGAACTGTGGATGCCTGTGAATCATGGTATAGCTTGTATCTTCCAGCAGGAATCACCTTGAGGCTGCGTTGCGTTTAGCTTCACTTCAGAGCTAGCTGGAGAGATCAGGGACAGGACTAGAGAATCATGGCGGAAGCGGCGGTACGCAAACTTGACGATGCGCGCGATCAAAAAGAGACGCTTTATCGGGAAGCACCCCACAACATTGAAGCAGAGCAGGCGCTTTTGGGCGCTATCCTCATCAACAACGACGCCTTTTATCGCGTTTCAGACTTTCTGAAACCGACCCATTTCTTCGAGCCCTTGCATCGCCGTATCTACGAGATCTCCACGGATCTTATCCGCGTCGGCAAGATGGCTAATCCTGTCACCATGAAAACTTTCTTGCCCAATGAGGGCAAGATCGGTGATCTGACTGTATTCCAGTATGTCGCGCGTCTCGCCACCGAAGCCGTGACCATCATCAATGCCGAAGATTATGGCCGTGCGATCTATGATCTTGCAACGCGCCGCGCTTTGATTGGCATTGGCGAAGATATGGTCAACGTCGCTTATGACGCGCCGGTTGATAATGCGCCGCAGGAACAGATCGAAGACGCCGAGCGCCGTCTGTTCGAACTTGCAGAAACGGGCCGTTATGATGGTGGTTTTCAGGCGTTCAAGGATGCCGTTACCACCGCCGTTGATATGGCGAACGCCGCTTTCATGCGCGACGGCCACCTTTCGGGTGTGTCCACGGGCATTCATACGCTTGATGGCAAAATGGGTGGTTTGCAGCCTTCCGACTTGATCATTCTTGCAGGTCGTCCGGGTATGGGTAAGACCTCGCTTGCTACGAACATCGCTTTCAACATCGCCAATGCCTATGAAGCCGAGCAGCAGGCCGATGGCACGATGAAGGCAATCAATGGCGGTGTTGTTGGCTTCTTCTCACTCGAAATGTCGGCGGAGCAGCTCGCGACCCGTATCATTTCTGAGCAAACGGAAGTGTCTTCCTCGAAGATTCGTCGCGGTGATATTACTGAATCGGATTTTGAAAAGCTGGTCGCCTGCTCACAGCATATGCAGAAGATCCCGCTTTATATCGATCAGACCGGTGGTATCTCAATTGCGCAGCTGGCAGCGCGTGCGCGTCGCCTGAAGCGCCAGCGCGGTCTCGACGTTCTGGTCATCGACTACGTTCAGCTGATGACTGGTTCCTCAAAAGCTTCGGCACAGAACCGCGTGCAGGAAATCACCGAAATTACCACGGGTCTCAAAGCGCTTGGTAAGGAACTCAATGTTCCGATCATCGCGCTATCACAGCTTTCGCGTCAGGTGGAAAGCCGTGACGACAAGCGCCCTCAGCTCTCCGATCTTCGTGAATCGGGTTCGATCGAGCAGGACGCCGACGTAGTACTTTTCGTGTTCCGTGAGGAATATTACGTTAAGAACCTCGAGCCTCGCGATGAGTTCGACCCTAAGTATGAAGAGTGGAAACAGCACTTTGAAAAAGTAAAGGGCACCGCTGACGTTATTGTTGCCAAGCAGCGTCACGGACCAACGGGTACAGTTAAACTCGCCTTCCAGGCCGAGTTCACGCGATTTGCAGATTTGGCCGAGGGATCTTATATCCCGGAGCAGTATGAATAAATCGAATGTTCCTTTTGGTCGCAATTCCGAACGGAAAACCGCTAAGCACTTTTCCTGGAATTGCTTGTATCCCGGAGCAATATGAATAGTTTTTCCGATCTTAAAGAGCGTGCTTGATGGCCAAAGCACGCATTCAGTTCATCTGCCAGAATTGTGGCGCAGTTCATACGCGCTGGGCTGGCAAGTGCGACGGCTGCGGCGAGTGGAATACACTCGTCGAAGAAGGCACCAATAGTGGCATTGGCTCCGGCCCTGGCTCCATGCTTTCAAAGCGCAAAGGCCGCGCCGTTGCCCTCACATCTTTGTCTGGCGAAATCGAAGATGCGCCTCGCATCATTTCCGGCATCAGCGAACTTGATCGCGTAACTGGCGGTGGCTTCGTCCGTGGTTCGGCTATCCTGATTGGTGGCGATCCCGGCATCGGCAAGTCAACGCTGTTGACACAAGCGGCGGCAGCTCTCGCCAATCGCGGGCACCGAATCGTCTATGTATCCGGCGAAGAAGCCGTCGCGCAGATACGTCTGCGTGCACAACGTTTAGGCGTTGCGTCTTCTTCGGTAGAACTGGCCGCCGAAACCAATGTCGAAGATATTCTTGCCACCGTTTCTGATGGCAAGCGACCTGATCTCGTTATCATTGACTCAATCCAGACGCTCTGGACTGACATGGCAGATTCCGCACCCGGTACAGTGACGCAGGTGCGTTCCTCTGCTCAAGCAATGATCCGCTATGCCAAGCAGACAGGTGCTGCGGTCGTCCTCGTTGGCCACGTCACCAAAGAAGGGCAGATCGCCGGCCCGCGCGTGGTTGAACACATGGTCGATGGCGTTCTCTATTTTGAAGGTGAAGGCGGACACCAGTACCGCATTCTACGCACGGTCAAGAACCGTTTCGGCCCGACCGATGAAATCGGCGTTTTTGAGATGTCGGATGGCGGCTTGCGCGAAGTCTCCAATCCCTCTGAACTGTTCCTTGGTGAGCGCAACGAAAAGTCGCCTGGAGCTGCTGTTTTTGCAGGCATGGAAGGCACGCGCCCGGTTCTGGTCGAGATACAGGCACTCGTGTCCCCCTCTTCGCTCGGTACACCGCGCCGTGCGGTTGTGGGCTGGGATGGAAGCCGTCTCGCGATGATTTTGGCGGTTCTCGAATCACATTGCGGCGTGCGTTTTGGCCAGCATGATGTCTATCTCAATGTGGCGGGTGGCTATCGCATCAGTGAGCCAGCGGCGGATATTGCCGTGGCTGCGGCGCTTGTTTCATCCATTGCAGGTATTGCCCTGCCCGCAGATAGTGTTTATTTCGGCGAAATCAGCCTTTCTGGTGCTGTTCGTGCGGTTTCGCATGCAGTACAGAGACTGAAGGAAGCCGAAAAGCTCGGTTTCCGGCAATCAGTAGTGCCGGGCGGAAGCAGCGAACTCTGGAAAGACCGCAACTTCGGCCTCGTAGAAACTACGGCGCTACCCGATCTTGTTGCGCGTATCGCTGCATCGGGACCGGGTAAGAAGTAAGTTTCATCTGCGACCATAAGGTTGCAGATCATTGAATTTAATGAGATTTAATAGCGGAAGGTTTCGTCAACTTTCCGCTGTTATGCTCAGCCAAGTTTGACTGCCCCGCAGGCGAAAAAGCCACGCTGCGTATAAATTAAGGACAGGCCAGAATGCCGATTACGTTACTTGATGGAATTCTACTCGGAATAACGCTGGTTTCGGCCGTTCTTGCGATGGTCCGTGGTTTTTCGCGTGAAGTGCTTTCGCTGGTCTCATGGGCCGCAGCCGCCGCCGCTGCGTATCTTTTCTATAAGCCGGTTCTGCCGTACCTCCAGCCCTATATCAACAACGAAACAATCGCGAAGATTGCAGCCGCCGGTGCGGTTTTCCTCGTGGTTCTGATCGTTGTTTCGCTGATCACCATGAAGATCGCTGATTTCATCATCGACAGTCGCATCGGTGCACTCGATCGGACGCTCGGCTTCTTGTTCGGCGCTGCACGCGGTGTTCTTCTCGTTGTTGTCGCGATGTTGTTCTTCAACTGGCTGGTGCCAACCGGCCAACCTGCATGGGTGAGCAACGCAAAATCCAAGCCAATGCTTGATTCCTTTGGCCAGCAGCTGATCGATCTTTTGCCTGCGGACCCAGAAGCGGCCATCAAGCAGTTTAAGCCAGGCCAGGAAGGTCAGGCACCTGCAACCGGCCAGCCAAGTGGCCAGACAGGCGATCAGACGGAAGCACCTGTACCGGACGATACACCGGCTGCAAACTGATCTTGAACCACCTTTTTTGAAACCGGTATGCCTAGCGCTGCCGGTTTCATCTGTTTTCAGCCTCAATCCATCCTTATATTGAGAGCTGAAAATGACGCAGGTGAAACGGACCGCTTTTAAAGTGACGCCTTTTCCTGTAAATACCGCTTTTAACAAACCGCAATCGAAAGGCCTTGCGGACGATGTTCCAACAATCGCATGACGAAACTTCCTTTATGCTGGACGATGATACGTTGCATGAAGAGTGTGGTGTATTTGGTATTCTCGGCCATGAGGACGCGGCAGCGCTGACAGCGCTTGGTCTGCACGCCCTTCAGCATCGCGGACAGGAAGCCGCCGGTATTGTTTCCTACCACAACCGCCGCTTCCATTCGGAGCGCCATATGGGGCTGGTTGGAGATCACTTCACCGATGCTTCGACGCTCAATCGTTTGCCCGGCGATCGCGCCATCGGCCATGTGCGTTATTCCACCACCGGCGAAACGATCCTGCGTAATGTACAGCCACTTTTCGCAGAGCTGGAAGTTGGCGGCATCGCGATTGCGCATAACGGCAATTTCACCAATGGCATTACGCTGCGCAAGCAGCTGATCGCGTCCGGTGCCATTTTCCAGGCAACATCGGACACCGAAGTTGTGCTGCACATGATCGCCCGTTCGCGTCAAGCTTCCTCGAGCGCGCGTTTTGTCGATGCAATCCGTCAGGTCGAAGGCGGTTATGCCATGCTGGCGCTTACGCGCACGAAGCTGATTGCGGCGCGCGACCCGGTTGGCATTCGTCCCCTCGTCATGGGCGAACTCGACGGAAAACCGATCTTCTGCTCGGAAACCTGTGCTCTCGACATTATCGGCGCGAAATATATTCGCGACGTGGAAAACGGCGAAGTCATCATCTGTGAAATCCAGAAAGATGGTTCGATCACGACTGACTGCATCAAGGCCGAAAATCCGCAACCGGAACGCCTTTGCTTGTTTGAATATGTCTACTTCGCACGTCCTGACTCGGTTGTTGGCGGTCGCAGCGTTTATGTTGCGCGCAAGAACATGGGCATGGAACTGGCGAAAGAATCGCCAATCGAAGCTGACGTGGTTGTTCCTGTGCCGGATGGCGGCACGCCGGCAGCGCTTGGCTTCGCGCAGGCCAGCGGCATTCCGTTTGAATATGGTATCATCCGCAATCACTATGTCGGTCGTACCTTCATTGAGCCAACCCAGCAGATCCGTGCACTTGGCGTGAAGCTCAAGCACTCCGCCAATCGTGCGATGATCGAAGGCAAGCGCGTTGTTCTGGTGGATGATTCCATCGTCCGTGGCACCACTTCGGTCAAGATCGTTCAGATGATCCGCGATGCAGGCGCCAAGGAAGTGCATATTCGCGTTGCAAGCCCGATGATCTTCCATCCAGACTTCTATGGCATTGACACACCGGACGGTGATAAGCTGCTGGCAAACCAGTATGATAGTCTCGAAGCGATGTGCCGCTATATCGGTGCAGATTCGCTAGAATTTCTGTCAATCGATGGACTTTATCAGGCCGTCGGTGGACAACCTCGTGATCCTAAGGCGCCCGCCTTCACCGATCACTACTTCACGGGTGAATATCCAACCCGTATTGTCGATCAGGAAGGCGAAAGCAACGTTCACACGTTGTCGCTTCTCGCTTCTAACGGCTGATCGATAGTCTTCACGCAGGCGGCTCAAAGGCCGCCTGTTTCATGTTCCTGCACGAAATTGGGGGTAGAATGACAACTGACCTTAAGGGCGACCTTACGGGCCGTATCGCCTTGGTAACAGGCGCATCACGCGGTATTGGATATTTTCTTTCGCTTGAGCTTGCAAAGCGCGGCGCTCATGTGATCGCCGTTGCACGCACTGTTGGCGGTTTGGAAGAACTTGACGACGAAATTCGTAAGATCGGTGGCACCGCGACGCTCGTTCCGCTCGACATTACCGATATGGAAGCGATTGATCGTCTCGGCGGCTCTATTCATGAGCGCTGGGGTAAACTCGATATTCTCGTTGCAAATGCTGGCGTCCTTGGCACGATTTCCCCCATCGGTCATGTCGAAGCCAAGACATTTGACAAGGTTATGAATGTCAACGTGACCAGCGTATGGCGCCTCATCCGTACCACAGACCCGCTGCTGCGTGCATCTGATGCTGGACGTGCAATTCTGCTCTCATCAGGTGTTGCTCACTCCTGCCGCGCATTCTGGGGCCCTTATGCCGCTTCCAAGGCCGCAGTCGAAGTGATGGCGCGTTGCTGGGCAGAAGAAGCAAAGCAGATGAAGCTCAAAGTCAACTCGGTTAATCCGGGCGCAACCCGCACCGCCATGCGTGCGCAGGCAATGCCAGGTGAAGATCCGGAAACTTTGCCAACACCACAGTCAGTCGCCGAGAAGATCGTCAAACTAGCCGATCCGAACCTTGATGTTACCGGCAAGCTTTACGATGTGCGTCAGGATCGCTTCCTCGACTATCATATGCCGTCCTGATTTTTGCAGATCCGGCCTTGCACGATGCCAAGGCCGGACTTATCCTTTCTAGAGCATTTCCTGTTTTGATTGAGTCATTGGAAATGCTCTATCTATTTGTTTCTACGCGCATCTTTTTCCGAAAACCGCTTCGCATTTTTCGGGATATGCTCTAAATATTCCGCTCCTGCCGACCTTTCCGGCTCATTTTAAAGCGGACCTTCCCCCTACCAGACAAGACTGTTCCTTCGCGCGCTTATGCACGCGCACATTCCCATTTTACTGGAGGACCAATGTCTCACGACTATCAACGCTTTATCATTATCAGTGGCGGACCCGGATCAGGCAAAAGCACACTCATCGATGCTCTGGAGAAGCGGGGCTTTGCACGCAGTGTCGAAGCAGGCCGCGCCATCATTCAGCATCAGGTAGAAATCGGCGGGAAAGCACTGCCATGGGCAGATCGCTCCTTGTTTGCGGAACTGATGCTTTCGTGGGAGATGCGCTCTTACGATCTTGCCGGTAACAACGAAGGACCGGTGTTCTTTGATCGCGGTGTGCCTGATGTTATCGGCTATCTCACGCTTTGTGGATTGCCGGTGCCTGAACACATTCGGCAAACAGCGTCCACGATTCGATATAACAGAACGGTGTTTCTCGCTCCACCTTGGGCAGAGATTTTTGGCCAGGACGCCGAGCGCAAACAGGACTTCGATGAGGCGAAACGCACATTCGATGCAATGGAGCAGACATATCAGCAGTTTGGATATGAAATCGCGCTCCTGCCGAAATCAACGGTTCAGAAGCGCGCAAATTTTATTCTCCAAAACTTACCGTCAGACGTCTTCTGACGGCTCGTTTTCATGAGCGGCCTTCTTATCGGCTGCTTCACGACGGTTCCATGCCAGCAGACTAAGCGGCAGAAAGGCAACATAGGCTAGCGCTGTCAGTGTCAGTGTGTGCCATGTGAAGCTCATCAGAAATGCCACATAAATCACCACCATGAGGATCAGCGGCATAACGATGTCGCGGCGCACGAGGCTACCGGCGGACTTGCCGTTATAAACCGGCAAGCGGCTGACCAGCAGGAAAGCTATGGCAACTGTGTAGATCGCAACACCGAAAGCCAGCCCCTTGCTTGGTGTCAGCCCAAGGAAGCCGAGATAGACGGGCAACAGAACCAACATGGCGCCTGCTGGTGCAGGCACGCCAATGAAGTAATTGCTCTGCCATGCAGGGCGGTTCGGATCTTCCAGCATCACGTTGAAGCGGGCAAGACGCAGGCAGCAGGCAATGGCGTAAAGCAGAGCCGCAATCCAGCCGAAGGAGCGCGCCTGATCAAGTACGAAAACATAAAGCACCAATGCCGGCGCGACGCCAAAATTGACGATATCGGCCAGCGAATCCATCTGCTCACCGAATTTCGACGAGCCTTTCATCATGCGGGCGACGCGGCCATCAATACCGTCGAGAAACGCCGCAATCAGCACCATCGTTACTGCGAGTTCAAAGCGGTGCTCAAATGCCAGACGAATGCCAGTCAGGCCTGCACAGATGGCAAGAACCGTGATGACGTTCGGAATTACGATGCGCAGAGGAATCTGCGACAGTCTTGGGCCGCGGGATGAATCCACGCGGCCATTAGGCTCGAAGGGTGGGAATGGTGTTTCCATCGGCTCAGGCGATCCGCACCACAGGTTCAACGCGTTCGCTACCGAATTCAGCAAGAACCGTTTCGCCAGCCACAGCGGTTTGGCCGACAGCAACGCGAACCGATGCACCGGCTGGCAGATAGACATCAACGCGTGAGCCGAAACGGATCAGGCCGAAGCGTTCACCGACCGAGAGATTGTCGCTTTCGCGTGACCAGCAGACGATACGGCGGGCAACCAGACCTGCGATTTGTACAACGCCGACCTTGCCGTTTGAACTGTCGATGAGAACGGAATTGCGCTCGTTTTCGGTGCTGGCCTTATCAAGTTCTGCATTGAGGAACTTGCCCGGGCGATGAAAGATCTTCTCGATACGACCTCGCACTGGCGCACGATTGATGTGAACGGAAAACACGTTCATGAACACAGACACGCGCATAAGCGGCTCTGCGCCGAGATCCAGTTCCGCTGGCGGCACTGCGGGGCCAACAAAAGAAACCTTGCCATCAGCCGGGCTGATCACAAGATCGTCGGCGATTGGCGTCACACGCTCAGGATCGCGGTAGAAATAAATGCACCAGATGGTCAGAACGAGACCAATCCAGAACAGCGGGTTCCACAGCCAGCCCAGAATGAGCGAAACCACGAAGAAGCCCGCGATAAACGGATAACCTTCACGATGGATCGGCACGAAAGTGTTGCGAATGGTATCAGACAGGCTCATCGTTTTTCCTTCTGGAACGCGGCAAGTCTCTCCGACACACCATGCGTTCTAGTGAATTATATGCGCACCGCTTTGCCGAAAATCTCCCCTGATCAACGGCACGATGCGACGCTTGGCCCGGTTTTACCTCATCCCGTTTAAAATCGAAACGTATTTCGCAATTTATTCACGACTGTCAGGGTTCGTGATCATATACTAATCCAAAGCACTAAAATGCTGAGCATCAAGCTTTGAGAAATTCATCTACGCTCAGGCCTGACCAAACACCTATGAGCAAAGGTCACAGGTGTTTGGTTTAACAAGCGATTATTTACTCAGCAGCAGGCGCACCACGCGTGACGACGCCCATGTCGTCACTTTCGCGGACCTGACGCAGGCGTTCTTCTGCCTCATCAGCCTCACGCTGACGGTTCCACATCGAAGCATAAAGACCATCCTGCTTCAGAAGCGCCCTATGCGTACCACGTTCGGCAATCAGCCCTTCCTTCAGCACGATGATTTCGTCCGCACCAATAACCGTCGACAAACGGTGCGCGATCACCAGTGTTGTGCGGCCACGGCTGACGATATCGAGCGCTGACTGAATTTCTTGCTCGGTCGCTGTATCGAGTGCCGATGTGGCCTCATCCAGAATGAGGATAGGTGGAGCTTTTAGGATCGTACGAGCAATTGCCACGCGCTGCTTTTCACCGCCTGAAAGCTTCAAGCCACGTTCGCCGACCATCGCCTGATAGCCTTCCGGCAGATGTTTGATAAAGCCGGAAATCTGCGCCATTTCGGCTGCCTTTTCCACTTCCTGATCGCTCGCATCGGTGCGACCATAACGAATGTTATAGGCTATCGTGTCATTGAAGAGCACAGTATCCTGCGGGACCATACCGATGACTTTGCGCAGGCTCTCCTGCGTTACATCGCGCACATCCTGCCCATCAATCGTCACCGAACCGGACTGAACGTCATAGAAGCGGAACAGAAGACGCGAGATCGTGGATTTACCTGCACCTGACGGGCCGACAATCGCCACCGTCTTACCCGCCGGCACTTCAAAGCTGACACCTTTGAGGATCGGACGGTTGGCGTCATAGGCGAAATGCACATCGTTGAAGCGGATTGCGCCTTTGTCCACATCAAGCGGTTCGGCGCTTGGCTTGTCCTGCACTTCCTGCTGTACATCGAGAAGGTCGAACATCTGCTCAATGTCAGTCAGGCCCTGACGGATTTCACGATAGATGAAACCGATGAAGTTGAGCGGAATGGAAAGCTGCATCAACATCGCGTTGATGAATACGAAGTCACCAAGCGACTGCGTACCCGCCTGCACTTCGCGCGCCGACATCACCATGACAATGGCCATACCGACACCGAAAATCACAGCCTGACCAAAGTTCAGCCAGCCGAGCGAAGTCCAGGTTTTTGTCGCGGCATCTTCATAGCGCGCCATCGACGCATCGAAGCGCTTGGCTTCCATCGTCTCATTGCCGAAATATTTGACCGTCTCGAAGTTGAGTAGCGAATCGATGGCCTTGGTGTTGGCATCGGTGTCGGAATCATTCATCTCGCGACGAATATTGATGCGCCAGTCACTCGCCTTGATCGTGAACCACGTATAGGCCCATACGGTTGCAGCAACTACCAGCAAGTAGGAAAAGCCATAGGCGAAGGCGAAAATCACCGCCGTCAGCGCAAACTCTAGAATGGTCGGCAACGTGTTGAGGATCGTGAAACGGACAATCGTTTCAATGCCCTTGGTGCCGCGCTCGATCACACGCGAGAGACCACCGGTGCGTCGCTCCAGATGGAAGCGGAGCGAAAGCTGGTGCATATGCACGAAGGTTTTATAGGCAAGCTGACGCACCGCATATTGGCCGACACTGGCAAACAGCGCATCGCGAAGCTGATTGAGCCCCGCCTGAATAATCTTGGCCGCATTATAGGCGAGCACCAGCATGACCGCGCCGGTAAGGATCAGCGGAATGTAATCGGGCGCTGAAAGCTGTCCGTTCAGTGCATTCGTCACCCATTTGAAGAAATAGGGAACAAGGATCAGAACGATCTTGGAAATCACCAGATAGAACGTCGCCCAAACCACGCGCATGCGCAGATCAGGGCGTTCAGATGGCCACATATAGGGCCAGAGATTTCGCAATGTTTTGAACGTTTCGCCGGAATCGGCAGAAACAGTTTTGGGGGAACTCATGATGTTTCTTTCAAATCAGACAGTTTTTTCGCAGCAGCCATTTCGAAAGGCTGCGAGATGCGAACGAATGATGGACAATTGCTGCCAGTTGACGCTGTAGCGTGAAGTCTGGCGGTCGGGCCGATAGTCGATAAGGCCGGCCTGTACGAGAACCTTGAGATGCTGCGATACCGTGGACTGAGCGAGGTCGAGACGGCCGACAATATCCTTGCAGCAGCAGGCATCTTCAAGAATCAGCTGCCGGAGAATGTGAATGCGAACGGGATGACCGAGCGCTGCATAAATACGCGCCGCAAGGTCGTCGTCTACGCCCGGAAAAACATCGGACATCGTCTCGAAGGAAATATTCATCGTAAATCGACGATATACGATTATACTCAAAAAGGCAATATAACGCAGCATCCTTTCTAAAGGACACTGCGTTCACAAAACAGATATTGCCGATTTATATCAGTTTGCCGAATCCCGCAGTCGGCGCTGCACTTCGTCATCACCGAGCGGCTGCTGCGGCATTGCAAAGACCTGTCCCGGCAAAATCAGGTCAGGATTACGGATCTGATCGCGGTTCGCGAGATAGATCGTCGTGTATCGTGTACCCTGACCATATGTTCGCTTCGAAATCGTCCAGAGATTATCACCCTTGCGGATGATCACAGAGCCTTCCACCTTCTGCAAAGGTGTGGCGCTGGTTGCTTCTCCCGCACTGGAGTTCTGATCGCCAGTTCCCGAAGCAACAGCCGAAACATTTTCGCCAGCTTCGCGGCGGAAAGGCACGCGCGCTGTGGCAATCACACGAGAAGAGCTATCGAGAAGATCAGCACGAATAATGTAGTCGCCCACTGCGAGGGGCTTCTGGCTCTGCACCAGAAAACGACCTTCCGGCGAAATCGGGCTGGCACCAAGCATGATATCATTGGCGTTCACAACAACGCTGTTTCCATCCTTCGGACCATTGGCCTTACCTGCAACAAAGACCCTGTCGCCTTCAATCTCGACAGCCTCGATGGCAATCGGCGCATCGGGATCAGGCTTAGCCTGCGGCGCGGTTTCGGTAGGAGCTGCATCCGGCGCGGTTGAAGCGGTCGTTTGCTGAGCTGGGACTTCTGGCTTGGTGATCAGGCGACTGGCCTGGCCCGGCTCTTCAACCAGCGCCAATACCTGGCCCTTGCTGTTATCGGGAACGGAAACAATCGCAGTTTGCGCAGAGGTTGCAACATTGCCGCCCTCACCGCCAGCACGCAGCACCAGCTGGTGATCGCCCGGTTCAAGCGGCTGATCGAGAACGATAGCGAAGTCGCCGTTTTCACCGGCCTTAGCCGTCCCCAGCACCTTGGAACCGGAAATGATTTCGATGGCAGCATTCGCAGCAGCCTGACCGGCAATTACGACAGAACCATCTGTTTCTACACGCAGAATATCGAAGACCGGAACTTTCGCTTCTTTCGGCGCTTCTTTTGCTGCCTCTGGCGCAGGCTGTTCAGTCGATTGCTGCGGCTGAGCATCGGCTGGTTTTTCTGGCTCTTGTGTTGCAGCGGGCGCTTGCGCCTCGGCAGACTTTGATGAACTGCCGGTTTCAGGAGCCTTTGCAGCAACGTCCGAATCCGACGTAACAGCCTGCTCTTTCAGAGAATTCCAATAATACGCGCCCCCGCCAAGAACGAGGACGAGAAGAACACCGATAACCCCATATCTATAGTTTTGCATTCGGCCCGAAACCCACAAGAGATAAATTAACCTCCGGGTTTATCGCTTTTTTCTGCACCTCACAAGAAGTTGAGCCGAATTGCGAGCGCTATCCGAATGATTATTGCTGTGAAATTACTCTTCCTTGCAGCTGATCGGCTTTTCCTGTTCCGGATCATCCATCAGATTATACAAATCGGCAGTTTCACCTTTGGTCCACCAGACGTAAATCCCGCCCGCATATTTAGCACCGGAACCGGAAAGGACATTGGCTGCGATGACCGTGTTATCTTCCATTTCAAGTTCAACAAGCGAGTTATCACCCGCATTGTAATAGGTAGCAGAAACATTCTGATCACCGCATTTGTAGAGCACTGAATTTACAGTCACATCAACATCGTCAGGAAGCTGGATCGTGATCTCACCTGCCGATGCATTCGATGCAGCCAGCGAAAGACCTGCCAACAAAATCCATTTCTTCATGCCATCGAACTCCCTGTCAAAATTTTACCTTTCCAGAGTTATAGGTCTGGCTTGAAAAGTCTAGCCAAAGCTTGACGCTCAAACGCCAAAGGCGCACAAGAAATCATGTCTGAGATTCGATCCATTTGTGTTTATTGCGGCTCTTCAACGGGCTTAAATCCAATCTATCGTGAAGCAGGTTTGACGCTCGGTCGTTCCCTTGCAGAACACGGCATTCGCCTTGTTTATGGCGGCGGCACACGCGGCATCATGGGCGCGGTTGCGCAGGGTGTGATGGAAGCTGGTGGCGAAGTCACTGGCATCATCCCGACCTTCCTGCTCGACAAAGAAGCAAGCCTTGAAAAGGCGCAGGAGCTGACTGAACTCATCATCGTCGGCGACATGCACGAGCGCAAGCATCTGATGTTCCAGAAGTCTGACGCTTTCGTCACCCTTCCCGGCGGTATTGGCACGGTTGAAGAAATCGTGGAAATGATGACATGGGCGCAGCTTGGCAAGCATCGCAAGCCGATGGTCTTCGCCAATATCAACAATTTCTGGCAACCAATGCTCACATTGCTTGAGCACATGACAAATGAGGGCTTCCTGCACACCGCGCATCAGGTGAAGCCGCTGGTGATCGATCAGGCCAAAGACATCGTGCCTGCAATCCTCGCTGCCAATGGCCGCGCGCATGAAGGCGATCCAAAAATCATCGAAAAGATGTAATCACCGCACTGAACCATTATGCGTGATTGAAGAATGAGGGCGGAGCGATCCGCCCTTCATTATATCCGGGAGGGCTTGATGAAAACGATTGGACTGATTGGCGGGATGAGCTGGGAAAGCTCGCAGGAATATTATCGCATCATCAACCAGGAAATCCGTGCAAGGCTTGGTGGCACGCATTCGGCAAAGAGCCTGATGTGGTCGATGGATTTTGGTGCAATCGAGCATCTCCAGCATCAGGGCAAATGGGACGAACTGACAAAGCTGATGATTGAGGCGGCTCAAAACCTTGAAAAGGGCGGTGCGGATTTCATCCTCATCTGCACCAACACGATGCATAAAATGGCCGCTGATATTGAACGCGCCACATCAATCCCGCTTGTGCATATTGCAGACCCGACTGCAGAAAAGATCAAGGCCCAAGGCCTCTCCAAAGTAGGCCTTCTCGGCACCGCTTTCACGATGGAGCAGGATTTCTACAAAGGCCGCCTCGCCTCCAGGCATGGGCTTGAAGTTTTGACGCCCGACGATGCCGACCGCAAAACCGTGCATGACATCATCTATCAAGAACTTGTTGTTGGCGAAGTGCGCGATGCCTCACGCGAAAAATACCGCGCGGTGATCCAACGCCTCGTCGAGCGCGGCGCAGAGGTTATCATCCTCGGCTGCACCGAAATCATGCTGCTGATTGGTCAAGAAGACAGCCCCGTGCCGGTGTTTGACACGACACGGCTACATGCAGAAGCGGCGGTTGATTGGGCGTTAAGCTAAGCGAAAAGTGATTTTCATCCCCACTTCAAGGCGCTCCCTCAATCAACTCGCAACGCTTGCTTAGATATTGCGTGTGGTAAACTGTACGACCACTCCGCAATTTAAACCGCATCGATAGAAAAAATTGGTCCTTATTACTGCTATCAACGCCAATATAGGATAACTCTTCCAAATTGGGACGAAGTGCGATTTTTTGACAGTGCTTAAGCAGAACATCCATCGGAACCATTATATTATCGGCTATCGATGAATCTGAGTACAACGCGTCGTCTGAGTCAAATCTCCCCGCGCCTGTTTTCTCACATTCTTCTAATGGTCGAGCAGATTTTATGGTGTGAAACTTTAATGTGAATCCCTCAACTTCGCCCTGTAGTATTTCAACTGGACGTCGATCTAAAAGTGAGCATATTTTCTTAACATGGCCTGAACTAACTCTTGGCCCTAGGAACACTCGACGTAACGCATCATCTAAATAGTACTTACGCCCAACACTGCCAACAAGAAGCCGCCACTCGTTCTCATGTTTCCACTCGATACGTTTGCGAGTAAATCTTTCCTGGATGGTGTGTGGAAAGCCGTTAGCTAACTCGACAAAGCCAATAGCGGGCAGCGCATCCCGCTCATATTTCACAGGGTAAACATTCTCGTTTTGAAAATCACCTATATGCAAATCTGTGGTTTCAAATTCCAAGCACATACCGGCAAAATTACTGGCATAGTATGCCCACATCGGCAAATTTTCGTACGAATTTGAAAATGAAACTAAGCCAAAACCGCTTATAGTATTTCTAGCTAAGCCATATAAATGCTCCACGCTTTTCCCAGACACTTCGAGCATAGAATTAACAATGGCGTCCGCTGGATCTCCCAAATTGTAAAAGGCTTCCATCGGATCATTCATGCTGGCAAACGATGGAGAATACAAATAACTGTTTTTAAGCGCGTCCAACTCTCGCTCTATGAGAGCCTCATCCAACGGCCTAAAACGATATAGCTTATCTGGAATTTTCATAAGCGCCCCCGCGAAAATGAAATACAAAAAAGCCGAGCTTTATTGCCCGGCTTCTTCTCTCAACTTTACTTCTTCACCAACGTCGCCACGGCTTCGACATGTGGCGACCAGAGGAACTGGTCAATCGGTGTGACGCGGGTAATGCGGTAGCCACCCTTCACCAGAATGGCGAGGTCGCGGGCAAGCGTTACCGGGTTGCACGAGATCGCGACAACCTTCTCCACCTTGGATTTAGCCAGTTCCAGCGCCTGTTCTTCTGCACCCGCGCGCGGCGGATCGAAGACCACTGCATTGTAAGGCAGCAGTTCCTTTGGCATCAACGGACGGCGGAAGAGGTCGCGGCGTTCAACCGAGACAGGTTTTCGGCCCTGCACATGGCGGATACCGCGATCAAGCGCTGCCAGCGCCGGAGCATCGTTTTCGATCGCGTGGACCGCGCACTTTTCCGCAATATGCAGCGCGAATGTGCCCACACCACAGAAGAGGTCTGCAACGCGCTTGGCCTTGCCAAGATGTGCCTGAACCAGCGACACCATCGCTTCTTCTGCATCGACCGTTGCCTGCAAGAAGCAACCCGGAGGCACCGGAACTGGCACATTGCCGATATGAATAACTGGCTTTTTAGGCTCGACGATGATTTCACCTTCATGCGAAAGGCGGGCAAAGCCTTTCTTCATAATGAGTGCGGTGAGCGCGCGGCGCTGCTCGTCGGTGAGTTTGCCGCAGCCGCTTGCCGCCAGATCAAGGCCCGATGCGGTTACGGTTGCCGCCAGTTTGAACGGCTTGGAGCCGGGTGCAATCAACGCGCCCACTTCGCGCAGGTCATCAAGCCGCGAAATGATTTCCGGCACTGTGACGGCGCATTCGACAATATCGATGATCTCGTGGCTCTGGTGTCGGTTAAAGCCAAGCAGCACGCCCTTTTCCGTCTTGCGCGCAGCAAAGGTTGCACGGCGGCGCGACTGTGGCTGGCAAGCGACCAGCTCATCGACTTCAACCTCAAGGCCCCTGCCCTTTAAGGCAGAGACCACCAGTTCGCGCTTCCATGCGCGGTAAGGCTCATCCTGCCAATGCTGCAAAGCGCAGCCGCCGCAATCTTCAAAATGCTGGCAGGCTGGGTCCTGACGCTCAGCGGAGGTTTCAAGCAATGCCATCACTGTCGCGCGGTTTTTGTCGCGCGCCACATTGGCCACTTCGCCGGGCAGTGTGAAAGGCACAAAAAGCTGACCATCGGGAAGATTGGCGACGCCATCGCCGCCCGCACCCATCGAGCGGATTGTTACCTGGGTCGTCATTGGTCTTTCTTTCCTGCCAAGAGATATTCACGATTGCCGTCGCCGCCCTCAATGGGTGACGGGCAAAGGCCGAGCGCGCGCCAACCGGGCTGCGTCTCAAGCCATGATTTCAATTCTTCCGCAATGCGTTCGCCGTCTTTCGGGTCACGCAAAATGCCACCTTTGCCGATGGCTTCACGCCCGGCTTCAAACTGCGGCTTTACGAGAAGCGCGCAGATAGCATCTTTTTGCGCCAAGGCCAATGCCGGTGGCAAAGCGAGTTT
Source organism: Ochrobactrum sp. BTU1 (assembly GCA_018798825.1). Lineage (NCBI taxonomy): Bacteria > Pseudomonadati > Pseudomonadota > Alphaproteobacteria > Hyphomicrobiales > Brucellaceae > Ochrobactrum > Ochrobactrum sp. BTU1. Next base: position 472,144 of record CP076354.1, on the reverse strand, counting down.
CAAGGAAATGAAGCTCACATCCGAAACAACGCAGCCAATATCGCGGCCATCAAGGTGGCTGAAATCCAGCACACGGGCATTAACGCCCTCCTTGTTGGTGACACGCGGGTCATTGCGGAGGCTCTCATGCAACTGGTCATGCCCAACATCAATGGCGATGACATGATTGCTGCCGCGCTCAAGCAGCACTTGCGTAAAGCCGCCGGTCGATGCGCCAATATCAAGCGCGCTCAGGCCCTTCACATCGAGATTGAAGTGATCGAGTGCGGCGATAAGCTTCAGCGCACCGCGCGAGACATAGGCGCTTGCGGGATCATCCACGCTTAGTTCTGCCGTACGCAGAACATTTTGCCCCGGCTTGGTGACGGGTTTGCCGTCAACCTTCACCGTGCCGCGCTGAATGGCGTCACGCGCACGCGAGCGCGTGGCGAACAACCCGCGGTCAACCAGCAACTGGTCAAGACGCGGGCGGTTATCCAATGATGCTTCGCTCATCAATCAGGCGCGGAAAGGTGTCGCGATTTCTTCGCGACCCAGTGCTGCAAAGACCGTGTGCACGATGCCAGCGCGGTCAAGACCGGCATTGGCATACATGACTTCCGGCTTGGCGTGATCCTGATAGGTATCTGGCAGGGTCAGCACGCGCACCTTGAGGCCACGGTCCAGCAGACCGTCGGTCGCCAGGAATTGCAGCACATGGGCAGCAAAGCCACCCGCCGCACCTTCTTCAATCGTTACCAGCACTTCATGCTCACGCGCCAGACGACGGATGAGATCATGATCAAGCGGCTTGGCAAAACGTGCATCGGCAACCGTTGTAGAAAGACCAGCAGCGGCCAGCTCATCAGCAGCGCCAAGGCATTCCTGCAAGCGGGTACCAAATGACAAAAGTGCAACCTTGGTGCCTTCGCGCACGATGCGGCCCTTGCCGATTTCAAGCACAGAACCGCGTTCCGGCAGTTCCACGCCGACACCATCGCCACGCGGATAGCGGAAGGAGATCGGGCCTTCGTCATATTCCGCCGCCGTGCGCACCATATGGCGCAGTTCGGCTTCGTCAGACGCGGCCATCACCACAAAGCCCGGAAGCGCCGCGAGGAAGCCCGTGTCAAACGAGCCAGCATGGGTCGGACCATCGGCACCCACCAGACCTGCACGGTCGATTGGGAAACGCACGGGCAGGTTCTGGATCGACACATCATGCACGACCTGATCATAGCCGCGCTGGAGGAAGGTCGAATAAATCGCACAAAACGGCTTATAGCCCTCAGATGCCAAGCCCGCAGCAAATGTCACCGCATGTTGCTCAGCAATGCCCACATCAAAGACGCGCTTCGGGAAGACTTCGCCAAAGAGATCAAGGCCGGTGCCGGTCGGCATTGCCGCCGTGACAGCGACGATCTTGTCGTCGTGACGGGCTTCCTCAATAAGGCTTGTGCCGAAAATCTTGGTGTAGCTTGGCGCATTTGCCGGTGGCTTCGACTGCTTGCCGGTGATGACGTCGAATTTGTTCACGCCATGATATTTGTCGGCAGCAGCTTCGGCAGGCGCATAGCCCTTGCCCTTCTGCGTCACCATATGGATCAGCACGGGGCCGTCCTGCGTATCACGCACGTTTTTGAGGATCGGCAGCATATGGTCGAGGTTGTGACCATCAATCGGCCCGACATAGTAGAAGCCAAGCTCTTCAAACATCGTGCCGCCGGTGAAGAAGGCACGCGTAAACTCTTCCGATTTACGCGCCTTGTCCTGCAAGAACTTCGGTAGTTTCTTGGCTACCTGCTTGGCGGCTTCACGCACACTGCGATAGGTCTTGCCAGATACCAGACGCGCCAGATAGGCACTCATGGCACCTGTCGGCGGGGCAATCGACATGTCGTTGTCATTGAGAATGACGATGAGGCGCGCATCAAGCGCACCGGCATTGTTCATCGCTTCATAGGCCATACCAGCCGACATGGAGCCATCGCCGATGACCGCGATCACATTGCGCTTTTCGCCCGAAAGATCAGCAGCGACTGCCATGCCAAGACCTGCCGAAATGGAGGTCGAGGAATGCGCGGCACCGAATGGGTCATATTCGCTCTCAGCACGCTTGGTGAAACCGGACAAGCCGTTTTCCTGCCTAAGCGTACGGATACGGTCGCGGCGTCCGGTCAGGATTTTGTGCGGGTAGGCTTGATGACCCACATCCCAGATGATGCGGTCATGCGGTGTGTCAAAGACATGGTGCAGCGCGATGGTCAGTTCCACCACGCCAAGCCCCGCCCCGAGATGTCCGCCCGTCGTGGAGACTGCATCGACCAGTTCGGCGCGCAGTTCTTCCGCAAGCTTTGGCAAATCCTGTTCCGGCAATTCGCGCAAGGCATCAGGCGTTGGCACCTTGTCGAGCAGCGGGGTAATGGGTCGGGACATTGAAACAACCTGTTTCTGGTAAGATCTTGGTTTGTCGGTATAGCAGCATTATACGCAGATCAAGCGGACCAAAGATCACATTGTGCCCAGCGAGACATGTTGTCCTATGCGGCGGCTTTTTGTTTTGTCGCATTATCCAACGCAAAACCGCTTCGCACTTTTACTGGAAATGCTCCATCATTCCGGCAAAGGTATGAATTCTTCTTCATCGCCCGGCACAATATCAAAGCGTCCAGTGCGCCATTCCTCTTTGGCCTGTTCAATACGCTCTTTGGAAGACGAAACGAAATTCCACCAGACATATCGCTTGGAACCAAGTGCCGCTCCACCAAATAGCATAAAATGCGCGCCGTCAGGGCCAGCCTGCACCACGATATCATCACCCGGACGGAAAGCCAGCAGGCGGTCCGCTGGAAACACGTCACCGCCAATGCCGACATTGCCGCGCAGCGTATAGATAGCACGCTCTTCCGTGGTCGGCGGGATATGAAAGCGCCCTCCAGGCAACACTTCAATATCGGCATAAAGTGTCTCCGCGTGCTGGATCACCGGCGATGAAACGCCATGCAGCGAGCCGATAATCAAACGCCCGTTAAACTCGCGATCTTCCATCAGTGGCAGATCGGGCGAATTGGTATGATAGAAATGCGGATCGATTTCTTCAAATTGCTCCGGCAGTGCCAACCATGTCTGCACGCCGGAAATCGACAGCGGTCCATTGCGTTCTTCTTCAGGCGAACGCTCGGAATGGACAATGCCACGACCTGCCGTCATGAGGTTCACATCCCCCGGACGGATCACCATTTCAGTGCCGAGGCTGTCACGATGGCGGATATGACCATCGAAAAGATAGGTCACGGTAGATAGACCGATATGCGGATGCGGGCGGACATCAAGCGCATCGCCATCCTTTAAAACTGCAGGTCCCATGCGATCAAAGAAAATGAAAGGCCCAACCAGACGCCTGCGTACGGTCGGCAAAGCTCGACGCACTTCCAGCCCTCCAATATCGCTCGTACGCGGAATGACCAGAGTTTCGATTGCATCTACGGAAGTCTTGTCGCCAAGAACCGGATCAGGACAAGGGAAAAAACTCATCGGACTGCCACCAAATAAAAGCGCACCGGCAAGCCGTTTGCCGGTGCGTGATGTAGAAAAATAAGACCGTATTAGCGATTGTGCAACAGGCGCGACAATTCGTTTGTGTCTGGCACCTGTCCGTTGGTCGTCAGCTTGTCCACCAGCCCCGGAAGAACTTGCGATAGCTGATTAAGCAATTCCTGCTGATCAATCCCTGCATGAGCAGCGATTTCGCTCAAAGTCTTCTGGCCGAGTGCATCTCCGAGCTGACCCGGTTCAATCTGATGATTGCTGCCCTGCCCAACCCAGGAATCCACCTTATCGCCAAGACCTGCCTGTTTGAGCTGATCGAGAAGACCGCCTAAGCCGCCGCCAAGTGGACCGGGAGCAGTCGGTGCGGAAGCTGCACCGCCACTTGCGAGCGCACCACCCAGCAAACCACCGAGGCCACCCAGAATACCGCCAAGCAGACCGCCACCGTTATCCGCCTGCTGAGGAGCAGACTGGTCTGGAATGGAAGCTGGCTGTTCAGGCTCCTCACTATGCCCTTTCAGCATCTTGCCGACCAGAAGCGCACCGAGCGCGATCAGAACCGGCTTGGCAAGGCTGCCGCCGGGGATCGGCGAATTGTTGGAATTGTCGTCATAACTTCCCATCACACGATACTCCCTGTTGGTCGCTGTGGTTTTCTCACACGCGATAAGTTAAGGTGAAATAAGTTTCCGCCTTTGACAAGCATTATACCTTGCCAAATCGAAACTATTGTGAAAATTTTCTAACTGTCTGATGCAAAACCTTATTTTCGCAATCGGAGATATTAGATGTCTGTAATAAGCTGGATTATATTAGGCTTGATTGCCGGCTTCATCGGCAGCAAAATCGTCAATAAAAGCGGTCAGGGGGTGTTTTTCGACATTGCTTTGGGCATTGTCGGAGCAATCGTTGGCGGCGTTCTTTCTTCCGCTCTTTTCGGTCGAGGCGTCACAGGCGCATTTGATCCAATGAGCCTGATCATTGCAATTATCGGTTCCATTATCGTCTTGTGGGCTTACCACAAGATCACCGGCAAGCGTTCCATCGGCTAACAAAACCAACTATAGTGCTTAGGCTCCGGTTCGCGCCGGAGCCTTTTCATGTTTAGCGTGGTTTCCGTATGAGCTTTATTGAGCCTTATATCGCCGCCTATGGCGCGCTGGCCCTCTTCGTCATCGTCTATTTCGAGTCTTTTGGCGCACCGCTTCCCGGTGAAAGCGCATTGATTGCAAGTTCGCTCTTAGCGCTGCATGGCACACTCAATATCGAGATGGTCATTCTGGCGGTGTTTGTTGGTGCGGTTTTAGGTGATTGTACCGGCTATGCGATTGGGCGCTTTGGCGGGCGCGCGCTCATTCTGCGATACGGGCACTACGTGAAACTGACGCCGGAGCGTCTCGATAAATTCGAGAAAATGTTTGAGAGCAAGGGTATCTATGTGGTCGCGACAGCGCGCTTTGTCGTCCTGCTTAGACAATTAAACGGCATTGTCGCAGGTTCCATGAAAATGAACCCTATGCATTTTCTGGCTGCCAATGTGATTGGCGCTGCCGGTTGGACACTCGTCTGGGGACTAGGGCCCTATCTCCTGAGCGGCGTGCTTGCGCCCTACGCCGCCCAGCTCAAGGCGATGTTTTAAGTCTGAGATTTATTCAGCGTCGAGCGGTTCTGTACCCGCTGGCTGACCGTCACGGCCAATGCGAATTTTCTCGACCTTGTCTTCTGCAGATTTGAGCAGCGTATCGCAATGCTTCTTCAGCGCTTCGCCACGCTCATAGATGCGGATGGATTCTTCCAGCGGCACATCGCCCCGCTCCAGATCATCGACGATCTTCTCTAGCTGCTTCAAGGCATCCTCAAAGCTCATAACTGCAATGTCGGTGTTGGACGGTTCGGTTACCATGGTTTATCCTTTCAACAGCCGCGTAATATGAGAAGACGCGGACTGCGACAAGCCCTCAAGATCATATCCACCTTCAAGCACACTCACCAGTCGGTGATTGCAGAACCGTTCAGCACGTTCCATGAGCTTGCCCGTCGCCCAATCGAAATCCGATTCATCGAGATTGATCTCGGCAAGAGGATCGCGGAAATGCGCGTCGAAGCCAGCCGAAATAAGGATCAAATCTGGCCGGAAGTTGTCCAAAGCAGGCAATACACGACTATTAAATGCCTCGCGAAATTCCCGGCTGCCGGTATTGGGCGAAAGCGGAGCATTGACGATGTTACCGACACCCACCTCATCTTTCCGGCCTGTGCCAGGAAAAAGCGGAAACTGGTGCGTCGAACAGTAAAGAACGCTCGGATCATCTTTGAAGATATCTTGCGTGCCGTTGCCATGATGCACGTCCCAATCAACGATTGCGATGCGTTCCGCACCATGATTGCGCTGCGCATGACGCGCTGCGATAGCAACAGTGTTAAACAGGCAGAAGCCCATTGCCGTTGACAGCTCGGCATGATGACCGGGCGGGCGTGAAGCGACAAAGACGTTATCAGCTTTCCCGGAAAACACATCATCGACAGCAGCATTTGCGCCACCAATGGCTAGCAATGCTGCTTCCCAGCTTTTCGGGCTCACATAGGTATCGACGCCAAGCTTGTTGATCGGTTGCGGCGCTTCCTCATCGTCTATGCCATCGGGAATTTGCTTACGGATTTCGTCGACATAGCTTTCAGGATGCACGAGCAGGATGGCATCTTCTGATGCCATCCGCGCTTCCACACGGTCGAGACGGTAGAAATCCGGTCCTTCCAGCTCGCTCATCAGCGCACGAATGCGGTCAGGCCGCTCGGGATGTCCGGGCGGCACTATATGTTCAAGATAGGTAGGATGCCAGTAAAGCCGTGTTGTCATTGCGATCCTGTAGCATCTTTAGCCGACAACACTGTGTCAGATGATTTCGGTGCGGGCGATGTTTATGCCGAAACCTTCAAGACCAACATAGTGGCGTTCACGCGATGCCAGAAGCACGATCGATGTGATGCCCAGGTCTTTCAGAATCTGTGCGCCCAGACCGATCTGGCGCCATTCCTCTTCGCGAGCAACAGCTTCAGCATGAGCTTCGTGTTCGCCAAGCAGCGCTTCACGCGCACGCGCATCACGGTGATCTGCACGAACCCCGACAGAACCTTCACGCAGGTAAACCAGAACGCCACGGCCTTCCTTGCCCATACGCTTCATAATCGCGTCGAGATTGTTGCCGGTGCTGCCGAAAACATCGTTGATCACGTCTTCGCGGTGCAGACGGACAGGGACTTCTTCACCATCACGAATATCGCCAAAGACAACAGCGACATGCTGCATCGGCTCCCAAGGCAATTCGTAAGTATAGGCATGGGCTGGGCCTGCACAGGTTTTCACTGGCGCGTCGCTGATGCGCTTGACCAGCGTTTCCTTGCGCTGACGATAGGCGATGAGATCAGCTACCGTAACGCGATGCAGCGTGTGCTTTTCAGCAAATGCCGTCACATCAGGGCCACGCATGACTGTGCCATCATCATTGATCAATTCGCAGATCACGCCAATTGGCGGGAGATTTGCGAGCTTGCAGAGGTCAACAGCTGCTTCCGTATGGCCGGAGCGCATCAACACACCGCCTTCGCGGGCGATCAGCGGAAAAATATGGCCGGGACGCACGAAATCCGAAGCACCGGCATTCGGATTTGCGAGGTTGCGGACAGTGAGCGTGCGGTCTTCGGCCGAAATGCCGGTCGTTGTACCGTGGCGATAATCAACCGTGACTGTGAAAGCCGTTGTGTGAGCGGACTCATTTTCCGCTACCATCGGCGCCAGATTAAGACGCTTGGCTTCATCACGCGTCATTGGCGTGCAGACGATGCCCGACGTGTAACGAACGATGAAGGCCATCTTTTCCGGCGTGCAGTGAACGGCTGCAACGATCAGGTCGCCTTCGTTCTCGCGCCCATCATCATCCATGACCACAACAATTTCGCCACGCTCAAAAGCGCGCAGCGCATCAACGACCTGTTTCTGATTATAGCTCATTTCAGCCTCAATGGTTGTACCACAGCTTCAGTCGAAAACCGGCCCTCAGTTCCTGAAACTGAACTTTCTATTTTTTAGATACGTCCCGTCTGTCCACGATGGCGCAGATAGTGATCGGCAATTGCGCAAGCGACCATCGCTTCGCCAATCGGCACAGCGCGAATGCCCACGCAAGGATCGTGGCGTCCTTTGGTCATCACATCCACTTCTTTGCCGTCCTTATCAATGGATTTGCGTGGCGTCAGGATCGATGACGTCGGCTTCACTGCAAAGCGTGCCACCACGGGCGCACCCGTTGCAATACCACCAAGCACGCCGCCCGCCTGATTGGACAGGAACATCGGCTGACCATCATTACCGATACGCATTTCGTCGGCGTTTTCTTCGCCTGTCAGGCGTGCAGCCTCAAAGCCGTTGCCAATTTCGACGCCTTTCACGGCGTTGATCGACATCAGCAGGCTGGCGATATCCTGATCAAGCTTACCGTAGATCGGTGCGCCAATGCCTGCAGGCACGCCATCTGCGACGATTTCAATAATCGCGCCGATGGAAGAGCCATTCTTACGGATGCCATCCAGATAGTCCGCGAAGACCTCCACAGAACCAGCATCCGGCGTGAAGAACGGGTTGTTATCGACTTCGTTCCAGTCCCAACGCGAACGATCAATGTCGTGCACGCCCATCGAGACGAGCGCACCACGCACCTGCAAACCCGGAACAACCTTACGAGCAATTGCGCCAGCCGCAACGCGGGCTGCGGTTTCGCGTGCCGAGGAACGACCACCGCCGCGATAATCGCGAATGCCGTATTTGACGTCGTAAGCATAATCGGCATGGCCCGGACGATACTGCTTTGCAATATCACCATAATCCTTGGAGCGCTGATCAGTGTTTTCGATCATCATCGAAATCGGCGTGCCAGTGGTGGTCATGGTGACACCATCGTCGCCCAGAAGCACACCAGAAAGCACACGAACCTGATCCGGCTCGCGACGCTGGGTCGTATATTTCGACTGACCCGGCTTGCGCTTATCGAGATAGGACTGAATTTCGGCTTCGGTAAAGGTAATGCCAGGAGGGCAACCATCCACGACACAACCAAGCGCAATACCATGGCTTTCGCCCCAGGTGGTTACGCGAAACAGATGACCGAAACTGTTATGAGACATGAGCTAAGCCTGATTACGGAGCGCCTTTGCCGGCAAGATATGGGCCGGTTTTATTGGCCTTTTGAGCAACGGTCAAATTATAGCTGGGATTAGCCACATACCGTTCGCAAAATTTCCATCGGATCATCCACATACCGCATTCTTTTTGACACATTCCGTCGGCTAAAATGCGTCCACAATCAAGTTGCGCCCTTTAGTTTCAGCCCATACTGTCGGCTCATATAAACTTTGAGGGAAGCAATTGCGCAAAATGCAATTCGTGTCGAATCAGTCAGTTGACGGTCGGGCACTCAAAAGGAGGATGACACCCATGCAGTATATTGTGGGACTGCTCTTCATTATTGCCTCGCTCTTTTCGACCGTTGCCATGGCGGATGATGTCGAAGGCAAGATCACCGGCATCAATCAGGATAAGGAAACAATTACACTGGATGACGGCAAGACCTATAAGTTGCCGGGAGAGTTTGATTATTCCGCTATTAACAAAGGCATGAAGGTCATCATTCTTTATGATGAAGCCGACAATACGCGCTTCGTCACCGACATTCAGGAAGCCCCATAAGATCAGCTTACCGCAAGCACTAGACCCGTGTCGTATTGGCGAACGAAATCGACGCGGGTTCCATTCCAGTGATAGCTGTAATGCCGACCCTGAACCGGAATCGTTATAACATTTGGCCAGAAAATCCCGATACAAGAGCCACCGCGCATCCGCACACTTGGCCAGAGAAGTCCGTTACTTCCCGCTGCGCGCAGATCTTTTCCCTCAGTATGTGAAGCCCCATAGTCAACCGGATCAAGCACGCCCGGTACTTTGCTCACATCGTCCAGTTCCCGTTCGACGCTGCCAATCAGCACCCGAAAATCGGAAGTCCAACCGGGTTCTTCATTGGTTGCCCGCATAAATTTTTCATGGTGATGGATGGTTTCCGCCACCGCCACATCTTCACGATCAGCGGCATAATAAATACCGTAGCTGCCATCGCTGAAACGCCCCGGGCGGGTTGTCGAGCAATGCACAAAGGGTGCCATGACATAGGTTGCACCCTGCCCGGCAACGCGCCGATCAGCAGGCACCTTGCCAAGATCGCCAATTTCGAAACGAATGCGTGGGTTTGTCTTTTCCTCGACCGAAGCCAGCGCTTCCCAATCACGCGGATCAGCGATATCTTCAAACAGGTCGATTGGCGGATGAATGGAGCGGATGATGCGGAAAGTCTGTGGCCAGTGAACATGTTGCTTTTGAGCCAGTCCGCTTACCATGCGCCGCGCTCCGCATTGAGCCATTCTCGCAGTGCAGCAAGATCTGAGATTTCACCACGTAACATGAGATCGAGCGCCGACAAACCGCCGAATGCGCCATTTGGCTTTCTGATCCAGGTGTAGCCGCGCGTAGCATCGCGGAACATGTAGCGCAGGCCTTTGTGAATGCCCATAAGATGCGCCATACGCATCCGCAAGTCACGGTCGATGCGGCCTATGCTACCTTCTTTCCAGCGCGCCCATGTTCGCGGGGACATATCACCCAAAAGCGTACTGGCTTCCATATCTGACAGTTTCCACGCCTTGAACAAATTGACCGTGGTGCGCGCCAATGCACCCGCTTCTTCGTCGGTGATTACCTTCGACAGATTGCCCGCAGGCGTTATGCTGATTGGCTGAAGCTCCATGGCACACCTTCCTTATGGCGGAAAGATAGCATAATTTTGCCAAATGGCAAGAAATCGGAAATTCACGCGCTTATTCGACGCGAAGCCATCCAGTACGAATGACATGTGCCCATTCTTCCCTGCCTGCCTTCTCAGCAAGCAAAGCCATTCGAGATGGGGCATATGGGATACTGCGGAATGTAACACGCCAGTTATCTGCATCATCATCGATTACGGCATAAGACGCATTCGGCGTTCCGGTCTGCACAATATGTGGCACGGGATGATCGTCATCATAACCGGGACAGCCAACGCTGCCGGGATTGACGATCTGGCGACCATCGCTCAACCGCACAACGCGCGGCGTATGCGTATGACCGCAGAGGATCAGTGATGCGGCAATGCCTTCTGCTTCCGCTTCAATCTGCTTTTTCGGCCTCAGCACGACATCGCCAGTAGCAGTCACAGTTTCGAGCCAGTAAGTCGTGTCACTCGTGGGCGTGCCGTGGATCAGAAAAATGCGGCCATCTGCGAGAACTTTGGTTGCGGGCATATCTCGCAGCCAGGCAAGATGCCGCTCTTCCAGCTGGTCATAGGCAACGCGATCAGAGGGGCCCATGTCTTCCACGGCTTTTTCAACCAGCCAACGGTCATGATTGCCACGAATTGCAATCATCTCACGCGCCATCAGCATATCCGCTGTTTCGCGCGCAGCGAGCGGCCCACTTAAATGATCGCCGAGATTGATAATGGTTTGGATATTCAGGGCATCAATATCAGCAAGCACTGCTGCCAGCGCATCACTGTTGCCATGAATGTCAGCAATAACCGCAAAGCGTTTGAATGACATGAACACTCGCTAAGTAGGGCTTTTCAACGACCGCAATGACGCAGCGCATCGACATCAAAAGCTACCCGGCTTTTAAGAGCAGTTCCAGTTAATATTGAACCGTTGGAACCGCTCTATCTTTTTGTTTTTACGCATTATCCCTATGCAAAACCGCTTCCAACTTTTGCTGGAAATGCTTTAAACCCAATCAAGCTTGCCGTTTTCGAACTTCAATATCTTGTCCTGCGGGATGGAGATATTTGCAGCATCGTGGCCGTCGATATCACCATAGAGATAAAACAGGGTGCGAATGCAGCCGCCATGCGTCACACAGACGGTTGGCCATTCGACCGCTTCAACCCAGCGCCCGATACGCTGAGAAAGACGCATATAGCTTTCAGCCGTTTCGCCCGGCGGGATGAAGTTCCACTTATCGCGAGCGCGCGCTTGCACAAGGTCATCACGCTCCTTGGCAATATCTTCCATCATGAAGCCTTGCCAATCGCCGAAATTCACTTCCATAAGCTGCGGATCAGTACGGAAATCATATGGGTCGAGACCCATGCGCAGGCGAATGCGCTCCATTGTTTCGCGTGTGCGGCGCAGCGGGCTTGCAACGAAATCATAACCGGCACCGTCGCCGATCAGTGACTTCAGCATATCGCCGTTACGGTCTGCCTGTGTACGTCCATGGGCGTTGATATCAATATCAAGCTGCCCCTGAATGCGCTGCGAGACATTCCAATCCGTCTCACCGTGACGCGAAAAGTAGATGATCTCCCGAGCCAAAGCGTTACCTCTATCTGCCGCTAAATGATTTTCTGGCGCACATTATGCTAGTGCCCATTCTTTGGATAACCTTCCCGCTGACGGAAAGACAAAAGAAAAATCCCGAAAAGTCGGTCAACTTTTCGGGATTTCGTCTTACACCAATCAGTCTTTAACGACTGAGATATCCGGAGCGTCAACAGCCTTCATGCCGATGACGTGGTAGCCGCTGTCAGCGTGGTGAACTTCACCCGTGACCGAGCGCGAGAGGTCAGAGAGAAAGTAAAGGCCAACATCGCCCACTTCATCAATCGTAACCGTGCGGCGCAGCGGCGCATTATACTCGTTCCACTTGAGAATATAGCGGAAGTCACCAATGCCGGATGCAGCCAGAGTCTTGATAGGACCTGCCGAAATCGCATTGACGCGGATATTCTGCGGGCCAAGATCAACGGCCAGATACTTGACGCTTGCTTCAAGAGCAGCCTTTGCAACACCCATGACGTTGTAGTTCGGCATGACTTTTTCAGCGCCGTAATAGGTCAGCGTCAAAATGGAGCCGCCATCAGCCATCAGCTTTTCGGCGCGGCGTGAAATTGCCGTCAGCGAATAAACCGAAATCAGCATGGTGTTCTGGAAGTTTGCTTCGCTGGTATCGACGTAACGGCCGGTCAGTTCATCCTTGTCGGAGAAACCAATGGCGTGAACGACGAAGTCGAGCTTGCCCCACTTCTTTTCAAGTGCTTCAAAAACAGCATCAATGCTTGCGCCGTCAGCAACATCACAATGTCCTGCAACGAAAGCATCCAATTCTTCGGCCAACGGCTCCACGCGCTTCTTCAGCGCATCACCCTGATAGGTGAATGCGAGTTCCGCACCAGCTTCACGAGCGGCCTTGGCAATACCCCAGGCGATGGAACGGTTGTTGGCTACGCCCAGAATCAATCCGCGCTTGCCCTGCAACAAACCTGACTTTGCGGTCATTAAGGGTCCTCATCGAAATATAATCAACTAGATGCCCTATCGCACAGGCTTGCAACAGCTTCAAGCAATTGCGCATAAAAAGCCGGGTATTGTGATTTTATCGCACAACAGAGTTGTGCTTGAGCATCGGTTGAGGACGCAAAAGACACTGCAAAGCCTTTTTGCGGGGATTAAATGCAGCTTTAGCAGTTAATCCCCGCATTGGTTTTTATAACGATTTTGACTTATTCGCCTTTGCGCTTGCGCAAAAACTCTTCAAGTTCGGCATCGCCACCTTCCGGCAGCATGATGCGGACATGAACATAAAGGTCGCCATGACCGCCAGCTTTCAGTGGCAGGCCCTTACCCTTGAGGCGCAGAACCTTATCTGAGTTGGACCAAGCCGGAACCTTGACGGCGATACGACCGCTCAGCGTTTCGACTTCAGCCTTACCGCCAAGGACGGCATCCTCAAGCTCGACCGGCAGATCGACATGCACATCGCGGCCTTCAAGCCTAAAACGTGCGCTTTGTTTGAAGTGGATCGTGACCAGCGCATCGCCGGGTGTTCCGCCCAGGACGTGCTCGCCCTGACCTTTGAGCCTGATTGTCTGGCCGTCTTCGACGAATTGCGGCAGCTTGATCTTCAGATGCTTGCCGTTGGGAAAGACGGCTTCAACCTTGTCGGCACCTGCAGCCTGTTCCAGCGTTATATTGATCGACGCTGAAAGATCACTGCCCTTGACCGGCCCGCGCTGTTGACGTGCGCCACCGCGCCCGCCGCCGAAAGCGCCGCCAAACAAATCATTGAGAATGTCTTCAGCGCCACCGAAGCCACCCTGTTGCCCGCCGCCACGCTGACGAAAGCCCGCAAACGGATCTCCGCCACCGAAACCGGCATGTCCATCAAAGCCGCCACCCTGACCGGCAAAGCCCTGAAACAATGGCTTACCTTCTGCATCGATTTCGCCACGGTCAAACTGTCCGCGCTTATCTTTATCGCCGACGATTTCATAGGCCTGGTTAACTTCCGCAAAACGCTCCTGTGCCTTCGGATCATCCTGGTTCTGATCCGGATGATGCTTTTTGGCCAGCTTGCGAAATGCCGATTTTATTTCTTCGGGCTTCGCCGTTTTGGCGACGCCCAACACGCTATAGGGATCGCGCATATATAGTCCTCATTAGGAAAAATGACTGTAATCTCAGTCGCTAGACTCAGTTTGCCATAATATGCGCACGAAGCCGGAAAACTTCCAGACTTACAAAGGGATGTTTTCAAAAAAGCTTAAATCGGTGCAAATGAGGTGAGTGTCCACTGACCGCCGCGCTGCATACAGGTTTCGCCGCGATAGATGGAAACGCCGTCAAAAGCCTCACGAGAGGTCTCGAATTTCCGGCAGAGGCCATCGTCAGATTTGGTCTCGGCAATCGTGGTAATCGTGCCCTGACTACCCGTATCAGGATTAGCCCACGGCACTGGCTTCTTGCCCCATTGGGTGAAATCGAGCGCCGAAACGACACTCTTGATCGTGGACTGGTCCGAAAGTTTGCCAGTATCTGTTTCTGTCTTTTGTGCTGGTTTGACTGAACCCGTGATTGTAGACGAATCAGGCACAGCCTTCTCAATACTGACGCCACCCATCGCACAGCCTGCCAGCGGCAAAACAACCATAACGAGCGCTGCACGGCGAATAAAAGCCATACCAAGAATCGTAGAATCGTCATGTGTGTCGCGGCGAGCGGATTCAGCAGCCAACGGTCTTCCCTTAAATACATCCTAAAGATGTAGCGAATATGGGGGGTATGGGGTTAACAAGCGGTTCGCGGGCAAGGTAAACAAATCGCTACCAAAGGACAACGGTATAAAGTTGGCCGACAGAGCTTCTATTGCAGATGTTCAGTGTTAATTGCGAAAACAAGCTTTTGCGGGCAAAAATCGCCATGATTAGTGAGCAGATTCAAGAGTCCGAAACATCGGTTCGAGTGAGGATGAACTTTGATTTCACGCCGTAACTTACTGATTGGTGGCGCCGCGCTCACCACGGCATTCAGTTTGCCGATTATCAGTATTCGATCACAAAGCAGCCGCCTATCCCTTTGGCCTGCATCGCCACCCGGTGGCGGAGGCCCGAGCGGTTCGCCTGATATAACCAAGAGAGGCGCGGTCACAAACATTGCAGTACCTGGCTTAGAGATATTCAACCCTGAGCGGCCAAACGGTTCTGCAGTGATCATTGCCGGAGGTGGCGGATATAAGCGCATTGAGGAAGGCAAAGAGTCTTATCCCGCTGCACGCTGGCTCGCAAAAAGAGGCATTTTTGCTTTTGTTCTCACCTATCGACTGCCAATTGAGGGATGGGCTGCAGGACCACTGGCACCGCTACAGGACGTTCAAAGAGCATTTCGTCTGGTGCGGGCGAAAGCGGCTGACTGGCAGATTGCTCCAAACAAGATCGGTGCGCTGGGCTTTTCTGCTGGCGGGCACTTGATGGGGCTTGCCGCGACCGGCTCAGCTTTTGCGTCTTACGAACCTGTCGATGACATCGACATACAATCAGCCCGGCCAGATGCAGCGGCGCTGATTTATCCGGTTATTACACTTGAAGCGCCTTATGATCACACATCGACCCGTCGCTCGCTTGTTGGCAAGCATCCAACACAAGAAGCAACGCGGGAGTGGTCGGTTGAAAGCCATGTTAACAAGGAATGCCCTCCGGTTTTTCTCACGCAAGCGGACGACGATCAGATTTCCAATCCAGCCAATAGCCTTATCATGCAGCAAGCTTGTGTGAAGGCAGGCGTGGATGTGGAGTTTCATGCGATACCATCAGGCGGCCATGGCTTTGGCATGGGTAAGACGGGAACGCCTACGGAACAATGGCCGCAATGGTATGAAGCCTGGTTGAGAAAACAGAACATGCTGGCATGATGCGTCGCAGCTCTCAGCCATGGACAAAGCGGACGAATTGGAGGAAGTTCCGCGTACCCAAGTTTTCCAGATATCTGAAATAGCGGCAAATGACAGACACCAGCGACGATTTCACCCAAAGCTCAGAACCGTTCCGACTTTTTGCTGAATGGCTGAATGACGCCACCAAGAGCGAACTGAACGACCCAAATGCACTGGCACTTGCCACCGTTGATCCTGACGGTCTGCCCAATGTGCGTATGGTGCTACTCAAGGATTTCGACGAGCACGGTTTTGTTTTCTACACCAATTATGAAAGCAAGAAGGGTCAGGAAATACTGTCCGCCGAAAAGGCTGCCATGTGCTTTCACTGGAAGTCGCTGCGCCGTCAGGTGCGCGTGCGCGGACCGGTTGAGAAGGTCAGCGACGCAGAAGCCGACGCTTATTATGCATCGCGCCCACGCGGCAGCCGCATAGGAGCATGGGCATCGAAACAGTCGCGACCGCTCGAAAGCCGTTTTGCGCTTGAAAAGGCTGTTGCCGAATATACGGCCCGTTACGCCATCGGCGACATTCCAAGGCCTTCTCACTGGTCTGGATTCCGCATTCGCCCGGTTTCCATTGAATTCTGGCACGACCGTCCGTTCCGCCTGCATGACCGCGTATTGTTTACCCGCGACACACCGGAAGGCGACTGGAACAAAGATCGGCTTTATCCGTAACCAAATAAGAAAAAGGCCACCGTTTCGGTGGCCTTTTTAATTTAGACGAGCGGTTTGACTGCCACCCAAAGGCTTCCAAACACGAGACCCAGAAAGATGATCAGGCCCACAATATTGTTGGAACGAAACAGTTTCAGACACTGATCGGGATTGTCGATATCAAGCACGATGATCTGGCGATAAAGATGGGCACCAGCGGCCAGCAAACCGGCAAGTGCTGGCATCGGAACCTGCGCAACAGCAAACGCCGCCGCAAAAAAACCGATTGCTCCACCATAAAGCACCATGAGCGCAGTCTTGGTATGTTTGCCAAACAGCCGCGCGGTTGAACCAACTCCAACCAGCGCATCATCTTCCTTGTCCTGATGGGCATAGATCGTATCGTAGCCGATCACCCAAAGGATCGCCCCTATGTAAAGCAGCACAGGTGGCAATGCGAGAGAGCCTTCCGCGGCCGCCCAACCCATCAGCGCGCCCCAAGAAAAGGCCAGACCAAGCACCAGCTGCGGCCAATTGGTGAAGCGCTTCATGAATGGATAGGCAGCAACAATCAGCAGAGAGAAGACACCAAGTCCGATTGAAAACCAGTTAAGCTGCAGCACGACGGCAAGGCCAACCAACGCCTGCAAAACGAGAAAAATCTTCGCCTGCCTGCTCGTGACCTGCCCCGATGGCAGTGGACGCGACCGCGTGCGATCGACTTTATCGTCGATATCCTGATCGACAATATCGTTATAGGTACATCCTGCACCGCGCATGGCAATTGAGCCAACCAAAAACAGGACAAGGTGCCAGATCGAGGGCATGACGGACCATGCACCGTCGCCAGGCTGCGCACCTGCGCCAGCAACGAGTGCTGCCGACCACCAGCACGGCCAGAGTAAAAGCTGCCAACCAATCGGGCGATCCCACCGAGCGAGCTGCGCATAGGGCCAAAGCGATGGCGGAAGAACACGATAGACCCAATGGCCCGAGGGTGCGTCTTTCACGCGTCCACGCACATCGCGCGACTGCACATCTGAATTGGCCCCAATACCGGACCCTGCATTGGGTTTTGACTGCTGCATGATTGCCTGCTTTCTAGAAACTGCTACGGCTCCACCCGCTTTTTATCCAAAAATCGCGGTACTGCCCTTGCCCGCAAACGCGTTGGGCAATAGAGACCCGTATCAATAAACATTTACTGATCTCACGCGCAGGGAGCAAGGCATGAAAGTTCTGTTGATCGGTTCCGGTGGCCGCGAACACGCATTGGCCTGGAAACTCGCCGCTTCTGAAAAGCTGACAAAGCTTTATTGCGCGCCCGGCAACCCCGGCATTGCCGAATATGCAGAACTTGTAACGCTCGACGTAACCGATCATGCAGCGGTCATCGCATTCGCCAAGGACAAGGCAATCGATCTGGTTGTCGTTGGCCCGGAAGCCCCACTCGTCGCGGGCCTAGCCGACGATCTCCAAGCCACGAATGTTCGCGTTTTCGGACCATCCAAGGCTGCCGCCCAGCTTGAAGGCTCGAAAGGCTTCACCAAGGATCTTTGCGCGCGTTTTGGCATTCCAACAGGTGCCTATGGCCGCTTCAACAATGCACCAAAAGCCAAGGCCTATGTCCGTGAAGTGGGCGCACCTATCGTCGTCAAGGCCGACGGCCTTGCCGCCGGCAAAGGCGTTGTTGTTGCCATGACGCTCGATGAAGCGCTGGACGCGGTTGATGCCTGTTTTGAAGGCGCATTCGGTTCTGCTGGTGCCGAAGTGGTCGTTGAAGAGTTTCTTGAAGGTGAAGAAGCAAGCTTCTTCTGCATTTGTGATGGCAAAACGGCCCTATCGCTTGGCTCGGCACAGGACCACAAGCGCGTGGGCGATGGCGACACCGGGCCGAATACCGGCGGTATGGGCGCTTATGCCCCCGCTCCTGTAATGACACCCGAAATCGTTGAGCGCACCATGCGCGAACTGATCGAACCGACCATGCGCGGCATGGCGGAAATTGGCGCACCTTTCTCGGGCGTGCTGTTCTTGGGCTTGATGATCGGCAAGGACGGCCCGAAGCTTATCGAATACAACACCCGCTTCGGTGATCCGGAATGTCAGGTGCTGATGATGCGCCTTGAAACCGACCTGCTTGATCTTATCAATGCGGCCGTGGACGGCAAGCTCGATGAAGTATCGCTTGAGTGGAAAGATCAGCCTGCCCTCACCGTGGTTATGGCTGCAGAAGGCTACCCTGCCAATGTGAAGAAAGGCAGCATCATTCGTGGTCTCGACCAGCTCAATGACATTGACGGGCTCAAAGTTTTCCACGCCGGTACGGCTGAAAAAAACGGCAACCTGATTGCCAATGGTGGCCGCGTTCTCAACGTAACAGCGATTGCTGAAACGGTGGCCGAAGCCCAGAGCAAGGCTTACGACGCCGTCAAGCAGATTGACTGGCCGGAAGGTTTTTATCGCTCAGACATTGGCTGGCGTGCAGTGGAACGCGAACGCTCGGGCAAGTAATAACCCGTCTCATGCGGCTGCAGCATTTCAAGCGATATGGACACGATTGCGTCCGGCTTTTTTCGCCTGATAGAGTGCCGCATCTGCACGGCGCATCGTCTCATAAAGGCTCTCATCATCGACCTGCTCGGCAACACCAAAGCTTGCCGTCGGGCTCCAAGCCGGAGATTTGCCTGTAAAGCGAAGCTCGCATAGAGCTTCTCGCAAGCTTTGCGCCAAAGCTTCCGCAGCAGCCATGTCGTTGTCTGGAATGAAGACAACGAATTCCTCGCCGCCCATTCGTGCGGCAACCGCTGCTTTCGGCAATTGCGTTTTGAGCAGCTTACCAAAAGCTGCAATCACCCTGTCACCGCCATCATGACCATAGGTATCGTTGACGCGTTTGAAAAAATCCAGATCGCTCATAATCACTGAATAGCGAATACAAGCTCCCTTGCGCGCCAAAACGCGGGAAACATGCCGATCAAAACCGCGTCGATTATAAATCTGCGAAAGCTCATCGACTTCCGATTGCTCGCTGGCCTCCCCCACCATATGCGACACAGTACTCAGCAAAAGAAGCAGTCCGCGCGCTACCTGCACCAACACACCCACTGCCAGGGAAACGATGACATGCAGCGTGTTGGCATCGTCCTCCGGCCGCATATCGGAACCCGGCCAAGCGATGAGGAAAGCTTTTGAAAGGTAGTAAATGCAGCTGAATATCGCGAGCGCCATCATCAGTTTATCGACCAGGCGTGGCATACGCGATAGATAGATCACACGGATCATCCAAAGCTGCGCGAGGCAGAGCGGCAACTGATAAAGAAAGCGATGCAAAAACGACGTTCGCGGCAGATCATAGATGAGCAGATTGCAGATGATGGCTGCAAGGAAGAAGCCGCCATAAAATTTCCAGTCGATCTTCTGGTGATAAATACTTTGCAGGCCGATCGTTATGGCCAGAAACGCCGCCATCAGAAGCGAGAAGGAAGCCAGGACCAATAGGCGTGGATTTTCTGCAAGCGGGATCCAGTAGCCGAAGATTGCAACGAGTGCTGCTGCTATGGATGCCAGCGTGAACCAGCGCGGGGCTGCATAGTTCCGTTCCTGAATGGCAACGAACGCAAATGTCAGGATGAAAACACATGACACCGTCAGATTGACAGTCAGGAAGTACGGAACAAGCGTCATATAAAAACACCTACGAACATTACTGACGTTTACAATAATGAACTAAAAATTGGATTAAGTGCAGTGTTTTGTTTTTAAAGGTCTATTTTCGGATTGGAGCATGAGAAAACGTAACCTTCGCGCGCTTTCTAATGCACTGATGACTTGGAGAGCAAATTAACAATCAGCACACCAAAAATTATGAAGCCGATTCCGATCATTCCCCACAAGTCCAGCTTCTGACCATAGACCAGCCAGCCAAAGGCAGAAATCAGAACGATACCGCAGCCGGACCAGATCGCATAAGCGACACCTACCGGAACGGTTTGCAATGTCAGGGAAAGAAAATAAAAGGCCACGGCATAGCCAACAATCATCGTGAAGGTTGGAACCATAACTGTAAAAGAGTTGGACGCCTTGAGCGCAGATGTCGCAATTACCTCTGCAACGATAGCAACACCGAGAAACAGATAGTTTTTCATGAGATTTAACTTTGTTGGTAAAGCCAGTTATTAGAGTGACTCCAGTTAATATTAAACTGTTGGAACAACTCTATCTTTTTGTTTTTATTCATTATTCTTACGCAAAACCGCTTCGCACTTTTGCTGGAAATGCTTTAATCGCTAATCATTTTCAGCAGACGGCTCCGAAGTGCTGACCAGTCATTCGGGACGACGCCAACCATATGGCTCAGCCAGATTCCATCAGCTGCAAAACGCACCGCTTCCATATCTGCCCCGCTTTCCGTGTCGCCGTATTCTTCGAGCCGCGCATTAAGCCAATGGCCCCAGGCATCGCGAAGTCTTGCATCGGAAAATACCGATATCCATAAAGCCCATACACGACTGTCATCCTGTTGCGCCTCTATCGCCAGCTCAAGATAGGCTCTTGTAAAACGTCCGCGAGTTTCTTGGTCATTCGCCATTCTGGCTCGCAGGGCAGTTTCAAAATCCAGTACCAATTCCTCAAAGACCGCATCAATCAGCAATTGTTTGTTTGCGAAGTGGTGCAGCAGACCGCCCTTCGTGACGCCAGCTCTACTTGCCACAGCCTCAAGGCTCACCGCATTCAAACCAGACTCCAGTGCCAACTCGACAGCACTTTCAATGAGCTGCGAACGGACAAGTTGAGGGTTCTTCTGACGACGATTAGCGATTGACATAAAGAAACCTACCAGATGGTTTGTTTTCTGTCACGCAACAAACTTGCGTTTTCTTCGCGCTGTAAAAGGAAATCTGGCGCGAGGTTGCGACCACCCAAGGAAACCGAACGTGATCCAACAAGACAATTCACAATATTGACGTTTACGTAATAAGCCGATAGCTCTTATATCAATAGCCATTATGTTCCCGCTGCCTGATTGGCCGCGGGACGGGTTTCCGAGGAGAGACCCATACAAAGGCCAAGTGGAGGAAAGATGTATCGCGCGCCGGTTTCCGAAATTTCCCATACGCTGATGAAGGTCGCAGGCCTTGAAACAGCCATTGAAGAGAACCGTTTCCCCGAATTTTCCGCCGATCTGGCGGAAGCTATTCTGGAAGAAGCAGGCAGGTTTGCCTCCGAGCGCGTGGAACCACTTCGCATCACCGGTGACAGGCATGGTGCCACCGTCAAAGACGGCGTTGTGACAACGGCGCCCGGTTGGAAAGAGCTTTATGCCGACTGGATTGCAGGCGGCTGGAACTCACTGACCGGCACGCCGGAATATGGCGGCCAAGGCCTGCCAACCATGATGTCGGTGGCTGTCAGCGAAATGTGGAATTCCGGCACTTTGGCATTTGCTATCGCTCCTACGCTCACCATGGGCGCGGTCGAAGCACTGGAAAAGCACGCCTCAAAAGAGCTGAAAGACACGTATTTAGAAAAGCTTATCACCGGCGAGTGGATGGGCACCATGAACCTGACCGAGCCGCAGGCGGGCTCTGATCT
The DNA here is from genome assembly GCA_018798825.1 of Ochrobactrum sp. BTU1. Taxonomy (NCBI): domain Bacteria; kingdom Pseudomonadati; phylum Pseudomonadota; class Alphaproteobacteria; order Hyphomicrobiales; family Brucellaceae; genus Ochrobactrum; species Ochrobactrum sp. BTU1. The sequence goes on along the minus strand of CP076354.1, from coordinate 450,025 downwards.
CGGTGCATTGCGTGCGCGTGCAGAGCGCAGCGATGATGGTTCATATCGTATTTTTGGCCAGAAGATTTTCATTACCTATGGCGAACATGACCTGACCGACAATATCGTGCATTTGGTGCTGGCGCGCCTGCCCGATGCCCCTGCCGGAACCAAGGGCATATCGCTGTTTCTCGTGCCGAAATTCTTGGTCAATGCAGATGGTTCGCTCGGTCGGCGCAATGATCTGTTCTGCTCCGGCCTTGAGCACAAGATGGGCATTCATGCCTCCCCTACCTGCACCATGATCTATGGCGATGGGTTCGTGAAAGGCGAGGAAACAGGTGCCGTCGGTTATCTGATCGGAGAAGAGAACCGCGGACTCGCCTGCATGTTCACCATGATGAACAATGCTCGTCTGCTGGTTGGTATTCAGGGCGTTGGCGTGGCCGAAGCCGCCTATCAGCAGGCATTGAACTACGCCAAAGAGCGCAAGCAGGGCCGTGCTTTGGGTGCCGATCCGAAGGCTGGCATGAGCCCGATCATCGAGCACCCGGATGTGCAACGTATGTTGCTCACCATGAAGGCGCTGACACAGGTTGCCCGCTCCATCACCTATTCATGCGCCCATGCGATCGATATGAGCCATGCAACAGAGGGTGCTAACGCACAATTCTGGTCGGATCGCGCCGGACTGCTCACACCTTTGGCCAAAAGCTTTGCAACTGATGTCGGCGTGGATGTGGCCTCGCTTGGCGTGCAGATCCATGGCGGCATGGGCTTCATCGAAGAAACCGGTGCAGCGCAACTGCTACGCGATGCCCGCATTACTCCGATTTATGAAGGTACAAATGGCATTCAGGCCATTGACCTTGTGCTGCGCAAGTTACCGCTCGGCAATGGTGAGCGTATCGGCAACTATCTCGCCGAACTGCTGCAAGAAGCGGACAAAGCGACAAAATCGAACCGTCCTGAACTTGGCGAAACGGGTTCACGTCTTTCGACAGCCATCAACGAAGCGCGTGAAGCCACTGAATGGCTGCAAAAGGCGGCAAGTGAAGGCCGTACAGAAGAAGCGCTGGCTGGAGCAACGCCGTATCAGCGTCTGCTTTCCCTGACTGCTGGCGGCGCTTATCTCGCGCGCGCAGCAATTAACAGTGACGATGCCGGCCGCGCTGCGCTTTGCCGCTTCTTTGCCGAAAACATGCTTGCGGAAGTCTCATCCCTCAAGGACACCGTCATCAGCGGCGCAGTCAGCCTTGCAGCTGCAAAATCCGCGCTGGAGGTCTGATTATGAGCGAGCATGTTCTGATCGAACGCAAAGATGCAGTGCAGATCATCCGGCTTAATAGGGCCGACAAGAAAAATGCCATCACCCGCGCCATGTATGCGGCAATGGCCAAGGCGCTTGTAGATGGCGATGCCGATGATGCTGTGCGCGTGCATGTGTTTTTGGGTGTGCCCGGTGCATTCTCGTCGGGCAACGACATGCAGGATTTCATGGCTGCCGCATCGGACGGCAATATGGGCAATGACATTCTGAATTTTCTCGCAGCCCTATCGGGCTCGAAGAAGCCGGTCATATCCGGCGTCGATGGCCTGGCTATCGGGATCGGCACGACAATCCATCTTCATTGCGACCTGACGTTTGCCACTAACCATGCGTTGTTTCGCACGCCTTTTGTTGATCTCGGACTCGTACCGGAAGCGGCCTCCAGCCTGCTTGCACCATCGCTGATGGGGCATCAGAAGGCATTTGCATTGCTCGCACTGGGGCATGGCTTCGATGCGCAGGCGGCACTTGAAGCGGGCATTGTCTATAAGGTTGTCGAAAGCAACGAGCTGGAAGCAGAAGTGCTGAAAGCTGCAGAGGAAATTGCTGCCAAGCCTCCGCAGGCCATGCAGATTGCTCGCAGCCTGATGCGTATGCCTGCCGAACCTGTTGCTGATCGCATCGCAAGAGAAGCAAAGCATTTTGCCGAGCGGCTCACGTCGAGCGAAGCGCGCGAAGCCGTAATGGCGTTTCTCAGCCGCAAAAAGTAATCTGAATAAAAAAATTACCCGGATGGGGTTACCATCCGGGTGGCTTGCTGGAGGTCAGCCAAGTTGGTTGCTCCGGCATCGAGGCCTTTGATGTCTGGAAAGGTCCTTCATCTTTCCAGACGACCACCGAGCGGTGCGTTATTCCTTAGATAGTATAGAAATCCGACGAGAACGTGTTCACACGCGAATGTGATAACTTACTAGTATGGCGAACCCGAAATTCGTATCGCTTTGAAGCAGCCCTTGGAGCGAATTTCGGGATGCGTTCTAGTTTCGAGCGATAATCTCACGGCCTTCAATGACCATGCGCACGCCCAGCGAACCGGTTTTGCGGCGAGCAAGGAAGCGAGGGCGGCGGCGGCGCGGTTCCTGTCCCTGGCGGCGCGCCTGTGGCTCCCCGGTGCGAACCGGGCCAGTGCTTTCATAAAGCGGACGCGCAACCCCGTCTTCTTCCACCAACATCATTGGTAGGTTGAAGGTTGCAGCCCAAGCGCGCCAGTCAGCAGCAACATCGGTCAGGTCGTGAGCAACCAGCAGCGGCACAGAAAGCTGCGGATCTTCATGCATCAGTTCAAGCGTTACGGTGATTTCGCCAAATTCGTCTTCAACGGCGCGGGCCGTCACACCGATGAATGCGTTGATCGGAAGAGCGAGCGACATTGGCAAGCCGCTCGATGGCAGGATCTGGCGGATAACCGCACCACGTTCACTAATGGTGAAGGTTACGTCTGCATCGCAATCTTCTGCCGCATAGGTCACAACCTGCGGAAGGTGAAACGGATCGAGCCGAAGTTCCTGACCTGCCCATTCTGGCTTCTTAAGTCCGCTGCTCATCATTTTCGACGCCTCTGTCTATCTCTGCCTGTTTTTTGAGAGCCAGTTATTCCGGCTTCTCTTTTGAGCGATGTTCGCTCTTGTTGATTTGGAGAATAGACTGCGTTTATTACCGATGCGCTTAACGCGTTAGGTTAACTTTTCCCTGCTTTTTCATTTGGTTACTGCTTTACAACCAGGTGTAAGAAGTCGGTAATTCTTGCTAATTTTCGTTTACATAAATGAAAAGGCGGACAGTTTCCTGTCCGCCTCGTTTTCGTCATATTCGCTGAATTTACAGCACTTTACCCGGATTCATAATACCATTCGGGTCGAATGATTTCTTAATACGGCGCATCAATTCAAGAGCTACGTCCTGTTTGAAGAAGGCGAGCTCCTCGCGCTTCAATACGCCGATACCGTGCTCTGCGGAGATCGATCCGGCAAAAGACGCAACAATTGTATGAATGCGATGATTTAAATCGTGCCAGCGATCAAGGAAAGCTTGCTTATCGGCACCCACCGGCTGCGACACATTATAGTGCAGATTGCCGTCGCCAATATGGCCAAAGCAAACGATACGCGAACCGGGAATCATTTCCAGCGTTGCCGCATTGGCTTCGTGAATGAATTCCGGGATTTTTGCGACAGGCACCGAGATATCATGCTTGATCGAGCCGCCTTCTGGCTTCTGCGCCCAGGACATTTCCTCGCGCATTTTCCAGAACATCTGCGCCTGTGCAACGCTTTCAGCAATCGCCGCATCCTGAATGATATCGTTCTCGAACGCTTCCGTCAGGATAGTTTCAAGCGTCGTGCGCGCATCGTCTTCCGAACGGGTCGATGAAATATCCACCAGCACATACCAGTCATGCGGGCTTTCGAGCGGATCGCGCACTCCGTCCACATGAGCAACGGTAAACTCAACGCCCACACGCGGCATTAGTTCAAAGCCAGTGAGCGACGGGCCTGCATGTTCGGTGGCAAGCTGGAACAGGCGCAGCACGTCTTCCGGGCTGCGAAGACCGGCATAGGCCACGCCCTTGCCCTTTGGCTGCGGGTAAATCTTCAAAACGGCAGCGGTGATAACCCCAAGCGTGCCTTCCGAACCGACAAACAGATCTTTGAGATCATAGCCGGTGTTGTCTTTCTTCACGTAGCGCAGATCGTTGAGGATTTCACCGCTTGGCAGAACCACTTCAAGGCCGAGGCAAAGCTCACGCATATTGCCATAAGCCAGAACTGCCGTGCCGCCAGCATTGGAACCAAGATTGCCACCAACCTGGCAAGAGCCTTCCGCGCCAAGCGACAGCGGAAACAGACGGCCCACTTTCTGCGCTTCGTCCTGAAGGTTTTTGAGGATCACACCGGCTTCGACCGTCACCAGATTGCCGACCGGATCAACCGAGCGCACCTTGTTCATGCGGCCAAGCGACAGAACAATCGTGGTGTTGCTTTCATCCGGCGTCTGACCGCCAACAAGGCCAGTATTGCCGCCCTGCGGGACGACCGGCGTTTTGGTTTCATTGGCAAGTTTCAGGATCGCAGAAACTTCTTCCGTTGAGGCCGGGCGCAAAACCAGCGGCGAACGGCCCTGATAAAGATCGCGCTGTTCAATCATGAAAGGCGCAATATCTTCCGGCGCGGTCAGCGCATTCTTTTCGCCAACGATGGCTGCAAAACGTTCGATCAGGGCGGTGTCGAGCATGTGCTTCTCTTGTCAGTTTGGGGAACTAGCGCGGGGCCGCCGCGCGTTTAAGACGATCATTGATGGCCTCACCGAGACCATCAAAAGGAATGGGTTCAACAGCAATGGTGCGCGCGCCACTTGCATCAAGCTTGCGCATGAAATCAAACAGATTGCTGGCCGCTTCGCGCAAATCGCCCGATGGGCTAAGGTTAAGCGTCGAAACAGCCTTATCGGCATCGGCCACGCGCTTGGAACCGAAAGCCAGCAATGCCTCGCCCGCATCAACGCTTGCAGCATCGAGCCGCACGGCGGCATCAGGCGCATAATGCGATTCCATCATGCCCGGCGCTTGAATGGCGGCCTTATGCTCCGCACGTTCGAGCTTAACGCCAATTAGCGTTTCAATCTCTTCTGCCGCCAGACCACCGGGGCGCAGCAAGCGCACGCGCTCGCCTTCAACCTTCAGAATAGTGGATTCCACACCCACACCGCACGGACCGGCATCAAGGATCATGTCGATTTTATTGCCCAGATCATCGGCTACAGCCTTGGCCGAAGTGGGGCTGATGCGGCCTGACGTATTGGCGCTTGGTGCAGCAACAGGGCTGTCCAGATTCTTTATAACATCACGCACCCGTCCCGTAGGCATACGAATGGCGAGCGTATCAAGCCCCGCGGTCACCAGCGGATGTATCGGGCGCGTCGTGTCTTGCTTGGTTTTAAGCGGCAGAACAAGTGTCAACGGCCCCGGCCAGCAAGCTTCTGCGAGTTTGCGTGAGATCGGATCGAAAGTCACGTAACGCTCGGCCATAGCAATACTATCGACATGGGCAATGAGCGGATTGAACTGCGGGCGACCTTTGGCGGCGAAAATACCGGCAACGCCTTCGCCATGCGCTGCGTCAGCCGCTAGACCATAGACCGTCTCTGTAGGAATCGCGACAAGGCCGCCACTGGTGAGCACAGCCACCGCGCGTAAAACAGCTTTATCGTCAAATTCCAGAATATCGGCCAAGGTCATTCTCCTGCCGCTGTAGCTACACAACACATGGGCTGAGAGCAAGGGACTCGTAGGTGCAGTTCATGCAAGATAGGAATGAGGTACAAAAAGAAAGGGCGCTAGAAAGCGCCCTTTTTGTCTTATCCGGCGATTTTCGAGAAATCGGCCACCTTGCTGGTGGCAGTGCGGATTTGTTCAAGCAGTGCAAGGCGATTGGCGCGGACGTTTTCGTCCTCGTCATTGACCAGTACCTTCTCGAAGAAAGTATCGACCGGACCGCGCAACTTAGCCAGCGCCAGCATTGCACCGCCGAAATCTTCGAGGGCAATGGCTTCTTCGGCTTCCTGAGCTGCAAGGGTTACAGCCGCATAAAGCGCCTTTTCCTCATCAAGCTTCAGGAGAGCCGCATCAACGCTTTGAGCGACCTTGGTGCCCTTCTTTTCTTCCGCAGCCAGAATATTGGCAGCGCGCTTGGTGCCAGCCAGAAGGTTCTTGCCGTCTTCTTCATTGATGAAGACGATCAAAGCTTCCAGACGACGGGCAACCAGCAGAAGATTGTCGGCATCTGAAGTCAGAACCGCATCAATCGCGTCGTGACGTGCGCCATCTTCCTTCAGGTGTACCTTGAAACGGTCATGCAGGAACGACAGGAGGTCAGCCAGCAATGGCTCAGCATTGGCTTCGATTTCAGCACGCGCTTGCGTTTCGAGATTGCGCAATGCGTTATCGACGTCCTGCTCACCATCAACATCGCCAGATTTTTCATCTGCGAGCTTGGCTTCAAACTCACGCAGTTTGCGCTGAACCTGACCTTCTTTCAGCGCAGCATAAGCCGAGCGCAAAAGTGGCAAGAGCGGGAACTTCCAGTCCTGCGACAGAACCAGACGGATCACGCCCAATGCTGCACGGCGCAGAGCAAACGGGTCTTTCGAGCCGGTAGGCTTTTCGTCAATCGCCCAGAAGCCAACCAGCGTGTCGAGCTTGTCAGCCAAAGCGACAGCCACCGCAACCGGATTTTTCGGTACGAAATCAGACGGGCCTTGCGGCTTGTAATGTTCTTCAAGAGCCGCAGCGACGGATTCGTCTTCGCCCTGAAGCAAAGCGTATTTACGACCCATTGCGCCCTGAAGTTCGGGGAACTCGCCAACAACTTCTGTGGTCAGATCGGCCTTTGCCAGAACCGCCGCGCGCGCTGCAAGCGCAGGATCGGCACCGACCAGCGGCGCGATTTGTGCTGCAAGCTGGCGGATGCGTTCGACGCGTGAGCCTTGCGTGCCGAGCTTGGCGTGGAAGGTCACATTGAGTGCATCCAAACGCGCCATGCGCTGATCAAGCGGCTTCTTCAAATCAAGGTCGAACTTTTCGCCAGATGCCAAAAGCTTGTCGAGGTCCGGCAGATCGTGCTGATCGGTGTGCCAGAAATAGAGCGCATCGGAGAGACGTGCGCGCACAACCTTGCCATTGCCGTAGGCGATTTCTGTGCCGCCATCGCGTGCTGCGATGTTGGATACCAGAATGAACTTGTTCGACAGCGCTTCCGTTTCACCCTGCTTGCGGGTGACAAAGCATTTCTGGTTCACGCGGATTGTCAGCTGAATGACTTCCGGCGGGATCGCCAGAAATTCTTCCTCAAACTCACCCATCAGCACCACAGGCCATTCGACCAGACCCGACACTTCTTCAAGCAAGCCTTCGTCTTCAACCAGATCAAGACCGGAAGCAAAGGTCAGATTGCGCGCATCTTGCAGGATGATTTCCTTGCGGCGCTCGGCGTCGAGCACCACAAAAGCCTTTTCGAGCTTTTCGACGTAATCGTCAAAACGGCGCACCTTGATCGCCTGACCATCGCTTAAGAAACGATGACCATAGGTGACATTGCCCGACTTGATGCCGTCAACGTCAAACTCGACCACCACCGTTTCTTCGGTTTCAGGACCGAAGGTGCAGAGGATCGATTGCAGCGGACGCACCCAGCGAAGCGCACCCGGCTTTGACGAAGCCGCCCCCCAGCGCATGGACTTTGGCCAAGGGAAGTTGCGGATTGTCTGCGGTACGAGTTCCGCAATGATTTCTTCCGCAGCACGGCCCGGCTTGGTCAGATGAGCAACATAGAAATCGCCCTTCTTTGGATCAGAATGCACATGCGCCTGAGACACATCGGTCAATCCAGCCTTGCGCAGGAAGCCCTGAATGGCTTGTTCCGGTGCCGTGACAGATGGGCCCTTTACGTCTTCATGCACGTCTTTCGAGCGCACAGTCAGACCGCGCACATCGAGCGTCAGACGACGCGGGGTCCAATAGGCGGTCGTGGCCTCATAGGTCAGACCGGCTTCAACCAGACCATCGGTGATCATCTTCTTGAAATCACCCGCAGCCTTGCGCTGCATACGGGCAGGAATCTCTTCCGAGAAAAGTTCGAGCAACAAATCAGGCATTACACAGCCTCGTTCTTAAGGTTGAAGCCGCCGGCGTCGGTGAGCAAAAATGCTTCGCCGCACTGACGCGCGAGATTGCGCACGCGCAGAATATAGCTCTGACGTTCAGTGACCGAGATCACGCCGCGCGCATCCATCAGGTTGAAGACATGGGATGCCTTGATGCACTGGTCATAGGCCGGGAAAACGCATTTATGCAGCGAGCCTTCGCCTGTGCTGCCTGCCTTCAAAATCGCAGCGCATTCGCGCTCAGCATCAATGAAATGCTGGTGCAGAATATCGGTGTTCGCCATTTCGAAATTGTAGCGGGAATATTCCTGCTCAGCCTGCAAGAAAACATCACCATAGGTGACTTTTTCCTCGCCTTCGAGACCATTGAAGTTGAGGTCATAGACATTGTCCACGCCCTGCACATACATGGCGAGGCGTTCAAGACCATAGGTCAACTCACCCGCAACCGGCGAGCATTCAATGCCGCAAACCTGCTGGAAATAAGTGAACTGCGACACTTCCATGCCGTCACACCAGCATTCCCAACCAAGGCCCCAAGCGCCGAGCGTCGGGCTTTCCCAGTCGTCTTCCACAAAGCGCACGTCATGCAGCGTCGGATCAAGACCAATGGCACGCAGCGAACCGAGGTAGAGCTCCTGCAGGTTCGGCGGCGATGGCTTGATGATCACCTGATACTGATAATAATGCTGCAAGCGGTTTGGATTTTCACCATAGCGGCCATCCTTCGGACGGCGCGACGGCTGCACATAGGCAGCTTTCCAAGGCTTTGGCCCGAGCGAACGCAAAGTCGTCGCCGGGTGGAACGTACCCGCCCCCACTTCCATGTCGTAAGGCTGCAAAATAGCGCAACCGTGTTCCGCCCAATAGTTATGGAGCGTCAGGATCAAGCCCTGAAAGGAACGGGTGGGGTGCATATGTGCTGGCAACGTACTGGACACGGGGTCAGGCCTTGTTATTGAAATGATGGCCCGGTCTAATTTGTCCGCCTGCCACGGTCAAGCATGACATTTGATCGCTGAACGCTGCTCACGCTGGCATAGCGAAATGGAAAGCCCGGAAATCGATCAAACTTCCGGGCTTTGAAATTATTCGGTTTTGGTTTCAGGCGCTTTTGTCGGCTCAGGCTTCTTGTCCTGAGCCCGCGCCTCCGAAGGATTTGGATCAGGAGCCAGACCCTTTTTCAGCTTTTCTTCAATCTTGGCCAACTCTTCCGGTTCAGGCTTGCCAGCAATGGCGTGGTTCCACTGGAAAGTCGCTTCAAGCTGACGGTCCGAGCGCCAGTAAGCATCGCCAAGGTGGTCGTTGATCGTCGGATCTTCCGGACGAAGCTTCACGGCCTTTTCAAGCTCGACCACGGCTTCCGGATAACGACCGAGCTTGTAATAAGCCCAACCGAGCGAATCGACGATGTAACCATCCTGCGGACGCAGTTCGACCGCTTTCTTGATCATTTTCAGTGCTTCATCGAGATTTTCACCCCGATCAACCCATGAATAACCAAGATAATTCAGCACCTGTGGCTGATCAGGATAAAGCTCCAGAGCCTTTTTGAAATTCGGCTCTGCCTGATCCCATTCCTTCAGCCGTTCATGCGCGATGCCGCGCTGATAGAACACTGGCCAATCCTTGCGTTCCGGCGATTTGATCTGCTCTACCGCTGCATCATAGATTTTTGCAGCGTCGGCAAAATTCTTGTCCTGCGCATAGACACCACCAAGCGCCAGATAGGTGCGCAGATCCGTCTTGTCACGCTCAAGCAAGGTCTTGAGCTGGGTGATTGCTTCGCCAGTCTTCTCGTTTTCAGCAAGATTAAGCGCGCGCTGCATTTCCGCATCACGCCGATACGGCGATTTTTCGGGAACGCGAGCATAATATTCGACAGCCTTTTCCGGCTGACGCAGCTTCGCCGAAATATCTCCAAGCTGGTAAAGCGTAGCATCATTGTCTGGGCGCAGTGGCAACGACATTTGCAGGTACAGTTTCGCAAATGCTTCTGCACCACCGCGATTGATCGCAGTGCCAAGCGTATAAAGCACTTCGCCCACACCTTGCTGCGGCGTATCGATCAGGCGAGAGTATTTCTGTCCGGCCTCGATCTTTTCGCGCATTTCTGTGATCGTCATACGGCCATTCAGAAGCTCTTCAGCGTCTTTGAGAATCTTGACAGCACCGGCCTTGTCGCCCTGACGCAGCTTGAATGCGGCATAGGACATCACAATACGCTCATAGGTATCAGGTGCTGCGCTACCACCGGCGCGATCATCGAGCGCTTGCTGATAATAATTACGTGCATCCTGCTTATCGCCCGCAATATCGGCGATAAGCGCTGCATTATAAATGCGGAACAGGCCGTACCACTCAGGACCGTTGATCTTCACAACATCGGCAAGCGCACGCTTTGGATTGCCCTGCCCGACCTTCACCCATGCGCTCATGAGACTGGTCGCGAGCTGGTCCATGTCGGACTGAATCGACAACATCAGAAGCGGGCCGGTCTTGCGATACTGCTTCTTGGAAATGGCATCGATTGCCAGTGCTACGCGTGAAAAGCGCTCAATCTCCGGCTGATCTTTAAGCTCTTCGGCAAGCGGCAGAGCATCCTTGAAACGACCTTCCGTCAACAGCGCCAATAGCAGGTTCTGCTTGATGATGTCATTTCCCGGATCAAACGCCATGGCCTGACGATAAAAATCGACAGCTGCGGAAATGTTGTTGTCGGCTTCAGCTGTGCGCGCTGCGAGATAAGCGCCGGCAAATGAACCGGCACGCACCTGCGAGACTGGATCTGTGCTTGTTTTAGCCATTGCCGCGTTTGCCGGTATCGCCACTCCCGCCAAAGCCAGAAGAAGCAATCCGTAAAGCGGACGACGTTTAGATCCCTGCCGCATAAAGCCCAGTCCTCTTTCCGATTCCGTATAAGATCCCCTATTCAGAGGCACCTCAAGCATGGCCTTTTTGGGGTTCAAGCGCAAGAAAAGCATCCGTGAAGGATGCTTTTCTTGTTACTCCTTATCAGCATGTCGTCAACCTGAAACCGGTTTCCACTTTCAAGCGACATGCTTGAAAAAGCATTCGTGAATGATGCTTCTCTTTAAATTTAACAAAGACCTTAGTTTACCCGGCTGATGCAGAAGTCGATGACTTCAATCAGCGCATCCTTCTCAGGGCAGGCCTTCAAAGGCGCTAAGGCATCGCGGGCGATTTCGCCGAAATGACGGGCACGCTGTACAGTGTCAGCGATTGCACCGTGCTTGGTCATGAGGCCAATGGCCTTTTCAAGCGAAGCGTCGTCGCTCGCACCTTCTTCAATTGCATGTTTCCAGAAAGCGCGTTCTTCATCAGTGCCGCGGCGATAGCTCAGGATCACTGGCAGTGTGATCTTGCCTTCGCGGAAATCATCGCCGGTGTTCTTGCCAAGATCGGCTGCCGAACCACCATAATCCAGCGCATCGTCAACAAGCTGGAAAGCGAGGCCAAGATTAAGACCGTAGTCGCGCAGGGCTGCACGATCGGAAGGTTTCGCATCAGCAATGATCGGACCGACTTCGGCAGCAGCCGAGAACAGCGCTGCGGTTTTAGCCTTAATGACGGCCAGATACTCGTCTTCGGTGGTTTCCATGTTCTTGGCAGCAGCCAACTGCATCACTTCGCCTTCAGCAATAACCGAAGCAGAGGTTGCAAGAACATCAAGAGCGTCGAGCGAGCCGACATCGACCATCATCTTGAAAGCCTGACCGAGCAGGAAGTCACCAACCAGAACGCTTGCCTGGTTGCCCCAGATCATGCGCGCCGTGCTTTTACCGCGACGCAGATCGCTTTCATCGACCACATCGTCATGCAGAAGAGTAGCGGTATGCATGAATTCGACCGAGGTTGCGAGACGGACATGCCCGTCACCCTCATAGCCAAACATGCGGGCAGCAGCCAACGTCATCATTGGGCGGAGGCGCTTGCCACCAGATGAAATGAGATGGTTCGCCACTTCCGGGATCATCTCGACATCGGAGCCCGCACGGGACAGGATCATTTCGTTCACGCGGCCCATATCGGCCTTCGTCAGGTCGACCAGAGGCTGAACCGATCCTTCCCGCTTCTGTTTCCCGTCAAGATTCAAAACCACACCCAATGTCGTTACTCCTAGCTGCCGACCACACTATTTGTGCGGATCAGAATGCTCAAGACGCTTAACAGCCCCTGCAACGCCCAAGCTTTTTATTCAGAGCCTGTTCACCATTGAAGGAAGCAGTTGTCAATGCGGTCTATTGATTACACATTGTCGAAATGATCGAACTTATGCGCACAAATGATTCCGTTCTCCTATCCGTTGCCGAAGCTCTTATGAAAGAGGCCGGCATCATTTACTTCATTGCCGACACCAATATGAGCATTCTCGAAGGTTCATTAGGCGTTATACCTAGGCGATTCCTCGTTGAGGAAGACCGATTGGACGAAGCCAGACGTTACCTGATCGATGCCGGTCTGGAACATGAACTCAAAGACCATGACGAATAACATTTCCGAGCGCGCACAGGATACCGTGGAAGAAACGCTGGATGTGTTTCATCGTGGTGCATTTCATCTCGTGCAGCCCGCGATGAAAGGCCATCGGTCCGGTGTAGACGCAATGATTCTCGCAAGCAGCGTGCCAAATGGTTTCTCAGGCCGCCTTGCCGATCTCGGCAGTGGTGCAGGTGCTGCAGGCCTCGCGGTGGCTGCCCGCTGCAAGGACGCGCGCGCTACACTCATCGAACGCTCGGGCTTTATGCTTAACTTTGCGCATAAGAGCGTCAACCATCCACTAAATACCGCCTTGCGCGACCGTGTCGATATTCTGGAAGCCGATGTCTCACTGACCGGCAAGGCGCGGGCCAGCGCTGGCCTGATCGATAACAGCTTCGATTATGTCATCATGAACCCGCCTTTTAATGAGGCGAGCGACCGCTCGACACCTGATCCCTTGAAAGCTGAAGCGCATGTCATGCCCGAAGGCATGTTCGAACAATGGCTGCGCACCGCATCGGCGCTTCTGCGGCCCGGCGGCGGCGTTTCGATTATCGCACGCCCTGCTTCGCTCGCGCCGATATTGGAAGCGCTTGAGCGACGTTTTGGCGGACTGAAGATCATTCCGATCCTGCCACGCCCTGACGCGGCGGCCATCCGCATCGTGATTACCGGCATTCGCGGTAGCCGTGCAGGCCTTTCGCTCATGCCAGCCCTTATTCTGCACGGCGATGCGGGTAATGATTTCACGCCACGCGCCACAGCCATTAATAACGGCCAGACTTCGCTACTTTAGGAAAACCCGTGAAAAAATGTCTGAACGCGGTTGATCGCACCGACGGAAAGGCCCGGTTCGAACTTTTTGATCATGGAAACGGGCTTTATTCTTTTGAAGAAACCCAAGAGTTTCTGGATGAAGTGCCTGAGATCGGACCCTACACTTATTGGGGTACGACTTACGCATCCGGGCTTTACAATGACCAGACCGAAGCCATGCGGGAAGCGAGAGCGCTGATCCAATGGCTTTCCGTGATTGAAACAAGCGAGGGCTTCATGGAAATCAGACCAGTCAAAATTGACGATGCGGATGGCATGAGCCGCATTCTCAAAGAGATCATCGACGCAACCGGACGCCAGCGGGATTATGATCGCGACCATGTCATTGAGCGCTATATTTCCGATCCGAACCGGATCGAATGTCACGTAGCAGTTGCTGATGGCGAGATACTAGGTTTTCAATCACTGAAACATGCGACCGAAGACAATCCCTATGGCGTCGCGGTCGGCTGGGGAATTATCGGCACCCATGTCAGTCCGCGTGCCGCCCGTAAAGGCGTAGGATCGGCCCTATTCGAAGCAACCCGTCAGGCGGCGGAAGCGGCAGAGATCACTGATATCGACGCAACCATCGGCGCCGATAACGATATGGGCCTCGCCTATTATGAAGCGATGGGGTTTCGCACCTATCGCACATCAGGCGACAGGATCTGCAAAAAATATAGTTTGGAAAACTGAAGACATGCTTCTGATCGTTGGAACGATTCGCTTGCCAGCGGAAAAACTTGATGAAGCTCGACCAGTTATGCAGCGGATGATTGAAGCAAGTCGCGCAGAGGACGGCTGCCTTTCGTATTCTTATTCTCAAGATGTACTTGAAACAAACGTCATTCATGTAAAAGAGCTATGGCGAGATCGGGTTTCACTGGACAAACACTTCGTGTCTGACCACATAGGGAAGTGGCGTTCCGAATGGCCAAGACTTGGCATTACGGATCGCAACCTCACGCTCTACGAAGTAGACGCTCCGGAAATAACCTGAAAAGAAGAATAATGACGTCACATCCGAAGCCCGTCCGCCCCGTTTCCATCATGCGTCGCTTTCTCGACAGCGAATCTGCTGGTGGTATTGTTCTCATGGCCGCTGCAGCGCTCGCGCTGATCGTTGCGAATTCGCCTTTTTCCAAGGTCTATTTCGGCGCATTGCAGTCCTATATTGGTCCACTCAGTCTTTCGCATTGGATCAATGATGCGCTGATGGCCGTCTTCTTTCTGCTGGTCGGACTTGAGATAAAACGTGAGTTTCTCGATGGCCAGCTTGCAAGCTGGCCTAATCGCATTTTGCCGGGCATAGCTGCTGCAGGCGGCGTCATCGTGCCCGCACTGATTTTCGTTGCCTTCAATTATAACGATCCTGAGAAAGTGCGCGGCTGGGCTGTACCGTCGGCCACCGACATCGCTTTCGCGCTTGGCGTTTTATCGCTGCTCGGATCGCGCGTGCCGTCAAGCCTCAAGGTCTTTCTGGCGACGCTTGCCATTCTCGATGATCTGGCAGCAGTGATCATCATTGCGATCTTTTATACTGCTGAGATTTCCATGCCTTATCTGGGCGCAGCATTTGCAACGGCCGCCGTTCTGTTTGCTATGAACCGCATAGGCGTCTCGAAACTGCTACCCTATCTCATTGGCGCTGCCATATTGTGGTTCTTCGTGCTCAATTCCGGCGTTCATGCGACCGTTGCAGGCGTTGTCGCGGCTCTCATGATCCCGCTGAAGCCCGCCAAAGCGAAGCCGGATGATATGACTTCGCCACTTCATACGCTGGAGCACGCTCTGGCAAAACCTGTCGCTTTCTTCATCGTTCCAGTGTTCGGTTTTGCCAATGCCGGTATTTCGTTCACCGGAATGACGCCTTCCATCATCTTCGATACTCTGCCGCTTGGCATCATGCTCGGTCTTTTTGTCGGCAAACAGCTTGGCGTGTTTGGTGCTGCATGGCTCGCAATCAAAACAGGTCTGGCACAGCGGCCAATGGGTGCCAGCTGGGGGCAGATATATGGTGTTTCACTTCTTTGCGGCATCGGCTTCACGATGAGCATTTTTATCGGGCTTTTGTCCTATCAGTCGGAACTATTACAGGCCGAGACAAAAATCGGCGTTCTAACGGGCTCCGCACTCTCTGCAATATGTGGCTATGTACTGCTCAGAATGCTGGCCAAGCCGAAAAAATGACGAAAATACAATGCCCGGAACGAAATTCCGGGCATTTTTCTTTGTGTTTGCCAATTTGCTTCCTACATTCGCTGCAACAAGCATTTTTCAGGTTGGAGTTTGATTTGTCAGGAATATTGTCCCGCTTCATTCCGCGTCGTTTTCGCAAAAAAGAGATTGAAATCCCTGTTGTGCGTTTGCATGGCGTGATCATGAGCGGCGGTTCATCACTTCGCCCATCGTTGTCGCTCGCAAGTGCTTCCGCTGTGCTCGAAAAGGCCTTCACTGACAAGGAAACGCCAGCAGTCGCCATTTCCATCAATTCGCCCGGTGGCTCACCGGTGCAGTCACGCCTCATCTATCGTCGTATTCGCGATTTGGCAGACGAGCATCAGAAGCGAGTTTTTGTCTTTGTGGAAGATGCTGCTGCATCAGGCGGTTACATGATTGCGCTCGCAGGTGATGAGATCATCGCCGATCCGTCGTCGATTGTCGGCTCCATCGGCGTTGTTTCAGCGTCGTTCGGTTTCCCGGAGCTGCTTAAGAAAATCGGCGTCGAACGCCGTGTCTATACAGCAGGCCAAAACAAGTCGACGCTTGATCCGTTTCAGCCAGAGAAGGAAGCCGATATTGAACGTCTCAAATCGCTTCAGCTTGAAATTCACCAGACCTTCATCGACATGGTGAAGGAGCGTCGCGGCAGCAAACTCGCCGATGACGAGAGCCTCTTCACCGGCTTATTCTGGACAGGCATTAAAGGCAAAGAACTGGGCCTCGTTGACGGACTTGGGGATATGCGCAGCTTCCTGCGCAAGACCTATGGTGACAAGGTGAAGCTCAAGCTGATTGAACCCAAGCGCGGACTACTCGGACGTAAGGCACCGGGTGTCGAAATAGCGCTTAGTGGCATTGATCCTGCTGCGATCGCAGCTAATCTCGGTGACGGCCTTCTGTCAGTCGCCGAAGAAAAGGCGCTCTGGGCGCGATATGGCCTTTGAAATTCATTGTTTCACCATGATATGATGCATAATCCTACAAAGTAGTGTTATGCTGCCTGCGAATAAGTTTCACTCCGTGATCCCGAAAAGGCCTTTCGGGAACCTATGCTAGCCTGAGGATTAGAGGCCATGCCCCAGCTTATCTTTCTGCTGTTGATACTCGCTGCCGCCTGGTACGGTTATCGCTCGTTCAAGCGCGAAGCGGTACGTGTTACCCAGCGCGTTCGTCGGGCAGAAAAAGAGGCCCAGAACCGCGCCCATGGCACACTGGTTCAGGACCCGAAGACGGGTGAATATTACGTCAAAAAAGACTAATATTAATTTCATTCTGAATGCATCATTCTGCTGAGGCTGCCACTCTGGATCGTCCTTCTGTTCATCGCGTGGCACCGGCCAAGGTTAATCTCGCGCTGCATGTGACAGGGCGTAGAGATGATGGCTATCATCTGCTCGATATGCTGGTCGTCTTTGCTGATTATGGCGACCGCATCACCATCGAAGAAGCCGACGAAGATAGTTTCAGCATTGGCGGGCGCTTCGCTCAAGGCATACCGCTTGATAGCGGCAATCTAGTCGTCAAGGCGCGCGACGCTTTGCGATCACATGCGGATCGCGCGCTTACCCCCGTTTCAATCCACTTAGAGAAGAACTTGCCCGTCGCGTCAGGCATCGGCGGTGGTTCCAGCGACGCGGCGGCAACGCTTCTCGCACTCAACGAAATCTGGCGGCTCAATCTGGACCTCGACACGCTGGCTGAACTCGGGCTCAATTTGGGCGCCGACCTTCCCATGTGTCTGCGTGGTGCCGCTCTCGGAGCACCGCTTGTTGCGCGTGGCATCGGTGAACAACTCACCGCAATACCGCAAATGCCATCGTTTCCGATACTGCTGGTCAATGATGGCACCGCTGTTGCGACGCCCGATGTCTTCCGTGCGTTGACAAAGCGTGACAACCAGCAGCTCCCGGCACCTGCACATGGCGATGTTGAAAGCATCTGCACATATCTCGGCTCAACCCGTAACGACCTTCTGCACGCAGCGCTGGCTCTTGCCCCGCAGATTAACGGTAAGCTTGATCTGCTACGTGCGCATGGCGCGCTTTATGCGCAAATGTCCGGCTCAGGCGCTACCTGCTTTGCAATCTTCAAAGATCAGCAAAGCGCGGATGCCGCCGCATCTCAAATCCTGGCGAAAAATCCCAACTGGTTCGTGGTTTCAAGCCAAACAGCTCCGTCAGCGCTCTGACAAAACGGTCATTTTCTCGCCTCACACTGTTCACATATACTTGAATAAACCGTGTTGTCTTGGACATTTTGCCCGTTTCAAGGGTTTATTGTCTACTCTTTAAGATACAATCTGTGAACCAAACGGTAGCTAGGCGCAGCCGATTGAAAGGCATATCTCTTGGTCATCGAAACGACGAACACAACGTCGCTTCACAAAACCAAGGAGATAGAAAATGAAAAAGTTTGCTCTTGCTGCCGTAGCCGTTGCCCTTAGCGCCGGTGCAGCTTTCGCTGAAAATCCAAATGTTGGCACCCCTGCCGATCTTTATGCAAATGACCGCACACCAGTTGCAGCCCAGCAGGTCGATCACACTGCAACCGCTTCGATTGGTCAGTCTTCGTTTCAGGACGGTTCGGCTCATCGCTTCGGTGATGCATCGCCTTCGAGCTTCCAGAACTAAGCCCAGCTTACCAAACCGCGTTTCAATCTGACTACATCAGATCAACGCATACGAGTTATCTCCCCGGTGGATGGCATTGGTGCCACCCCGGTGCCCCGGAAGCACTGATGCCATCCAAAGGGCGATGAAGAAGGAATAGAAAAATGAAAAAGTTTGCTCTTGCTGCCGTAGCCGTTGCTCTTAGCACCGGTGCAGCTTTCGCTGAAAACCCACATGTTGGTGAACCTGCCGATCTTTATGCAAATGACCGCACGCCAGTTGCAACACAGCAGGTTGATAACACTGCAACCGCTTCTATCGGTCAGACGACCACTTATCAGGACGGTTCTGCTCATCGCTTTGGCGACGCATCGCCTTCAAGCTATCAGAACTAATATCAGCGCAAGCCGGTAGAATACAAAAAGGCGAAGCCCTCAGGCTCCGCCTTTTGTTGTTTTTGGTGGTAAAATCTGATGCGGAAGCCGGATTGGCTTGAGTCGTTTCAAGACAGCGCCAGGAACGCCTCCATCTCCGACTACGGGTCGAATTGTTATGACGGGCGCCAGAAGCCCATTATCGAGTGAAGGTTTCGCGCCCAAAAGCTTACCCATCAGGCCTAAATCCTGAGGCGATGAAAACCGCGCAGGCGATTGGCTCATTTCCATATGCCGACGCACCGCGTCTTCCCAACCGTCTGCAAGAATAGCACCCGGTTTCAGCAACAAAAGCCAGTCCGCTCGCAGATCATCAAAAGCCGACTGCAAATCCGTTTCGTCGTAAAGTGAGCAACCTGCCCCCTCTGCAACCAACCTTGTCTCGTCAGTGGACGCCCTATCCACAACGACAACACGACGCAATAGCCCTTCCACAACTGCCGGCACCAGTGCTGACAGTGTTTGGGCCAGAAGCCCCTCAGAATTTCGCGTGAAAATCAGAACTGATAACATGCTTTCTTTTATATCAAGGCCGCGTGATCGAAAAGCTTTCGGATTATATGTTCTTGCTTTGTTCCCGACGTTGGATTACGAATAGATTCTGAAACGAGAGAGTCGGTTATGGAAATTATCCAGCAGGCAGACAAGGCAGCATTCGGAACAGGACGGGCGGAACATGCCAACGCGCTTGTCGGTGAAGCAGGCCTGCGCATTGACCACTCGCGACGTCGTGGGCGCGGTGCAGGCATCAATCCTAGCGGCCGGTTCGAACCAACCACACGACACGAATTTGATGATGGCTGGGAGACACTTGAAGACCTGCCACCTTTCAAGACGGATGTTCAGGTTGAGAAGCCCCGCACCATCATCACGCGCAATGATTCACCGGATATCAGCTTCGACCGTTCGATTAACCCTTATCGCGGTTGCGAGCATGGTTGCATTTACTGTTTTGCGCGGCCAACACATAGCTATATGGGGCTTTCAGCCGGGCTTGATTTCGAGGCACGTCTGTTCGCCAAACCGGATGCACCACGCCTGCTGGAGCGCGAACTGGCAAAACCCGGCTATCAGGCCAAGACCATAGCAATTGGCACCAATACCGATCCCTATCAGCCCATCGAGAAAAAATGGCGCGTAATGCGCGAGATTCTTGAAGTGCTGGAGGCTGCCAATCATCCTGTCGGCATCGTCACCAAGTCAGCTCTGGTCGTGCGGGATATTGATATCCTGTCTCGCATGGCTGAAAAGGGGCTAGCCAAAGTAGCGCTTTCAGTCACCACGCTTGATGCCAATCTTGCGCGCACAATGGAGCCCCGCGCATCAACGCCGACTTTGCGCCTGCAGGCCATTCGCAAGCTCGCCGATGCCGGCATTCCGTCGAATGTGATGATGGGACCGATCATACCCGGCATCAACGATCATGAGATTGAGCGTATTCTGGATGCAGCTTACGCACAGGGCGCACGCGAAGCAGGCTATGTACTGCTCCGTTTACCGCTTGAAGTAGCCCCTTTGTTCAAAGACTGGCTGCTGCGCAATTATCCTGATCGCTATCGCCATGTCATGTCGCTTGTGCGCTCCATGCGTGACGGGAAAGACTACGATGCCGAATGGGACAAACGTATGCGTGGAACAGGCCCTTATGCTTGGCAAATTGGTCGTCGCTTCGAGATCGCTGCACGCAAGCTCGGCTTCAATTCAAAGCGTATTCCCCTGCGCACGGATCTGTTTGAGCCTGTTGAGAAGGGTGGCAAACAGCTTTCGCTTTTTTAAGCGGCGCTACTTCTGGATAACGGCGCTTCTATCATCAAAGTGAGGTGAAAGAGCCCTGTGTCTTGTTGGCTTTAAGTGTGCATGAGTTGTCAGTTGTGAGTTTGATCCCCGTCTGGTTTTTTCAGGCGGAAGGCCCCTGCTTTTACGCCACTATCCTCGGCAGGGACCTTGCGGAGAATCAGAAGCAATGCGAGCATTGCCGCCAAATGAAACGCTTGAGTTCTGATTCTCCGCTCCTCTTTGAAATCCCGCTTGCCCCCGACTTCTCCGAAGAGAGAAGGCATATGTCGCGAGGGCTTCGCCATATTGCAGGTATTGATGAAGCTGGCCGCGGCCCACTCGCCGGTCCGGTCGTTGCAGCTACGGTGGTGCTTGATCCGAATGACCTCCCAGAAGGGTTAGATGATTCAAAGCGGTTGAAAGCTGCCAAGCGCGACGCGCTTTACGAAATCATCCTCGCCAAAGCACTGACCGTTTCTGTTGCAAGCCTAAGCGCGCGGAGTATAGACGCCAGTGACATTCGCAAAGCAGCGCTTGAAGCAATGCGTCGTTCATTGATGGGGCTGACACTCAGCCCGGATCATGCCTTGATTGACGGACGCGATGTACCGCCCGGTTTGCCCTGCGCCGGTTCTGCATTGGTGAAAGGCGATCAACGTTCTATCTCAATTGCGGCCGCATCAATCGTTGCGAAAGTTACACGTGACCGAATGATGATCCGTGCCGGTCTAGCCCATCCACCATACGGTCTCGAGGTACATGCTGGTTACGGTACGGCCAAGCATCGAGCGGCTATTGATACCGATGGGCCGGTGCCTGGCATCCACCGCTATACCTTCGCGCCGATCAAAGGGCGCTATAGCGTCTAGATCATGATCAATGAAAGGCTTAAACCGTCGCCAGTTTGGCTGCAAAGCCAAAAAGCAGAGCTGCAAAGCCCCAACGCTGAATAGATTGTATGATCGGATATCGCTTGAACAGGTTGCCGAGTGACGATCCTGCAAAGGCATAGATCGTATCGAACGACAGCCCGACGATGGTCATTATCCCACCCAGAAATGCAAACTGCATCATGATACTGCCTCTGTCTGGATGCACGAACTGCGGCAATAGAACCGAGCAGAAAAGCAAAGCTTTCGGGTTCAGCAGATTGGTGAGTAAACCCTTACGGGCGGACGCCAAATAAGAGCGTCGTTCGATGCCATTGGTTGCTGTATCGAGGGACGCCATTGGGTGACGCAAAATGCCGATCGCAATCCAGACCAGATAACAGGCACTCACGATCCGCACGAATTGAAACGCGATTGGAAATGCGTGCAGGAGAGCGGCCAAACCAAATGCAGCGAGCAGGACGTGGCAAGCACGGGCCGTTGCAAGCCCTGCGGCAGCAGCTAGCGCATGGCCTCTGCCCTGCGCCGCTCCCGTCTGTAGAAGCAGAATCATGTCCGGCCCAGGAAGAAGAAATGCAGCCGCCAGTGCGCTTGCAAATAACCACGTCTCGCTCATCAATAACGCCCCGAACAGCTAAAATTCACGCAGCTGCCATCGGGTTGGCTCATTGCATATGATGAATGAGCTACAGCTGATAGAGCTTTCCGAAGCTAACTCGTAAGTGCAGTCCGTGTCCTTGCGTTTTATGGTGCGGAGTGGATCGAAGTTGATATAATCTGCCAATATGACTTTTCAGAATGGTGGCTTATGCCAAAATTAAAACTAGACGCAACGGACCGTAAGATACTCGCTGCACTGCAAGACGATGCGCGTCTTTCAAACGTTCAGCTTGCCGATAAAATAGGGCTATCCCCTTCCCCGTGTTTGCGACGAGTCAAACTCCTCGAAAAAGCTGGCGTCATTCAAGGCTACCACGCGGCACTCGACCGCAATGCCGTAGGACTGGGACTGTCTGTCTTTGTTGGCATCCGTGTAGAGCGCCATCATGAGGAAACAGCAACAGCATTCCGTACGTCAGTGCAGAACCTGCCTGAAGTCTTTTCCTGCCATCTTGTATCGGGAGAATCCGACTTCCTGTTGCAAGTCGTCGTGGCTGACCTCGCAGCCTATGAACGCTTTCTAACCGGCACTTTATTGCGCCTTCCAGGCGTTATAGATATCCGTAGCAATTTCGCGATCCAGACGGTCAAAGCGCAAGGGGAACTGGCGCTCAGCCAAATCGCTGAACCGGACGCGGATTAAGAACTGCTTCCTTGAAACAGAAGACAGAACAGCAAAAAAACGCCGCCCTTTTGAGGCGGCGTTTCTTAAAACTATCAGATTGCCGAACTTAGTTCAGGTTGGTCTTAACCTGACCGAGTGCATCCTTGAACAAGGTGCCTGCAACCTTTGCGTCGACCTTGTCGGCAACGATCTTGCCAGCAGCGGCTACTGCCAGATCAACAGCAGAAGCGCGGACTGCATTGATTGCATCGGTTTCAGCAGTTGCAATCTTCTGCTCAGCAAGCTTGTTGCGGCGAACAACATATTCTTCAGTCGCACGCTTGGCATCTTCAAGAAGAGCCTTTGCTTCGCGTTCAGCGGCGGCAACGATGTCGCCAGCTTCTTTTTCCGCTTCCTTGCGCTTGCGGTGATATTCAGCAAGAAGCTGTTGTGCTTCTTCGCGCAGGGTGCGGGCTTCTTCTAGTTCCTTCTTGATATTCTCGGCACGCTCATCGAGCGAACGACCGATCATACCTGGAACCTTCAGGTAAACAATCAGAGCAATGAAGAGAAGAAGAGCAATAAATGCCCAAAATGTTGAATCCATTTTCGTCTCCTCAGGCGTTTGCGGTTTTGACTGCTGCGGTTACATCAGCCTTATCAGCTTTTGTACCCAGGAGCTGTTCAACAATCGCAGACGTGGTTTCTTCAGCGATCGTACCGACATCGCTCATGGCCTTGGCCTTGATTGCGGCGATACGTTCTTCAGCTTCTGCCAGCTTACTTTCAAGAGCAGCTTCCGCAGTCGCACGTTCTGCGTCTGCTTCGCCTTTGCCTTTTTCGCGAGCAGCTTCGGCAATCGAAGCAGCCTTGGTGCGGGCAGCGGCTAGTTCCTGCTCATAGGCAGCAATAGCGTTGTCTGCATCCTGCTTGAGGCGTGCAGCCTGCTCGAGATCCTGCGCGATACGGTCACGACGGTTTTCAATCACGCCACCGATGCGCGGGAGAACCACACGCGACAGGAACAGATAGAAAAGGCCGAAAGTGATCGCCAGCCACAGAAGCTGCGATGCATAATGGGTGGAATCGAACGGCGGGAATACGCCGCTGCCGTGTCCGGCATCGTGCGCGACCCCGGTTTCGGTGTGCACAGCATCGGCTGCGCCGTGCTCGCCAGCAGCTGGTGCCGGTTGCGATTCGGTGGCGGTTTGGGCAAACGCCGTGGACACGAACATCCAGATTTCCCCTTTAATCCAGCATATTCTTTTCCAGAGAATAACTCTGGAAGTTCTGGAATATGCTCACTCAGACTTCATATGAAAAGGCCAGCCGCGCTGCATTTCAAGATACAGATCGCGGCAGGCCAGTTTCTTGCGACTGTTGATTAAACAGCGAAGAGGAGCAGAAGCGCGATGAGCAGCGAGAAGATGCCCAGAGCTTCCGTCACAGCGAAACCAAACACGAGACGGCCGAACTGGCTGTCAGCAGCGGATGGGTTACGCAGAGCGCCCGAGAGATAGCTACCGAAAATGTTGCCGAGGCCGAGAGCCGTACCGGCCATACCGAAACAGGCGAGACCGGCGCCGATGTACTTTGCTGCTTCCGCTTCCATGTTAAAGCTCCTTCTGGATTGCAAATTAGTGCGGATTTCTGTTCTGGCGGAAACCCGCCGGCGAGAACCTTAGTGACCCGGATGTACTGCGTCGTTGATGTACATGCAGGTAAGAACGGTGAAGACGTAGGCCTGGAGGAATGCAACCAGGAACTCAAGCGCGGTGATCGCGACCGTCATGATGAGAGGCAGGATAGCGCCGCCAACACCCAGTGCACCAAGCGAGCTCAGCGAGACAACGAAGCCTGCGAAAACCTTGAGCGTGATGTGGCCTGCCAGCATGTTCGCGAAAAGACGAACCGAGAGGCTGATTGGGCGCGAGAGGAACGAAATGATTTCAATGGCAACAACCAGCGGCACGATGATGCCCGGAACGCCGCTTGGTACGAACAGCTTGAGGAAGCCGAGACCATGCTTATAGAAACCGTAGATGATGACTGTACCGATAACCAGCAGAGAAAGAGCGAAGGTTACGATGATCTGGCTTGTGACCGTGTAGAAATAAGGGAACAGGCCGATAAAGTTTGCGACGAGCACGAACATGAACAGCGAGAAAACAAAGGGGAAGAACTTCATACCCTTTGAGCCAGCTGAATCTCTCAAGCTGGACGCCACAAATTCATATGCCATTTCCGAAACCGACTGAAGGCGGCTTGGAACCAGACCACGGCTCGACGATGTGAAGTAGAGGAAGCCTGATGCAAGCACCACAGTTGCGACCATGAAAGCCGAAACATTGGTAAACGACAGGTCCAAACCACCGACGTCGATAGGAATCAACCGGGAAACCTGGAACTGATGGATCGGATCGTTGGCCAACTTAACCTCGTCTGTCGTTCCTGCCCTAAGGCGTTTCAGTCTCGGGCGAACCGCCCGCTTTGTCTCAAATGTCTATACGCGAACATTTTCGTGATGTCCGCGAAGACTTATTCCTTATCGCTCTTTTCCACGCTAGACTTAATGTTGCCTTGATCGGCGACATAACCTGCGGAACGGAGCACATTGAGGGTGCCTGCACCGAAGCCTAGAAGGAGAAATACGATTAACCCCCATGGCGACGTGCCCGCGTAGCGATCAAGAGCCCAACCAATTACCGCACCAACCACGATACCAGCGATAAATTCACTGGAGAGTTTCATGGCCTGCGCGACGGAACTGGATGTTTCCGACCGCTCATCCTCGGAAGCTGGTGCCTTGAGCACACCTTTTTTGGCCAATTCGACCTCAAGGCGATTCAAACGCTGATCCAGCCCCCCAGAAACAGTTTTGCCGTCCACATTCTTGCTTTGACCGGGTGTTTTTCCCGGCTCAGTGCCGCTCGTCATTGGCAGCTCCTTTTTGCAAGAAATGCGGGCGCTACAAGCCCATTTCCAAGTTGCGCGCAACATATTGACACACCGCCCGCTAGTCAAGGCAGTCAAGCAGTTGCTTCAGAAGGTTTTTTCTCTTGGAAATACAATAATTTAGCTATTGGTGCGACTCATTTTCCGATCAAAGTCGAAGAACAGGCAGCAATTCGGCCTCAAAATTGGAATCGAATTGGGCGAAAGTCAGCACATAGATTCATCATTGTGCACGCGTTTCAAGCGACCCTTCAGACAAATAAATGTGTCCGAAAGTGATCGCACCCATGCTGTCGCTTATCAGCTCCAACCGCCGCCATAGGTGCGATAGAACACATGAAGGCCAATCTTGGTCATCTTCTTCATGGTCGGCGCCCAGAATGGGCTGACATAGGTTGCATGATAATGGGTGGATGAACCAACTTCCGGCAACCAGATCTGGCCTGCGGTCACAGTCTTTGCCACCTGCTGTGCAAGACGCCATTGCGGAATCTCGGTTACACGATGCTTCTGACCGTCACAGGCGAAGGAAAACTGGCAGGCATTGAGCCAGTTCCGGTTTTGATAGACAACGCCGCAGATCGTGCCGGGATAAGCAGGATTACGCACACGATTGAGCACTACCTGAGCAACTGCCACCTGCCCTTTGACGTTTTCTCCGCGCGCTTCGTAGTAAACCGCTTCGGCGAGGCACTTCTGCTCTTTGGTTCCAAATGATTCTGCAGGCAGAGGCGTTGCAGCCCATGCATGATCCTGATCGCTGATTGGCGGCACGAAGCGGCCTGCATCGGCTTCCGGTGTCAGAATGCTCTCGAAGGGAGAGGTTTTGCCATAGTCAGGCTTAGAAGGCGCATAGCCCAACGCGAGAACGTCGGGCTGATCATTGTTGATTAGCTTTGCCAGTTGCACCGGCATGTCCGGTTTGGGCTTGGGCGGTTTGACCGCATGAAACGCCATTGCGATTTCGACCTCCTTGCCCTCGACACTGGACTTGGAGAAAGCCATACGCGCATCAATCTTCTCACGAGGGGCAGTAATCATGCTGATCTTCTCAAACATGCTACCTGCATTGAAAGTCCGCGCTGGAGCTTTCGGCTTCACAGAGACAAGACGACCGGTCTTATCGGAGCGATTGATGCGGTTTTCATCGGGATTGGGATCGTCAACACCCAGCTTGGCAGTCTTCTTGCCACCCGAAAGCGCTACGCGACCAATACCCGGAACTTCGATACCGCTGCTGGCGATGCTGCCAGTGACGGTCGTGGCGTCGACAAAAGGCATTTCTGCCTGATGGAGCGATCCGACGGGAGCTTTGGCAACAAACGCGGTCCAGCGATGACCGGCTATATCAGCCGTCGGCACAAGGCTGGCCATGTCCTGAAAGGCGATTGCATTGGAATTGAAGAGATAGGTGATTGCCGCCAGAACCAGCGGCACGAGACGATGCGGCTTATGCAGAACCTGACGCGGTTTTGCGCGTACGGCGTAATAGCGACCATCCTCCGGGCAATAGCCCGTCACCGGATAGTGCCATACCGGCTCGGCTACGGCCTTTGACCGGCCAAACAGCGCTCGTATGGAACCAAAACGCACCGCAAACTCCACTCGCAACGATTACTTAACTATAGCGAATAATGGAGTATTAACCTTGATGGATCGTTAACGCGCCTTTGTTTACCCTTTGAAAATGTTGATTAATTTTGAATTAACGGTGTTTGATGGCTGTTTGTTTTCATTTGCTTTTTTAGCCTTCTCAATAGCAAATATGTGCAGGGTGAAACGCCTGCGCTTTAACTCGGATGCAGAAGGAATTTTGAATAATGGGCAAAAAGCGATCGAAAGTTCTTATATTGGCGCTGGCAGCCCTCACCTTTGCGGCTCCAATAGTGAATGCTCAGACGCCAGACCGTACAATCATTCTCGCTGATACGGTGAAGTTAACGCGTTGGGCTGACATTCATCAGGTGCCTGACCCGGCACACAATGACCCTTACTATCATCTGGAAGTGTTCGAGCATAAGAAAGGGGCTAAGCCCTGGGTGTTCAAACGGCTCGCTCACCATATGGTCATTACGCCCGACGCACTCGATAAGAGTCGCACTCAGAAGCAAGCCAAAACCTATGCCTATAAGGACGTGGAGTTTTGGATCACGTACAAGCATTGGCGCGACAATCCAGAAAGTCGCGCCCAGACACCTGTTTGTGAGACAACAATCATTGACTGCCTGCGAAACTAACCTGAGTTATTCATAGGCTGAATCGAAGAAGGCCTTCTCAAGCTCTACGGCGCGCTGAAAAAAGCTACGGCATTCTGCTTCCGTCTGAGGCCCAACTCGATCAAGCTCTGATCTCAGAAAGGCAACAAAATCTGAAAAATAAGGGTTGTCGTGTAAAACAATCCACTCAGAGAAAACAAAACTTTCGGGTAGGTTGCTGGGAGCCTTTTGCGCCCAATCGAGATAAAGCCATTCTGCAACCGTCAGAACGGAGAGACAGGCGGCATACGAACCCGAAGTCGCAGCTTCCAGCATTAATGCTTTAAAGGCTGCGGTTGGTTCCGCGTCTGGTGCATCATAACGTTCAACATGGCTTACATCGAGCGCAGCAAAAGCGCGTTCAAAATAAGAATTTTCGTCATTACTAATCATGCCGATGAAGCGCCCAAGTGTCAGCTTGGCATCCATATTATCGCAATTGACGAGTACGCCACCCAGGAGCGACAGGAAGCAATCGATAAAGCGATGATCCTGAACGAGATAGCGCTTCATAACTTCCTGCGGAACAGAGCCATCAAACATTTCCTGCACCAAACGGTGTTGAACGGCCTCGGACCAGAATGGCTCAGCGCTTTTGCGCAAATTTTCGGAAAATCGTTCCGATTTTTGTTCAGCGATTATCGACATAAGTGGGCCTTGGCTCCGCATTCTTGAGGACTTCAAGTAAGCTTAGCCGCCCATCCCGATCATCACAATGCGAAGCCGCGAGACTTGTGCTTTTAAAAGACATCTGGAAAAACGGTCTTGAACAGGCCACAGAGCAGAAATAAGCGGGCAATATGATCAAGAAAATCCTCTTCGCTGTCGTTGTCATCGCTGTTGCTTTGTTTGGCTATACAAAGGTTATGGCGCGCATTGGTTCTGGTGAACCACCGCAGCCTGCTCCCGCCGGACAACAAGCCGATGCCATAGAGGTCAATAAAGGCGAACGCCGGATGACCCTGCTTCGGGATGGCACCGTGATTGGCACATATCGCATTGCGCTTGGTGGGAATGGCGATGGAGGACACAAGGCGCGCGAAGGTGATCAGAAGACGCCCGAAGGCGCTTACATCATCGACTGGCGCAATCCGCGCTCAATGGCACATCTGAGCTTGCATGTTTCCTATCCGAATGCAGCAGATCAGAACGCCGCCGATGCGGCCGGGTATTCGCCCGGCGGCAATATCATGATCCACGGCTTGCCCAATGGTTGGGGCTTGCTTGCACCGGTGCATCACCTTTGGGACTGGACGGATGGCTGCATCGGCGTGACCAATGCTGAAATGCGCGAAATATGGTCCAAGGTGCCAAATGGCACCCCGATTACCATCATGCCTTAAGCTGCTTTAACAGCCCAACGTTCGATGTCTGTGCTCTGACCAATCAATGCCAGACCATTGGCAATCGAATCAAACTGGTTCGAGCTTGTCACCATCGCGTCGGGGAAACGCTTCTCAAAAGCGGTACGGATCGCGGGCACAAAGGAAGTGCCGCCCGTCAGGAACACGCGGTCGATCCCGTCAAACGTCAGGCCTGCATTCTCCACAGCCTGCTCGACCGACTGCTCGATATTCGCCACATCATCGGCGATCCAATTATCGAAGTCGTTGCGGGTAATGTCTGAGCGGATCTCGAAATCGTCCGCCTTGAAGTGAAGCTCGGAAATTCTTTCCGATGACAAACGGACTTTGAGATTTGAGACCGCGCGATAGATCTCATAACCATAATCATTTTCGATCAGGTGAATGAAATGTTCGAGCGGCTCCGGATCGACAGCATTCTTGGCAAGATCGGTCAGAGCGCGAATCGTTGCGGGCGAATTCATCAGGAACAATGTGTTCCAGCGTGCGAAATTTGCATAATAGTGCTTGGGCACCGGCAAGCGCTTGCCGAAGGATTTATATTCACCATTCTTGCCAAGCAGCGGCGATACCGCATTGTCGATGATGCGATAATCGAATGTATCGCCCGCAATGCCGAGACCCGTCTGGCTCAGCGGCGTGAAACTCAGGCCATCCGCGCCCACTTCGAACCGCACAATGGAGAAGTCGCTCGTGCCGCCACCAAAGTCAGCAACGAGAACAGTCGACTCGGCTTTCAGTTCCTGTGCGTAGAAATATGCAGCCGCCACCGGCTCATAGACATAATGAATATCTGTGAAGCCAAAAGCGCGGAACGCTTTTTCATAACGCTGCATGGCCAGCTCTTCGTCCGGCGTTGCACCTGCAAAGATGACGGGGCGTCCAATGACAACACGATTGCCCTTCGGAGGCAGCCGATCCCCAAGACGCGCAGCAACTGATTCCAGAAACGTCTCAAGAATATCTTCAAACTTGAAACGTTTGCCGAAGACCGGTGTGTCGGTGAAAGATTTTTGAGCCGCAAAGGTCTTGAAAGACTGCAACATACGGGTCGAATGCGGCGCATTCACAAATGCATCCATCGCCCACGGCCCGCTTTCCGATGTGCGTTCGCCGGTTTCCCGATCCTGCCAGAAACACAGGATCGAGCGATAACCGGCGATATCGACGCCATCTTTCGGCACACTCAGCACTGCAGTCGAACCATCGGGCGATGCAAGCGACAAAACAGTATTTGTCGTGCCGAAGTCGATGCCCAGTGTGACGCCGTCAAACTGGCTCTGGTTCACTGTCGTCATGATCTGCCTCTGATGGTGGGGATTTTCAGGAGGCGGCGGATTAGCAGACCAAGGATGCAGACTCAACCCTTGATGCAAAGATCAGGCTGCGTCCACTTCGACAGTCACATGAGACAATCCATGGATATGACCGAGGCGTTCCTTATAAACAGACGGCAACTTGGGGCTATGCGAGGCAATCGCAACAATCGCCGCATGATGTCCCGGACCGATCTGCCAGATGTGCAGATCGGTGATGTGATCCCCCGAACGCTCAAGGTGGTTCATGATTTCGTTCTTGAGGCGCCCCGCTTCTGGAACAGCATCAAGCAGAACCTGACCGGAATCACGGATCAGTCCCCACGACCAGCGCGCAATAACCAGCGCCCCAACAACACCCATCAATGGATCGGCCCAGAGCCAGCCATAGCTTTTGCCAACCAGAAGTGCGGCAATCGCAAGCACAGAGGTCAGTGCGTCAGCTAAAACATGCAGATAGGCCGCCCGGAGATTGTTATCCCGCACCTTCTCATGCGTATGACCTGTTTCATCATTATGGTCATGGTCATGGTCATGTTCGTGATGATGGCTGTGCCCATGGTGGTGGCCGTGATCGTCTTTCAGCAGCCATGCACTGACGAGATTGACGACCAGTCCCACCACGGCAACTGCAATTGCCTGATTAAAGCTGATCTCAATCGGGTTTGTCAGGCGAAGGAAGCTCTCCCACCCAATCAACAAGGCAATCAGGGCCAGCACTACGGCGCTAGCAAAACCAGCGAGATCGCCCAGCTTTCCGGTACCGAAACTGAAACGCGGATCATGCGCGTGACGTCGTGAATAGGAATAGGCGAGCGCGGTAATCAGCATGGCGCCTGCATGGGTGGACATATGCCAGCCGTCAGCTACGAGAGCCATGGAACCATAAATCGAGCCCGCAATGATTTCGACGACCATCATGGTCGCAGTCAGAGCAATAACAAGCCAGACCTTGCGTTCGTTTCGATGATGGTCTTCGCCGAGAAAGACGTGTTCATGCGACGCCGATGAATTATGAACTGAATAATGTGCGTGGTGATGGTTCCCAGCCATGGGACGCTCCTTACTATTTCATATAGGCGCGGATGACCTCGATCATCTCGTCACCACCCTTTCGACGTTCACCAGCGTCGTCGATTTCGACAACATGTTCACGCAGATGATCCTCCATCACCTCCGCTGTTAGTCCGGTCAGCGCTCCGCGCGCTGATGCAAGCTGCCGCAACACTTCGGCACAGGCTGCTTCCGAAGCCAGTGCGCGCTCAACGCCTTCGAGCTGCCCCTTGATGCGGCGAACGCGGGCAATGAGCTTTTCCTTCTGGTGGATGGTGTGCGACATGAGAACCTGCTGCTGAAATATAGTATAGGGGACTATACTACAGATTCTATCATTGAGGAAGCCTACCTGCTGTAACACTTGTGGGAGGGGATTTTTGAAAGCTCGCATCGCGCTTCCATTCGCACTATCTATCCGCACATAATTCGACGCAAAACGCATCGCATACAAAATGACTGGAGAGCCTATGTCACGCTTTGAAGGAACCACCGCTGTTGTAACGGGCGCTGCCCGCGGCCTTGGCGCAGCGCTCGCCTTCTCACTGGCCGAAGCCGGATGCAATGTCGTGCTTTGCGGGCGTAGTATGAAAGCTCTCGAAGACACTGCCGATAAGATTACAAAACATTCCGGACGCAGAGTTGATACCGTGCAGGTTGATCTCGCTGATATGGCAAGCGTTACGGCTGCCATCGACGCCATTAAAGCGAGCCATCCTACAATCGACATTCTCGTAAACAACGGCGCGATGTGGCTTGAAGACAGACAGGAAGACTATTCAGAGGCAGAAGTTGCAGGCGTCATCAATGCCGCTGTCACAGGAACGTTCCTGTTCACACAAGGGCTTCTGCCTGCACTCAATAATTCAAACAGCCCGGATATCATAACAATCGGCTCGATCAGTGGTTTGCCCAACGCGCCGTTACAGACTGTTTCGGTGCCTTTCTATGCCGCGAAGCGCGCGCAGGCCGCACTCGCGGATGGCCTACGGCAAAAGCTTGCGGGAACACCTGTCCGTTCCATCGTCGTTCATCCACCATATCTCGAAGACGCTTCGCCACTGGATAATAGTTGGGAAGCTTCGGCCAATCGGCAGAAAGGTCAAGCGGCCACCAGTCGCGATATCGTCGAATCCGTGCTCTTTGCCCTCACCCGCCCACGTCATGTAACATTATCGATCACTGTCGATGCTGATGAAGGTGGCGTGTTTGGTTAAGACCCATCATACGGCGCGCGATGCTTTTCAGCTTCGGCGCGATCAGACAACGGGGCTTGAAGCTTTGGGTGCACGGTTTCATAGCCATGCCTATGACATGCATTTCCATGATGAATGGCTGGTGGGCGTGACGCATTATGGTGTGCAGGATTTTTTCTGTCGCGGACAGCGACGTCAGAGTACCACTGGCAAGATTATGCTCATTGAGCCGGGCGAATTGCATGATGGGCAGGCTATTCAGGACGATGGCTTTGCCTATTCCATGCTTTATCTGCCGCAATCGCTGATTAGACAGGAAATGGGTGGCAACGATGCTGCAATCGGATTTCGCAGCACATTAACCGACGACCCTCAACTGGCGCAGGCAGTGATGCGAACCACAAGTCTGATTATTGAAGCCGCACCACGGCTGTCGGTTGAAGAAAGCCGCGACCAAATCATTGCACTTCTTTGCAGACATCTCGGACGAGCAGAGCCTAAGCCTGACATTATCGCATCTGATATTTCTGCACGGGCGATGGACTATCTCCGCGCACATTTTGAAGAAGATATCGGACTTGAGCAATTGGTCGAAGCCGTCGGCGCGACCGATCGCTTCTCCCTTTCGCGCAGTTTTCGACGCCGCTACGGAACCTCGCTTCACGCCTATCTGGTGCAATTGCGGCTCGCTGCTGCACGTCGGTTATTGCGTGAGCAGGAAACGCCTGCACAGGCCGCCATGCTGAGTGGCTTTGCCGATCAAAGCCATATGGGCCGATGGTTTCGACGCGCTTATGGACTAACGCCAGCACAATATCGTCGTGGGCGCACAAACGTTCCAGATTTGCCGCGTTAGCTACGCTACCTGCTCCATTTTGAGCGCGCATCTTTTCCGAAAACAATCACACACTTTTCGGGATGCGTTTTTTAAAAGGAGCATCCTATGATTTTCGATACAAAAATTGCCATTCTGGTGCAAAGCGATCTGCAAATCTGGCAAAAACTCAATGTCACGGCTTTTTTGGCCTCTGGTATTGCCGGTGCAGTTCCAAATGGTATTGGCGAGCCATATGTGGATGCGCTCGGGCGGGAACATGCCCGTCTGTTCAGCCAGCCGGTGGTCGTATTTTCAGCGTCACTCGAAATTCTCCAACGCGCATGGCAGCAATCCCTGCAACGGGATTTAACGCGTGCAGCCTATGTCCGTGCGATGTTTGCAACCGGCCACGATGCTGCCAATCGCGAAGTCTTCCGTGCCGAAAATGCCGATACACCGGATCTGGTCGGCCTCGCTCTTCATGGCCCCAAGAAAGACATCGACAAAGCGATCAAGGGCGCACAGTTGCACCCCTGATAGAGTAGATTATTGAGGCCGCAGGAAACGTGTGATCATCGTGGTCAACAGCTTGCGGCTCTCCTCAAAGCTCACATCCGGCACCATCAAAGGCAGCATGGGCGCTGCATCCAGCACCGCAATCAGCATCGCACTCGTATGCCCTACATCCAGCGATGGATCGACTTCGCCGCGAGCCTGCCCTGCTTTCAAGGTATCAGCCAGCATTCTGCGAATGCTGGCTGTATTGTTGCGCAGAATTTCCCT
The DNA here is from genome assembly GCA_018798825.1 of Ochrobactrum sp. BTU1. NCBI lineage: Bacteria > Pseudomonadati > Pseudomonadota > Alphaproteobacteria > Hyphomicrobiales > Brucellaceae > Ochrobactrum > Ochrobactrum sp. BTU1. The sequence goes on along the minus strand of CP076354.1, from coordinate 415,802 downwards.
GATACGCTCGCTTCGGCCCGCCTCAGACAACAGCTCAAACAGAATGCGGCAATGATCGACCTCATTCCAACCGCTCATGCCCCAGAGTTCTGACAGCAACACAGTGGCAGTGTCTTGCCCTTCCGGATGGCTTGCAAAATCTCCATGCAACTTACGCAGATATTCATCTGCCATTTGCTCCACGATTTCCTCCTTGCTGGAGAAGTAGTGGTAGAGATGGCCGGGGCTGATTTCCGCCTCCTTGCAGATTTTTGCAATGGATGCGCCCTGCAATCCTTCGCGCAAAAAACAGCGATGTGCAGCTTCCAGAATCTCCAACCGCTTTTCTTCGTGCTTTTCAGGATTGACGGTGCGAACCATTCATATCTCCATAAATAGATCATTCATTCTAATTATGCTTGACACTGGGTCGAGCATAAATAGAGTGATAACTCTAATATACCATTCTGCCTCGGCAGATGCACCTAAAACAGCAGTACAGACGAAATGTCACGCCCGAAAATACCAGTTCGGGCGACGGGTTTTGTCGCGCCCAATCTGAGAATTCGCAACATGACTATCCGCTCCGTCTTCACCACTGGCCTTGCTTTTTTGCTGGCTGCATTTTTTGTGTTCGGCGCTTATGGCAATTTTTTGCTTTCACCCCAGAACGCGGCCTCCTATGCCCGCTGGGGCTATCCGGACTGGTTTCACTATATAACCGCTACTCTGGAACTGGCGGCCGCAGCATTGTTGATCAACCCAGCCACACGAAAACTGGGTGCTGCAATAGGCAGTTTTGTCATGGCAGCAGCCAGTCTCACGACGCTTTTTCATGCCGAATACGACCAGGCGATTGCACCTCTGATCGTGCTCACCGTGTCATTGCTGACACTCATTCTGTCTCAGGGCGTACACCCAGAAAACTAACTCAAGCTCTACACTATGGAGAACTACAATGACTGGACTCTCACACGAGGCCGGGAGCCTCGACGCGTCTTCAGCCAACTGGGCTGATCTGTTTTCAGGTCGGCATCTGGCCGTTGTTTCCGTCATGGCGGGTGGCATTCTGCTCTATGCAATGAATCTTTATTTCACGGCAGCTCTGATGCCTTCCATTGTTATGGATATTGGTGGGCAAAATTATTATGCGTGGGTCACAACGGCCTTCGTCATTGCAGCCATTGTTGCATCGCTGTTCGTAAGTCGTGTACTCGACTGGAAGGGTGCCGCATCTGCCTATGTTATCGCCTTCACAATCTTTGCTCTCGGAGCGATTGGTGCTGCGATCAGCCCTACAATGGAATTGCTGATTGCGGCCCGCGTTGTTCAGGGGCTGGGCGGTGGTCTGCTCGCTGGTCTCGGCTATGCTGTGATCCGGTCTGCCCTTCCTGAAAAGCTCTGGGCGCGTGCGACAGGTGTTGTTTCCGCAATGTGGGGGCTTGGCACGCTGTTCGGCCCGTCATTGGGTGGCTTGTTTGCAGAATTTGGTTTGTGGCGATGGGCCTATGCCGCACTGGCAGCGGCCGCACTTCTGCTGGCCATCATTGCCCGTGGCTCCTTCAAACAGTCAAAGGCCAGCGGCTATCGCGCGCCCGTGCCATTTGCTTCACTTATCCCTCTGTTGCTGGCAATTATCGCAATTAGCATCAGCTCTATTCTGCCAATCGGCTTACCAACATTGATTGCTGTCGGCATCGGCATTCTTTTGCTTATCGTCTTCGTATCGATTGAACGCGGTGCCACAAACACCATCCTCCCGCGCATAACCTATCTGCCGGGCAATTCGTTGAAATGGACTTACCTGACCGTCGCAGCATTGAGCGCTGGCGTCATGCTCGAAAACTTTATCCCCTTGTTCAGCCAGCAACTCGCCGGTCTCAGCCCTCTATTGGCAGGGCTATTGGGTGCCGTTCTGTCACTCGCCTGGGTGATCGCACAGCTTTTTGCCGTATCGATCAATTCAGAAGTGACCCGCCGCCGTGCCATTCGTCTCGGACCTTTGCTGTTGGCAGTTGGCCTTATCACCTACAGCCTGCTCCTCATCGATCATGCATCCACGGCGACAGTGCTGCTATGGACGATAGCGCTCGGCGTGGCCGGTCTCGGAATTGGCATCTCCTGGCCACTGCTCGGCGTTGCAGCCATGAGCAGTACCAACGACCCCGCCGAAGGCGGCAAGGCAGCAGCGGCGATTACCACCACGCAGCTCATCGCCTTCTCGATCACATCGGCAATTGCCGGAACTTTAATGAGTGCAGGCGATGGGACACCGCTTAATGCCGCAACCAATGTTTCACTTGGCATTGCGATTCTATGCATGCTTGGCATCGCATCAGCAGGGCTTGCTACCCGTAAGCGCAGCTAAAATAAAAGCCCGGTTTTGCGACCGGGCTTTTGCTTATCTCTTCTTCTTTGCGCGACCGGCAAACGGATTTTCCGATGTTGTCAGTGACAAGCGGATCGGCACGCCGGGCATTTCGAATGTCTCACGCAAGCCGTTCACCAGATAGCGCACATAGGATTGTGGCATCGCGTCAGGGCGCGAGCAGTTCACGACGAAGCCCGGAGGACGGGTCTTCACCTGCGTCATATACTTGACCTTCAGGCGACGACCAGAAACAGCCGGAGGTGGCTGATGCGCAATAACGCCCGCAAGCCAGCGATTGAGGCGACCTGTCGAAATACGACGGTTCCAGATTTCGTGGGTAGCGACAAGGTTTTCCATAAGCTTGTCGAGGCCCTGACCGCGTTCACCGGAAATCGGCACAGCGCGAATACCACGCACCTGCGGCAACAGACGTGCAGTCTTTTCGTAAAGATCCGCGAGAACCATCTGGCGGTCTTCGATCAAATCCCACTTGTTAAACGCGATGATAGGCGCGCGGCCTTCGCGGATAATAAGATCGGCGATCTGCAGATCCTGCTTTTCAAACGGGATCGTCGCATCGAGAACGATGATAACCACTTCGGCAAAGCGAATAGCGCGCAGGCCATCGGCGACCGAAAGCTTTTCAAGCTTTTCCTGAACGCGCGATTTGCGGCGCAAACCAGCCGTGTCGTAAAGCTTGATCTTACGGCCACGCCATTCCCAATCAACCGAAATAGAATCGCGTGTGATGCCAGCTTCCGGACCGGTCAGAAGACGGTCTTCGCCGAGCATCGTGTTGATCATCGTGGACTTGCCCGCATTCGGACGTCCGACAATGGCAATGCGCAGAGGCTTGGTAGCGTCGTAAGCCGGAATTTCTTCTTCATCCGGGTCTTCAATATCGTCGCCGATCAGCTCGCCAACAGCCTTTGGTGTAAAGACTTCGTCAGCAGCTTCCTCTTCCTTCTCATCGGCAAAGACGCGTTCTTCACCCAGAAGTTCGACGATAGCATCGCGAAGGTCAGGCATACCCTGACCATGTTCAGCAGAAATCGGGCACGGCTCACCAAGACCAAGCTGGAAAGCATCATAAAGACCCGACTGCGCGCCGCGAGCTTCCGACTTGTTGGCAACCAGAACGACCGGACGGCCTGAACGACGTACAACTTCAGCGAAAGTCGCATCGGTTGGTGTAATGCCAGCTTTAGCATCGATCACAAACAGGATCGCGTCGGCTTCCTGAATGGCCGCTTCGGTCTGCGCGCGCATACGCGCTTCCAGACTATCGTTTGCAGCTTCTTCAAGGCCAGCCGTATCGATTACCTGAAACTTCAGATCGTAAAGCTTTGCATCATGGATGCGCCGGTCGCGCGTAACGCCCGGCAAGTCATCGACCAGCGCCAGCTTGCGGCCGACGAGGCGATTAAACAGTGTGGACTTGCCGACATTGGGACGCCCGACGATGGCGAGAGTGAAACCCATAGGTTCGTATTACTCCGAAGATAAACGCGGATTAGCCCTGTTGAGCTTCTGGCACAGTAACGCCAGCGCCGCGCATGAGATCAAGCATTGTATTGGCGCGCTGGCGGATATTTGCCGGCGCCAGATTGTCATTGGCAATCTGCTGATAGAGCTTGGCAGCATCGTCGAAACGCTCTGCCTTCCAAGCAGCAAGGCCCAGCGCTTCACGCGCGCCGGAACGCATTGGATTGCCATCTGCCGAAAGCGTTTCAACGCGCTTTGCGACATCATCATAAGAACCAGAATCAACGAGCAGATAGGCTGCGCGCAAGCGAGCGACATCGCGCATCGGTGACGGCACTGCATTATCTGCAGCGACCGCGTCAAATGCGGCAACCGCTGCAGCCGCGTCACCCTTTGCAGCCTGAACAGAGGCCGCACGCATACGTGCCAGAACCGGATAAGAACCGTAACCGGTCTTTTCCAGATCATCGAGCGCTGCAATGGCTTCATCGTTCTTGCCGGAAGCGGCGAGATCAAGTGCTGCCAGGAACTTGTCACCGGAAGCAGAAGCTTTGCTGTCGGTCCAGTGCTGATAACCAACCCAGGCAGCGGTTCCGATAACAACCGCAACCGCACCGCCGATCAGCAGTGGGCCGAAGTTTTTCCAAACCTGTTTTGCCCGTTCCGAACGGAGTTCCTCGTTTACCTCGCGAATGAAACTGTCGTCTGCCATGGACCTGCCGTTTTTATTGGAGTGCAGCACTTGTGGAGCCGCGCTCGAAAATTCGTTGATCTTAATTTGTATGTTCTGGCGCTTTTAGTCGGAATTCGCGCCATATGTAAGACCTGTCATAGAAACAATATGCATTTCTGTCTGAGCTTCGCCATATTTTGTGACTAACAGGCAACTTTTCCAGTCAGATTGCGTTCATTCCCCCATGCGCCTCATCACTCCCGCCGTGCTTATTGCTTCCGCACTTGCTGCAAGCCCCACAATCGCCCAGACAACGAAGCCGCAATATGTGCTGATTTCGTTTGATGGCGCGCATGATAACAAGCTCTGGACGCGCTCGCGGGAACTGGCGAAAAACAACAACGCGCATTTCACCTATTTTCTCTCCTGCGTCTTCCTGATGACCAAGAAAGACCGGCGCGACTATCAGCCCCCACATAAACGTGCTGGCGCATCCAATGTGGGCTTTGCACTCAGTCACGATGAGGTTGTGGCTCGTCTTGGCAATATCTGGCAGGCGCATCTTGAGGGCAACGAAATCGCAAGTCACGGCTGCGGGCACTTTGACGGCACCGACTGGTCAACCGCTGACTGGGACAAGGAAATCAAGGAATTCCGTCGTATCACTGCCGATGCTTACAAGAATAACGGCATTGAAGGCGAACCCGAAGGCTGGCAGGAGCTAGCCCACAACGGCATAAACGGCTTCCGTGCACCCTATCTTGCCGCATCCAAGCCCGTTCAGGATGCGTTGAAAGACAATGGTTTTCGCTATCAGGCATCGTCCATTACCCGCGGACCAGAGTTGCCTCAAATAGCCGGCCAGTTCGCGTCTTTTGGCTTGCCGCTGATCCCGGAGGGACCATCGCAACGGCTTATTGTTGGCATGGATTACAATCTCTACGTCCGCCATTCCAAGGGCAAGGAAGCACCCGCTCAATCAGCCGAATTTGAAGACCGGGCCTATAAGGCTTTCCGCACGGCTTTCGACAAGCAATATGATGGTGAACGCATTCCTCTACAGCTCGGCTTTCATTTCGTACTGATGAATGATGGCGCCTACTGGCGCGCCATGGAACGTCTCGTTTCTGAGGTCTGCAACAAGCCGGATGTCAAATGTACGACCTATAATGACTATCTCAACAGCATCGATATGCCTAACAGCCACGCTGTTCAAAACAGATCATAGAACGGCTGTTTGCTGTCGGCCTCATGCCGACAGCCCCAGATTTTCTTGATCCAGAACGGGTAGTGGATCGCCATCGATAGCAGCTTCAAAGCTGCGCAGACGCTTGTAGATCGACAGAAGCTCAATAATCGTCGTCCATGAATTGACGAGATACTGGAAAGAGCCGCGTACTTGATCGAATACATTGGAAATCTGGCTCATCAAACCGAGCGTCAGCTTACCCGCAACAATTGACGGTATTAACAGCAGAAGCGGAAAAATATTGTCCGCCTGCAGATAGAAAATACGCGCTACGTTGAAATAGACATAGTGGAAATAAAGCCGGAAATAGTTGTGGCGAACGTTTGTGAAAAGCTCGCGCATTGTAACAGGCTCAGCGCGATCGGCATGATCTTCGCCATAAACCAGTTCCTTACGATAGGCTGCTTCCACCCGCTGATTGTTGAACTCCAGCCCGGGTAACTTGATACCAACAAGCGCGAGAAAGCCGGTTCCAAAGATTGCCCAAACGATTGCGGCCCAGACCAGCGCATGAGGAATTACGCCAACTATTGGAAGTTCGCTGACCTTTTCGGAGAAAGTGAACAGCACCGGCAAGAAGGCAATCAGCGTCATGATCGACTTTACAAGGCTGACGCCTAGCTGTTCCAACGTGGAAGAAAAGCGCATCGTATCTTCCTGCACACGCTGCGCAGCACCTTCGATATGGCGCAGCTTCTGCCAGTGCAGCATGTAATAATCATTCATAGCCGTTCGCCAGCGGAAGATATAATGGCTGACAAAGAACAAGCTGACCACGCCGACTGTGATGGCAAGAAAAGCGATCCCGGCAAAATCCACTGCACCCCAATAGAAATCGGCAGCGGAAACGGCGCCCGGTGTGCTCAGCCCTTTCTGCACCATATCGTAGAAAGGTCCATACCAGGCATTGATCGCGACACTGACCTGAACGCCGAAATAGGTCGTAAACAGGATCAATGCTGAACCAAGGACAGACCAGCGCTGCCAGCGATGCGGTGAGAATGCGCTCCAGAAAGCATAGAACGCAAACACAGCGACTGCGAAATAAATGTAGAACCACAAAAATGGTGCGGACCAGAAGACACTCGCGCCGATGATTGGCGCCGCATCTGCTGCTGCGGGCGGCAGGCCTATGAACCGCCCAAGATTGCTTCCCCCATCATACCAGCCAATCACGGCCAGAAGTGTCCAGAGAAGTGCCGACGAAAAAAACAGTTTGGGGCGCGGAAAAAACGATACGAACATCGGGGGAAATCCAAAAATGCAATTCTGCATTTATGAAATGCCTCTCCCTCATTCTTTACCAGTTAAATTTTTGTAAGGTTTCCGGTTACTTGGCAGCTTTGCCCGCAGCAAGCCCTATGACAGCCGTGACAATCAATGCAAAAGCGGCGATCAGACTTGGCAGGGTAAACGAGCCGGAATGTTGCGCCATGAAGCCGGCAACCAATGGCCCTGCAATCTGGCCTAGACTGAAGCAGACTGTCATGCGCCCCAGCGCGCGCTTTGGCGAATGCGGTGCAAGAACGCGCGCAGCCTGAAGACCGAAGGCGGTCAGCGCCATAAACGTCAAACCCAGCAATGCACCACCAATCAGCGGGCCAAAAGGTGCGGGCAACACCACACTTGCTGCAACGCCAATCGCTTCCAATATGGCAGTGAGTGCAAAGGCGGAGAACAACCCGAACTTTCTGATGGCAGGCGACCAAAGCCAGATTGACGGCGCCGCACATAATCCGGTTATGACCCAGACCGCCGCTTCCATCAGCGGCCCGCCGTCATTGGATCGTACGATGGCAATGATAAATGTCGCCGTGATCACATAGCCAAAGCCGAAAATGCCATAGGCCAGTGCAATTGCGTTGAAAGCGAAGCTGTTTGGCAAAGCCGGTTCACGCTTCCCATTCGTGCCGCCAACCGGCCCTTCCTTCACGAGATAGGCCACAAAAACGGCCATGATCACGCTCAAAACAGCAGCGCCAATCCAGTCTGCTTTCCAGCCGAGACCTGACAGTCGAATGACCGCCACCAGGACCGCAGAAAGTGCAATGCCTGCCCCCACGCCGCCGAAGTGCAATGCACCGAGCCCTGCCCGCTCTGCAGCCGTGATATGGCTCAGCACGATTGCAGTTGCGAGGATCATGGTGACAGCACTGATAAAACCTGCCGCAAAGCGAATGATTGAGAACAGCCATACACCATCGACCACCGCCATGAGCGCGCAAAGCACGGCACTGATAATCAGCCCCACAAGCACGCTCAAGCGTTCAATCCCCGCGGACCAGCCATAGCCACCAACAACTGCCCCAAGCAGATAGCCAACATAGTTGGCCGATGCGATGAACCCCGCATCAGCGGCATTAAAGCCCACATCCGACATCATGCCGGGCAGGATTGGCGTATAAATGAAGCGACCAATACCCATCGCCGTAATCATGGCGAGGAAACCGCCAAAGGCATAACGGAGTGCAATCTGGTGCGGATAGGTCTGGGGGAGTGTCTTATTCATGGCGGGGAAAATACGCTTCGCGCGAACGCATACAATTGAATTTTTCTGATGGGATCAATCACTCGAATTCAGTTCAACTTTCCGGCATTTGAACCCGCTTCAATCTGGTTGGATTATGGCTAAATGCGGAAGTCATACCGTTGGCACATCTGCATTTGGCTTTGGCATCCGTACAGGCACACTGTCAGGCTGGGCCGAATGCAGAAAATGTAACAGCGTTTCATTCACGGACTGCAGGCGGAAAGCCGTATCACGCCAGCTGAAATCAATACCCTGCGGCACCGGAGGCAAGCGTTCCGGCGTCTCGCCTTCATCCAGATTGCAATTATGGATGACCGATTGCAATGACTGTGCAATCCACTCCGGCGGCGAGGCTTCCTTTTTACGCAGAGCATTGCCGAGTGCTTCACCAAACAACAGTGCCGATGCATAAAGCCGGATGCCGCGACGATCATAGCGGCCCGCCATTTCACTGACTTCGCGCGCGACGAGCCTTCCACGCAACGACCAGCGCGCATTGGATCGCGCGAGCGCTATGCCATCACCCAGTGCATTGACCGCGCGTTGTGCTTGCGTGAACTGGTTGATGGCGCTTTGTGCGTGGACAACATCCTGTTTTTCAAGCGCAATCGCGGACTGTTTCAGGCCTTTCAGGATATTGTCGACCAGACCCCGCACAGCCCTGTCGATGAGCCTCACCGGATCGGGTGTCGCCAGTATCTGACTGAAAAGGAGCCCGACACCCGCGCCCACGAGAACATCGATGAGGCGCGTCATACCGGCAACCTGCGGCCCCATCGCCAGAACCAGAATTGCGGAAACGCCCGACTGAATGGCGATTGCGGGGGCCAGACCAAAGGTTGTTGCAAGCACCATGGCAATGCAGGTGACAACGCTCATATGCAGGACCGGGATCGTTTCCGGAAGTAGCAGAGAAAGCTCGCCAACCACAACGCCGGTCGTCACGCCGGTAATGACGCCAATCGCCTGTTTTCCGTGATTGGGGAGATTGGGCGCAAGGCAGATAACGGCCGTAACCATTGCAAAAACGGGGCGCGGCTGGCCGAGCATCCACTGACAGATAAGCCAAGCCACCGCGCCACCAATAGAGGCAATCAGCGCATCGCGCCAACTGACCGACCATTGCTGAAGAACCTTGTCTATCCGCTTATGCATGGATTGAGTGCCCTGCTAACTGTCAGTTTGAACAAGTCAATCTATGGCAGAGACAGCAATGCTCAAGCTTGGAAAAACGTCTCGTATTGATCGGGCTTGAAGCCGACGGTCAACTTTCCATCTTTTTCGAGAACGGGACGTTTGACCATGGAAGGCTGCGCCAGCATCAGAGCCCGGGCCTTTTCAGCATCAACATTCTGACGCTCTTCTTCGGGCAGTTTGCGGAAGGTTGTGCCCGCACGATTGAGCAGCTTTTCCCACTCTATGTCCTTGAGAAAGCGGTCGATTGTTGCAGCGTCCAAGCCTTCCTTCTTGTAATCGTGAAAGGCGTAATCAATGCCATGATCGTCAAGCCAGCTGCGTGCCTTCTTCATGGTGTCACAGGCTTTGATACCGTAGATGGTCACGCTCATTTCCGACTCCTTTGATCTTGTGCCGCGATCAAAAGCCATCAACTGAAACGTTGCAACCCCTTATCGTGCATCATGAAATATAATGCCCAGCGTATGACGCTTGCCGGAGCGCAAACGACTGACGCCGTGCCGCATTTTCGCCTTATAATCGCCACGCGTACCACAAATTGGCCTGTCGTTTACCGCAAAAATCACAGCATCTCCCTGCCTTAAAGGCACAACTTCGGCCCTACTTTGCATACGCGGACGCTGTTCTGTGAGCACAAATTCACCGCCCGTAAAATCCTCGCCCGGCTGCGACAACAGCACGGCCACCTGAAGCGGAAAAGCCAGATCGCCGTAAAGATCCTGATGCAGGCAATTATAATCGCCCTCGACATATTGCAGGATCAGTGGCGTCGGGCGCGTTTGCCCGGCAGCGTGACACATTGCGAGATACTCATCATGGTTCGATGGATATTCCATCGCGCTTCTAAGACGTTCGCTCCAGCGATTGGCTATCGGACTTAATCGTCCATACAATTCATTGCGGGATGCCCCGATGATTTCAGGCAGCGGGTTGGCGAAATACTTGTACTCACCACGCCCAAAACCATGTCTTGCCATTGAAATCGTCGAGCGAAAGGCGTCAGACGCGTCATAAAGACCGACGATCTCACTGCATTGATCTTTGGAAAAGAGCTGGTCCAATGTTGCGGTGCCGAATTGATCCAGCTCATCTGCAATTTTCTGCCAGTCGTAAGAGGCCAGTTTCTCTTTCATGACTGGCGCTCTCTTTCGATCAGATCCCGCTTGCGTTCAACGCCCCAGCGATAACCGGACAAGCCACCATCATTGCGCACAACGCGATGGCAGGGAACCGCAACAGCAATCTTGTTGGCACCACATGCCTGCGCCACAGCTCTGGTGGATTTTGGCAAACCAATCCTCTCGGCGAGTTCGCTATAGCTTACAGTTTTGCCAAGCGGGATTTCGCGCAAGGCTTGCCAGACACGCTGCTGGAAAGCGGTGCCTCTCAAATCAAGCGGCAGATCGAATCCGATGCCTGGGTTTTCAACAAAGCCGATCACCTGAGCAATGTGATCCTCGAAGTCGCGATCAGCACCGACGAGCTGCGCTTTCGGAAACCGCTTTTCCAGATCGATAATCAGCTCCTGCGGATCATCGCCCATCAGAATGGCGCAGACCCCCTTGCCGCTTTCCGCTACCAGAACGGCGCCAAGTGTGGATTGTCCGATGGCAAAGCGGATGGTTTCGTTTTCACCGCCAGATTTAAAAGCCTTTGGCTTCATGCCGAGTATCTTATCTGAGGCTTCATAGAAGCGGCTGGAAGAATTGTAACCCGCTTCGTAGATCGCATCCGTCACGCGGCTATCACCGGATTTAAGTGCGGCGCGCATTTTCTCTGCACGATGCGCATCGACATAGGCTTTAGGCGTGAGCCCTGTGAAGCTTTTGAAAATGCGATGGAAATGCGCCGGACTTGCCCCTGCGGCTCGCGCAATGTCTTCCAGCGCGGGAACTTCATCGGCATTCTCGATGAAGCGGCAAGCGGCGGAAACCATATCGGCATAGCGCGCACTGTTTTGTGCATCAAGCGTTACATCGACATGCGGCTTGCATCGCATACAAGGGCGAAAGCCAGCCCGCTCTGCATCTTCGGCCACCATAAAGAACTGAACATTTTCGCGTTTGCCACGCCGCGACGGGCACGATGGACGGCAATAAACGCCCGTCGTGCGTACAGCGTAAACGAATTCGCCATCTGATGCCTTGTCGCGCGCCAGCACTTTTAGCCAGCGGCTTTCATCAGTGTCATTGTTGCTTGTCAGCGTGCGTGTCATCAGGTTCATGTCCGTTATCCTTCTTACTATGAAGGAAAGCTAACGCTTAACAAGACTGACAACACTCCGCTGCTTGCTTTCAAATTTTGCGACCGCTTTAAGCCTTCCGCGCTTCCTTGATCGCGTCGATCAGGCTCCGCTCGTTCATCACGCCTCCGTAAAGCCGGGTGCCGATAACGAAGGACGGCGTACCGCCAAAATTGAACGCTTCGCCCTGCTCCATGTTGCGCGCAAGAATGCCGTCGATCCGCGCAGCATCCACCTTGTAATCGGCCTCAAGCTTCTTCGGATCAAGGCCACCCTTCTTCAAGGCTGCATCGGTCTGATCTTTGGTCAGACGACCGGGCGTCAGCATCATGGCTTCCATAGCCTTGACGTAATTTCCCGACTTTTCTGCCGCCAGCACCAGACGCGCCGGATAGGCCGAATTGTCACCGAAAATGATCCAGTCTTTGAGCACCAGACGCACATTGCCGTCTTTCTCAACAACGCGCATCAGCTCAGCATGGCCCTTTTTGCAGTAAGGGCACTGATAGTCGAAATATTCCACAATGGTGACGTTGCCGTTAGGATTACCAAGGACCGGGATTTCCTTGTCATAAAGGACATCGGCCACTGTCGGCACACGCTGGGCGAAGCTCTCGCCGCCAGAAATGGCAATCGTTGCGGCACCGGCTACAGTTGTAGCGAGCATCTGGCGGCGGTTCATCATCAGCTTTCTCCTTGTGCAGATTGAGTCTTGCTCAGGACCACAACGCGGCTTCCACTGGATACGCGTTTATGAAGATCGAGAATGTCCTGATTGAAAAGACGGATACAGCCCGACGAAGCAGCCTTGCCGATTGACCAGGGTTCGTTGGTGCCATGGATGCGATAAAGCGTGTCTTTGCCATCGCGATAAAGATAGAGCGCACGCGCGCCGAGCGGATTGCGAATGCCGCCTTCCAGACCATTGGCGTATTTCGCATAATGATCAGGATTGCGCTTGATCATATTCTGCGTTGGTGTCCAGCGTGGCCATTGCGCCTTGTAAGCAACCTGCGCCTCGCCGCTGAAGGTCAGGCCAGCACGGCCCACGCCAACGGAATAGCGCATGGCCTTGCCACCGGGCTGCACGAGATAAAGATAGCGCGTATAGGGATCGACAATGATTGTGCCGACCGGGTGGCTGGTCTGATAATTGACCTGTTTGCGAAGATTGCGTTCGGCAATTTTACTGAGATCGAGTGCTGCAATGTGATTGCCGCCGTCGGTGACAGCACCGTACATCACTTCATATTCGCTCTTTGCCGTCTGAACTTCCGGCTCCGGTAGAGGCTCAACGACAGGTGCAACAGCCACTGGCTCAGGTGCGACGACCGCTGGTTCGGGCATGTTAACAACGACAGGCCTGTCGGATGTCGTAGTACAGGCCGCAACTGCCAAAGGCATAAGGCCAATCAATATCAGCCGCGCCAGAGACGGCGCTGCCTTTGCAATTTGATTATATGTCGTCAATTTCCCCAACCCCAATGTCCCCGAGCCATGATCAATCCTAAAAGCCTTGCTTCTGGCCGGCGTTAATGAGTCCGACCGAACGTTCAATTGTTGCCGACGAAACGTCGCCAACCAAGCGTGTACCTTCAGGTTCCTTGCTGGCATTGTTGAAGAAAACCATGGTCGGCGGGCCTGCAACTTTGAGCTTTGCCATGAGATCGGCATTGCCCGCATTCAGGTCCGAGACATCGGCCTTGATAAGCTGATATCCGCCCAGCGCTTTCTTCACGCCTGCATCCGGCAGGACGCGCCGCTCCACAGTGGAACAGCTGACGCACCAATCTGCCGTGAAATAGACCAGCGTCGGCTGATCGCCGCGCGCCGCATCCAGCTTTTCCTGAAGGGCAGAAACCGTTTCGACCGGCGCGAATCGCAGCTCGGCCAAATTATGGTTAACGTCACGGTTAACCAATGCCGCCAGCGGTTGCAATGGATCGCGACCACCGGAAGCAACGCCGAGCATCAGAATAACGCCATAAACGAAGGCGGCAGTACCAATCGTGCGCGCAACCACGCTGCGATCCGAGATTTTGAGGAAAGCGAAGCTCGCCACACCAAACAGCAGCAAAGCCCATAAAACCATATCCACGCCCGATGGCAGCAAGGGTGCAGCCATGAAAATCGCGGTTGCGAGAAAACCAAAGCCGAATACCTGCTTGACCGCTTCCATCCACGCGCCTGCACGCGGCAAGGTGCCAGCACCCAGCGTCGCAAAAGCAATCAACGGCAGACCTTTGCCGATGCCAAGCGCGAAGAGCGCGCTGGCTCCGAGTGCTACGTTGGCTGTCTGTGCGATATAGAGCAGCGCACCAGCAAGAGGTGCAGTCACACATGGCCCGACAATCAGCACCGAGGAAAAGCCGAGGATTGCAGCAGAGCGCTTGGAACCGGTGCGTTGGCCGGTTTTAGCCGAGATTGCACTGACCCATGAGGATGGGAGCTGTAGCTGGAACAGGCCGAACATCGACAGAGCAAGCAATGTGAAGATGCCAGCCAGTGCAAGCGCCATCCATTTGGATTGCAGCACCATTTGCAAATTCTGGCCTGACCAGCCAGCAATTGCACCGACGACAGCAAACCCGAGTGCGAGGCTGAACACATAAGTACTGGAAAGCACGAAGCCGCGTTTCGCCGTCAGTTTTTCGCCTTCCCGCGCCAGCGTTCCTGCGACAATCGGATAGATTGGAAACACGCAAGGTGTGAAGGCCAGCAGCACACCGAAAGCAAGGAAAGCTGCAATCACCAGTGCCGAACCGCCCTGATCGAGAAGATTTTCGATCATGCCTTTTTCGGGGGCGAGCGCGAAAGCTTTGCTCTCAGCCGCAGGAGCTGATGCGGCGGTGAACACGGAGCCGTTCGTAAACGCTTTGCCCATCTGAGAGCTGACGGCGAGCGTTACCGGATCAATTGTGCGGGTTTCAGGACGATAGCAGATACCGTCTTCCTGACACCCCTGATAGGTCAGCTGGATGGGTTCGCTACCCGCCGGAACACTGGCACTTGCTCGCGTGTAATAGACTTCGAGCCGTCCGAAATTCGGATCATCCTTGGCAATACCCGGTTGCGTATCAACGGTGAGTGCTGCGCCTTTCGCATCTTTGGCTTCGATATGATCGCGATAGAGATAATAGCCGTCGGAAATCTGCCAGTTAAGCAGGAGCTGGTTGTCGCCATCCTTCGCAACACTTAGACGAAAAGCATCATCAACCGGCAGCGGGTTTGTAGCCAGCGCAGGTGAAAGAGCAAACATAAGAAAAGCAGCAAGTATCGCGAAAAAGCGCATTCGGGTTATTCCGGGTAATTTGATTCGTGCAAAATAGTTTAGGTTGTAAAAAGCAAATGCTGTCGTCACCTTAAGGCAGCCTTAAGCTGGCAAAGCGAGAAGCCGGTTACAGATGAAACAAGGCGGAAACAGGAAGACACATGCGCATTCTGGTGGTTGAAGACGATGCAATCCTGCTCGACGGGCTTTCCGTGGGTCTGGGATTAGCCGGATTCACCGTGGATGCCGTTGCAAACTGTGGAGATGCCGAGGCCGCCCTTGCTGCCCAGAATTACAACGCGGTTGTGCTTGATCTCATGCTGCCGGATGGCTCCGGTCTCGACATTCTGAAATCCATGCGACAGGCTCGCGATGATACGCCAGTTCTGTTGCTGACCGCGCGCGATCAGGTGCCGGAACGTATCGCAGGACTTGATGCCGGGGCTGACGATTATGTTGGCAAGCCGTTCGATCTTCATGAGCTCGCAGCGCGTGTGCGTGCCATTGCTCGGCGCGGCACAGGGCGCGCAAGTAGCACGCTTGAATGGCAGGGCGTGGAACTCGATCCGGCTGAAATGTCGGTGCAGTTCAAGGGCGAGCCGCTCCGCCTGACCCGCCGTGAGTTTTCGATATTGCGTAGTTTAATGGAACGTCCAACGGCGACAATCTCCAAGTCATCGCTTGAAGAAGCGCTTTATGGCTGGCAGGAAGAAGTCGAAAGCAACGCGGTCGAGGTGCATATCCATCATCTGCGATCCAAGCTTGGTTCAGGCTTCATCGAGACAGTGCGCGGTGTCGGCTACCGGCTTGCGAGGGAGCAAGCATGAACTCCATTCGCAGTCGCCTGACCGGCATACTGATCGGCATCACCTGTCTTGTCTGGTTGTTCGCCGTTATCTGGATTCATGTGAGTACCCAATCGCGACTTGAAAAAGTGCTGGATGCGCGCCTCATGGAAGCGGCTCGTATGGTCAATTCGCTTTTGATCGAGCGGCGCGTTGAGGTTAATCCCGATGGCGACGGCGGACAGCTTTCACTCAAGCCGATGGATGATTTTCCCCATTATGATCGCCAGCTTTTCTGCCAGATCTGGGCAATCGACGGCAGACTTGTTGGACGGTCCGAAAGCGCACCGGGTGAACGCCTGACCGATGTGGCCAATGGCTTTTCAGATACAGTTGTCGCTGGCGACCGCTGGCGGGTGTTTGCGGTTGAGAATACAAAGCTCGGGCTGCGTGTGATGGTGGGCGACAGCCTATCAGTGCGAGAGCGGCTTGTGCAAAACGTGGTGACGGGCGTGGTGTTGCCTGCCCTGCTCCTACTTCCAATTCTTGCTATCCTGATCTGGCTTTGCGTCCGTCGCGGGCTTGATCCGTTGAGCAGTCTCGCCGGCACTTTATCCAAACGCGATGCGCGGGATTTGCGACCGCTTTCGGAAGAGAAGTTACCCTCCGAAATCAGCCCGGTGGTTTCGGCTTTGAATGATCTGTTCCATCGTGTGGAAGAAGCCCGCGAACGCGAGCGAAATTTTGCGATCTTTGCAGCACACGAATTGAAGACGCCGCTTGCAGGCCTCAAGACACAGGCACAGATCGCCGAGGGTGCCAAAGACGACGCCATGCGCCTCAATGCAGTACGCCAAATTGCATCGGGTGTTGATCGCACCAGCCGTCTCGTCAATCAGCTGCTGGACCTTGCAGCCCTTGAGACTGGTGATGAAATGGAGCCACCATCGCCGGAGCCAGCCTGTCAGCTGCTTGTTTCGATCTCGACCGACATGCGTATGCTTGCCGCACATCGGGGCGTGAAGATCGAACTGCCCGGCAATCTGCCGCTTGTAACGATGCAATATCCACACCTCTTCACGCTTGCCATGCGTAATCTGATCGAGAATGCCGTCAATCATTCGCCTCAAGGCGGGTCTGTGCGATGCAGTCTCGAAAAGGCTGATGATCAGGTTGTTTTCACTGTCGAGGATGATGGCCCCGGCATTCCGCCGGAAGACATGGCTTATGTGACCGAGCGCTTTTATCGCGGCGCCAATAGAACCGAAAATGGCAGTGGTCTGGGTCTGGCCATCGTGAAGATGGCGGCAACGCGTATGGGCGGTGAAGTGCAGCTTCATAATCCTTCTGAAGGTGGCTTGCGCGCCCTCCTCATCATCCCCACTCAGGCTGCGACATAAATTCCCGCCTGTGCAGGTTGACGGGGCAGGCTTTCGGCGTATGATGCAACTGCAAATCATTTGCAATTAAGGTCAGAATATTCATTTAGATTTCAGACATAGCTTTTGATTAAAGAAGCCGAGACTGTTCATGCTGTTTAATCCTCGATCTGAGCCTAAAGCCGCGCAGCTCTTGTCAGAAACCGTCCCTCGTTCTGACAAGGAATGGGCCAAGCAGCAGACATCAGCAGTCAAAGCGATTTTAAGACGGGCCGGGTTACGCCCGACCCGTCAGCGTATTGCGTTAGGATGTATGCTTTTCACTGAGAAACACCGTCACGTAACCCCGGATATGCTGAATGAAGAAGCATTACTGCTAGGCGAGAAGCTATCCGTTGCAACAGTTTACAACACGCTCAATCAATTTTCCGATGCGGGCCTTGTCCGTAAGATAAGCTTGCATGGCGAGCGTACCTATTTCGATACGGATACTGGCGACCACGCACAATGCTACATCCACGACGAAGACCAGATCATCGACATTGCAACGGACGATATCGGCATTGGCCCGCTGCCCACCCCGCCTGCTGGCTACAAGATCAGCAAAGTGGACGTTCTGATCCATCTGGTGCCGGAAACTGACACCGCCTGATTTCCCGGAAAACTCCCAATTCGTCGCAGGTCCGATTAGAGCTCTTTGATTTAGATCAATGACACCCTCTCGTAGAGAGCCGATAGAAAGGCATCGCTATAGCTGTCGTTACTCAGACAGCTTCTGACTTGCGCTGCGAGGGGATTAAATGAACTACGCCGCTGGAACAGTCCTGTCTGGTCTGGGAGCACTTCTTGCTGTGCTTCTGGCCGGATTTTCTCATGATGAGTTGTTCAGAACCCATATGTGGATTCTGTTCGCTACACTCGCCATCTTCACCATCTTGCTGATGCGCAATGCCGATTACGGCCTTGCGCCAAAGAAGGTCGATCAGTCCACTTACATGGACGGACCGATCCGCTACGGCGTGATCGCAACGGTCTTCTGGGGTGTGGTTGGCTTTCTGGTCGGTGTGGTTATCGCAGCCCAGCTTGCCTTCCCCGATCTCAACTTTGAACCCTATCTGAACTTCGGTCGTCTGCGCCCGCTGCACACTTCAGCGGTTGTTTTTGCATTCGGCGGCAATATCCTGATCGCTTCGTCGTTCTATGTCGTGCAGCGCACCTGTCGCGCGCGCCTGATCGGTGGCGATCTGGCCTGGTTCGTGTTCTGGGGATATCAGCTTTTCATCGTGATGGCTGCAACCGGCTATCTGCTTGGGATTACCCAGAGCCGCGAATATGCTGAACCGGAATGGTATGTCGATATCTGGCTCACCATCGTCTGGGTCGCCTATCTCGTCGTCTTCCTCGGCACGGTATTGAAGCGCAAAGAGCCGCATATCTATGTGGCAAACTGGTTCTACCTGTCCTTCATCATCACAATCGCCATGTTGCACATCATCAACAATCTGGCGATCCCGGTATCGTTCCTCGGCGTGAAGAGCTATTCGGCTTTCGCAGGCGTGCAGGATGCCGTGACCCAGTGGTGGTATGGACATAATGCGGTTGCGTTCTTCCTGACCGTGCCATTCCTTGCGATGATGTATTACTTCGTGCCCAAGCAGGCAGAGCGTCCGGTTTATTCCTACCGCCTGTCGATCGTGCACTTCTGGTCGATCATCTTCCTCTACATCTGGGCTGGCCCACACCATCTTCATTATACCGCTGTTCCCGATTGGGCACAGACGCTCGGCATGGTGTTCTCGATCATGCTCTGGATGCCTTCTTGGGGTGGCATGATCAACGGTCTGATGACGCTTTCTGGCGCATGGGACAAGGTTCGTACCGATCCGATCATCCGTCTGATGGTTGCAGCTATTGCCTTCTATGGCATGGCGACCTTTGAAGGTCCGATGCTGTCTATCAAGGCGGTCAACTCGCTCTCCCACTACACTGACTGGACCATTGGTCACGTTCATGCGGGTGCACTGGGCTGGAACGGCATGATTACCTTTGCGGCCGTTTACTACCTCACACCAAAGCTGTGGGACCGTGAACGCCTCTACTCGATCCGCATGGTCAACTGGCACTTCTGGCTCGCAACACTTGGCATCGTGCTCTACGCCGCCGCCATGTGGGTTGCAGGTATCCAGCAGGGTCTGATGTGGCGCGAATACGACGACCAGGGTTTCCTCGTCTATTCCTTCGCCGAAACCGTGCTCGCCATGTTCCCTTACTACGTGATCCGTACTGCAGGCGGTCTGCTTTACCTCGCCGGTGGACTGGTCATGGCATGGAACGTCTATCAGACCATTCGCGGCAACCTGCGCAAAGAAGCCCCTATGGGCGGTGCCCGGCCTGCTGCTGGCGCCACAATGCAGCCAGCCGAATAAGGAGTGTGATTTATGTCTATCCTCAAAAAACACTCCAAGCTGGAGAGAAATGCAACGCTGCTGCTGATTGCTTCGCTTGCCGTGGTAACGGTCGGTGGCATCGTTGAAATCGCACCACTGTTCTATCTCGAAAATACTATCGAGAAGGTGGAAGGGATGCGTCCTTATTCACCGTTGGAACTCGCGGGCCGCGACATCTATGTGCGTGAAGGCTGCTACCTCTGCCACAGCCAGATGATCCGTCCGTTCCGCGATGAAGTGGAGCGCTACGGCCACTACTCTCTGGCGGCTGAATCCATGTACGACCATTCGTTCCAGTGGGGCTCAAAACGCACAGGGCCTGACCTTGCGCGCGTTGGCGGTCGTTATTCCAATGAATGGCACGTACAGCACCTCATCCGCCCGCGTGACGTGGTGCCGGAATCGGTCATGCCAAGCTATGCCTTCCTGAAGGACCGTCCGCTTGATGCCAACAATATTGCAGCCAATCTGAAGGCCAATGTGGCGGTCGGCGTTCCTTACACGCAGGAGATGGTCGACAACGCACTCGCTGACCTTCAGGCACAGGCCGATCCAAACGCCGATACGTCCGGCATCGAGGGTCGTTATCCCAAGGCACGCCTTGGCGATTTTGACGGCAACCCGCAGGTCATTTCGGAGATGGACGCGCTGATCGCCTATCTGCAGATGCTCGGCACCCTCGTTGACTTCTCGACCTACGATCAGTCCCCCAAAGCAAGATAAAGCGGAGATTTAGCGATGGATTACAATACCCTACGCACTTTCGCCGATAGCTGGGGCCTGCTTGCCATGGCTCTCTTCTTTGTCTTCGTCATTCTTTTTGCCTTCCGTCCGGGAAGCAAAAAGAAGGCTGATGAAGCGAAAGAAATTCCATTCAAGGACGAGAAAAATGACTGACAAACAGATTGATGAAGTCAGTGGCGTTGAGACCACCGGCCATGAATGGGACGGTATCAAGGAACTTGACAATCCAATGCCACGCTGGTGGCTGTGGACTTTCTACGCAACGATTGTCTGGGCTCTTGCCTATGTGATCGCCTATCCGGCATGGCCGCTGATTTCCAACTCAACGGCTGGCTTGATCGGTTGGTCGAGTCGCGGTGATTTCTGGAAGGAAAACGCAGAGATTGCTGCCGGTCGTCAGGGTATCATCGACCAGATCAAGGCCAAGGATGTGCATGAGATTCTGGCCGATGAAAACCTGCGCCAATATGCGATTGCAGGCGGTGCCGCAGCGTTCCGCGTCAATTGCGTACAGTGCCATGGCTCTGGTGCGCAGGGAGCGCCCGGTTATCCGAACCTGAACGATGACGATTGGCTGTGGGGTGGCTCGGTTGACGACATTCTGACGACCATTCGTCATGGGGTTCGCTCGCCCGACGACAGTGAAACCCGTGTTTCCGAGATGCCTGCCTTTGCAGATGTTCTCGAACCACAGCAGGTGCGTGAAGTGGCAGCCTATGTGGTCAGCCTTTCCGGTACACCCCATGATCCCGCTATGATCCCAGAAGGCCAGAAGGTCTTCAGCGAAAACTGTGCGGTCTGTCATGGCGGTGATGCCAAGGGTATGCGCGAGTTCGGCGCGCCAAACCTCACCGACGCGATCTGGTTCTATGGTTCTGGTGAAGACGCCATTGCCCGCCAGGTCTCTCATCCAAAGCATGGCGTAATGCCTGCCTGGGAAGCGCGCCTTGGTGATGCGACGGTTAAACAGCTCGCAATCTTCGTCCACTCGCTTGGTGGTGGCGAATAACACACAAGCACACCCCGAAAAGTCGGAACCGGTTTTCGGGATGTGCGTGAATAAAAGTAACTGGCCCCGCTTAGACGGAAAAGCAGGGCCAGCCGAACTGGAAATGCATCAGAACGGACGGCGAATAACCACCCCGCTCTCAATCATTGCAAGCGTGATATGACCGGCAAGCCAGCTTCTGTCTGTCCGGCACCATGCTTCAGGAGCAAGGCAAATGTCAGATGATGTCGAACGGATAGACGTTCAGGCAGTCAATTCCCCCAAGATCCGCCAGTCGCTTTATGCGGCGCGGGTGAAAATATTTCCGAAGCGCGTTCAGGGTCAGTTCCGGCGCTTCAAGTGGCTCGTCATGCTCATCACATTGGGGATCTACTATCTGACGCCTTGGTTGCGCTGGGATCGCGGGCCTTATGCGCCGGATCAGGCGGTCTTGATCGACCTTGCCAATCGCCGTTTCTATTTCTTCTTCATCGAAATCTGGCCACAGGAATTCTACTACGTGGCGGGCCTGCTTATCATGGCGGGCCTTGGTCTGTTTCTTGTAACCTCTGTCGCGGGTCGCGCATGGTGCGGCTATACCTGCCCGCAGACCGTCTGGGTTGATCTCTATCTGGTTGTCGAGCGCGCCATCGAAGGCGACCGCAATGCACGCATGAAGCTCGACAAGGCCCCATGGAGCTTCGACAAGGTTTGGAAGCGCGTGACCAAACATGCGGTCTGGCTGCTGATCGGCGTTCTGACGGGTGGTGCGTGGATCTTCTATTTTGCCGATGCGCCAACGCTGCTGATGGATTTTGTGACTGGCCATGCCGCGCCCGTCGCCTATATGACCGTCGCGATCCTGACCGCTACGACTTATATTTTCGGCGGTCTGATGCGCGAACAGGTCTGCACCTATATGTGCCCCTGGCCACGTATTCAGGCAGCAATGCTCGATGAGAATTCGCTCACCGTCACCTATAATGACTGGCGCGGCGAACCGCGTTCACGCCATTCCAAAAAGGCAATTGCCGCGGGCGAAACCGTGGGCGATTGCGTGGATTGCAACGCCTGCGTTGCCGCCTGCCCGATGGGTATCGATATTCGCGACGGGCAGCAGCTCGAATGCATCACCTGTGCGCTTTGCATCGATGCCTGCGACAGCGTGATGGACAAGGTTGGCAAGGAACGCGGCCTCATCTCCTATGCGACGCTTGCCGATTACAATTTCAATATGGCGCTTGCCACCAATGATGGCACTGCAACAATTGACCCTGCCCGCGTCTACAAAGCACCGAATACGTTCTCGGATAAGGTTCAGGAGCTTTCCTGGAAGAAAGTGCTGCGCCCGCGCAGTATTTTCTACTTCATCGTCTGGGCGCTGATCGGCCTGACGCTGGTGATCTCGCTTTCCATGCGTCAGCGGATCGGCATCAATGTGCTGCACGACCGGACGCCGCAATATGTGTTGTTGTCCGATGGTTCGATCCGTAACGGTTATACGGTCAAGCTGCTTAACATGATCCCGGTTCCGCGTACTTTCCGGCTTTCGATCGAAGGTTTGCCGGGGGCGGAAATTACGGTTCAGGACGAGACACCCGATGCCGATGGCAATTACGATATTCCGGTCGAACCGGATCGCCTGAAAACTCTGCGCGTTTTCGTGACCATGCCGCATAGCGCAATCACCGAGAACCGCAAGGATTACGAAATCGAAGTGCGTGATGCGGACGGCGCAGAACACGCGCGCTACAAAGCAACCTTCATGGCTCCGGAGGGCAGATAATGTCAGTGAAAACGAAGACTTCAGGCGCATTCACCGGATGGCACATGCTGGGCATCATGGTTGCATTCTTCGGCGTCATTATCGCCGTCAACGTCACGATGGCTTACAAGGCCGTCAGCAGCTGGAGCGGACTTGTTGTCAAGAACACCTATGTCGCAAGTCAGGAGTTCAACGACAAAGCCGAGACCGGCAAAGAACAGGCGGCGCTTCAATGGCAGTCACAGCCGACCTTCGCAGAAGGTGTATTTACATGGCGCCTGACCGACCGTGAAGGCAAGGCCGTTACTTTGACCGGCGGCACCGTCGACTTCAAACGACCGGTTGGCGACGTGCATGACACCAAAGTCTCGCTCACTGTTGCGGAAGAAGGTGTTCTGACAGCACCGCTTGAGCTTGGCGAAGGCGCGTGGATCATGGAAGTCAATGCTGATGCCAGTAAAGATTACGGCCTCGACGACCCTTATCGCCACATCATCCGTGTTCTGGTGAAGGACGGGAGGATCTTATGAGTTGCTGCGTAGAAAATGCACAGATCGCCACCGTCATTCAGGCCATTTCGCCAGATGAAATGCAGGTCGCAAGTCGTGCGCTCGGTGACGGCCAGCGCCAGCTTGATCTCTCGGTTCCCGGTGTTCATTGTGGGCTTTGCATCAAGACAATCGAAGATGCGCTCGGCAAAATCAGCGGTGTTGCCTATGTCCGCGTCAACCTGACAGCACGTCGCGTTACCATCCGCTGGAAGGATGGAGAGACACCGCCTGATGTTGTCGATCCGCTGCGCCGTCTCGGTTATGAAGCGCATATTTTCGATATGGTGCAGGACAAAGATCCGACCTTCACGCGGCTGTTGATCGCGCTTGGTGTTGCAGCCTTTGCGTCGAGCAATGTGATGCTGTTGTCGGTTGCGGTCTGGTCGGGTGCGGATGCTGCTACCCGCGATATGTTTCACTGGATTTCCGGCCTGATCGCACTGCCGACCCTGATTTACTCGGGCCGGATTTTCTATGTTTCAGCCTGGAATGCGCTTCGCACCCGTCGCGTGAACATGGATGTGCCGATTGCACTCGCCATTTCGCTTGCCTTCGGCATGAGCGTTTATGAGACGATGAACCATGGCCAGCACGCCTATTTCGACGCTTCTGTCTCGCTGTTGTTCTTCCTGCTGATTGGCCGCACGCTCGATTATCTGATGCGCGCACGCGCACGCTCCGCCGTGCGTGGTTTGGCACAATTAAGCCCGCGTGGTGCCGTGGTGATCGGCGACAATGACGAGCGCAACTATCTGCCGGTCAATGAAATCCGTCCCGGAATGCGGATCATCCTTGCCGCAGGCGAACGTGTGCCTGTGGACGCAAAAGTCGAAGACGGTCGTTCAGAGCTTGATTGCGCGATTGCATCAGGCGAAAGCGATGCGGTTCCAGTCGGTCCCGGCTCGGATATTCGTGCGGGAACCATGAACCTCTCCGCCCCGCTCGTCATTCGCGCAACCGCTGAAGCCAAGGATTCGTTTCTTGCTGAAATGGTGCGTCTGATGGACGTTGCCGAAGGCGGTCGCGCTTTTTATCGCCGTCTCGCTGACCGGGCATCCGAACTCTATGTGCCGATGGTGCATACGATTGCCTTTGCGGCCTTTGTCGGTTGGATGATCTATACCGGCGGCGACTGGTATCGCTCGATCTATATTGCGATCTGCACGCTCATCATCACCTGCCCCTGTGCATTGGCGCTTGCGGTGCCAATCGTTCAGGTGGTGGCAGCCCGTCGCCTGTTTGAAAACGGCATCATGATCAAGGACGGCTCTGCCATGGAACGCATGGCCGAAATCGACACGGCCGTATTCGACAAGACAGGCACGCTGACACTTGGTCAGCCCCGCCTGATCGATCTTGATGCGATAAACCCGAACAATCTCGAGATCGCGTCCGAACTTTCGCTTTATTCGCGCCATCCGCTTTCGCGGGCGCTTGCGCTGTTTTCAGGCGCAAAGCCAATGACTGCCTTCACCCGAATTGAGGAAAT
The DNA here is from genome assembly GCA_018798825.1 of Ochrobactrum sp. BTU1. Classification (NCBI taxonomy): domain Bacteria; kingdom Pseudomonadati; phylum Pseudomonadota; class Alphaproteobacteria; order Hyphomicrobiales; family Brucellaceae; genus Ochrobactrum; species Ochrobactrum sp. BTU1. The sequence continues at coordinate 390,657 of CP076354.1, read as the reverse complement.
TCCGGGCGCTGGCATTGAAGCCGAGCTGAACGGCACGATCTATCGGCTTGGCAAGCGCGAATGGGCGGACAGCGATGCGAATGCGGCTGCTTCCGATGGTCCTGAAACCTGCCTCTCCATCGATGGCAAGCTGGTTCAAACTTTCCGCTTTGAAGATCAGCCGCGCGAAGATGCAGCGAGCGCCATCGGTGCGCTGAAACGCAATGGCTTGAAGCTGGAAATCATTTCCGGCGATAAACAGCCCGCCGTGCAAAAGCTTGCCGGTTATCTTGGTGTCGATACTTATCGCGGCGAAGTTCTGCCTGCAGACAAGTCACAGCTTGTGCAGGAACTGACCAGCAATGGTCGTAAAGTACTGATGGTCGGCGACGGCTTGAACGATGCGCCTGCCCTTGTTGCGGCCCATGTTTCCATGGCGCCGGCAACCGCTGCCGATATTGGCCGTAACGCTGCCGATTTCGTATTCCTGCGCGAAAGCCTCGCTGCCGTGCCGCTGGCTTTTGCCGTGTCAAAAGAAGCAGGCCGGTTAATCAGCCAGAACTTTGCGCTTTCCATCGGCTATAATATCATTGCGGTGCCGATTGCGATTTTTGGTTATGTGACACCATTGGTGGCTGCACTTTCGATGTCGCTATCCTCTATTGTGGTTGTCAGCAACGCCATGCGGCTAAGGGCAGGAAAACAAAAACAGCAGGCGCAAACCACTGTCGCACCTGCTGTTGTTCTCAAGGAAGCGCACAAATGAGCGGACTGCTTTTCCTGATTCCTATTGCGCTTGGCCTGGGTGTTCTAGGCCTCGCAGGCTTTCTATGGTCGCTGAAAAATGGTCAGTATGACGACCTCGACGGCGCCGCCAACCGCATTCTGATCGATGACGACCGCTTTCCCGCAAAGAAGGATGAATCGTTATAACAGAATCGCGATTGCGGATTATGAGTCGTTATAACTTAACACCCCTTCCCCTTTGCTTGAGCGCTAGCCCGTTATCAAAATAGCTCTGAGATCGTTGACATTGGTGCCGGTTGGCCCCGGCATGAACAGATCGCCGATTGCATCAAATGCGCTCCATGCATCATTGGCGTTAAGCCGCGCCGCGCCATCTTCACCAGCCTTTTGCAGCCGCGAAACGGTCGTGCCATCTGCAAACGCGCCTGCATTGTCTTCCGAACCATCGATGCCATCCGTATCAGCCGCCAGTGCGTAAATATTTGCATAGCCATCAATATCAAGCGCAAAGGACAGCAGAAACTCGCTGTTGCGGCCACCCTTGCCGCCTTTGGCGCGGATGGTCACAGTAGTCTCGCCACCGGAAAGCAGCACAATCGGTTTTTTGAACGGGCGATCACGATCCGCCACTTCACGCGCGATCGCTGCATGAACATGCGCTACTTCGCGTGCTTCACCTTCCATTGAATCGGACAGGATTACCGCCTCGACCCCATGACGCTCGGCTTCTTTGACGGCTGCTTCCAGCGAAACAGCAGCGGACGCAATCACCCGCACTTCGTTATCGGCAAAGATCTTGTCGTCGGGCTTCGGTGCATGAGCCTTCTCGCTTTTGATATGCGCGAGCACGGCATCGGGAAGTTCAAGCTTGTAACGTTCGATAATTTTCAGCGCGTCATCGCGAGACGTTGCATCAGGCACGGTCGGACCGGAAGCGACAAAGGCAGGATTGTCGCCGGGAATATCGGAAACCACCAGCGAGAAGACTTTTGCCGGATGTGCGTGCGCTGCCAGCCTCCCGCCTTTAATGGTCGACAGATGTTTTCGCACCGCATTCATGGCCGAAATTGGCGCACCAGAAGCAAGCAAAGCTTTGTTGACCGCAATTTCGTCGGCGAGCGTCAGACCTTCAGGCGGCGATGGCAGCAAAGCAGAACCACCACCAGAAATAAGCGCCACAACAAGATCATCTTCGGTGAGGTTGGACACAGCATCGAACAGCCGTTTTGAGGCCGCAAGCCCGGCATCATCCGGAACCGGGTGCGATGCTTCAATGATCTCGATAGTTTTGCAAGGTGCGCCATAGCCATAGCGCGTGACGACAATGCCTTCGATTGGTGCGTCCTCGCCCTCATGCCGCTCTGCCCATGCGCGTTCGAAAGCGGCTGCCATCTGTGCCGACCCTTTGCCTGCACCAATCACAATCGTCCGGCCCTTGGGCTTGGCAGGCAGATTGGCGCGGATAACCAGTTCGGGATCAGCAGCCGCAACCGCTGCATCGAACAGACTGGTCAGAAACTTCTTCGGATCGGTGATAGCAGTCATGAGATTCCCGACATTGATTATTGTTTTTAGAGCGCATCCCGAAAAGTGTGAAACGGTTTTCGGATAAGATGCGCGTAAGAAAGCGATAAGCAGCACTATTTCGTGCTGCGCATATAAAAGCAATGGAGCCGGCCATCTCCCTCCAGATAACCAGCTCCACCCTCTCCCCTCCAGAGAAATCAAACTTGGGGACTAGGCAACATCATGGTTCGCCATGCGCTCCAGCGCGCGCACCAGTCCCGAATGATCGAGACCATCATCGCCATGTGCTGCACAGGAATTGAACAATTCCTGAGCGGTTGCGGTGTTAGGAAGCGAAACGCCGAGAGCCTTTGCGCCCTGCAATGCAAGGTTCAAATCCTTCTGGTGCAGCGAAATTCGGAAACCCGGATCGAATGTGCGCTTGATCATGCGTTCGCCATGCACCTCCAGAATGCGCGATGACGCGAACCCACCCATCAGTGCCTCTCGCACCTTGGCTGGATCAGCCCCCGCTTTGGACGCGAAGACCAGCGCTTCGGCTACGGCTTCAATATTCAGCGCGACAATAATCTGATTGGCGACCTTGGTTGTCTGGCCGTCGCCGCAATCACCAACAAGCGTGATGTTTTTGCCCATGAGTTTCAACAGTGGCAGCGCCTTGTCAAAAGCATCCTGCGCACCGCCTGCCATGATGGAAAGGCTGGCATTCTTCGCGCCAACCTCGCCGCCCGATACTGGCGCATCGATATATTCGGCACCGGTTGCGCGGACTTTCTTTGCAAACTCCTTGGTTTCAATCGGCGAAATCGAACTCATATCGATCAGCGTCTTGCCTTTGCCCAAACCTTCGGCAACGCCATTTTCGCTAAACAGAACGTCCGCTACCTGTGGCGTATCCGGCAACATGAGAATGATTGTCTCGCATTCGGCTGCGACTGCCTTTGGCGTTTCAAGAACGCTCAGCCCTGCATCGAGCAAATCCTTGTGCGGCGGTTGTGTGTGCTTTGAAGTAAAGAGCTGATGGCCTGCATTTTGCAAATGCTGCGCCATTGGCTTGCCCATGATGCCAAGCCCGATAAAACCTATATTTGTCATAACCGTTCCCCCTATGCGGTAAGCCGTTCGGCTTCATCCTGTTTGAACCAGCCAAGTCCTTCCTCGGTGGTTGTCTTTGGCTTATATTCGCAACCGATCCAGCCCTTGTAGCCAGCATTTTTCAACGCTTCGAACACATATGGATAGTTGATTTCGCCGGTGCCCGGTTCGTTGCGGCCCGGATTATCGGCTAGCTGAACGTGGGCAATCAGCGGCTTGTAGCGTTCATAAGTGGCAATCAGTTCGCCACGCGTGCGCTGCTGGTGATAAAGATCATATTGAATGAACAGATTGTTGCTGCCCACCTCATCGATGATCGACACCGCCTGTTCGACCGTATTGAGATAAAAGCCCGGAATATCATAGTGATTGATCGGCTCGATCAGCAGGCGAATGCCGTGCTTGCCAAGTTCCTTTGCAGCAAGCCTGAGATTGCTGACGAAGGTTGCGCGTAACACATCCGGGTCAACGCCTTGAGGGGCAATGCCTGCAAGGCAATTGACCTGCGAACAGTTAAGCGCTGTCGCATAGTCAATCGCGTCGGCGACGCCGCGGCGGAATTCATCGATACGATCCGGCAGAACCGCGATACCGCGCTCGCCCCCACCCCAGTTGCCCGCAGGCAGATTGTGCAACACCTGTGCCAGATTGTGCTTGGCGAGTGCGGCTTTCAGCTCATGGCGATTGAAGTCATAGGGGAAGAGATATTCCACCCCTGTGAAACCGGCTTTGGCGGCCAGAGCGAAGCGATCCATAAACGGCACTTCGTTGAAAAGCATGGTGAGATTGGCTGCAAATCTTGGCATTTCCGCCTCCTCTATTTTTCTACGCAATTGCAAACGGAAAACCGCTTCACAGTTTTCCTGCAATTGCTCATTTTTAATCCAGCAGCATGGCAATCGCCGTTGGCGCATCTTCGCCACGCTCGGCCAGTTCTTCGAACTCGACCACCTGATCGATATCGGCGCCCATGGAAATATTGGTGACACGCTCAAGGATGAACTCGAGAACGACCGGCACCTGATGCTCTTCCATCAGCGCCTTTGCCTGTTCGAACCCTTCCGCGAACTGGTTCGGGCTTCGAACGCGGATCGCCTTACAGCCGAGGCCTTCGGCAACCGCTACATGATCGACGCCGTAACCCTTTTCCGCATCACCCGATGCATTGATGTTATCGAAGGCAAGACTGACCTCGAAATCCATATTAAAGCCGCGCTGCGCCTGACGGATCAGGCCGAGATAGGAATTGTTCACGACGACATGAATGTAAGGCAGCTTGTGCTGTGCGCCGACCGCCAGTTCCTCAATCATGAACTGGAAATCATAATCGCCGGATAGTGCAACAATCGGACGATCAGGGTCGGCCGCGCGAACCCCGAGTGCTGCTGGCAATGTCCAGCCCAAGGGGCCTGCCTGACCACAATTGATCCAGTTGCGTGGGCGATAAACATGCAGGAACTGCGCGCCGGCAATCTGGCTCAGACCAATGGTCGTGACATAACAAGTGTCGCGGCCAAATGCCTTGTTCATTTCCTCATAAACACGCTGCGGCTTTAGTGGCGTCTGATCGAAATGCGTCTTGCGCAACATGGTTTTCTTGCGCTCACCACATTCCTGCGCCCAGCCTGACCAGTCACGCAGTTTGCCTGCGGACTTCCATTCGGTGGCGACATCCAGCAGCAGTTTCAGGGCTTTGCCAGCATCCGAAACAATCCCGAAATCCGGTGCGAAAACGCGGCCGATCTGGGTTGGTTCGATATCGACATGGATAAATTTGCGATCCTTTTTATAGGTATCGACATTGCCGGTATGACGGTTTGCCCAGCGGTTTCCGATGCCGATCACCATGTCGGAGGCCAGTAGCGTTGCATTGCCATAACGATGCGAGGTTTGAAGGCCGCACATGCCCGCCATCAGGCGGTGGTCATCAGGGATGACGCCCCAGCCCATCAGGGTCGGGATAACCGGAATGCCGGTGATTTCAGCAAATTCAACCAGAAGATCGGAAGCATCGGCGTTGATGATGCCGCCGCCTGCAACGATTAACGGATGTTCCGCGTCGTTCAACATCGCGATGGCCTTTTCGGCCTGTGCGCGGGTGGCTGAGGGCTTATATGCTTCCATCGGCTGATAGGTATCGATGTCAAACTCGATTTCGGCGAGCTGGACATCGATCGGCAGATCGATCAGCACCGGGCCGGGACGACCCGACTTCATGATATGAAAAGCCTTCTGGAAAACAAAAGGCACCAGTGCTGGCTCCATAACCGTGACCGCCCATTTGGTAACGGGGGCCGCGATCTTGGCAATATCGACTGCCTGAAAATCCTCTTTGTCGAGACGCGCGCGGGGGGCTTGGCCTGTAACGCAGAGGATTGGAATTGAATCGGCAGAGGCCGAATAAAGGCCGGTAATCATGTCTGTACCAGCCGGGCCGGACGTTCCGATGCACAGGCCTATATTGCCATGCTTTGCGCGGGTGTAGCCTTCCGCCATGTGCGAAGCGCCTTCAACGTGTCGCGCAAGAATGTGACGGATGGAACCCCGTGCCTTCATGGCCGAATAAAATGGGTTGATCGCAGCGCCCGGCACACCGAATGCGCAATTGATCCCTTCTTTTTCCAGCACAAGTACGGCTGCATCGACTGCACGCATTCTGGCCATGTTAATCTCCTCCAGCGGAAAGCTAATCCATAATTAAAAGTTATTCTATAAAAATGGAAATTCATACCATTATATGGAAATAAAGATTTTCAACGGAATGGAGATAATCGCCGCGCACTTCCCGAGATTACGATCATGGGGTAGTGATGAAAGAACAGGGAATCGGAGGCGGCATATGGAACAGGCAAAAGCAAAGCGTGGCCGCAAGGCAGCGGAGAATGCCGTGCCCTCATCCGTTCAGGTTTTAGATCGCAGTCTCAGGCTTCTGGCGCTCATTGCCGAGAATGACGGCTCGACATTAACCGACCTCGCCGATGCCAGTGGCATGGCTCCTTCGACCGTTCATCGGCTTCTCTCATCGCTCGCCAATCACGGCATGGTTTCGCATGATGTGGAAACCGGTGACTGGACCATTGGCGTCAAGGCTTTCGAGATTGGCAACGCTTTTCGCCGCTTCCGAAAGCTCGGCACGCTGGCGCGGCCTTATCTTAAATCATTGATGGAAACGAGCGGCGAAACCGCGAATATCGGCATTGAGGACGGCGGTGACGTCGTGTTCATTTCGCAGATTGAAAGCCATGCGCCGATGCGCGCCTTCTTCCGCCCGGGTCGTCGCGGTCCAATCCACGCCTCGGGTATCGGCAAGGCAGTTTTGTCCACATGGTCGGACACGGAAATCGCGCGCACGCTCTCTGGCAGAACGCTTGAACATTTCACGCAGCGCACACTCGACACCTTACCGGCATTGCTGAAAGACATTCAGGCAACCCGCACGCGCGGCTGGTCGATTGACGACGAAGAACATACGCTCGGCATGTGCTGCATCGCGGCGCCCATTTTCAACGAATATGGCGAAGCGATTGCTGGCATTTCTGTCTCCGGACCTGCGGTGCGCCTGCCCCGACAAAAGCTTGACGAACTCGGTCCACTGATCCGCTCGACAGCCGATGAGCTGACCCGCACCATGGGTGGCAAGCGACCGGAAGAGTTGTAAAAGCAGAAGAACCCGCAGCAGATTTCTCCGCCGCGGGCCCTCCCTCTCCCTCCTCCTGAGATTCTTTAAGAAAGCTCAGCCTTCAACGGCTTGCCTGCCACATAGGTTTCGACAATCGCGCGATCATCGCCAACCGTTTGCAACAGGAATAACTCCTGCTCGAGCGTGGCGCCTGCGGCCATGCGCAGCCGCATCGGCGATGTGGCAGCTGAATCCAGCACCACAATATCGGCTTCTGTGCCCTCGTCGAGCGTGCCGATCTTGTCTTCCATCGACAGCGCGCGGGCGTTGCCGAGTGTCATCATGTAGAATGACTGGAAAGGGTTGAGGCGGCTTCCACGCAATTGCAGTACCTTGTAGCCCTCATCCATCGTGCGCAGCATCGAGAAGCTGGTGCCGCCGCCGACATCAGTGGCAACAGACATACGTACGCCCGATGCTTTAAGGCGATCACGGTCGAACAGGCCAGAACCCAGAAACAGGTTTGAGGTCGGGCAGAAGACGGCAATCGAGCCGGTCTCTGCCATCACCTTCACTTCGCGCTCTTCTAGATGGATGGAATGGCCAAGCAAGGTCTTGCTACCCAACAAACCATAATGCTCATAAATGCCGAGATAATCAGGCGCATCCGGGTAAAGCGATTTTGTGAACTCAATCTCTTCGTGATTTTCCGAAAGATGTGTCTGGATGAAGCATTCAGGATGCTCGCGTGCCAGAACCTGACTGGCTTCCAGCTGCTCAGGCGTTGATGTGATCGCAAAACGCGGCGTGATCACATAATCAAGTCGATCTTTGCCATGCCAGCGGGCGATCAGCTGCTTGCTATCATCATATCCCGATTGAGCTGTATCACAGAGTGCTGGCGGCGCATTGCGATCCATCATCACCTTACCGCCAAGCATACGCATATTGCGATGCTGCGACGCGCGGAAATAGGCATCGACGCTCTGCGGGTGTACCGAGCAATAAGCGACGGCGGTGGTAGTGCCATGGCGGATCAATTCGTCCAGAAAGCGCTCAGCGATAAATTCCGCGTGCTGCTCATCGGCGAATTTCTGCTCTGCCACGAATGTATAGGTGTTGAGCCATTCAAGGAGATTGGCCGCATAGGACGCGACAACCTGCGTCTGCGGATAATGGATGTGAGTATCGATGAAACCCGGCAGAATAAGATGCGGGCGATGGTCGGCAACTTGCACGTCATGGCCTGCTTCAGCGCTGACATCGGCATAGTCGCCCAGGCGCGCAATGCGGCCATTTTCGACAAGCACGGCACCGTCTTCGATATATCGATAGGATTGAGCATCATCCAGACTCTGCGGTTCTTCACGAAAAGTCAGCACGCGGCCACGGATGAGAAGTTTGGTCATTGTTATTTTGCTCCAGAAGTCGCGGATTCATACCAGGAAGCGAGCAGCTTGCGCTCCTCATTACTTACCCCGGTGACGTTGGCAGGCGGCATGGCATGGGAACGTCCAGCCTGCAAATAGATTTCGCGCGCATGGGCCGCGATATCTTTATCTGTTTCAAGAACCACACCTTTTGGCGGCACGATGATGCCTTCCCAACCTGGCTCTTTGGCGTGGCACATCGCACAACGTCCCAGAACAGTATCCCGCACTTTTTCAAAGTGCGGGTCCGAGATGAAAGTCTGCTGTAGCGATGAAACCTTTTGTTCTTCCGGCTCTCCGGTCAGAATTTTCGGCACGGTCGACAGCCACATGATGATAATGAACAGGATAACCGTCACCAGCCATGTCCAGGTCGGGCTACCCTTGCGAGCGTGCTGGGTGTTGAACCAGTGGCGGATCGTGACACCCATCAGGAACACCAGCGATGCGATGATCCAGTTGAATTCGGTTCCGAAGGCCAGCGGATAGTGGTTCGACAGCATCAAGAACAGAACCGGCAGCGTCAGATAGTTGTTATGCGTCGAGCGCTGCTTGGCGATCTTGCCGTATTTCGGATCTGGCTTGCGACCGGCAATCAGATCGGCCACCACGATTTTCTGGTTCGGAATGATGACCATGAACACGTTGGCAGACATGATTGTCGCGGTAAAAGCTCCCAGATGCAGGAAAGCTGCACGACCCGTAAACAGATGCGTATAGCCCCAGGCCATCACCACCAGAATGCAGTAGAGAATGACCATCAGAAGCGTATCGCTCTTGCCGAGCATCAGCTTGCAGATGGTGTTATAGGCGATCCAGCCAAACGCCAGCGAAGCGATCGAAATAGCGATTGCCGTCGGCGCCGATACATCGAGCACATTCGGATCAACCAGATAGAGATCGGCGCCCGCATAATAGACGATGCAGAGCAAAGTGAAGCCCGACAGCCATGTGGCGTAGGATTCCCATTTGAACCATGTCAGATGCTCTGGCATCTCGGCGGGGGCAACCAGATATTTCTGGATATGATAGAAGCCACCACCATGGACCTGCCATTCTTCGCCATAAGCGCCGACGGGCAAGCCCGGACGCTGGCGAAGTCCTAAGTCCAGCGCGATGAAATAGAAAGACGAGCCGATCCACGCAATCGCGGTGATGACGTGTAGCCACCGCACTGCGAAGCCCAGCCAGTCCCAGGCCACGGCAAGATCATACATCCGGTACTCCCATTCTCAGAGCGCGTCGCGTCCAGAAGGACGCATAAAGGACACTCTGTCTTGTTTTGTTGCCGCATCATGTTTTCCAAAAATCCATTATTGATTTTTGGCCCAATGCGGCGGCCCCATTGTTCGTTACTTTATTATGTGCCAAAGCTTTGCACCAATGGGAACGTCACAACACGACCATCACTTTCAAAAAAATCTAGACAATCGTGGAGGGGACGCATGTCTTATCTTGATAATCTGCGCGTTTTTGTGCGCGTTGTCGAATTGGGGAATTTGTCAGCAGCAGGCCGTGACCAGCGCGCTTCGCCAGCTGTTGCAAGTAATCGAATCAAGGAGTTGGAGAAGCATCTTGGTGTGCGTCTCTTCAACAGAACGACACGCAAACTGACGCCAACCGAGCATGGCCGCATATTTTATGATGGTGCTTTAAAGATCCTCGAAGCAGTGGATGAAGCCGAAGCAGCCGTCGCCGAACTTGCCAAGAATCCCAAAGGTTCGATTCGCATTACAGCACCTCTGGGACTGGGTCGGAGGCTTATCGCATCGGGAATTCCGGAGTTTCACGACAAATATCCGGACATCGAAGTGCGCCTGCGACTATCTGACCATGAGATCGATATCATGAGCGAAAGCGTTGATGTTGCTTTCAAATTAGGCGTTCTGGAAAATTCCAACTTGCGGATGCGCGGTATTCTTAACTGCGAACGTGTGATCTGTGCTGCACCTGAATATCTGGAAAAGCATGGCACGCCACAGTCGCCGGAAGAGCTTTTGGGCGACAAATATGATTGCCTTCTGCTGCGGTTTCCCGGCTCCAAAGAGTTTTACTGGTCGCTGCAAACGCCGGAAGGTCTGCGTAAGTTCGAAGTCACTGGTCCTTATGACTCCGATGATGGCGACGTATTGACGCAATGGGCGCTTGGTGGACGCGGAATCATCAACAAACCGCTGTTTGAGGTGAAGGAATATATCCGCGATGGGAGGCTCGTGCCAATTCTTGAGAGCACACCGCCAGCGTCGATCCAGCTTGCTGCGATCTATCCGCACAAGCGATTTCAGGACCCGAAGGTCCGCCTGATTATCGATTTCATGACGGAACGCTGCCAGCGCTTGATCCGCGAAGCACTGGCTTAAAGCGCCGTGCGCCCTTTTGGGCGCACAAAGGTCGCTCTACTCTTTGCTTTTATCGCATTATCCAACACACAACCGCTTCGCACTTTTGCTGGAAATACTGTAAATAACGCCCGCCTGATCAATTGAATTAGGCGGGCTGTAAAACTTTACTGGAAACGAGCACAGCGGTTAAAACTTCTGCCGCAGCCAATGCGGCAATGACTTCCGGGCGCTTGTCTTTCACGACTGAGCCACCAACCGGACAGACGAGATTTTCAAATAAATCATCGCTACCGATTTCGCGTTTCAACCAATTTTTGAAAGTGGCTTTTTTGGACTTCGAGCCGATCATGCCGATATAGAGAGCATCGTCGCGCTGTAAAGCCTCTGCCACGATCAGGAAATCAAGCGCATGGTCATGGGTCAGCACGATGAAGGCGCTGCCGGGCGGTGCCGAGCGCACTACCTGTTCAGGCATAGCAGCAAGACAGGTTTCGACGCCTGGAGCATCCACTGCCATAAGCTCCGCTTCACGCGTATCCACCAGAATAACCCGTACAGGTGTCAGCGATAGCGAATAGGCCAAAGCATCGCCCACATGGCCAGCACCAAAAACATAGATATGCGGGCGGGTGGCGATTTCGGCATCAACTTTGGCAACAAGGTCCTCAGCCAATCCTCGGTTAACCCGCCGGAAGCTTAAGCCCACGCGGCCACCGCAGCATTGGCCAATTTCCGGGCCAAGTGGGACATCCATCGGGGAATCTCTACCGCCAGCCAGGATTTTGCGGGCATGGTCAATCGCCATATATTCGAGCTGGCCACCGCCGATAGTGCGGAAAATCATGTCTCGTGCGACAAGCATCCAGGCACCTGCATCGCGCGGTGCAGAACCTTTCACATCAGTGACTTCGATCAGAACACTGTCGGGCCGTTTATTGAGAAACGCCCTTATGTCGTCCCGCCTGCCCAGCATCGCATCAGCCTTTCTGACTTCGTAACCGCTCGATAGCCATCAGCACGCGCTCGGGCGTTGCTGGCGCATCAAGGCGCGGACTGATTTTGTGATCGGCAACACTGGCAACCGCGTCCGACAGCGCATAAAGCACAGACATGCCATGCGGCAGCGGCGGTTCACCTACGGCCTTGGAGCGGTGGATCGTTGGCTCGTAAGCTTCAGACCAGTCGGTCAGCGCCACATTGAAAATCTTCGGACGATCTGATGCAAGCGGGATCTTGTAGGTTGACGGTGCATGTGTACGCAGTCGGCCTTTGTCGTCCCAGACAAGCTCTTCCGTAGTCAGCCAGCCCATGCCCTGCACGAAGCCGCCTTCAATCTGGCCAAGATCGATGACGCGGTTGAGCGACCGCCCGGTATCATGAAGAATATCGGTGCGTTCCACCACATATTCACCGGTCAGCGTATCAACGGAAACTTCCGAGCAAGCCGCGCCATAGGCGTAATAATAGAAGGCGTGGCCTTTACCCTTGGCGCGATCCCAGTGGATTTTCGGTGTCTTGTAATGACCCGATGCTGAAAGTTGCACGCGCCCGATATAGGCCTGCTTCACCAGATCGTTGAAGCTGATCTCCTGATTGCCCACCCGAATACGGTTCGGGAGAAACACGACTTGATCTTCCGGCACCTGATATTGCTGGGCTGCAAAATGAAGAAGGCGCTTCTTGATCTGACGCGCCGCATCCTGTGCGGCCATACCATTCAAATCAGCACCGGACGATGCCGCCGTAGGCGCTGTGTTTGGCACTTTCGCGGTCGTTGTTGCGGTAATCTTTACCCGATCAAGATCAATCTGAAACTCTTCGGCCACAACCTGCGCCACTTTCAGATGAAGCCCCTGCCCCATCTCCGTGCCGCCATGGTTCATATGCACCGAGCCGTCATTATAGACATGCACCAGCGCGCCAGCCTGATTGGATTCCGTCTTGGTGAAAGAGATGCCGAATTTCACTGGCGTCAGTGACATGCCGCGTTTGACATAGCGGCTTTTGGCGTTGAATTCACGGATTGCCTCGCGGCGCTTCGCGTAATCAGCGCTTTCCTCAAGTTCGGAAACGATACGCTGGATGATGCAATCTTCCACCTTTTGGTGATAGGGCGTGACATTGCGCGTGCCACCTTCGGTGCCCATGGCATCGTAGAAATTGAGCTTGCGAATTTCGAGCGGGTCTTTGCCAACAGCAAAAGCCACTTCCTCAATCACGCGCTCGGCCCCCACCATGCCCTGCGGACCGCCGAAACCACGAAATGCCGTGTTGGAAACGGTATTGGTATAAAGCGGCGCCGACTGCGCATGAACGGCAGGGAAGAAATAGGCATTGTCGCAATGAAACAGCGCGCGGTCGCCCACCGGACCGGACAGGTCGGCAGAGAAACCCGCATTCAGCGCGAACATATAATCGACACCGAGGATATTGCCCTCATCGTCGAAACCGACTTCATAATCGATCATGAAATCATGCCGCTTGCCGGTTGAGGTCATATCCTCATCACGATCAAGACGAACTTTAACGGCGCGCTTGTGCTTCTTGGCTGCGATAGCAGCAATCGCTGCCCATTGATTGGCCTGTGTTTCCTTACCACCGAAACCGCCACCCATACGGCGCACTTCAACCGTCACCGAATGGCTCGGCACACCCAGCGCATGGGCGACCAGATGCTGGGTTTCGCTTGGGCCTTGTGTGGAGCAATAGATGGTCACATCGTCATCTTCGCCAGGGATTGCGAGCGAGGCCTGCCCTTCAAGGTAGAAGTGATCCTGCCCACCGACTTTCATACGCGCTTTGACCTTGCGCGGTGCGTCATCAATGGCTTTGCGAGCATCACCACGATTGAGCGTCAGCGGGGTAAAAACCAGCTTGTCCTTGTAACCATCGAGACCGGAAATCGAGAACAGGCCCGGCATTTCTTCATATTCGACCTTGGCAAGACGGGCTGCGCGGCGCGCCTGATCACGCGTGCGGGCAACAACCGCAAAAATCGGCTGACCGTGGAACTGAACATTATCAACCGCGAAGATCGGATCGTCGTGCATCCCCGATGGCGAGACGTCGTTTTCGCCCGGTACATCTTTATAAGTCAGCACATCAACGACACCGGGAGCAGCGCGCACGGCAGACAGGTCCGTAGCATTGATCTTGGCATGGGCGACCGTCGAGAAGCCGACGCCGATATGCAGCGTGCCTTCAGGTTCCGGAATATCGTCGATATAGACCGCTTCGCCTGTCACATGCTTGTGCGCTGAATCATGACGCTGATCGGTAGCGACGCCACCTTTAATGCGGGCGGCTTTGATTGCGTTTGCAGGATGCTTGTTCATGTCACCCTCCTTATGCAGCTTCAACGTTTGGCTTACGCAAAGGTTCGCTCTCACCTTGCGTTTCAGCATAGAAGCGGCGGAGCAAATTCTTCGCAACCAGCAAACGATAATCGGCTGTCGCGCGCATATCGCTTAGAGGCTGATAGTCGAGACCATAGGCTTCGAGTGCGGCTTCAACGTTTTCCTCATTCCATAGTTTACCCGTCAGCGCTGCTTCCACATTGGATGCCCGCTTGGGCGTTGCAGCCATACCGCCATAGGCAATACGGATGGATGCGACTTTGCCTTGCATATCAAGCGTCAGATGGAAGGCACCGAGCGTTGCTGTGATATCCTCTTCAAACCGTTTGGAAATCTTGTGAATGGCAAACTGACTGCCTTCAAGCGGCACTGGCACATGCACGGCTTCCACAAACTCGCCGTGCTGACGATCCTGCTTGCCATAGGCGATGAAGAACTCTTGCAGAGGAATGGTGCGGCGTTCTGTTCCCTTGCGGAGCGTGAGCTTTGCATCAAGCGCGATCAATGGCGGCGGCGTGTCGCCAATCGGCGAACCATTGGCGATGTTGCCGCCGATGGTGCCCATATTGCGTACTTGTTCACCACCAATGCGGTTGATGAGGCTTCCCAGCGCTGGAATACGCTTTGCCAAAAACGAAAAGGCTTCCGTATAGGTGACGCCTGCACCAATGGTGATGACGCCATCTTCTTCGCTCATTGTGCGCAGTTCATTGAGATGCCCAATAAAGATCACCGGCGAAATATCGCGCATCATCTTGGTAACCCAAAGGCCGACATCAGTTGAACCGGCAACGATTGTTGCCTTGGCTTCGGCTGCATAAACAGTGGCAAAATCATCAATATCGGCAGGCACGACCAGACGATCTTTACCACTACCCACTTCAACCCGCGCGCCATCACGCAATTCCGTCAACTGGCTAATGACATGCGCACGTTCAACAGCAAGCGGATCGTCCATCAAAGTGCCGTAGTCAGAAATCACACGCGCTGCACGCATGATCGCTTCGTAGCCGGTGCAACGGCAAAGATTGCCTTGCAGCGCCTTTTCAATGTGAGCATCCGCAGGCTTTGGATTGCGCATCCACAGACCATAAAGCGACATGACGAAGCCCGGCGTGCAGAAGCCGCATTGCGAGCCGTGAAAATCGATCATCGCCTTCTGCACCGGATGCAAACCACCGTCGCAGCCGCGCAAATGCTCGATGGTGACGACATGACAACTGTCCAGCGAGCCCACGAAGCGGATGCAGGCATTCACGCTTTCATAGACGAGTTCGTCACCAACGATCTTGCCGACCAGCACCGTGCAAGCACCACAATCGCCCTCGCCGCAGCCTTCCTTGCTGCCGCGCAGTTTGCAGGAAAGACGCAGATAATCGAGCAAGGTTTCTGTCGGCGAAACGCGGTCGAGCTCAACTGTCTCGCCGTTCAGCAGAAAGCGGATATTATGTCTGACTGCTTGACCCATATCGCTCAGCTCCCGCGATAGGTTGAATAGGAAAATGGCGAAACCAGAAGCGGCACATGATAATGCGCCTTTTCGTCGGAAACACCAAAGCGTAGCGGCACCACATCCAGAAACGGGATCGCATCATCGCTTTTGCCGAAATATTCGCCGACATGGAAAAGCAGCTCATATGAACCAGAATGTAGCGCATCGCCCGCAAGCAGCGGCGCATCACAGCGACCATCAGCATTGGTGCGGATTTCGCGCAGAATCTCTGCCTGCTGATTCTCGATGCGGCGTAATTCGATGCGCAGATTTGCGGCTGGTTTACCACTGACCGTATCAAGGACATGCGTCGTTAACCGGCCCTGACCGCTTGCTTGGCTTCCCATTTGTACTCCTGCCGCCTGCACGATTCTTCCGGCATCACCGTTAGAACCATTGCAAGCACTTGTTTTTATGTGGTTTATTTCGCGCGACATTCAAGCCATTGCGAACCACACTTGTTCCCGATTGTGAGTATTTACCTAAGTCCTGTCTTGGGAAAGATGATAATCGTTGGATGTCTTTCAAAATTTTGAGGGGGAATGGTCCGCGTAAATCTTTATTATCATAGGCAAAACAGACAAAAACCGAGGGAATTCCATATGAGTTATCCGCGCAATCTGGTTGGCTATGGCCGCAACACTCCAGACCCACAATGGCCGGGTGGGGCCAATATAGCGGTGCAGTTTGTCGTCAATTATGAGGAAGGCGGCGAAAGCTGCATCCTCGATGGCGATCCGGCGTCCGAATGCCTGCTTTCGGAAATCGTCGGCGCGCAGGCATGGAACGGCCAGCGCAACCTCAATATGGAGTCCATTTACGAATATGGCGCCCGCTCAGGCTTCTGGCGTTTGTGGCGCGCGTTTACGCGACGCAACATGCCAGTGACTGTCTATGGCGTGACCCTTGCCATGGAGCGCAATCCCGAGGCCATCAGCGCCATGAAGGAAGCCGACTGGGAAATTGCCAGCCACGGCCTGCGCTGGTGGGAATATAAGGATGTACCCGAAGAGATAGAACGCGAACATATTCGCGAAGCGGTACGTCTGCACACGGAGATTACCGGCTCTCGCCCACTCGGTATTTATCAGGGCAAGCCGTCGGATAACACGCTGAAGCTGGTGATGGAGGAAGGCGGTTTCCTCTATTCAGCCGATTCCTATGCCGATGAACTGCCTTATTGGGTTAAGGGGCCAAAGGGTCCGCATCTGATCGTGCCTTATACGCTCGACACCAATGACATGCGCTTTGCCACGCCACAGGGCTTTAACTCCGGCGATCAGTTCTACACCTATCTCAAAGACACGTTCGACGTGCTTTATCGCGAGGGTGCAGAAGGCGCGCCAAAGATGATGTCGATTGGCCTGCATTGCCGTCTGGTCGGGCGTCCAGGTCGTGTGGCAGCACTTGAACGCTTCCTTGATTACGTACAGAGCCATGACAAGGTGTGGGTTGCCAAGCGCGTCGATATTGCGCGTCACTGGCACGAACATCACAAACCGAAACAAATCGATGTTGTGCCATCCAAGGCCAGCAAGGCGGATTTTGTTGCACGCTATGGCGGGATTTTCGAGCACTCGCCATGGATTGCCGAACGCGCCTACGACACCGGCCTGACGGAACTGGCCGATTCTGCATCCGGTCTTCATACGGTTCTGGTCCGGGCATTCCGCGCTGCATCAGACGATGAAAAGCTCGGTGTGTTGCGTGCCCATCCCGATCTTGCAGGAAAGCTTGCGGCGGCCAAACGCCTTACACCAGAATCCACATCTGAGCAGGCATCTGCCGGTCTTGATGCTCTGACGGATGATGAACGCAAGACATTCACCGAACTCAACGACGCCTATACCAATAAGTTCGGCTTCCCGTTCATCATCGCGGTCAAGGGCCGCAACCGCCATGAGATTCTCGATGCTTTCAAACGGCGCGTCGAAAACAGCAAGCAGGCGGAGCTGGAAACAGCATCCGAACAGGTCGAGCGCATCGCGCTGCTGCGGCTCAAAGATATTCTTCCCGAAACACTGTATTGATCAGAGGCAACAATGAGCCGTAATTATTACGCACCGACCGGTGGCCTGCCGCCACAGACGCAAATTCTGACTGATCGCGCGATGTTCACCGAAGCCTATGCGGTTATTCCAAAAGGCACATTCAGCGATATCGTCACAAGTTTCCTGCCCTTCTGGGACAAGACACGGCTATGGATCATCGCTCGCCCACTATCAGGTTTTGCCGAGACTTTCTCGCAATATATTATGGAAGTGCAGCCCGGCGGCGGTAGTGACCGCACAGAGCTTGATGACGGCGCACAGGGTGTGTTGTTCGTTGTCGAAGGCGAAATCACCGTCACGCTTTCAGGCAAAGACCATGTGCTGACCGAAGGCGGCTATGCCTATCTGCCGCCAAAGAGCGGCTGGACGCTTCGCAACAATTCAAGCGCCGTCGCGCGCTTCCATTGGGTGCGCAAGGCTTATGAAAAGGTCGAGGGCCTTGACGTGCCGGAGCCGCTTTTCCTCAACGAGAAGACCATTGCACCAACGCCGATGCCTGACACCAATGGAGCATGGGCGACAACGCGCTTTGTCGATCCAAACGATCTGCGCCACGACATGCATGTGACAGTCGTGACATTCGAGCCGGGCGGCGTCATTCCCTTTGCCGAAACCCATGTCATGGAACACGGGCTTTATGTGCTGGAAGGCAAAGCCGTCTATCGCCTCAATCAAGATTGGGTGGAAGTAGAAGCGGGCGATTTCATGTGGCTGCGCGCCTTCTGCCCGCAGGCTTGCTATGCTGGCGGGCCAGGCAAATTCCGCTATCTGCTTTACAAGGACGTCAATCGTCATATGAAGCTGTCGCGATAACAGCGCAAATAAAAGCGGCGGGCCTAACATTATAGTTAAGCCCGCCGCAGCCATTTTCCGACTGGAGATCAGAATTTAAAACAGCGCAGTCCTTCTACGCTATCCAATGGCATCTCGTGATGTAGTTGATCGAATATTAAATTCAAAATTACATGTATTTTTTCATAGATATATGAAAACGGATAAGTATTAATGTATTAATTCAAAAATAAGTATGGCCGCCACAATATGTGGCGGCCATGCTTTGTATTAGAACGAGCGCTGGAAGCGAACCATACCCTGCCAAGCATCCTTGCCTTTCAGGTAAGACTTGTCATCCTGCCACTTGGTGTAGGAAACTTCTGGTGTAACAGTAAAGCCAGGAACCAGCTCGTAGGCAACATTTGCGGTTGCTGCAAATGTGCTGCTGCCATCATATGCAGCCTGCGCATTGAGGGTTGCCTGTTCGGTTGCCTTGAAGGATGCACCGCCCCAAACGGCCCAATCACCACCCCAAGTACCGTAGAAGCTGCTGATCGCACGAACCTGTCCGAGAACATTGCCCGAACCATCTGTTACGTTCATGTACTGGTCCTTGTTGGACTTATATCCGCCCATAGCCCAGATCGAGAACTGATCGGTGATGTTTAAATCAGCGCGAACCTTGCCAGCCCATTCTTCATTGCGGGCGTCATAAGCTGCGACTGCAGCAATCTTACCCCAACCCTGCTCATACTTCAGGCCGCCAACGACATGAGGCGTATAATCCTTGATGGCGCCGTTATAACCATACTTGCCATCGGTATCGACGTTGTTGCCCTGTTCAAGCGAAAGAATTGCCGAGAAGCCGTTACCAGCATTGAATGTGTAGCTGATCAAACCTGTGCGATAGCCACCTGCAAGGATGACGTCGTCGTTGATGACATTGCCGAGATAGCCCGGAAAGGTGACGAATGCAGATTCGTCGAGACCTACGCGGAGACCTCCAAGCTCGATATAGCCGTAACGCAGTTCACCGGACGTACCGGGCGTGCCATTACCCCAATCATATCGCGTTTCAGCATAGGTCTTGAGAGTGCCGAGCTCGGTTTCAGAAGCAGTCGAAAGGCGCAGCGTGAAGCGAGCTTTATTATCCCAGGTCTTACGCTCGTAGTCTTTGCCACCAATCGCAGCACCGTCACGATCTGTAAATCCGCGACCGTAAACATCATCACCGCCGGTCAGATCATAGCGGACATAACCAGATACGCGCAGGCAAGTCTCAGTTCCCGGGATGTAGAAGTAGCCTGCTCCATAAGCATCGCATACGCGTACATATTCTACGTGTTCTGGCTCGGGAGCCACAACGGCATCAGCTGCATTCGCAGCAGCAGTTCCCACCGCGATAGTTGCCACTGACCCGAGAAGAAGTCCCTTAATAGTCATTTTGAAAATGCCTCCAACAAATCTAAGTTAATTAATGCAAATGACTGATAGAATAGAAAACTCAACAATCTCAATTGCAACTTTTACAATTTCAAAATTATCGAATATTGTGTGTTAATTTAAACACTATTTAGAATTACATTGAAATATAGCAATTTTTATCAAAAATATTACACCCTATATGTTGCTACATACGACTCGGTGCCTATAAATTAATGGCATTGATTTTAAAATATTGAGATTCACCAATTACATTGATGCTCACACCGTATTCATAAAAAACCATCACTCCCGATGAATTAAGTATTCACCAGTATATATTAATTAATGTTTTTAGATAATTCATATTTCATAATTTACTTATATTTATTATTCTGCAAATATATTTCTATTGTAAAAGAATTAACGTCATGTACACTGGCATCGGAAAGGTTTGATTTCGAGTTAAAACCTTTTAAAAAATGCCCATTAACAGAGAATCTATTTATGAAAATCTATCGCCAAATCGGTCTCACAATAGGCTTTGCCGTAATCTCGAGCCTTCCCGCTATTGCTGCACCTCTCCCTGGTGGGGCCAGCACTTTGCAGGAAACCTATGAGGATTGGACAGTTTCCTGCCAGTCTGCAAAAGACAACACAGTTTGCGCCGTCCGCCAGGATCAAAGCAGTACGCAGACCGGTCAGCGCGTCCTGACGGTCGAGTTGCGCAATGTGAACGGCGGCAAAGTCGAAGGTGTCATTCTGATGCCATTTGGCCTTGATCTCGCAAAAGGTTCCACTCTCAAGATCGACGAAGTTGATGGCCCGCATTTGACTTTTTCAACGTGCTTGCCGCAGGGCTGTCTGGCGCCAGTTAGTTTTGATGCCAAGCAGGTCGCCTCGCTCAAGGCTGGCACAAATTTGAACGTCAGCGCGACTGCACTCAGCCCAAGCCAGGCTGTCGCTTTCAAAATTTCATTGAAAGGCTATGGTGCAGCGCTCGACCGTATTATTGCACTTACGAAATAATAGGGGGCATTTGATTTTAGCGGATACATAACGATATCCGCAGCATCAAAGATCACGCCGTACGGCTTCCACCGTACGGTTTTTTTGCACCCTTGATGCGCACTAGAGTACCGTGCGTCCTTTTGGGCGCGCGGTGCTCTAACACTTTATATTTACAGCATAATTTTACCTTAAACTGATTCAAGCTTAAGGAATAATATAATAGGCTAAGGTTCAGTCCTTAAACCGCACCTATGCGCTTGAGCGATCGACGCCAGCGCATGGTCATCAGCACCGAAACAATAGCAAGCCCTGCTGCCAGACCAAGCCAGACACCCGCACCGCCAAGCTTGAACTGGAATGCCAGCAGCGCGCCCAACGGTAGGCCCACACCCCAATATCCGACCAGCGCCAGATACATTGGAACGCGTGTATCACGCAGACCGCGCAACATGCCCGCTGCAACTGCCTGCGCGCCATCGACAATCTGAAACAGTGCAGCAAGCGCCAGGAACGTGACCGCGAGTTCGATAACGGCGAAGTTTTCCGGGTCTTTAAGGTTGAGGAATACGCCGATAAACAGGCGCGGGATGAGAATCATCAGCAGGCCCATGATCGCCATAAAGCCGACGCCAAGCGCATAGGCGCTCCAACCTGCATAGGCCACGGCCTGCGGATCACCACGACCATAGGCGCGGCCAACGCGCACGGTTGCTACCTGACCAAAGCCAAGCGGTACCATGAAGCTGAGCGATGCCACCTGAATGGCAACCGCATGGGCTGCCATGGCTGTCGGCCCGATATAGCCCATCATGACGACGGCTGCGTAAAAGATCGAGGTTTCAAATACGAAGGTCAGCGCCATCGGAAAACCGATGCGCCATAGCTCAATCAGGCGTGGCCAATCCGGACGCCAAAAGCGACCGAACAAGCGATAGCGACGAAAACGGTGATGGCGCACGGTGATAATGGCCATGCCAAGGAACATCATGATGCTCGACAGCGTGGTGGCGATACCCGCACCATGCAGTTCCATACGCGGGAAGCCAAAATGACCGAAAATCAACGTCCAGCCCGCCAGCGCGTTGAACCCGATGGCAGCAGCCGCAATCAATAGCGTCCACATCGGCTTTTCCATCGCCGCAAAGAAAGAGCGCAGCACTATGTAGAAGAGATATGGCAACAGCGCCCATTGCAGCGTGTGCATGAAATCCGTTGAGCGTGCCGCAATATCCGGCTGCTGACCGAGGAAGAGGAAAATCTCCTCGCAATGCCAGAGCACAATCCAGATTGGGACCGAGATAATGATCGCCGACCACATGCCCTGACGCACGGTACGGCGAACATCGCGCACCGAATGCCGATTCTTGCCGAGCGCGATGGCAATCATCGGCATGACAGCCGAGACAAGGCCCATCGAGAAGATCATCAGCGTATGATAAAAACTGGTCGCAAGCAGCGCCGAGGCAAGCGTATCCTTGCCCAGTCGCCCGATGAAAATCACATCAGTTGCCGTCAATGCCGCTTGCGAAAGATTGGTTAGAATCAGCGGCCAGCCCAGTTTAAGGGCTGTCGACATTTCCCGGGTCCAGCGCTGCACGCTGTTCAATTGTGGCTCGCGAAAGCCCGCATCAACTGTATTGGTCACAAGTTACTCCCCGAACTGTCCGGGGCCGTCAATCCGCCAGACAATCCATAGCCAGAACACGCGCCATGACGTCAGAGACCATGTCAATCTGAGGAATTTAGCATCGTGATACGAATATCGATCGCCCCATGCCGGCTAAGAGCGTCCATCGCTAAAAGCGACTTCGCCCCAACTTTTCGGAATATTCAATTTCTATCGGGAACGTTGTGTATGTTCCAGAAATTGATCCGGAGCCAAGCGGGCTGCGCATCGATTTGCACAAAATTAGAGCACAATGGATATCAGACTTGCACAAAGAAGCAACACATCTTGAGAAGTAAATTCTCAACTGCTGACATGCGTGGAAATCAATTTCCCACATGTCGCAAAACGGCATTTTTCCGTCCGTATTTCAGTTGACCGCGACGCCGCGTGATTTACCAATAGTGGCGATGCGAATTTGCGAGGAAAGCCATGCGTAGTACCAAAGTCATCCACATTGTTGGTTGTCATGCTGAAGGTGAAGTCGGTGATGTTATTGTCGGTGGCGTGGCTCCTCCTCCTGGCGATACCGTGTGGGAGCAGTCGCGCTTCATTGCCAGCGACGAGACCTTGCGCAATTTCGTGTTGAACGAGCCGCGTGGCGGCGTGTTTCGCCATATCAATCTGCTGGTCCCACCCAAAGATCCGCGCGCGCAGATGGGGTTCATCATCATGGAGCCCGCGGATACCCCGCCAATGTCTGGTTCCAACTCGATCTGCGTCTCCACTGTTCTGCTGGATAGCGGCATCATCCCGATGCAGGAACCGATAACCCGCATAGTGCTGGAAGCGCCCGGCGGAATCATTGAAGTGGAGGCGGAATGTCGCAACGGCAAGGCCGAGCGCATCAGTGTCCGCAACGTGCCGTCCTTTGCAGATCGTCTGGATGCTACATTGGAAATCGAAGGGCTTGGCACAATTACCGTCGATACTGCTTATGGCGGCGACAGTTTCGTCATTGTCGATGCGACGCATATAGGCATGAAGATTGAGCCGGGTCAGGCGCGTGAACTGGCCGAGATCGGCGTGAAGATCACCAAAGCCGCCAATGAACAATTCGGTTTCCGCCATCCTGAGAAAGACTGGAACCACATTTCATTCTGCCAGATCACTGAACCAGTGACACGCGATGGCGACGTACTCACCGGCGTCAACACCGTCGCTATCCGCCCGGCCAAGCTCGACCGTTCGCCAACTGGCACTGGCTGTTCAGCGCGCATGGCCGTATTGTACGCCAAGGGCCAGATGAAAGTCGGTGAAAGATTTATCGGCAAATCTGTACTTGGAACGGAGTTTCATTGTCGACTTGATAAGGCTGTAGACCTTGCTGGCAAACCCGCCATCAGCCCGATCATTTCCGGTCGCGCATGGGTGACGGGGACTTCGCAGCTTATGCTTGATCCAAGCGATCCGTTTCCGGGTGGGTATCGACTTTCCGACACATGGCCCCGAGACGACTGATATTTACGCGCTGACGGACTGCAAATGGCGCTTCTCTTCACTTCCGGTGCTCATGTACCTTTAAGTACATTCCGCTCCGGTTCTCGAGAAACACCATTTTCGTCTCGTCATCACAAAAATCTCAATCACCTCGCACCGCGTGTCCGACAAACAAAAAACCCCGCTAAAGCGGGGTTTTCTTTTATCATTGTATTCAAGCTTACGCGAAGTCGAGTGCGCGGTCGCCGTCTTCGTCTTTAATGCGCGATGGCAGACCGATCTGGTTCAGAATATGGAGGAAAGGCTTTGGATTAAGCTCTTCCACATTGACCATCTTCTTCACATCCCATTCGCCTGAAGCGATCAGGATTGCGGCTGCGACCGGCGGAACGCCAGCGGTGTAGGAAATGCCTTGGCTACCCACTTCGTTATAGGCTTCCTTGTGGTCGGCAACGTTATAAATGAAGACTTCCTTCTCCTTACCGTCCTTAGTGCCCTTAACGAAATCGCCAATGCAGGTCTTGCCGGTGTAATCCGGTGCAAGCGACGATGGATCCGGCAGAACGGCCTTGACCACCTTGAGCGGCACGACTTCCAGACCTTCAGCGGTCTTGACCGGCTGTTCGGACAGAAGGCCGAGATTGTTCAACACCGTGAAGACGTTGATATAGTGATCGCCAAAGCCCATCCAGAAACGCACATCGGCGTTCGGGTAGTTCTTGGACAGCGAGTGCACTTCATCATGGCCGGTCATATAGGCCTTGCTTGGACCGACGACAGGCAGATCGAAAGTCTGGCCGACTTCGAACATCTTGTTCGACTGCCACTGACCGCCTTGCCATGAATAGACTGTGCCGGTGAATTCGCGGAAGTTGATTTCAGGGTCGAAGTTGG
This sequence comes from Ochrobactrum sp. BTU1, assembly GCA_018798825.1. Taxonomy (NCBI): domain Bacteria; kingdom Pseudomonadati; phylum Pseudomonadota; class Alphaproteobacteria; order Hyphomicrobiales; family Brucellaceae; genus Ochrobactrum; species Ochrobactrum sp. BTU1. The sequence continues at coordinate 365,812 of CP076354.1, read as the reverse complement.
TCGAGAACCAGCGGCCATGCGAACCGGCATTGATGTCAACGATGTCGATGGATTTGACTTCATCGAGATAATCGTCAGCAGCCAGACGTGCATAGGCATTGACCACGCCTGGATCAAAGCCGATGCCGAGAATTGCGGTGATGCCTTTCTCTTCGCATTCCTGCAAATTCTTCCATTCGTAGTTGCCATACCACGGTGGGGTCTCGCAGATCTTCTTCGGATCTTCATGGATCGCGGTATCCATGTAAGCCACGCCCGTATCGATACAGGCGCGAAGGACCGACATATTGAGGAAGGCCGAGCCGACATTGATGACGATCTGAACGCCTGTCTTCTGGATCAGAGCCTTGGTGGCTTCAATATCCAGCGCGTCCAAAGCATGCGCTTCCAGTTTCACCTCAGTCTTGAGGCTCTTCTTTTCATGCACGCTATCGATAATCTTGCGGCATTTCTCAACCGTGCGGGACGCAATATGGATATCGCCCAATATGTCAGAGTTTTGAGCACATTTATGTGCAACAACCTGTGCCACGCCCCCGGCGCCGATAATGAGAACGTTCTTCTTCATTTTCTGTCGATGCTTCCTCTTCCAGCGGTTACCCGCCATCTGTTAACCGTCCCGATTGCCTTCTCACCCGGAACACATGAGTTTTTCGCAGTCTGAGGACCGCAAAAGGATCTTTAAGAAAGCGACCCTTCAAAATCCGCATAATCAAATTCACGGACTAATTTGACCGTGCCATCAAGTTCGCGCACGGCAATGGCTGGCATTTTCACGCCATTAAACCAGTTCTTTTTGACCATGGTATAACCGGCCGCATCTTCAAATGAGAGGCGGTCGCCAATGGCAATCGGCTTATAGAAAGTGAACTCGCCGAAAATATCGCCAGCAAGGCAGGACTTGCCGCAAATCATGTAGCTATGCTCGCCATTGTTTGGCGCCATTTTCGCCTTTTCACGATAAATGAGCAGGTCGAGCATATGCGCTTCAATCGAGCTATCAACGATGGCGAGGTTCTTGCCGTTATAAAGCGTATCAAGAACAGTCACTTCCAGCGTCGTGGTCTTGGTGATCGAGGCTTCGCCCGGCTCCAGATAAACCTGTACGCCGAACTTTTCCGAGAACGCCTTCAGGCGTGCGCAGAATTCATCGACCGGATAATCGTCGCCGGTGAAGTGGATACCGCCGCCAAGGCTAACCCATTCAACGCGATGCAAGAGCGAGCCGAACTTTTCTTCGATGTCGGTCAGCATCTTGTCGAAAAGACCGAAATCGGAATTTTCGCAATTGTTATGGATCATGAAGCCGGTGACGCGGTCCATAACCTTTTCGACCTTCGATACATCCCATTCGCCAAGACGGCTGAACGGACGCGCCGGATCGGCAAGATCAAATGTCGAAGATGAAACGCCCGGATTAAGACGCAGACCACGCTTGATATGCGCAGCCTTATCGGCAAAGCGTTCGAGCTGGCCAATCGAATTGAAGATGATCTTGTCAGCATGGCTGATGACTTTGTCGATCTCATGATCGGCATAGGCCACGCTATAGGCATGGGTTTCGCCGCCAAATCGCTCATGGCCAAGACGCACTTCATTGAGCGAGGAGGACGTTGTACCGTCCATATATTCGCTCATCAGATCAAACACCGACCATGTAGCAAAGCACTTGAGCGCCAGCAGCGCCTTTGCGCCGGACTTCTCACGCACATAGGCAACTTTTTCCATGTTGCGCTTCAACTTGGTCTTGTCGATCAGATAGTAAGGCGTCTGGATCATGGTCGTTCCGGGTCGTCAGTTAGGGGAGATGGCCTATCCAGCTGGCTGGCGGGCACGTTATTTGCTCTGGCGCGCATCTTATCCGAAAACCGTTTCACACTTTTCGGGATGCACTATAAAAGCCGCTTTGGAGAGGCTTATAGGAACCTTGTGACAGAAACACAAATCCGCCACAGACGTTTTGAGAAAAATTTCTCCAACGCAGCGGCGGATTTTGAATTCTGTGCTTCATATAGGACTTTTCATCTTAAATTGAACCCCTTTTGATTTTTATTGGCGTTGTTTTACTTCACGCCCCATTCCGAAGTTTGAAAAAGCATTTTATAAGGTCGCCAACGCGTGCGGACAGCGGGCATTAACCCGCCTCTGAAATGCGGGATAGGACCAGGGAAAGAAATGCAGACCGAAAATCCAGCCGCCACTGTAACAGCAGGGGCTACCGCAGGCTGGGGAGAATTGTTCGCGGGCAAGAATGCGATCCGTTCGCTAACGCTCGTCGGTGGCGTAGCGCTCCACGCCATCAATGTTTTCATTGCCACAACCATATTGCCAACCGTGGTCGCCGATATTGGCGGCATGGATTATTATGCCTGGAACACAGCACTGTTCGTGACGGCGTCGATCCTTGGCTCAGCTCTCGTGCCTAAACTCTTGTCACAGGCAGCGCCGCGCTATGCCTATCTGGTCGCGGCCATCATCTTCGCCATTGGCACGCTCATCTGCGGCTTCGCCCCTTCCATGCCAGCCATGCTTGGCGGGCGTATTGTGCAGGGGTTAGGCGGCGGTATGTTGCTGGCACTCTCCTATGCGATGATCCGCATCGTGTTCAGTGAACGGCTCTGGCCGCGTGCCATTGCGCTGGTTTCCGGCATGTGGGGTGTGGCAACACTGGTTGGCCCTGCCGTTGGCGGCATTTTTGCCGAGCTGGGACAATGGCGCGCTGCCTTCTGGTCGCTGGTGCCAGTGATTGCTATTTTTGCGGTGATGGCGATGGTTATTTTGCCAAAGCAAACCAACAATGCTGAAAACAAAGATCGACTGGCATGGCCGCAGCTTATTCTGCTCACAATGGCCGTACTGATCATCTCAGCCGCCAGCATTTCGCCAAGCGCTTTCTGGAATATCGCTGGCGTGTTGATCGCACTTGCCGTGCTGATGTTGCTTGTGTGGGTCGAGCATCGATCAACAAAGCGTATTCTGCCGAAAGGTACGTTCAGCCTGAGCCGCCTTGGTGCGCTTTATCTCACCATGGGTTTTCTGGGCGGATCGGTCACCAGTTCTGAAGTGTTCGTTCCCCTGTTTTTTCAGGTTTTGCATAACCAGTCTCCGTTGATTGCCGGTTATCTTGCTGCACTTATGGGTGGAAGCTGGACGTTGGGTTCCATCGGTTCATCCGGCGTGACAGGCAAGAGCGTGAACAAGGTTATCCTTGCCGCACCCATTATGGGCGTTGTCGGCATGGCGACACTTGCTATCCTCGTGCCTCCGGGCAGCGATGGTCATTGGGCCACGCTGGTGCCAATCTGTCTTGCGATGATTATTGTCGGCTTCGGCGTCGGCATGACATGGCCGCACCTGCTTACCCGTGTGTTCAAACGTGCCGAAGCTGCGGACCAGAATCTGGCTTCAGCGTCACTCACTACAGTCCAGCTTTTCACCACAGCTATGGGTGCGGCGCTGGCAGGGATGATTGCCAACTTGGCGGGTCTTAGCAATCCGGGCGGCGTTGCAGGCACTGCAAATGCAGCGCTCTGGCTTTTTATCGGCTTTGCCGTGATGTCGGGCGTCGCTCTCTTTGCAGCAATCGCACTGGTGCGCAGCTCACGCTGATATGTAAAACAAGGCCTTTGGAGCATAGCATACTCCGAAGGCATGTCTGATTAGGATGTGTTTTCTTGAGACTGCGTTTGGATTCGATTTAATTGCGCGAAGTGTACACCTGATTAACTCTTGATGTCGGGACACAGAAGCATTATTCCAACTTCCGTAATCGTCGGCCGGGCATGGTGCAGCATACCGGCAAATCACGACCTCCGCGGAAGCCACCCTGAAGGCAGCCACACGCGATCCCCCCATGATTGCGATCAATGAAGTTCGCTTGTTTTGAGCGGACACCGTGAAAAGCGAAACAGAGACAGTTCCGACATGAGCAGCAATTTTTATCAGGAAACCGTTCTTGACGTTCACCACTGGACCGACAGGCTGTTTTCATTCCGCACAACACGTGATCAGGGCCTACGCTTCCAGAGTGGTCAGTTCATTATGATCGGCCTTGAAGTGAACGGCAAACCGTTGTTGCGGGCCTATTCGATTGCTTCCAGCGTCTATGATGAACAGCTCGAGTTTTTCTCCATTAAAGTTCAGGACGGTCCGCTGACCTCGCGCCTGCAGCACCTTAAAGAAGGCGACAAGCTGATCGTTGGCAAAAAGCCGGTTGGCACGCTGCTTTATGACAATCTCATTCCAGGCGACAATTTGTGGCTGCTTTCCACGGGTACGGGCCTTGCGCCATTCCTGTCGATCATCCGCGATCTGGAAGCCTATGAGCGCTATAAGAAAATCATCCTCGTGCATGGCGTGCGCGAAGTGAACGAACTGGCCTATGCTGATCTGATCACCAAAGAACTGCCAGAAGACGAATTCTTGGGCGAGATGGTGCGCGAGAAGCTCATCTATTATCCGACCGTGACGCGCGAAGAATTCCGCAACAAGGGTCGCCTCACTGATCTCATCACCTCCGGCAAGATTTTTGAAGATCTCGGCCTTCCGAAATTCTCCGAGCAAGACGACCGCATGATGCTTTGTGGGAGTCCAGAAATGCTTGCGGACATGCGTGTCATCCTCGAAGGTCTCGGTCTTGAAGAAGGCAGCCAGAGCGAAGCCGGTCATTTCGTGATCGAAAAGGCTTTCGTCGAAAAGTAAAACGCGCCGCATAAAGATAGAAAGGGAGGCTCATGCCTCCCTTTTTGCTATTATAATTCGAATTTACAGACTACGCGTCATTTGCCCTTGGGAGTGCTTTGAAATGCTTCTGAGATTATTCGCCCTCGTCACCGCGATTTTATGCCTCGTATCCGTGGCGAATGCCGAGAGTTTCAATGGCAGCGGTCTCAAGAAACTTGCCGTAGTCGATCCGGTCGATAGCCGTCCCATGGAAGCAGTCGTCTTCTATCCCAGTGCAGCAAAGACGGAAGCTACGAAAATTGGGCCTTATCAGGTTCAGGCGTCACCCACTGCACCGATGGCAGAAGGCCGCTTTCCTCTGATCCTGCTGTCGCATGGCAATATGGGCAGCATGTGGGGGCATCATGATCTGGGCGCATCGCTTGCCCGCAATGGCTACATCGTTGTGAGTGTGACCCATCCCGGCGACAACTTTAAAGACCCAAGCCGATTGGGTACCGTCAGTTCGACCTATGGCCGCCCGATGCAGATTTCAGCAGCATTGACGGCAGCTTTAGACGAAGCTGCACTCGCCCCCCATATCGACAAGGACCGCATCGGTTTCGCCGGCTTTTCGGCAGGCGGCACAACCGGCCTCATCCTTGCAGGTGCTAAGCCGGACCTGTCACGATTTGAAGCTTACTGCGCAAAACGACCAGATGATCATAGCGTCTGCGAGGCAGAGGGTAAGATCAGAACTGACCGCCCTGACCTCGCCCCACAAGCCGACCCGCGCATCAGCGCTTATGTCCTGATGGCACCACTGAGCGTTATCTTCGGGGCCGAGACTCTCAAGTCAGTCACAGCACCGACACTCATCTATGTGGGTGATCAGGATGGAGAATTATCGCCGCAAGAAAATGCCATGGCGCTTGCGCCTCAACTGCCAAAGGCACAGTTGCAAGTCATTGAAAAGGCCGGGCACTTCACCTTCCTCGCGCCATGCTCGGAAGAACTTACAAAGCTCGTTGCCGGGTTCTGCATTGATAATCCCGGCATCGTGAGAACTGCACTTCACCAGCGCATGAATGCTGAAATCGCAGCTTTCTTTGAAAAGAACCTGGAGAAGCTGAACTAGTTCGTGGCCTGCTTGGCTTTCGCCGTGATGGGCGCTATGCTTGTCACCATGATAAAATGTTCGAGTACCCCCTGCATCGCGCTCCCGTGATTTGAGCAATCAATCACCAGGAGCATGAACGCAAGCAAACCTCTGGTTTCTTGCGGGGTTTTCGTTTGCATATTTGCAGGCGGATAAATGCCGAGCCTTTCGTTTCACGCGCATCCTATTCCGAAAACCGGTTCTCACTTTTCGGGATGCGCTAGATACCGGCACTCATGCAGTGAGTATTCTCATGAAAAATTACTTTGAAAGCCCATTCAAGGGCATCACTCTCGACAAACAGGTCACAAATCCAAACATCGTCGTCGGGCGCTACAGCTATTATTCCGGCTATTATCATGGCCACAGCTTCGACGACTGCGCCCGCTTTCTCCTGCCCGATGAAGGTGCCGACAAGCTGATCATTGGCAGCTTCTGCTCAATCGGATCAGGTGCAGCCTTCATCATGGCGGGCAATCAGGGCCATCGACACGACTGGATCAGCACCTTCCCGTTCTTCTTCATGTCAGAAGTGGACATATTCGCAGGCAGCACGAATGGTTATGCCCCATCGGGCGATACGGTCATCGGCAATGATGTCTGGATTGGCTCTGAAGCGATCATCATGCCGGGTGTGAAAATCGGCCATGGCGCAATTATTGGCACGCGCGCACTGGTGACGCGTGATGTTGAACCCTTTGCGATTGTTGGCGGCAACCCTGCCCGCACCATCCGCTCGCGTTTCGATGAGAGGAACGTCAATATGCTTCTGGAAATGCAATGGTGGGACTGGACTGACCATCAACTGAAAGGCGCGATGCAGACGCTGACAAATGGCGATGTGGAAGCGCTTTATCGCTATTGGCAGAGTAACGTTTGCGACCAGTGATCTAAAACACGGGAGGCCTGCCTGCGAGTTGCGGGTGGGCCTTTCATTTGGATTTTACGGGGCCACCCTCTCTGCCAGCTGGTCGCAACAGTTTCTTTGAAGAAACATGATTGCTTTATTCATATTTTCATGCAAATTATAAATGACTGACTATCAGTCAGTGAAATTGGCGACCTGAGAGACCGGCTAATGTGTGCGTGCAGGTCTTTCAGGTTGTCAGACCCAATAACCACGAGACATGAGTGCTTGCGGCCGGTTTCAGCTGCCTCCAGACGTGCAACGCAGATTTCTGGATGCCGCTTGAACCGACACTCGAAGGCCGCAGCAAAAGCGAGATTCTATGTTTCACGATACCGAACAGTGGCCCTATATCGTCACGCTCGCCAAAGGCCCATCAACCATTGAAGAGCTGCGCGCATTCTTCGATAGCTGGAACGCATGGCTGGATGAAGGAAAGCCCTTCATTGCGATCCGGCGGTTTCTCGACACGGATGCACTTCAGCATCCAGACGGTGCAGCGCGTGAAATCAAGCAATGGTTTCAACAGAATGCCGAACGCATCCGCCATCAGGTCATGGGCATGATTAGCATTGTGCCTGAATCCGTGTATGAGGAAGCAAGCCGCATGGATGCGGAAAAACTGTTCCGCGTGCCAGCCGGTACATTCTCAAATATCGACGCCGCCCTGCACTGGCTTGATGAACGGGTTGTTCGACCCAACCAGCTTGCCTTTGACAAAGCTGCAATCCGCGCAAAACTGGAAGCAGCCTGAAAACCGGAGTGAAGGATTTCCCAGCAGCCAAGACCAAGCCCCGCACCAAACCGGCGGAAATTCGCCGCAGCGAGCTTATGTCTGCTGCTGAAACGATCTTTCTGGAAAAGGGGTTCGCAGCAACCAGCGTCGACGAGATTGTGCACAAGGCCGATGTCGCCAAGGGTACATTCTACCTACATTTTCGCAGCAAGGACGATGTCCTTGTGGCATTACGCGAGCGCTTCATTGGCTTTTATTGCGAGCGGCTTGACAGCGAAATGAACAGTGTTCCAGCCAATGACTGGAACACTCGTCTCGCTGTCTGGGCCAGCACAGGCATTGCGAGCTATCTCGATAATTATCGCCTGCACGATCTGGTTTTTCATGACTTTCACCCGCCTATGCGCCATGTGATGCAGGAAAACCCGGCAATCGTCCGGCTTGATCAGCTGTTGAGCGAAGGCAAGACAGCGGGTGCTTGGTCCGTCGAAAACACACGCTTGCTGGCGACGCTGCTGTTTCATGCGCTGCATGGCGCTGTCGATGATTTTATCATCCGCTCAAACATCACGGAGCGCGATGAAATGGTTCGCGGCGTTCAGGATCTATTTTTAAAAGCAGTCAGATCGTAAGCTTAGTCACTTCTTGACACCAAAAACATGCTCCGGTCCCGGAAATGATCGGGCGCGCACTTCTTCCGCATAGGCTTTGGCAGCATCCGACACTTGCGGCGCAAGCTCCGTGAAGCGTTTGACGAAACGCGGCGTAAAATCCTGAAACAGTCCAAGCATATCATCTGAAACGAGAATCTGACCGTCACAGGCAGGCGATGCACCGATGCCAATCGTCGGAATTGATAGGGTCTGCGTGATTTCGCGCGCCAATGGCTCAACCGTGCCTTCAATGACCAGCGCGAACGCACCAGCTTCTGCAATAGCCTGGGCATCACGGCGGATGCGGTTGGCCTCTTCATCATCGCGACCGAGTGAGCGGAAACCACCAACCATATTCACCTGCTGCGGCATCAGCCCGACATGACCGAAGACCGGAATGCCACGCTTGACGAGGAATTCAACCGTCTCAGCCATTTCCTCGCCGCCCTCAAGCTTCACGCCGTCACAGCCGGTTTCCTGCATGATGCGGGCCGCATTGCGGAAGGCTTGTTCCTTCGATTCCTGATAAGAACCAAACGGCATGTCAACAATCACACAGGCATGTTCCGCGCCGCGCATCACTGCCTGTCCATGCGCGATCATCATATCGAGCGTAACGGCAAGCGTCGAATCCATGCCGTAAAGCACCATGCCAACGGAATCGCCCACCAGAAGAAGATCGCAATGCGGATCGAGCAGCCGGGCAATCGGCGTCGTATAGGCCGTGAGGCTGACAATCGGACGCTCGCCCTTCATTGCTTGAACTGCTTTCGGCGAAAGGCGCTTCTTCTTAACGGTGACGCTCATGTCAGGCGGCCTTTTCCTGTGCGGCAAGTGCAATCACGCGATTATCGAGCAGCTTTGTGTTTCCAAAACGTACAAATAGAGCGACGAGAAGCGGCCTCCCCTGAACAGTCTCAAGGCGCTCTAGCGTCTGCGGATCGCGAAGCGCCAACACTTCCACCGCCGCCAATGGTTCTGACGCAATAAATACTCGAATAGCTACTTCCAATGCTTCAGGATCATCTACGCCCGAGCGGTAAAGTCGCTCGGCTTCATCCAGCGCTTTTGGCACGATGATTGCCGCGGCGCGCTGCTCAGCTGTCAGATAAACATTGCGCGATGAACAAGCGAGCCCATCGTCCTCACGCACCGTCTCAACACCAACGACCCGTACCGGGATAGCCATATCGTCCACCATGCGGCGGATGATAACGAGCTGCTGAAAATCCTTCTCGCCGAAGTAAGCGGCGTCAGACCCAACGATATTGAAAAGCTTGCTCACGACCGTTGCAACACCCGCAAAATGGCCGGGGCGCGCCTCGCCTTCCATCTGGTTGCCAAGTGTTGGAACATCAACCACCGTCTGCATCGGTCGAGGATACATATCCGATACGGCAGGCGCGAAGAGAAAATCAACATCCGCATTGCGGAGTAGATTTGCATCACGTTCCAGATCACGCGGATATTTGTCGAGGTCTTCGGTGGCACCAAATTGCAGCGGATTGACGAAGATCGAAACGACGGTGACGTCATTGTCCTCACGCGAGCGGCGAACAAGTTCGAGATGCCCTTTGTGCAGATAGCCCATCGTTGGCACGAGGCCGATAGATTTACCGCTCTTGCGCGCTGCGCCAAGCGCAAACCGTAAGTCTTCAATCGTATGGATGATCTGCATGAGGGTCTCCCTGCCAACAACCAGATTTTGTCGCAGTCCTACAGCGCGCCCTCAAATATGACAACAGCGCATTTGCTAGTGAATATATGAAAGAGCCCGCGCTTAGTTACCAACTGCACCGCTGACCGTGCCGCCCACTGTTCTGCCAAACCTGTCGATCTGCTCATTATAGGTTCGGCGAGTGTTTGGATCGAAGACGGCAATCGGCGCACTGACAACCAGCGACGCAGCACTGCCTACACCTTGCGCCGTACCAAGGGCCACAGCACCGAGACGCTCACCCAGTCCAATGTCGGAATCGGTGATCGTCTGGCCAGTGACGAGACGCTGACCTATCAACTGCACGACTTCTGGGCTTGCGGCAAACTTGCCGTGATTGAGGCTGTCTCCGGCTTTAAGCTGCGTGAGATCGATGACGGTTATCCCCGCCGTCTCAAGCTGAGAACGATATGGCTCTACCGAAGGGTCGATTTGTCCGAGACGATCAACATTACCCGAGATGAAACGGGAAGCGCGCAGGGCTCGATCGTCGCGCGACGTGAAAAGCGTGAAGCGCGGATGGTCTTTGCCCATCGCGCGGTACTGTTTGCTGAACACATCCACGTCGAGATCAGGGGACGCGAGAATGACATCGCTAATCTTCGGATTAACACGCTTGTCGCGGATCGCCATCTGGCGCAGAGCTTCAACCGTCAACCAACTGCCCATGGAATGAGCCATGACGGTGATATCTTTTACACGCGGATCTTCGGCGATTTTACGCAAAGTCGTTTCAAGTGCATCGCGCGAATAATTCGTGCTTTCCTTGTCGTAATTATAGTCAAACACGCTGCCGCGCGACGGCCATGTGAAGATGACAGGTGCAACCTCGGCACCTGAATCATGAACGATCTGTGCGAAACGATAGACCGAATCCTCATAGGTGTTGTTGAACCCGTGGACGAACACCATCACACGTCGAGATTTCGGAAGGCTGTGCTGAAGCCACTGACGCGCACCAGTTTCGGTATTGATCGCCTTGACCTCAACTGTGGCAAAATCCTTGAGCGGATTGGCGGGCAGCTTCTTTGGCCATTGAACTTCGCCGACCTTGCGGTTCTTTTCAGGCGGGATGGAGACCATGATCTCAGTCAGGCTGATATCCTGATCGCGTTCGCCGGAAAATAGCGTTCCTGGATTGCCGGAAGGCGCGCGCGTAGTTGCCACCAGAAGATCGACCTTGGATGCGCCGGGAACACTTGCAGCAATAGGAACGAGAACACCATCCGGACGGCTTGCACAGCCGGTGATCAGCGTCAGGCAGACAAGCAATGCCGGGGCAGTACGACGAATGATGCTCCGCAAAACCCAACTCTCCTGACAGGATACAAACCGAAGAGCGCTCTCACCGTCACGGAGCGCGCGGTTAATATATTCTTTACCTGAGAGGATATGCCAAGCCCTAAATGTGGGGGCTGTGGAAAGATCGTCCCGATGCGGCATCTTGGTTACACACTGTTTCCGCAACAGCCACTTTTCTGCAGATCCCAAGCGCCCGATATTTGAGCCAACAGCGCGGGCAAGTTCGCCTTTGCGCAGGAGGACATACAATGACTTCAGAACTTAAGCCGCAACTCACAGGGTTGCATCATCTGACAGCCATTACCGCTGATGCACCGGGCAATCGTCGCTTCTATACCGACACACTCGGGCTTCGGCTTGTCAAGAAAACCGTCAATCAGGATGACACCAGCGCATATCATTTGTTCTATGCCGATGGGCTGGCATCTCCGGGGACTGACATTACCTTTTTCGATTGGCCCGTTCATCGTGAACGGCGCGGCACTCACAGTGTTTCGCGGACAGGATTGCGCGTGAATGGGGTTGAAAGCCTCGATTGGTGGCGCAATCACCTCAAAGGAAAGGGTATCGAAACCGGCGACATATTTGAGATTGCCGGTCGCGCAGTTCTCGATTTTGAGGACCCGGAAGGCCAGCGGCTGCGCTTGACCGATGATGGCGGCATAGGCGCATCGCATAGCTGGGAGAAAAGCCCGGTTCCTGCTGAGCGGCAGATACGTGGCCTTGGCCCGATCACGCTAAGCGTTCCGGATCTGGCACCGACAAAAATCGTGCTGGAAAAGGTGATGAACATGCGTGAAGCTGGCGACTATGCATCGCCTGATGGCGAAGGCCATGTCCATGTCTTTGAAATGGGTAACGGTGGTGCGGGTGCTGAGTTGCACATCGCTGTGCAGCCTAATCTGGAACCTGCTGGCCAGGGAGCAGGCGCAGTGCATCACGTTGCTTTCCGTACTCCGGATCAGGAAACCATGCAGGAATGGGTGGATCGTCTGAGAGCGTTTCGTATTCCATCAAGCGGTGAGGTCGAGCGCTATTATTTCCGCTCGCTCTACTTCCGCGAACCCAATGGCGTTTTGTTTGAAATCGCAACCGATGGTCCTGGCTTCGCAGTTGACGAACCACTTGAAACCCTCGGCGAAAGCTTATCACTGCCGCCATTCCTTGAAGGAAAACGACAGGCGATTGAAAAGGGCTTGAAGCCTCTTGATTAAACAACAAAAGGGCCGCCGGAGATCTCCGGCGGCCCTTTTTCTTATCTCTTACAAACAGTCAGAGCTTTTGCTGCAGCCATTCACCGGTCAGCCGGACATCTTCATCCGACAGCCCGTGACCACCTTCTGCGGAAAGAACGTCTATTGCAGCCCCATCCGCCCGCAAGGCCGCTTCCAACTTGCCGGATGCATCTCCAAATGGATCACCTATCCCGTTGAGTAACAGGACAGAAGCGTCCGAAAGGTCCGCAATTGGCTGCTCTTCCAAAACATCCGTTGCGCGCAGCAATACAGCCTTACGCACGACATGCGGATGCAGCCGCATGAAAGCCGCAAGTAAATTCGCCCCGTTGGAATTGCCTATGAAGGCAGTTCGTTCAGGGTCGATGCCGTAAGCAGCAATCGCCCCCTCGACAAAAGCTTCAAAAGCCTCCGCCTCAAACCGGATGTCGTTCTGGTCGAACCGTTTCAGGTCGAACCGGCGAAACCAGCGCTGAATGCCCTCTTCCGTGCTACGTCCGCGAACACCAAGTAGCGTTGCACGAGGCGCAGCAAGACGAGCAAGCGGCATAAGATCGTTTTCATTGCCACCCGTCCCATGCAGTAGAATGAGCGCCGTGCCATCCGGATTTTCCGGCTGATGAATACGATGCACAAACGGCAATTCGCGATAGATCACCCGCTCCTCGCCCGGCAGACCAAATTGAGGCATACGAGCACGGATCGCGTCGGCCTGCTGTTCGTTGCCCGGCGGCACAAAAAGAGCTCGGCCGAGTGTCTCCACCGTTTCGTCAACAGTGAACCCGGGCGCGTCTGTGGCAAACTCAAACAGAGTTCCGCCCGGCTCGCGGACATAGAGAGATGTGAAGTATTTGCGATCATGCACATTCACTTCGCTGGAGTTAAGCTTTGAAAGCTCCTTCTCCAGTGTCGTCACATCGTCAGTTGTTGCGGCACGGAAAGCCACATGATCGGCAATACCCGTGCCCGGAATACCCGGCCAAAAACCACTTGCGTCGCGCACGTCAATTGCATCACCTGAATCGGAAATGAGACGATCTATCGTGCCTTCTTTCGACTGAGAATGAAAACCGAAGTAACGCTCGATGAAGCTGACAGTTTGCTCAGGCTGCTCGGACAGGATCGTGGCCGAACGGATGCGGCGCACGGCATGTTCTGCCGGTACGTCACCAGACACCCACGCGTCATTGGCCGCAAGATCGCTACCAACCAGCTTGACGATCACGCCATCTGGGTCGCGCAGGCGCAGCACTGGCTCGCCAAACTCCTGCACCGGACCTTCGGGCTGCACATGATAGCGCAATGCCCGCTCCAGCCAGAAGCCAACAGAAGAACGATCAATGGCAAGCGCAATTTCGCTGACCTGACCATGACCGACACGGCCTTTCGCACCATCTTCCCAGACGAGGAAAGTGATCAGCGAGCCGGGCGTTCCGGAACGGTCGCCATAGAAAAGATGCAACTGCTCGGCATCCTCAAAGCCGCCAGTCTGCTTGACGATACGCAGGCCAAGAAAGCCTGCATAGAAATCGACATTGGCCTGAACCTTGCGCGTAATGAGCGTGAGGTGATGGATGCCGCTGGTCATGATTGCGATCTCCCGCTTTTGTGGCGGCAAGTCTCTCAGACAGAGGCACTCACCGCAAATGTGAACTTGCCCGATAGTTTACATCGGCTCAAATGCCCATGGGGCTATGCGGCGACGCACTGTTAACAGATCAGAATGTGTTTTTGCGAGATTAGAAAAAGAAAAAGGCCGCGCGGGAGGAGGATGCGCGGCCTGATCTTGAATACGGCTGGGAGGAGGAGTGCCGTATTCGTCATCGGGTTCTGGGAGGAGGAGTGAACCCGATGAGCAATGTTTACCTTGAGCCTCTTTATTCAACAACGACCAATAACGCATAACAGTTATGCAAATACGCCGGTGCTTAAGTTTATTGCAAAAATGTGAATATAAGAATCCTGCTCATTAAATAAGCATTTGTAGAAAAATATGCTGCTAAAACAATGATTCAGAGAAGATGGGCAATGAAAGGTGCAGCCAGAACATTGACCAGTCCTACAAGCACCATCACGAGGCCAGCGATCGAACCTTCTTCTCTGCCAATCTGGTGCGCCTTGGCGACGCCTGCACCATGCGCGCCCATGCCGAACAGCGCGCCGCGTGCGAGCGTCGAGCGCAATGGCAGCCAGTTGAGCATGAGTTCGCCCAGAGCTGCACCAAAAACGCCGGTGATGACCACAAAGATTGCGGTCAGATCAGGCGTGCCGCCAATATCGCCGGACACCGTCATGGCAAAAGGCGTACTCATCGAGCGCGGCATCAGACTGAGGCTGATCGCATCGTTAAGACCAAGCAAATGCGCTAAACCCCACGCAGAGAGCATTGCCGACGAACTGCCCATCACCACACCGACCAGCAAAACAGGCCAGTACCGACGAATGGTTGCGCGTTGCTGATAGATCGGAATGGCAAAGGCTACGGTCGCAGGGCCAAGCAAAGCCACAAGCCAATGTGTTGCGCCAAAGTAGCTGCGATAATTTTCATTCATGCCAATGAGAAGCGCCATCAGCAGCAATGGTGTAACGGCAAGCGGTGTCAGCCACCACATTGGAAAGCGGCGGTAGACGCGCTTTGCTGCTAGGTAAAGGAGGATTGTGGCCGCTGACCAAAACAGCATCGCCACATAGGGATTACTTAGCGGCATAGCGCACACTCAGGCGATAGCACATATCAACAGTAAGTGCTGTCACTGTCATCACAGTCAGCGTGCCAACCAAAATAACAGCCATGATCTTCACCCCGAGCATTCCGAGCAGCTCCTGATGCTCAAGAACGGCGAGAACCGCAGGCACAAAGAACAAAAGCATTTCCGCCAGAAACCATTCCGCGCCACGCTTCATGCTGAACAGGCTGATGCGACCACTTAAGAGCAGCGCCAGAACCAGCGCCATACCGACAATACCACCGGGTAGCGGCAGACCAACCAGACGGACAAAACCCTCACCCGCCAGCCAGAAGCCGAACAGGGTCGCAATCTGCATCAGACGGCTGTTGTGCAGCGCATAGCGAAAGCGGATCATCAGGTTATGGGCGGTCATGGTCATGTTCCAATGCGTGTGTTTGTGTATTCAATATAGGGGCTGTGTCGCCATTCCAGAAATGAATTGATTTCATTGCAGCTATTCCATAATAGAATAGCTTATGAACTTACGTGGCTTTCAGGCTTTCGTGGAAGTGGTGCGACAGGGCGGCTTTTCGGCCGCGGCCCGCACCATCAATGCCACCCAATCCACCGTCAGCAAGACGGTGCGGCAGCTCGAAGAAGAACTCGGGCTCATCTTGCTTGACAGGGAAGCCACCCCGCCCCGCCTGACAAGTGCAGGCGAAATCGTCTACCGCCGCGCATTGGCGATGCTGACCGAAAAAGATGATATGCTGACCGAGCTCGGCGAGTTGCGCGGACTTAAGCGCGGGCTTTTGCGACTTGGCTTGCCACCCATCGGCTCCAGCGTTTTGTTTGCTCCGGTCTTTGCAGACTTCACCAAGCTCTACCCCGATATCGACATTCAACTGGTCGAACATGGCAGCAAGCGGCTGGAAGAGCTTTTGCTGGCTGGCGATGTGGAACTTGCCGCCTCGCTTCTGCCCGTCGAAGAGAGCTTCGAATGGCAGGAGGTCCGCTGCGAACCGGTCGTAGCCCTGCTTCCCGCCAATCACAGTTTCATCGACGATGGCGGCATTCCCTTGTCGGACATTGCGAGCCTGCCCTTCATTCTTTTTGAAAGCGGCTTCGCGCTCAATCATATCATTCTGGATGCGTGCCATCAGCGTGGGTTGTTTCCGCATGTCGCCGTGCGCTCCAGCCAGATCGACTTTATTGTCGAGTTGGTGGCCGCGGGCATGGGTATTGGCTTTCTGCCGCAAATGATCGCCGAACAGCGCAAGAATCCCGGCGTTCGCATCCATCGGATCAGAGACGCGGAAGTGAATTGGGACTTGGCCTTGATCTGGCGCAAAGGCGCGTTTCTTTCCCATGCCGCAAGAGCATGGCTTGCGCTTTGCAAAGGCGAAAACAACAGCGGCAAAGCTTGAAAGCAACAAGCCAACGCCTATCTCGATAGAAGACACCGACGTTCAGGACGCGTTCGCGCGCCCATCACCCATAGGGTTGCACGCCTATTTCTTACGCGCATCTTGTCCGAATACAGCTTCGCACTTTTCGGGATGCGCTAAACAGGAGGCCATCATGGAAGGTCAGGTTATATTCTACAAAGACGATCGCATCATTTACCGGCATCACGTCGAAGTGCATGACGACGATTATTCAAAGGGCGTAAATGATGCCCTTATCGCCTTTCAGCGCAACTATGCCGGTTTTGATCTCGCAGGCGATGACATTCACATCCGCTTTAAAAAGCCGGGTGAAGTTTGAAGATGCCTGATAGACGCTTCGCCTGAGTAATCAGGCGAAAGCTGCTTCACGGGCTACGCGATGGATGTCATCACGCGTCAGACCAAGATCATAAAGCTCGCGGTCAGTGCAACCGCTCAACTCGCGCAGATTTTCGCGATACTGCATCCAACGGGAAAACTGGGTACGGAGGTGGTTCATTGTGGTATCCCCTTATATTCAGTACCTTCTAAGTGCTGAGCTTTTTACCTTCCTCCCAATATGAAGCTTCCGTCTTTTTAATCGTTTTGAGAAGTGCATAAACTGCATGGCTGCAATGACGTCAGCGCTGACACAATGAGCGACCCGCAGTAACGCAGTTCTTTACTGCCCGCGATAAAAGTGATCGGCAAAACACCTCTCCATAGAGTTAGGAGGGCGTTCGAAACTTGTAATCTTCGGATTTTAACTAAATCTGTTTATCTGGCTTAACAGAATAAGATTCCCCAACGTATGAACAAAACGATATTTATTGTCGGGAACGGTCCTCTCGACCGTGATCTGTCTTCTGAAATTGACGCAGCCGATCTTGTCCTTCGTTTCAATGAACCGCGCGTCTCTCTCGGAATGAGCGGCACAAAAACCGACATGTTGATGCTTGCAACATCGAGCAAGCAGATGGAACAATGGATCAAAGATCCGACTTTCATAAATTCTGAAATTGTTCGAAATACCCCAGAAGTTCTGTTTGCATTTCATCCGAGCATCATCAAGCGGTTCCACCACCACCCCAATTTTCTCTCACGCCTAAAAGGCCGCCGCGCTGACTGGACCAATCAGGCAATTGATTATTTCGGTCGTGCTGGAAAGAAGATCCGCATCATGCCTTCGCAGGATTATTTCGCTGTTTGTGAAGAGCTTGGCATTGGCGCTGACCGCATGAAGACAGTCTTTCCCAGCACTGGCTTCTTCGGTATCTGGCTTGTTCTGCGTAAATACTCTTTACCCGATTGGGACGTCAAAATCTGTGGCTTCAGCTGGGAAGGCTGGAAGCGGCACGACTGGGCAGCCGAGCGCAAGTGGATCGAAGAAAAGATCGCTGCGGGAGATCTTCATAAAGTAGGCTAGTAAGTGTGACTTGCGAAAATTAAGCGCATAGCAGATATAGAACGCCGCTTCGGCTGAATTTACTTTTTGCGCGCTCAGGTTTTACATGAACATCAAGGCCTTTATCATCCACTTGGCGCGCGCGACCGATCGCGGACCCCAAGTCGACAAACTCATTCGTGAACTGCCTGTCAAAACGGAAGTCATTGACGCTGTTGACAGCCGCGCGCTCGCAGACGCGGAAATCAAACGCGTTTACCGCCGCAAACTTCATGCGCCGCGTTATCCTTTTGAATTGAGCAAGAATGAAATCGCGTGCTTTCTGTCGCATCGCAAAGCTTGGCAGGCCATTGTTGATCAGAAACTCGATGCCGGTTTTATCATCGAAGACGACATCGAACTGACAGACGTTTTTAACGCCGCCTTCCATGCCGTCACCAATCATTTTGAGCCAGGTAGCTTCGTACGCTTCACTTTCCGCGACGATCGCGAACATGGTCGCGAAGTGTTTCGCAACGACCAGATGCGCCTCATCATTCCCAATCCAATCGGGCTTGGTATGGTGGCGCAGCTTGTGAGTTTCGACGCGGCTCAGAAATTACTTGCAGCGACAGAACAGTTCGACCGACCTGTCGACACCACCGTACAAATGCGCTGGGTGACGGGCCTGCAGCCGCTTGCAGTCATTCCAGGCGGGGTCAAGGAAATCTCCGCACAGCTTGGCGGGACGACCATCCAGCACAAGAAGTCCTTCTCAGATAAGCTTGCGCGTGAGATCCTGCGCCCAATCTACCGGATGCGTGTGCGTCGCTTTTCTGCAAGATCGAAGTGAAACAAATGGCTGTTCCGATTCTTCTCTATCATCAGATTGCCCCTCTCCCACATAAGAAGATTCCTTTTCGCGGGCTTTGGGTGCATCCGGACAAGTTTCGAAACCAGATGGCCTGGCTGAAGAGGCTCGGCTATCAAGGCCTCTCACTGCGCGATGCCATGCCTTATATTAAAGGCGAGAAGACCGGCAAAGTCGCAGTCATCACCTTCGATGACGGGTTTCTCAATAATTATGAGAATGCGCTGCCGGTTCTTGCCGATTTTGGCTTCACGGCAACCAATTACTTTGTCGCCAATCAGGTTGGTGGCAGTAATGTCTGGGATCAGGCCATGGGTGTGCCGCTGACGCCCTGCATGTCGGTCGCGCAGATGCGTGAATGGGCAGCACTCGGCCACGAAGTCGGCGCGCATACAATCGATCACGTCAATCTTGAAAAGATACCGGAAGACGAAGCCCGCCAGCAGATCGCCTTATCCAAGACCATGCTCGAGGACATGCTTGGATCAGAAGTGACCAATTTCGCTTATCCCTATGGAGGGAATCATGCCGTGCATCGCGAGATGTGCCGCGAAGCCGGATATGAAACTGCAACAACGACTGTCCGTGCCCGCGCACGAGCATCCGACGATCCATTCGGTATGCCGCGGATCTATGTACGCCGCCGAGATTTGGCACCAAAATTCATCTACCGCCTGATGACCAGATAGCCCGCCTTTTTTGTTCAGATACTGAAAACCGGCTATTTGTTTGATTTTGATCAATGCAGCTTCACGAATGCGTGGCAAATTGACCGTCATTGCGGCATGGACGCAATCGAGCAAAAGCGGTACTAGAGCAGTAACAAGGAGCGTATAATGGACTATCGCCGGTTTTTTGAAGAAGCGATCGACCAGTTGCACGCCGAGAAGCGTTACCGCGTGTTTGCTGATCTTGAACGCATTGTGGGCCGCTTCCCCCGAGCTACCTGGCGTAACAATGGCACTGCCCGTGAGATCACCGTTTGGTGCTCGAACGACTATCTTGGCATGGGGCACCATCCTGATGTCATTAAGGCAATGTGCGATACAGCCAACAATACAGGCTCCGGCGCAGGTGGAACCCGCAATATTTCGGGTAACAACCATCCGCTTGTAGAGCTGGAAGCAGAACTTGCCGATCTGCATGGCAAGGAAGCCGGTCTCGTCTTCACATCAGGTTTCGTTTCTAACGAAGCATCGATCTCGACAATTGCACGGCTGCTTCCAAATTGCCTGATCCTTTCTGACGAATTGAACCACGCTTCAATGATCGAAGGCGTGCGTCGCTCTGGTGCAGAAAAGAAGATTTTCCGCCATAACGACGTCGAGCATCTCGAACAGCTTCTGAAAGCTGCGGACCATTCCCGCGCCAAGCTGATCGTGTTTGAATCCGTTTATTCGATGGATGGCGACATTGCGCCTATCGAAAAGATTGCAGACCTCGCCGACAAATATAACGCCATGACCTATATCGATGAGGTCCATGCAGTTGGCATGTATGGCGCCCGTGGTGGTGGCATCACCGAACGTGACGGCCTTGCCGATCGCATCGACATTATCGAAGGCACGCTTGCCAAGGCATTTGGTGCGCTGGGTGGCTATATCACCGGCTCTCGCGCAATCATCGATGCCGTGCGCTCTTATGCGCCGGGCTTCATCTTCACAACGTCGCTTCCGCCAGCGGTTGCTGCTTCCGCGACCGCTGCGATCCGTCACTTGAAGGTTTCGCAGGTCGAACGCGATGGCCAGCAGCGTCAGGCGCAGCGCGCCAAGGACGTTCTGTCGGCCGCCGGGTTCCCCGTCATGTCTTCGGAAACACACATCGTACCAATTCTGGTTGGCGATCCGGAACTTTGCAAGAAAGCCAGCGACCGTCTTCTCGACGTGCATGGCATCTATATTCAGCCAATCAACTATCCGACTGTGCCACGCGGCACCGAGCGCCTGCGCATCACGCCATCACCATTGCATGACGACCTGCTGATTGATGGTCTCAAGGATGCATTGTTGGAAGTCTGGAACACTCTCGGCATCCCATTTGCAGAACCGGATGCACCGAAAGCTGCTAATTCAGACCGCATCATTCCGCTGATGGTTTCCAAAGCGGGTGGCTGATAAGTTCAGCAATAAAGCATCAAAAAAGGCCGGTTTTCACCGGCCTTTTTGCTATTCATCATCGACTGTGTAGACCCGAAGGCGATGCCCATCCGGATCGGCAGCAACGAAACTGCGTCCAAAATCAAGGTCGGTCGGCAGCATGAGGATGGAAGCCCCCTTCGCCTTCCAATCAACATACATTGAATCGACCATTCCCGGTTCATTCACGCGGAAGCCAAGATCCGCCGCCCCGCCTGCGGCGGTTGGTGCCGGTTCAACGCCAGTTTTTTTCCAAAGGCCCAGGCCAAGACCAGAAGGCAAAATGAACATACCAAATGTCGGGCTGGCTGCTACCGGCTCCTGCCCGAGCAGCTTTGTATAAAAGCGAATGCTAGCGTCTGTGTCGGTGACGAAAAGCAGGATACTGTTCTTGTCGATCATCAAAATGTCCTCTGTAAAATTGTGACATCCTCGATCTACAGCAACACATTGCCAGTTTTTGGCAGCATCATAATTCGCGTGGTTTAATTCCTTGTGTCTCACGCCACTCACGCAACAGAATCTGACGGCGTTTCGGATAACGCTGTTCCACAACGTCAACCGCAGCAATTCTGTCCGTGCGAAAGTGCCGGAAGCCTTCACGCAATTCGCACCACGCAACGAGCACGCGCGCATCATCAAAAAATGAAAGTGCAAACGGCCAGATTACGCGCTTTGTCACCTGGCCATTGCCGTCCTGATAATCGAGCAGTACTTTGCGTTCAGCCCTGATCGCTTCGCGAAGAATTGCAGTATCGATGCCATCGGTCGGCAGCTTTGCACTCGGACCGACAAGGAGCGTTGAGGTATCAAGCGTTGCCCGCAATTCATCGGGCAAGACAGCGCTTATGCGTGCAAGTGCGCCTTTTGCAGCATCCTGAAGCTTGTGGTCGGTTCGCTCCGCCACCCACCGCGCACCCAATACCAGCGCATCGATCTCTTCGGGACGAAACATCAATGGAGGCAACAGAAAGCCGGGTTTGAGTACATAACCAATACCCGGTTCGCCCTCAATCTCTGCCCCCTGCGCCTGCAAACTTGCAATATCGCGATACAGCGTGCGGATACTGACACCGGTTTCCGCGGCAAGCGTTTTGCCACTAACCGGCCGACGGTGACGGCGCAATGCCTGCAAGAGTTCAAAAAGACGTTCTGATCGGGACATAATCTGAGATGTATCGCATTACCCTACTGCCAGATAGTGGCAGCAGGGTTGATTTGGGCGATAAAGCCCTGTCCGGAGCTAACCGCTTATCTCTGATTGATCCACTGTACCAGCCTTGCTGCAGATTCATCCACCTGCTGCGGATCGCGACAGAAGCAAAGACGGAAGAAGCCCTCACCGCCCAGACCAAATGCGCTGCCCGGTGCGAGACCGACATTTGCATTATCGACCATATCGATCGCAGCCTGGACCGAATTCGTCACACCTTCGACGCCGAAGAACAAATAGAAAGCACCCTGTGGCGGCGCCAAACGCACCCTGCCAGTTTCCTGCAACGTCGCGCAGAGACGGTCCCGCGTTGAACGCGCACGCTCCACCAGCATGGCAATGAAGTCATCTCCATGGTCAAGTGCCGCAACCGCACCGCGCTGCATGAACTGCGCCACACCGGAATTGGAATACTGAATCATGTTCTCGACAACAGGGCCGATGGACGGATGTACCGTCATCCAACCCACGCGCCAGCCGGTCATCGCCCAGTTCTTTGAGAAGGAATTGACGAAGATGATACGGTCATCCGGCTCCATGATATCCATGAAGGATGGCGCACGCCCACCGCCGTAATAGAAATGGGTGTAAATCTCGTCGGCAATGATCCAGATGCCCTTCTCACGGGCCAGATTGAGGATGAAGCGCAGCGTCTCAACATCGGCAGTCCAGCCAGTCGGATTGGACGGCGTATTGATGAACATGGCGCGGGTGCGTGGTGTAATCGCCGCAGCAATCTTCTCAGGATCAAGAACCCAGCCATTGGCGCCGAATTCTAGCTCGACCGGCACAGGAACTGCCCCTGCAAGCCCTGCCGCGCCAACGAAGTTAGGCCAGGCAGGCGAAAGATAGATTGCTTCTTCACCCGCACCGGTTGTTGCCTTCAGCGCCATTTCAATGGCGTGCATTCCCGAACCAGTGACGTAGAAGTTTTCAGGCTTGAAGGATTGCGGGAAATGACGCGCGTGATAACGGGCAAGCGCTTCACGGAGTTCAGGAATGCCAGCCTGCCACGTATAGAAGGTTTCACCATCTGCGATACCCTTCTGGGCCGCCTCACGGATGAAATCAGGAGTGGGCAGATCGCCCTCTCCAACCCACAGCGGAATTAGTCCCGGCTTACCCCGGCCATGATTGGCAACGGCAACAATGCCGCTTTCGGGTGACTGGGCTGCTTCAGGTCGAAGTTTGGCGATAAGCGTCATTTGTTCCCACATAAAATCCGGTTGTGCTTGCACCTGATTAGCAAGGAGCACACATGAAATCATGTGGTATTTTGTGATGATCCGATCAGCCTTATTGATGGATCAAACGAGAAACGGAGCCAGAAGGCTCCGCTCTTGATAAAATATTCTGAAAGTAATCAGGCTTTGCTCTGCTTTGCCAGAAGATCGCGGATTTCGGCCAGCAGAACTTCATCGCGTGGCAGCTCTGCTGCAGCTTCCGGCTTGGCTTCTTCCTTCTTCTTGAGGCGGTTCATCGCCTTGACCACGATGAAGAGAACCCAGGCAACGATCAGGAAGTTGATGAGCAGGGTAACGAAGTTACCATAAGCAATGGTCGCGCCAGCTTCACGAGCAGCAGCGAGCGTGGACTTTGGATCGCCAGCAAGCTGGATGAACATGTTGGAGAAGTCGATACCACCGGTGATCAAACCAATGACCGGCATGATGATGTCATTGACGATGGAGTTAACGAGACCACCAAATGCCCCGCCGATGATAACACCGATGGCCAGATCGACCATGTTGCCCTTGAGAGCAAATTCTCTGAATTCTTTCAACATTAGCCAGTATCCCTCTCAAACACGAGCTTAACCGGGGCCGTCTTTGCTGCGGATAAGCTTCGCCAGATAAATCACTACGATGAACTCCTGCGATCAGCCACGATCACAATTGTTCGCTCGCTAGATTGTAGGCGAAAATATTCAAAGAAAAGATGAACTTTCAAAAAGCACCAATTAGAGGCGTCTTTTTTTAAACTAGCGAAAGAAAGAGGCGCAGAAAATGCGCCTCTTATTTTTGATCTTATGCTGCAAAGCGTTTTGTTGCTTCAATCAATTCGTGGGTGATGCCCGGTTCAGTAACGGAATGCCCACTGTCTTCAACGATCTTCAGATCGGCTTCGGGCCACATCTTCTTGAGTTGCCATGCATTGATGAATGGCGTGCAGATATCATACCGCCCATGAACGATGACGCCCGGAATCTGCCGGATACGCTCAACATTCCGAAGAAGCTGGTCATCGCTTTCTAGGAAGCCACGGTTCTGGAAATAGTGACATTCGATCCGGGCGAAAGCGACCGCGTAGAGGTCTTCGCCGAAGGCTTCGACACGCGCCGGATCAGGCTGGATCGACAACACCGATCCTTCCCAGCGCGCCCACAGACGAGCCGCAGCAAGCTGCACCTGCGGATCTCGGTCCGTCAGACGCTTGTAGTAAGCTGCGATCATATCGCCGCGTTCATCTTCCGGAATATGCTCCTGATAGGCTTCGAAGTGATCCGGGAAGATGATGCTTGCACCATTGGAGTACATCCAATCGACTTCAAACCGGCGCACCATGAAAATGCCGCGCAGAATTATTTCCGAGACATGCTCAGGATGAGTTTCGGCATAGGCCAACCCCAGTGTCGAGCCCCAGGAGCCGCCGAATACCTGCCATTTATCTAGACCGAGATGAGCGCGGATATGCTCCATATCGGCCACGAGATCCCAGGTGGTATTCTCACGTAGTTCAGCATGAGGCGTGGAGCGTCCGCAACCGCGCTGATCGAAAAGGATGATACGATATTTCTCGGGATCGTGCAGACGACGCATGGCAGGTGTGATGCCGCCGCCGGGACCGCCATGAATCATGATAACGGGTTTGCCATCAGGATTGCCGCATTGTTCGACATGGATGCGGTGCAGAGGCGAAACCTGCAGCATCTCTTCCTTGAAGGAATGGATTTCAGGATAAAGCGTATTGCGCGTCATAAAGTGCCTTTTCGTTCCCGTTAGAGCCGTCCCCATCTTTGCCGGGTTGCTCTCGTTCATATGTGAAATTAGCACATAATGCGGCCAGAAGGCGGCAATGCGACATATGTTCAGGCCAAATACCGCTATTTTTGGTTGCCCGGATTGAAAATCGGCATAAAACAAAAGAGTTGCATGTAATAATGCATCGCTCGGGGAGGACATAGAAAATGGCGTGCGAGGCTTATGCAGTTTATCATCGCTGACGACCATCCGCTTTTCAGAGGCGCGTTGCGGCAGGTTCTGTCCAGTTTGCCTGAAGAGGCTGAAATCATCGAAGTCGGCGATTTCGATGCCGCGAAAAAACTGGTCGTAGAACGCGACGATATTGATCTGCTGCTGCTGGATCTTACCATGCCTGGGGGCACGGGCCTTTCCGGTCTGGTCACGCTTAAAGCGCTTCAGCCTGCTCTCCCGATCATCATTGTATCAGCGACCGACGATGCCGCAACAATCCGCCACGCGGTCGAACTCGGTGCATCGGGTTTCATATCCAAATCGGCCAGTATGGAAGCCATTGGTGAAGCCGTACATGCCGTTCTTGCTGGCGACATCTGGACACCATCGGACATCGATCTTGATCAGGCACATGATCCGGAAATCGAAGCGCTGATCAACAAGATCAGAACGCTTACACCGCAGCAAACGCGGGTTCTCACCATGCTCGCCGAGGGATTGCTCAACAAGCAGATCGCCTATGAGCTGAATGTTTCGGAAGCCACCGTCAAGGCACATGTCTCCGCTGTTTTGCAGAAGCTTGGGGTCGACAGCCGCACACAGGCGGTCATTCTTCTGTCACGCATTGGTAATGATGCGTTGAGCTCAGAGCCACTCTGATAATTCATTCCGCTGCTGATTGGCGCTGATGCAGTGCGCTCGATAAAAGCGAGCGCAGGGCTGCGGGACGCAGCGGCTTGTTTAGTACCGTGACGTTCTCGTCGTCGGCTCGTTTGCGAACTTCCTTGGAACGATCAGCCGTCAGCAGAATAGCCGGAATCTCATGCCCGAAAGTCTCGCGCGTGAAACCGATCATATCCAGCCCGTTCTCATTATCGAGATGATAGTCAGCCACGATAATATCCGGCGCCACTTCACGCTCCACACAGAACACTTTCAGCCCGGCACCACCGCGCAGCGTTGTCACATTGCAGCCCCAGCCATTGAGCAGGGTTTCCATTCCGGCCAAAATATTAGCGTCGTTGTCGATGCAGAGCACGTCAAGCCCCGTCAGACTGGAGGCACGTTTCACGCCCTTGCGGCTGGCGATTTCCTCAACCGGGACTGCTTCATCGCTGATCGGAAGACAGAGCGTGAAAACGCTACCCTTGCCCGGGTCCGATGAAACCGTCAGCGGTAGTTCGAGCATCCGTGCAATACGATCGACGATCGAAAGACCAAGCCCCAGGCCTTCTGCCTCGCGCATTCCTTCATCGAGGCGCGTGAATTCGCGGAAAACCAGTTTAAGCTTCGGCTTCGGGATACCGATACCTGTATCAAGCACCTGCAATTCCACAAAATTGCCGCGACGACGGACGCCTAAGAGAATGCCGCCTTTACGGCTGTATTTGATAGCATTGGAAACGAGGTTCTGGATAAGACGACGCAGCATGTTGCGATCAGTTTTGACCACGATACTCGATGGAACCACGCGCAGTTTCAGCCCCTTTTTGCGTGCCATCGGCGTGAAATCAGTGGCGATCTGGCTCAAAAGCCGATCGAGCCGGAAGGCCGAAACTTCAGGCTTCAGCGCACCCGTATCAAGTCGCGATATATCGAGGACCATTCCGAGAATGGCTTCCACCGATTCAAGTGAAGAATCGATGTTTCTTGCAAGTTGGCTTGTTTCTGCACGGCCGAGTTTCTCAGCCAGTGCGGTGCTGTAAAGCCGTGCAGCATTGAGAGGTTGCAGAATGTCGTGACCAGCCGCAGCAAGAAAGCGCGTCTTGCCCAGATTGGCTTCTTCGGCGACGCTCTGCGCCTTGGCAAGTTTCTGGTTCACATGGGTTAGTTCTGCCGTACGATCAGCAACGCGCTGCTCCAGCACTTCCGCGGCCCGCTGACGGCTGATATCCGCCTCGACCTCATCAGTAATATCAGTATAGGTCGCCACAAGCCCGCCATCTGGCATCGGATTGGAGTTGATTTCCAGCACCTTGCCCGTCGATTTCAGCGTCAGACGCCATGGTTTACGCAATGTCGCCAGCGAACGAATGGCGGCGTTCTGTGCATTGGCTGCGAGATCGCCGCTGCGCGCAAGATGCTCCACAATCTCGGATACCGGTATGCCCACCTGCATCACTTCATCAGGCAGATCGAACAGCCTGCGAAACTGACGGTTCCAGCAGGTTAGCCGCAAGTCCTTGTCGAGAACCGTGATACCCTGGTCCATCTGGTCGAGAGCGATCTGCAAAAGATCGCGGTTTTGTTGCAGAGCAACGGAAGCATCATCCAGTAACTGCCGCGCATCGCGTGCTGATGCATCATTGCGCTTGAGCATCAACGACAGAACCAGACGTGCCGACGAAGAGCCAACGGCCGTGCCAAGCAATTGTTCTGCGTAGCGGATGAGCGGCGTGTCGACCGTCATGCCCGGATCAAGCCTGCGCTGCTCACGCCCTTCAAAACGCAGGAAAGCGCGCTCTACACGTTCGGCACCGAGATAACGGGCCATGGTTGCTTTGAGTTCGGCAACGGTAACGGTTGTGCGGAAACGCTTGAGCGTGGGGGTGCCAATAAAATAGCGTGGCAGGAAAATACTGGCCTGAATACGTTCAAGCGGCGTCGAGGCACGCGACAGCGAGCCAAGAAGATAGAACAACGTATTAGCGGCCAGGCTCCAGACCACGCCATTGGTGAGCGGTAGCATATCAGTGCCAAACAGCGCTTCTGGCCGCAGAGCCGTGAACCCCAGAAATCCATCCCGCAAAATGGCAGCATTTTCAGGCGCAACCGTCGGCAACAACAGGGTGTAGGCCCAGATCAGAAAGCCCGCCGAAAGGCCCAGCATTGCCCCGCGCCCATTGGCATTGCGCCAGAACAGGCCGCCAATAAAAGACGGCACGAATTGCGCAATGGCCGCAAAGGATATGAGGCCAATGGATGCGAGATGAATATTATTCGACGCCATGCGGTAATAGGCGAAGGCCAGTGCCAGAATACCGATAATCGTCAGCCGCCGGGTATTGAGAATGATCATCGTCAGATCACGCTGCTCTGTCGGATGGCGCACGGCCAATCTGCGGATGATCAGCGGCAGAACAAGGTGGTTGGAGATCATGATCGAGAGCGCCACGCAGGCAACAATCACCATCGCGGTCGCAGCCGAAAGCCCACCTAAAAACGCAATCAGTGCCAGCCAGTGTGCACCGGCTGAAAGTGGTAAAGCTAGTACATAAAGATCGCCGCTCACCGTATTTCCAAGCGTCATCACGCCAATCAGCGCAATCGGGAAAACGAAGATATTGATCAAGATCAGATAGAGCGGAAACAGCCACGAAGCCGTGCGCAGTTCTTTTTCGCTGCGGCTTTCCACGACCGTTACATGAAACTGTCGCGGCAGCATGATGATAGCCGCTGCACTCAGCATCGTATGCACAATCCATGTGCCGATGGATGTTTCGTAGTGAAATGCATCAAGTGCTGCGGGCGATTGCGAGATCTTCTCTATCAGTTCACCGGGCGACCCAAACACGAAGAAAGTGCAGGCTAGTCCCACAGCAAGGAATGCGGAGAGTTTGATCACTGATTCGAGCGCAACCGCCAGAATAAGCCCATTCTGGTGCTCGGTCGCATCCGTGTGGCGCGTACCGAACAGGATCGCAAAGACCGCCAGAACCGCTGCCACGGGCAGCGAAATATCGCCAAACACAAAGGACGAAGGATCGAAGGCAGAGCCGTAATGCTCCATCACCAGACCGACACTGCCGGAAACAGCTTTGAGCTGTAGCGCGATATAAGGAATGGACCCGACCGCTGCGATACAGGTTGCCAGCGACGCCACGCCAAAGCTCTTGCCATAGCGCGCTGCCAGAAAATCGGCGATGGAAGTGATATGTTCGGCCTTTGCAAGCCGCACGATATGACGCAGCAGACGATTGCCAAGCGTGAAAACCAGAATAGGCCCGATATAGATGCCTAAGAATTCAAGCCCGCGCTGGGCTGATAAACCGACCGAGCCGAAGAAGGTCCACGAAGTGCAGTAAACAGCAAGGCTGAGTGCGTAAATATAGGGACGCGGGGCACTACTCCAGCGCGCAGCACGTCTGTCACCGATGCTTGCCACCGCAAACAGCATCAACAGATACAGAAATGCGACGCCTATAATTCCCCAGCCCTGCATTGCCGGACTTTCCTCCCCTGCCACCCCCCTTTATTGGTAAAGTAGACTAGGCAAGGCAAGCATTTTCAGGCAAAACACGCAAGCACTACTAAATAACGACAGGCCTACTGTTGTGCACCATTCGCCGGCTTCTCAGGCTCACTGTCAAAACTCTTTGCGACATCCATGAAGCGACGCATGAAGCGTTCCATATAACCAAGCGACTGTTCGAACTCTGCATCGGACGGCAGCTTTGACGGCATAGCAGATGCAGCACCCGACTGAACTGCTGCAAGCTTATCCTCAAGCCTTTTCACGCGGTCCTGCAGATCGGAAATGTCGTTCTCATAAGCCTCGCGGTCTTCGGTTGCCATCTTGCAGACAAGCTGCCCCTGATGCTCATTGCAGACTGAAAGCGCACCCGTTCGCGTATCGAGCCGCACATAGCCGGTTTCCGTGCCTTCAAGGCGATAGCGGCCATTTTCCTGCGCATAAGCACTGCTGGCAATAAAGCCGGTCCCAAGAAGTGAAACCGTGGCGAGTGTGCGAAACAACGGCATGTTTTTGCCAGACATGGTTCTGTCTCCCTAATAGCCTGTTTAAGCGCATCCCGTCCGAAAGCCGCTTCACACTTTTCGGGATGCACTCTATTTCTTCGCGCATCTTATCCAAAAACTGCTTTGCACTTTTCGGGATGCGCTTGAGCCTACCCCCATCATATGGGAGCTATGCGCGAAAAACGAACAAGTCATGCTTTGATTTTCTGATAAATTCGGGCTAGAGAGCCGCCATGACCAAAACGACCATCTACAAGATCGCCCCGCGCGATCTCTGGGCGCAGGCAGAAGAGGCTGGCAATTTTACCGGGGCACCCGTTGATATTGCCGAGGGCTATATCCATTTCTCCACCAGTGAACAGGTGCGCGAAACAGCCGCCAAACATTTTGCCGGGCAAACGGATCTGCTGCTGGTAAGCGTAGATACAGTCGCCTTGGGCGATGCGCTGAAATTCGAAACCTCGCGCGGCGGGGCATTGTTTCCGCATCTTTATGCAGTGCTGCCACTATCGGCAGTGGTTAAGGTCGAGCCATTGCTGCTCGACAAAGATGGTCTCCATATCTTCCCGGAGCTTGAGGACAAATGAGCGGGCTTTTTGAACTTTTTGGGCGACGTGCATTGTTTACGTTCGACGCCGAGCAAGCGCATGGTCTGTCCATCGCAGGGCTGAAAACTGGTATTGTCACCTGCAGCCGTCCACATGACCCCGCACTTTCGGTTAAGATTGCAGGTCTGCAGTTTCCAAATCCAGTCGGCATGGCAGCCGGTTATGACAAGAATGCCGAAGTCCCTGATGCACTCTTGAAGATCGGCTTCGGATTTACCGAAGTCGGCACCATCACGCCGCGTCCGCAGAGCGGCAATCCGCGTCCGCGTATTTTCCGTCTGGTGGATGATCGTGCTGTGATCAATCGTCTTGGCTTCAACAATGAAGGCCACGATGCAGCGTTCAAGCGCCTTTCGCAGCGCGCTGGAAAGAGCGGTATTGTCGGCGTCAATATCGGTGCCAACAAGGATGCTGAAGACCGTATCGGCGATTATGTAGCCGGTATTCGCAAGTTCTATCAGCTGGCACGATATTTCACCGTCAACATCTCTTCGCCCAACACGCCGGGCCTGCGCAATTTGCAATCCCGCGATGCGCTGCGCGAGCTGCTCTCGCGTGTTCTTGCTGCCCGCGATGAAGAAGGCAAGATGTGCACGCTGAAGCGTCCGGTTTTCCTCAAGATCGCGCCTGATCTGAGCGACGAAGAACTCGACGATATTGCTGCAGAAGCGCTTGAGCAGAAGCTTGACGGTATTATTGTTTCCAACACAACGCTTTCGCGCAACGGTCTGAACAGCACAGAGAACCGCGAAGAAACGGGTGGCCTTTCGGGCGCACCGCTATTTGAGCGTTCGACGATTATTCTGGCACGTATGCGCGA
The DNA here is from genome assembly GCA_018798825.1 of Ochrobactrum sp. BTU1. Taxonomy (NCBI): domain Bacteria; kingdom Pseudomonadati; phylum Pseudomonadota; class Alphaproteobacteria; order Hyphomicrobiales; family Brucellaceae; genus Ochrobactrum; species Ochrobactrum sp. BTU1. The sequence continues at coordinate 334,422 of CP076354.1, read as the reverse complement.
GCGGATCGGCGCTGACATGCCGCTGATCGGTGTTGGTGGTATCGACAGTGCTGAAACCGCCCTTGCGAAAATCAAGGCGGGTGCTGATCTCATCCAGCTTTACACCGGCATGATCTATCGCGGTCCCGGTCTCGCATCCGAAATCGTGCGCGGACTTTCAGACGCCGTCAAAACAGAAGGCGTGGCAAGCATTTCCGATCTGCGCGACCGCGACACGAAGGAGTGGGCCGCGCGCCGTCTGCCTGACTAAACTTCTCCTGAACATGACCCCGAAAACTGGTTCCCACTTTTCGGGGTCATGCTTTAAAAAAACTCTGTTCTGTATCTGCGCGGCAGCAACGCCAGAAGCGTGATGCCGCGGATCGATAGGAACAGATTGATTGCCAGCCAAAGCCCGTGATTTCCCATCACGGGCTTTACTGCATAAAGCACAGCCAAAAAGAATATCAGCGAGAAGAACATCATGTTGCGCATATCGCGCGACCATGTTGCGCCGATGTAAACGCCGTCCATATGGAATGCGAGCAGGCCGGTGAGCCCGGTTAATGCCGCCCATGGCAGATATTTGATCGCCTCATCGCGCACATCGGAAGCCTTCGACAGAAGGTCGATAATCGCATCACCAAAAACCAGCAAAGTGAATGCAATCAAGCTGGCCATGACCAGCCCCCAAACGAAGGTGAGTTTCGCACCGCGAACAAATGCCGGGCTATAGCGCGCCCCGACCGAGCGGCCTACGATCTGCTCGACCGCTGCGGCCATACCATCGAGAAAGAAACCGCAGACGAGGAAGAAATTCATCAAAACCGCGTTTGCCGCCAGCGTCACCGGACCGAGCTCTGAGCCCGCGCGGGTGAAGAATGCAAAGGCAGTCAAAAGCAGAATGGAGCGGATCATAATGTCGCGGTTAAGCGCGACCATCCGCACAAGACCTTCTTTCTGAAAGATGCGCGCCCAATCAGGCCTGCGTCCTGTCGTGCGATTGAAGTGGCGCGCAACAAGCGTGAGGCCAATGATTGCCGCAACAGTTTCGCCCGTCACCGTGGCCCATGCAACACCGGCCACACCCCAGCCAAGTTCCAGCCCGAGCACAATGCAGAGAATAATATTGATACCGTTAATTAGCACCTGAAGGCTGAGGCCCAGAATACCCTGCCCCCGTCCAAGCAGCAGACCCAGAACGGAATAATTAATAAGCGCCACCGGTGCCGAAAGCATCCGGATTGACACATAAGTCACCATCGCTTCCTGAGTGGCAGGTGTCGGGTGAATGAAATCAGACGCAACGGTTAGCACGAGCGGCAGGCTCAGGATCATCAGCAAGCCAGCAGCAATCGCTATAATGATAGCCCGCCAGAAGATTGCCTGTTCTTCTGCCTTGTCGCCTGCCCCCATCGCCTGTGCGACAAGCCCGGTGGTTCCGGAGCGCAGAAAGCTGAACATGGTCAGCAGAAAGTCAAAAACCAGTGCGCCGATAGCGAGGCCACCAATCAATTCGGCCTGCCCCATCTGACCGACCACACCCATATCCACCAGCCCAAGCAAGGGCGTGGTGACGGCGGCGAGTGTCATCGGCACGGCGATCATCATCACCATGCGATGGGTCACTTCAAACGGTCTGGAAACAATGCTCTGATCGTGCAGCATCTGATCCCTGGCTTTCCTCGAATATCGGTCGCAATATCGGTAAGCTCTATTCTGGAATCATTCAAAACGACAGTGAATTCGGCCACCGTATTGTCGCAGCCCTGACAGCCTTATGTCAGGAGCGCGTTCAACAATATTCAGAGGCCGAGCATCATCGCCCAGTAGAGGCGACGCGGATTGTTTTCAGGCGTCGCCCATGCAAGGCCATAATGCTCGAAGGTCGGATCAAGCATATTCTTGCGATGCCCTGGTGATTTCATCCAGGCATCGAAAACAGCCTGCGTATTGGGCTGACCAGACGCCACATTTTCTGCAGCGGGACCGCGAATACCAGCCTGTTTGAGCCGCGAAACAAACCCATTGCCCCAGCCGACCGAGTGGCCGATTTTGCCATGGCTCGCCATACGACGTGCCTGATAAAGCGCTGCCTGCTCAAGCTTGCCGTTGGTTGCCATAAGCGGTAGACCGTTGGACTTGCGGATCTGATTGAAGAGCTCGGTCGGGTCAACGTCTGCTGCAGCGTTTGCAAAACCCGCGGGCAAAGCCGCGAAAGCCAGAGCGCCACCGGCGAGGATCAGAAACCCACGCCGGGTAAGGTTAAAAGTGTCGTTGTCTTGCATTTCCCGCTTCCGAAAGGCTTTTTACTACGCATTATCCTATGCAAAACCGCTTCGCACTTTCGCAGGAAATGCTCTGATTATTTCCGGTAGCTCAGGATACGGAGCAAAATAAAGGCAGGAATGACGACGGCTGCACCGAGGATGAGATAATCGGCAAAACCTGCAATGGCAGAGAAGCCCATATTCCAAAGGCGCAGAACGAAATCACGGATGCCATAGAGGATATCATAAGGCGTCCAGTGGAACGCGCTCATCACCACGCCAACCACCAGCGAGATCAGCACAAGCTTGATCAGCACGCGTGCAGGCGTATCGCCAAGAAAACGGTTCACACCATCAGACATGCAAATCTCCAGTATTTGGTCGCCTGCCAAAGTGGCAGTTTCGCCGCGGAAAATAGGTCGTCGGCGCAGGATTCGCAAGTAAGCTCATAAATTCAGCGTTCCTTGCGATAATCGCGTGGCGGCTTCTGCTTCTGGCGCACGAACGAGCGGTTCATGCTACGTGTGTCCGTAAATCCGCTGGCGACTGCCACTTCCAACAACGATAGCCCGGTTTCAGACAGCAGCTCCCGCGCCTTTTTAACGCGCAATTCTTCGCGTACCTCAAAAGCCGTGCGCCCCACCGCCATACGAAAACCGCGCTCCATCTGACGCACCGATATGCCCAGCTTGCGCGCAACATCGATCATCGGCACCGGCTCTTCCAGCGTTTCCTCAAAAATGCGGATCGCCTTGCGGATCATCGGCGAACGAACACCATTGAAGCTTAATGCCGGCTGTTCAGAACGCACCAGTTCATAAGGGATCATCAGAATGGACGCGCTTTTACGTGCCAGTTCCTCGGAGATTTCATTCTGGATGATCGAAAGTGAAAGCGATGCCGCGCCCAGGCCGCCCGCACAGGTATAGTGCCGTCCGCTGCGATGAAAAAGGCTTGTCGTATCAGCGGTATGGCCATCGAAAAGATCGAGAAAATCATCACGATGGAACCAGCTGACACAACAGTTTCGGTCATCAAGCAAGCCGCCCTCAGCCAGCAGAAAGGCTGCTGTGCAAAGGCCCACAACGGTCTTGCCACGCTTATCGGCACGTTTGATAAGGTCAATCAAAGCCTGTTGACGCGGGCGGTACTGCGCAAGCAAACCGCCGACAACTGCCACATAATCGCACTCATCCAGCTCACCGATGGGTGCTGTCGGTTCAATCACCATACCGGAACTGGATGTGACCGGATCGCCCGACAATGTGCAGATTTTCCAGGCACACCGGATCTGGCGGCTTTTATCACGATCATCGGCTGCAAGGCGAAATGGGTCGAGAAACAGGCTGAGGGCCGTCAGCGTAAAACCGGGCAACGCAACGATGCCCACGGACAGACGGCGCGATGGCACATCCGTTATGATTTCCCGAACCTCATCCTTCCCATTTCTCACCTAAGCAGTCCTCCACCACATCCCACTTTATACGAACGGGATCAGGAAGAACGCAATCACCTGAAATGCTTGGAGAGCTTAAGTTGCTGCGCCTGATAGTTCGATCCCAAATCGATGCCATAGAGCGCCTTCGGGCGATTCAACATATGCTCATAAACAAGACGGCCGACAATCTGGCCATGTTCGAGAATGAACGGGACTTCATGACTGCGCACTTCCAGAACCGCACGGCTTCCCGTTCCACCAGCAGCGGTGTGACCGAAGCCCGGATCAAAGAAGCCTGCATAATGCACACGGAATTCACCGACCAGCGGGTCGAAAGGCGTCATTTCCGCTGCGAAAAGCGGCGGCACATGCACCGCTTCGCGCGAAACGAGGATGTAAAACTCATCCGGGTCGAGCACCAGTTCACGCGACCCACGATCATAGATCGGCTCCCAGAAGTCGAGAACGTCATTGGCAGCTCGCTTATCGACATCGACAACGCCCGTATGATGCTTACCGCGATAACCAATCAGCTTGTCTTCGCCACCCGACAAATCAACCGAAAGTGCGATGCCGCCGCCGGAAATATTCGGCATTTCGGCAGCAACCAGCGTTTCGCTCTGATGCAGGACTGCAAGTTCTGCTTCAGTCAGCTGGGCACGTCCCTGTCGAAAACGGATTTGCGACAGGCGCGAGCCAGTGCGTGCAACAATCGGGAAAGTACGTGGGCTGACTTCGAGATAAAGCGGGCCATTATAGCCAGCAGGCACCTTGTCGAACTCCTGCGCACCATCGGCGATAACGCGGGTGAAAATATCGAGGCGGCCCGTCGAGCTTTTCGGGTTAGCGGAAGCAGACAATTCCGGCGAAAGCGACAGGCTTTCAAGCAATGGCACGATATAGACGCAGCCGGTTTCAAGCACCGCGCCTGCGGTCAAATCGATCTCGTGAAGCTTGAGACGTTCCAGCTTGTCTATAACCGGCGTTCCCGGACCGGGCATGAAGGATGCGCGCACACGATAGGCTTTCACACCCAATCGCAGGTCGAGACTTGCAGGCTGAATCTGATCGGCATCCAATGGACGCGCAGATTTGAGCAAACCGCTTTCAAACAGCGCGGCAATATCCGCATCTGCCAGAATTCCTGCTTCCCTCTGTGTCATACCACTGAACTCCGTAAATTACTTAAAGTTGGTCTAAGACCATTGACCGCTCTAAGCACCGATGCCAACCCTCAAAGCCCTTGGTTTCGGGGTTTTCCGCAGGAATCAGAGGCCAAGCACCTTTCACCGGCAGCTCTTTTCCTGAAAACTGACCTTCCAAGCATTGACGACCCTGCCCAAGAGGCATAAGGAAAAAGTGTTCCGTGGTGATTTGGCCGGCCGGCTTGCAGCCACGTTAAAGAATTCGCTAAAATAAGGCCGCGGTTCGTTACCGGCCTTTTGCGTGTTCGCGAGGCCGGTTTTTTATTGGCCGCCGAGGCATTTCCAGGCCCCGGCCGACCAGCTTTCGACAGGTTGGAAAAAATGACGAATAAGACTACCCGTAAGTTACGCCCGGCAACTCAGCTCGTTCATGCAGGATCGCTGCGTTCGGGCTTTGCAGAGTTGTCCGAAGCCCTCTATCTGACGCAGGGCTTTCTTTACCCGACGGCAGAAGCCGCTGAAGCGCGATTCACAGGCGAAGACCCGGGTTTCATCTATTCGCGTTATGCCAACCCAACCACAGACATGTTTGAAAAGCGCATGTGTGCGCTTGAAGGTGCCGAAGATGCGCGCGCCTTCACCTCTGGTATGGCGGCGGTCGCCGCCTCCATTCTCTGTCAGGTACAGGCTGGAGAACACGTCATCTGCGCACGCGCCGTCTTTGGGTCGTCGCGTTACATTATTGAAACGCTGCTGCCGCGCTATGGCGTTGAGTTCTCAATTATCGACGGCTCGAAGATCGAAAACTGGAAAGCAGCTGTTCGCCCAAACACCAAAGTGATGCTGCTCGAAAGCCCGTCGAACCCGACGCTCGAAGTGATAGACATTGCTGCTGTTGCTGACATTGCCAATGAAATCGGCGCAAAGCTGATCGTCGACAACGTGTTTGCGACGCCGCTTTACCAGAAGCCACTGGAGCTCGGCGCGCATATCGTCGTCTATTCGACCACCAAGCATATTGATGGTCAGGGCCGTTGTCTTGGCGGGATCATTCTTTCCGATCAGGAGTGGACTGAAGAAGTTCTCCAGCCTTACTTCCGTCATACCGGCCCGGGTATGAGCCCATTTAATGCATGGATCATGCTCAAAGGCCTCGAAACGCTCGGTGTTCGCGTGCGTCAGCAGACACAGTCGGCTGCAGCCGTTGCCGATGCGCTTGCCGGTCAGGCAGGTGTGAAACAGGTCATTTATCCGGGCCGCGCTGATCACCCACAAGCCGATATCATCGCTAAGCAGATGACCGGCGGCTCGACGCTAATCGCGCTGGAACTCGAAGGCGGCAAGGAGGCTGCGTTCAAGTTTGAAAATGCGCTGCAGGTCTTCAGCATTTCCAACAATCTGGGCGATGCAAAAAGCATCATCACTCATCCCGCCACAACTACGCATCAGAGCCTCACAGACGAAGCCCGCGCGGAACTCGGTATTTCTGACGGTATGTTGCGTATCTCTGTTGGTCTCGAAGATCAGGATGATCTGGTTGAGGATGTACTGGAAGCGCTAGCTGCCGCTCGATAACAAAAATCGACTAATTTTGCAGCTTTCGACCGCAAAACGATTCATAAACGACGCAATTGCCGGAACATTTCGGCAATTGCGCTGCTTTTGTCGGCATCAACTCGTTGACCTCCCGCGCAACTTTAGCGATAGGTGAGACAAGTAGACTTGATGCGATTCAAAGGCGGGTGCGTATGTACAAAGCGGTAACGCGGGGTATCGAAGTAACGGCTGAACCGTTTTATCTCGAAGACCAGTCCGAGCCAGAAGACAACCGCTATGTCTGGGGCTACCGGATCACAATCGCCAACAATTCATCTCAGACTGTACAGTTGCGCTCGCGTTACTGGCAGATCACAGACGGCAATGGCCATATTGAAGAAGTACAGGGCGCAGGCGTTATCGGCGAACAGCCGACGCTTAATCCCGGCGACTCTTATCAATACTCTTCAGGCTGCCCCTTGAGCACGACATCCGGTGTCATGGTTGGGCGATATCAAATGCAGGCTTCCGACGGGAATGCCTTTGAAGTCGATATTCCGGCTTTCTCGCTGGATATTCCAGAAGCCCGCCGCACGCTGAATTAAAAAAGGCGCTTCTATTGAAGCGCCTTTTTCATTCGTCACATATCCCGAAAACCGCGTCGCGCTTTTTCGGGATGCGCTTGTTTATTTCGCAAACTGTGCAGGATCAAACTCATAGGTTTTGGAGCAGAATTCGCACGTAACCGAAATCTTGCCATCCTCGACGCTATCCTGAATTTCTTCAGCCGAGAAGTTTGAAAAGACACCTTCGATCTTCTCGCGCGAACAAGCGCAATCATCGACAACCCGGATCGCCTCATAGATGCGAACGCCACGCTCATGGAACAGACGATAAAGCAGACGTTCCGAGCCAACCTGCGGGTCGGTCAGTTCCGAGCTTTCAATCGTGCCAACCAGCGAGCGCGCTTCATCCCAGCCGTCGTCTTCAAGGTCGAGAACAACTGTGTTTTCGTCGCCATCGCCACCCGGAAGGTCCGGCATGCGTGACCGAATTTCGGATTCCGGCAGGAACTGGATCATCAAGCCACCGGCGCGCCAACGTTCGACCAATTTGCCGTCGCTGCCGCGCTCAACGAGCTTTGCAACGCTTAGCTTCATATCGGTTGCAATCTGCTCCGACTGGCGGAAGTAGGTACGTGCGATCTCTTCCAGCGTCGATCCATCGAGAGCCACAATGCCCTGATAGCGCTGCGTGTGGGAACCTTGGTCAACCGTAAAAGCAAGCGTGCCACGTCCAAGCAGTTCTTCCGGACGTGTCTTGCCTGCGCTCACCGCCTCCGCGACGCGCTCGGCATCAAAACGCGCGTAAGCACGCACCGAACGCGGTGTACGGAAATCCACGACCAGCATATCGACAGGTCCGTCGGACTGGGTCTGGAAGATGAACTTGCCTTCGAATTTCAGAGACGTGCCAAGCAGAACCGTGAGCACAGTCGCTTCTGCCAGCAGGCGTGCAACTGTTTCCGGATAGTTATGACGCTTGAGAATAGCGTCGATGCTTGCACCCAACTGAACGGCGCGACCGCGCACGTCGAGCCCTTCCACCTGGAAGGGCACAACGGCGTCATCGCCCGCGAAGTCGAAGTTATTCAGGTCGATCTGAACGACTTCTTCTTCGTTATGCTCAATGCTGGTCTTGTCAGCCAAATTATGCTCCTTGCAGGCACCATGCCAGAATGGCCTTCTGGGCGTGGAGCCTGTTTTCAGCTTCATCGAATACGACCGATTGCGGGCCGTCGATCACTTCGTCGGTCACTTCCTCGCCGCGATGTGCGGGCAGGCAGTGCATGAAAAGCGCCTTCGGGTCAGCTTTAGCCATCAGATGCGCATTGACCTGATAGGGCATGAAAACATTATGGCCGCGAGCGTGATCTTCCTGCCCCATCGAAACCCAGGTGTCTGTGACGATGCAATCTGCACCGTTCACTGCCTTGTCCGGGTCTACTGTGGACAGGATTTTCGCGCCGTTTGCCTTTGCCCAATCAATATATTGCTGCTTCGGCTCGCTGCCTTCCGGCGTTGCGATATTGACGTTGAAATCAAAACGCGCCGCAGCTTCCACAAGCGAATGCAGGACGTTGTTACCGTCCCCCATCCAGGCAAAGGTCTTGCCTTTGATCGAGCCGCGATGTTCCTCATATGTAAGAACGTCAGCCATGATCTGACAAGGGTGTGTGTCGTCGGTCAGTGCATTAATCACTGGAACAGTCGCGTATTCGGCCAATTCCAGCATACGATCATGCGATGTCGTGCGGATCATGATCGCGTCAACATAGCGCGAAAGCACCTTAGCGGTGTCCGCAATCGTCTCGCTGCGACCGAGCTGCATCTCCGACCCCGTGAGCATGATCGTCTCACCGCCGAGCTGACGCATACCGACGTCAAACGATACGCGGGTACGGGTGGACGGCTTTTCGAAAATCATCGCCAGAACCTTGCCAGCGAAAGGCTTTTCGATCTCGCCAGCCTTCAGACGTGCTTTGCGGGCCTTGGCGTCTTCCATGATGACACGCAGTTCCGATGATGGAACTGTCGATAAATCGATGAAGTGCTTGATACCGTTGTTCGCCATGATTTTATGCCGTCTTGCTGATCGGATTTGCGACGGAAAGCCGTTCAACGGCCGCTTCAATGCGTGCCAGTGCTTCACGGGCCTCTTCAGGCGTCGTAACCAGCGGAGGCAGGATACGAACGACATTGTCGCCAGCGCCAACGCTGAGCAGATGCTCATCACGTAGAGCCTGAATAAGGTTCACGTTAGGAACCACGCACTTGATGCCCATCAACAGGCCGCGACCGCGTACTTCCGAAATAACGTTCGGAAAACGATCGATGATCGAGGCAAGGCCCTGCTTCATGGCCAGCGCAGTTTCCTGCACGTTTTCAAGGAAGCCGTCAGCCAGCACGACATCCAGCACGGCATTGCCAACAGCCATAGCAAGCGGGTTGCCGCCGTAGGTCGTGCCGTGAACGCCAGCCACCATGCCCTTGGCAGCTTCTGCTGTTGCAAGGCAAGCGCCCATTGGGAAGCCACCGCCGATACCCTTTGCGACTGCCATGATGTCTGGCGTGATGCCCGACCACTCATGGGCAAAAAGCTTGCCGGTACGGCCAACGCCGGTCTGCACTTCGTCAAGGATCAGAAGAAGACCCTTGTCGTCGCAGATCTTGCGCAGAAGACGCATGAATTCTTCAGGGAAGCCGCGCAGACCGCCCTCGCCCTGCACAGGCTCAAGCAGAATTGCTGCAGTTTCTTCGGTGATTGCGGCACGCAGCGCCGCTTCATCGCCGAATGGAACCTGATCGAAGCCCTCGACCTTCGGGCCAAAACCTTCGAGATACTTAGCCTGACCGCCAGCAGCGATCGTTGCCAGCGTACGGCCGTGGAACGCGCCTTCAAAGGTGATGACGCGGAAGCGCTCAGGATTGCCGTTTACATAATGATAGCGGCGCGCGGTCTTGATCGCGCATTCCAGCGCTTCAGCACCGGAATTGGTGAAGAATACCTTGTCCGCAAAAGTCGCATCTACGAGACGTTTGCCAAGCTTTTCCTGACCAGGAACTTCATAGAGGTTCGACAGGTGCCAGAGCTTGTCAGCCTGCTCTTTAAGCGTATTAACCAGATGCGGATGGGAGTGGCCCAGCGAGTTAACCGCGATGCCAGCTGCGAAATCGAGATAACGGTCGCCGCCTTCGGTAATAAGCCAGATGCCCTCACCTCGCTCGAAGCGCAGAGCCGCACGATTGTAAGTGTCGTAGAGCGGTTGCACAGTCGTAACGTCGGTCATTGCAGTCAGGCCTCCATTAGCCTTTTAAATGCAGCGCCTCCGGCTAGGGCCGGTCAGGCAGCGTTTCCCATTGTGTTGATGTCCCGCACATGAACGCAATCGTTCACTGGCGGGTTCGGGGATCACATGTCTTTGCATGGTCCTCCCGGCGGAAATAAAAAACCGCCCTCAGGGCGGCAATATTTAATCCCGCGCGTATATTGGCGCTCGCAAAAAAAATGTCAATCAAAGCCCACCCGGATAATCATGCATCTTTATGCATGAGTTCATGCGGGAAGCTCACATTATAAAGAGCGGGATTAAGATGGCACCTATGCAGTTGCAGGGGTGGCATTTTGCAGATCGGGTCGATATATAGACGCCAGATGTCTTCCCCGACGGGAAACCCCTCTGAAATGCACCGCGAAATACGCGTAGCTGACTCAGAAAAACCGTCTTTAGCACCCAAGTTGGGGAAAACCATAAAAATGGAATCCGCCTGGCAAGGCTATCCCTTGTCATGGAGTCGTTCGGTATTGTAGTTTCTATTTAAAGTAAAAAACTACATTTCGTACGGCGGACCTAGTCACCCGGATAGATATAGTGTTTGTGCCTGGAGCAATCCGGGGACGCTGGTGGATTCCGGATAACGAAAACTGATTGGAGCCCAGGGCGATGAACTGGACAGATGAGCGCGTCGAACTGCTAAAGAAATTATGGAACGAAGGCTTGAGTGCAAGCCAGATCGCAGCGCAGCTTGGCGGCGTCAGCCGCAATGCAGTGATCGGCAAAGTGCACCGCCTGAAGCTTTCGGGTCGTGGTAAGACCACGACCGCAGCCCCACGCAGTAAAAAAGTAAATACCGTTGCAGCGACCCCGCGTCCTGCAGCAACCACCCATAGCAATGGTGCAAGCCGCCCACAGGCGACCACAACCATTCGCACAGCAACTGTCACGCAGACCGTCGGCGCAACCGCGCTTCAGATGGAGTACGTTGCAGATGCCGTAACAGAACGCGTCGTACGCCCAGCGTCAGACGTTGTTGTTCCAATCTCCCGTAAGCTGACGCTTCTGCAGCTCAGCGAGCGCACCTGCAAGTGGCCGATTGGCGATCCGCTCAATGAAGATTTCCACTTCTGCGGCAGTGAATCCGGTGAATCCAGCCCATATTGCAGCTATCATTCGAAGTTGGCTTTCCAGCCGACGGCGGAACGTCGTCGCGCGCGCTAATCTCCTTTACCAGCGTCCAATAAATTTAAACCCCGACAGCGTTTCCGCTCCGGGGTTTTTTCTTTGCTCTCTCTCTGCTCAAGGCGGCTACCAACTGTCCGTTACAGCGGTTCCAGTTAAGAAAGAATCGTTGGAACCGCTGTAACTATTTGTTTTTACGCATTATCCTACGCAAAACCGCTTCGCACTTTTGCTGGAAATGCTATAAGAAGCATGGATGATCTGCCTACGCCCGCTTGGGCAGACGGACCATAAAGGTAGAACCTTCGCCAAGCTGCGAGCGCACAACAAGGCGGGCGCGATGGCGAGCGAGGATGTGCTTGACGATAGCAAGTCCCAGACCTGTTCCCTTTTGAGCGCGGCTTGTTTCGACATCGATGCGGTAAAAGCGTTCGGTCAGACGCGGGAGATGCTCGGCAGCAATGCCCGGACCAAAATCCTGCACCGAAGCTACAACTTCCGAGGCATTTTCGCTACTCTCTTCGTCCAGGCTTAGAATGATACGTTTGCCGCCCTGCCCATACTTACAGGCATTTTCAACGAGGTTCTGGAAAACCTGGATAAGTTCATCTCTGGTGCCAGTCACATTCACCGGATGATCCGGGAAGTGCCGCTCAATGACGACATCAAGACCCGCGGCGAGAGGTGTCAGCGTGTCGGCTACGTGATTGAGCACAGCGGTCATATCCACACATTCGCTCACAGCCAAATGCGCGCGCATCTCCAAACGTGAGAGAGAAAGCAGATCGTCAATCAGACGCGACATGCGCTCGGCCTGCTTCTGCATGATACCCAGAAAGCGCTCGCGTGCGCCTGCGTCATTGCGAGCCGGGCCTTGCAGCGTCTCGATGAACCCAAGCAGTGAGGCAAGCGGCGTGCGCAACTCGTGGCTTGCATTAGCGATAAAGTCCGAACGCATACGGTCGATGCGACGTGTTTCGCTTTGATCGCGGAACAAAAGAACGAAAAGTTCCGGTTGGCCCGATGCATCCCTTAGAGCCTTCACCATCGCCTTATACCAGCGGTCAATCGGCACACGCTCGAAATAATCTATGCTGCGCGGCTCACCGTCAGCAATCACGCCTTGAATAAGTGCGTGCATTTCCGGAGCACGAAACCGCAGATAAAGACCTGTATCTTTTTCAAGTGACTGGAAGGCACTGAGCGCTGCAGCATTTGCGAACAGCACAGTTCCACGCTGATCAAATACAATCATCGGATCGGTCAAAAGATCGGCAAGCCGCTCACCGGAAACACCAGCCATTTCATTGACGGGATGTTCATCCTGCAGCTTTTCCTCAACAGGGTCATCGCGCGTGGCGCTTGCGACCCAGATGGCGCCAACGACGACCAGAACCATCAAAAGGATGCGAAACCACAAGGGCAACTCCAGCACCATGATGCAAACCACCAACACCATGCTGGCAATAAGCACACCCTTGACCCTGAGAAGCGGAGCAAAGAGGGTTTCCTCTGGCTCGGAACCGGGAGAAGGTTGGTTGCTGCTTTCACTCATTCTCAAATCTCTCAATTCAGACAGCGCGCAAGCCATTTACCTTACGCATGTAATTGTCCCGAAAGCGGGTCAACGATCCTTTACGCGGCTTATAAACAGCCCATATCATGCATTAAAGCGTATCGCATTTTATCATTTCCAAATGATGCGCTTTAAGTCCTTGTTCTTGCGCATGTCGTCACCGGATCGTAGCGGGATTAGAAATCAGCCCAGTAAACTGATTTCCCCGCGAAGACGGTTTCCCAATTTCTGCGGCATGCACTAGGTTCGGCGGGCACTGCGTAAACGTGCCTTTATATAAACCAAAGGAGCTTGCCGTGGGTGACAGTTCAAAGACAGCTAACAAAAAGAAAGCGGAAAAAGACAATTCAAAATCCGGCGACAAGCCTCTGAAGATCAAAATCGAAGGCGACACCCACAAGTTCGATATCAACGATCCCAAGCTTCCGGACTGGATTGATGACCAGGCTCTGCAATCTGGCGGATATCCTTATCCTGATAAAATGAAATCGAAGGATTATGAGGAAACGCTGGAGCGGCTTCAAATCGAGCTCGTCAAAATGCAATACTGGCTGCAAAGTACCGGTGGACGGGTAATCAGCGTCTTTGAAGGGCGGGATGCTGCTGGCAAAGGTGGAACAATCTTCACCATCCGGCAGTTCATGAACCCCAGAACTGCGCGCAATGTCGCCTTGCCAAAGCCCACTGAAACCGAGCGCGGTCAATGGTATTTTCAGCGCTACGTACAGCTCTTCCCCACGTCCGGTGAATTCGTCACCTTCGACCGTTCCTGGTATAACCGTGCAGGTGTTGAGCGCGTCATGCAGTTCTGTACGCCCGAGCAACTTGAAACGTTTCTGACGGAAACGCCTGATTTCGAGCGGATGATCGTCACCGAAGGTATCCACCTGTTCAAGTTCTGGCTGGATATCGGACAGGAAATGCAGCTCAAGCGTTTCCATGAGCGCCGCCACAGCCCACTGAAAAGCTGGAAATTCTCACCGATGGATGTTGCGGGCATTTCACGCTGGGATGACTATTCCAAAGCGCTGTATGTCATGCTCGAGCGCACAGATAGCGGTTACGCGCCATGGACGATTATTCGATCCAACGATAAGAGACGCGCCAGATTGGCTGCAATCCGGCGCATTCTCCTGAGTTTGCCTTATGAAGGGCGTGATCTCGAAGCCATCGGCCCCGAAGATCAATCCATTATCGGACGAGGCGCTGAGTTTCTTGCTTCCAAAACACCGGCGGCATCCGATTCCGGCAAATAGAACGTGCTTGGCTGGTGTGGTGTTTTCTCCCAGAGATGCGGCTTCCACACCAGCTGCCACAGAGCTCGCCATGCCGAAACTGAGATCAAGACCCAATAGGCTGGGATGGCGAGAATATAGGCATAACCGCCTAATTCCGTCGGCTCCATAGTCTTCGATCCAAGCACATAGAAACTCAGGTAGGCCAGCATGATATTGATCATATCAATGCGCAACAGCCACTGGTTTTGGGAATCGAGAGGGCCAAACAGCATAAACCCTGCAAGAACCAGCACGGTCACCAGCATGAATGGATGCAGAAGCGCCGAACCGATAATACCCAAGGTGTAAATCTGGTTGACGACGAAGCGCCACCAGCCAAGCTCGCGCCAGGTGGCATATGGATTACGTCCATGAACGAGCCATGTCTGCATCCAGCCTTTGATCCAGCGCGTGCGCTGCTTATGCCAGACCGAATAGTCAACCGGCGCGTCTTCGACGGTGCCCCGCGTGATAACATCGATACCGTAACCAAAGCGAGCGAGCCGCATTCCAAGATCGGCATCCTCGGTGACATTATAGGCGTCCCACCCACCAACCTGGTCAAGGCATGAACGGCGGAAGTGATTGGATGTGCCGCCCAGTGGGATAACCAATCCTTGGGAAGCAAGCCATGGCAACAACCCACGGAACAGTGTGGCATATTCAAATGCAAACATACGCGTGAGCAGGTTTTGCCGGAAGTTTCCGATAATCAAAGGCGCCTGAACGCAAGCAAGCTGATCGCCACCCCGCTGAAACGCCTGCCATGCCTCAAGCAGCTGATCTGGATGAGGACGATCCTCTGCATCGAAGACGGCTATGATTTCGCCGCGTGCAAATTGAAGCGCATAGTTCAACGCCTTCGGCTTGGTGCGCGGACCGCCTGTTGGAACAAGAACCAGCTCATAATTTGATGGAAGAGCCCTCGCCCTGATTTCCCCGATGGTATCAAAATCGTCTCTCTCGCAGACAAGTTTGATATCGAGTTTGCTGCGCGGCCAGTTAAGCCTCTCCAGCGAAGCAATTAGTTGCCCCACAACTGCTTGTTCACGATAGAGCGGTACCAGAACAGAGTAGACCGGCAAGTCGCGTCGATTAAACGGCACGATTTCTGGAAAACGCAGACGACGGCTTGAAACCGCTGCGAAGAGGCGGATGAGTACACAGCCGAAAAAGAACAATGTCAGACAGACGTGCAGGAATAGAATAGTTTTTGACGGCCAATTCACGAAACTTGCAATAAACGCATAAAGCCCCATTGCAATGATGAAAGCCTGTGGCGTTTCAAGGACCCGGGCTGCTGAAAACAGCTGTGGTGTCATTCCATGCGCCCGCGCGATCAAATCCTTCTGATGGCGCTGGCGAAGAATCTTCTTGATGACCGACGGTGTGGAAATTCTAATCCGCTCTCGCAGTTCTGGTGTTTGCTGAATATGGTCGCGCAGTTTTGCAATACGACTTTCAGTAGGGGCGAGATAAAGATAGGAAGTGCCGTCCTTTCCGAGCACCGTCAATTGTCCCGGCTCCGTAAAAATCGCCGATGTCTCTTCACCCGTAACAATGACGCGTGACGAGAGGACCTCCTCTGTGAATGTCAATTCGAGATAGTCGGCTATTGCTTCAAACAACAACGTCTCTGAAACACCCCGCTGATGCGAAATTTCGGCGCAAAAGCTTGTCCCGTTGATGATGGATGCTTCATAGGCTTTCGTCAGGCAATCACGCGACACACCGCGTCGCTCCAATCTGGCAGATATGGCCGTGCATATCCCCAGATCGGAAGCAATCGATCCGTTACTCATAGTACCCCCGCACTACTAATGGACTATTTTTATTTTTCACTAATATTTATTATAATGCTCTATGAGGATTATTTATTTAACTAAATTATGTATTTAGAAAATAACCCCTCTATATAGATATTTATTTCATTCTATTTTAAATTGAAACAGAATTATTTAACTCTGACTATATTCAGGATCTTTACGGTCAAATTAATGCCAACCCATTCAAATTCATTGCATAGTTTTCCACATAGGCTCTATTAACGTGAAATTATCAGATATTGCTTACACAAGGCTCCAATGAAACGGCACCTTTTGAGCATAGCGGTTGCAGCTTGCTGGCTTGCCAGCGGCATCTCCGTCGGCGCCCAGCCCGCGCCCAAGGCACCTGACTTCTTCAACCAGAAGGAAAGGCTGGCCTTGCCATCCCTTCAGGGACTTAATCGACTGCGCTTCGTGACGACGCTCGATTTCCCGCCCTTCAATGCACTTAACGAAGCCGGACAACTTTCAGGCTACAATATTGACCTTGCGAAAGCGCTCTGCAGTCAGATGGGATTGAGCGACATATGCCAGATCGAGGCTGTGCCCTGGAATGAACTTGAAGCCAAACTGGAAAGTGGTGAAGCGGAAGCAATCATCGCAGGCTTGAGTGTCAATGCACAAAGCCAGCAGAAATTCGTTTTCACCCGCGCCTATATGCGCTTTCCCGCACGCTTCATAACCAAAAAAGCAAATAGCTTTTCCGAACCTGCGGCGATTTCAACACGCGGCAAAGACATTGGCATTGTAGCAAGCTCTGCGCATGAACAGCTTTTAAAAGCATATTTTCCACAAGCCGTTGCCAAATCATTTCCCGACCGAGCTGCTCTCTTAGCTTCACTGCAAAAAGGTGAGATCACCGCTGCTTTTGATGACGGCATGTCGCTGTCATTCTGGCTTGAAAGTGATCAGGCTCATGATTGCTGCGTCTTCACAGACGGGCCATATCTGGCACCGCAATATCTTGGCTCAGGTCTGACAATTGCTGTCGCTCAAAAGAATGCTGCTCTGGCAATCGCTTTTAACAGTGCGTTGCAGTCATTACAGCAGCAGGGCAAACTCACAGAGCTCTATCTGCGCTACTTCCCAACCAGCTTCTATTGATTAAGACCTGCAACAGCTGCGCATGAATCGCGTGGCAGAATCATCTGTGCGGCGGATTACGCCCGTTCATGCCAACTCTTTGACCGACGTACGCCGCAGAATTTCGTGCCATTTTGTCGCATCAACGGGAACGCAGCACCGCGAATTTTCAGTGATTATTGAAATTTCCGACCATTCGATACTTACAGTACATAAGTAAAATTATTTGAAATCAAAATATTGAATTAGATTTTCAGGAAAATAAAGCGCTAAATCGCGTCTTATTATGTAATTTCGTGTCGCCTTATATCACATTTTCCCAATAAATCCATATGTTTATTTGTTCTTGAAGAATTCTTCTTTTAATCGATAATCAAAATCGAGGAGAAGGAGGAATTATACATGTACCAAGGCATCAGCACTCATTGGCACAAGTCTCCTGCACAGACCCAGCGGTCGCCGAATGAAGCAACCTATGTGTTCTTTGGGATTTTTCTGGCGTGCCTGACTGTTCCTGCAGCAATTATCCTTTGGGCGATTGCTCAAAGCATAATGACGCATTTCTAAGAAAGTCAGGTGATCCCGAGATAGATTGTCGGTCACGAGCCTGTAGATGGCGATGGATTTTGACGAAGCGTAGCGAACAGGTGCGGATAGCGCTTGGTAGACTTCGCACATAAGCTTCCAAATAATGATGGGCCATAGGATGCGCTTGAGTCATCAGATGCTCCGTTGGCGCCTTACGGCATTCAACAAAAAGCCCCGCTTGAGAGCGGGGCTTTTTCTTATTCTCTAACCCCGGCACATCCGTAGGAATATGCCGGGGCTGATCACTTTTAGTGCGTCGCACCGCTCTCGTCGCCATGTGCTGCCTGCTGCTGCACAGGCGCTGGCGCTCCAGCTACATCATCAGGACGCTTTTTAGGCGGCTTGCGTGCGATCAGGCTATAGAACATCGGAATGAAGAAGGTCGCGATGAAGGTCGCAGCCAACATACCACCGATAACGCCGGTACCGATCGAGTGACGGCTTGCCGAACCTGCACCAGAGCTGATTGCCAGCGGAACCACACCAAGGATGAACGCCAGCGACGTCATCACAATCGGACGGAAGCGCAGGCGAGCAGCCTCAGCAGCAGCTTCGATGGCTGACTTACCCTCTTCGCGTTGCAACACTGCAAATTCCACGATCAGAATCGCGTTCTTTGCCGCGAGACCTATGAGCGTCACCAGACCGATCTGGAAGTAGACGTCGTTGGTCAGACCACGCAGATCAGTTGCCAGCAACGCACCGAAGATCGCGAAAGGCACAGCGGTAATGACTGCCAGTGGCAGGCTCCAGCGTTCATACTGGGCGGCAAGGATCAAGAACACCATAAGCAAGCCGAAGATCATAGCCTGACTACCGCTGCCGCTTGTCGTGACTTCCTGATAGGCAGAGCCAGTCCATGCAATCTGATAGCCCTGCGGGAGCACTTCAGCAGCCACTTCCTGCATCGCCTTGATCGAGTCACCCGACGTGTAACCCGGTGCCGGATTACCCGTGACCTTAGCCGCATTAAACGCGTTGAAACGTTCAAGCTGATCAGGGCCAACAACGCGCTTGACCGTTACCAGTGCGCTCAGCGGGATCATGCTGCCAGAATCGGCGCGCACAAACACATGCTTCAAATCGCTCGGGTCGCGGCGGAACTCGGCTTCCGACTGCAGATTGACCTGATAGTTGCGGCCATAAAGCGTAAAGTCGTTGACGTAAACGCTACCGAAGGTCGCCTGCATGGCGGTGAAGACCGAATTGATCGGCACGCCCATCGCCTTGGCTTTTTCACGGTCAAGCTGGATATCATACTGCGGCACGTTCGGATCAAACGTTGTGCGCACACCCGTCAGTTCCGGGCGCTTGGCCGCGGCATCTGTCAGAAGCTTGGTCGCATTAGTCAGCGATTCAACACCGCCACCCGTACGATCCTGCACGTAAAGTTCGAAACCGCCGGTCGTGCTGAGACCCATGATCGGAGGTGGGTTGAATGCCAGAACCAGACCATCCTGAATGCCCGCATTCATACCCATGATTGCACCGGGCAGATTGCGCGCGTCGAGATCCGGCGTCGTGCGTTCTTTCCAGTCCTTGAGCATGATGAACATCGTACCGGCACTGGTCTTAAGACCACCCGAGAGCAGGTCGAAGCCGGAGACTTCAAACACGCTTTCTACCGCGGGATGCTTACGAATATTTTCGCTGGCCTCATGAAGAACCGCACTTGTGCGCTCCAGCGATGCCGCTGGCGGTAGGATGGCCACACTGAACAGGAAGCCCTGATCTTCGTCTGGCAGAAGCGATCCCGGTACTTTCTCAAAGAGATAATATGTACCGCCCAACAGACCTGCAAAAATCAGCAAGCCAATAGCAGCGCGTTTCAGGAAGAAGCGCACGCCGTTGGTATAACCGCGCGTCAAACTGTCGAAGAAGCGGTTGAAGATACGAAATGGCAGCATCGGCTCATGATGGCCGGGCTTCAGGATCAGCGCGCAGAGTGCGGGCGTCAGCGTCAAAGCCACGATACCGGAGATCGTCACGGAAATCGCAATCGTAACAGCGAACTGCTTATACATTTCGCCAACCAGACCGCCCATGAAGGCGACCGGAATGAACACGGCGCAGAGCACCAGAACAATCGCGATAACCGGCCCCGTCACTTCACTCATTGCCTTGATGGCAGCTTCGCGCGGCGGCAGTTTCTCGGTCGTCATAATGCGTTCGACGTTTTCCAACACCACGATGGCGTCGTCCACGACGATACCGATCGCCAGAACCAGGCCGAACAATGTCAGCAGGTTGATGGAGAAGCCAAGCACATACATTCCCGCGAATGTACCGATAATCGAGATCGGAACCGCGATGACTGGAATAAGCGTTGCACGCCAGTTCTGAAGGAAGATGAAGACCACCAGAACAACGAGGATGATAGCCTCGATGAAAGTATGGATCACTTCCTCGACAGAGACCTTAATGAACTTGGTCGTATCGAATGGAACCGAATAGTCGATGCCTTCAGGGAAGCTTGCCTTCAGCTCCGCCATGCGGTTCTGAATAAGCTCCATCGTGTTGAGCGCGTTGGCGCCCGGCTGCAGATAAATCGCAATCGGAACAGCTGGAGTGCCATTGAGGGCACTATCTACCAGATAGCTTTCTGTACCCAGTTCCACACGGGCAACGTCCTTAAGACGCAGCGTTGCAGCATTCTTGTCGGAACGAAGAATGATGTTTTCGAACGCTGATGCGTCCGGCAAACGGCCTTGCGTTGTTGCCGTGTAAGTAAACGGCCCTGCCTGCGGATCAGGCTGATCGCCAAAGCGACCTGCCGCAAACTGTGCGTTCTGTTCCTGAATTGCCGTCTGAACATCGGTTGGTGTCAGATTATACTGTGCAAGCTTGTCCGGACGCAGCCAGACGCGCATCGAATAATCGATGTTGCCGAGAAGCTGAACATCGCCCACACCAGTAAGGCGCTTGAGGTCGTCGATGACGTTCAAAAGCGCGTAGTTACCAACATAGGTACGGTCATAGCGATCCGTGGTGGAGAACATCGCCACCATGCCGAGAATGGTGCTGGAGCGCTTATCGACGGTCACGCCGAGACGCTGCACTTCCTGCGGCAGAGACGAAGTTGCACGCTGCACACGGTTGTTGACGTTGATCGTTGCCTGATCCGGATCGGTGCCCAGAGCAAAGGTCACGGTCAGCTGCATGGTGCCGCTGCCAAGGCTCGAGGACTGCATATAAAGCATGTTCTCGACGCCATTGATCTGCTGCTCAAGCGGTGCCGCAACGGTTTGCGTGACCGTTTCAGCACTTGCGCCCGGATAGGTCGCGCTAACGACAACCTGGGGCGGCGTCAGCTCGGGATATTGCGCGACAGGCAGGATCCGCATCGCAATGAGGCCTGCCAGCACAATGATGATGGAGATGACCGCCGCGAAAACCGGACGGTCGACGAAGAATCTATTCATTGCTTGTCTGCCGCCTGTTCTTTTCCGGCCTCTGCTCCAGCTTCGCCTGCAGCCTTCTCAGCTGAAGCTTCAACCGGCTGAACCGTTTTGCCCGGGGCCGCCTTGATCACGCCTTCGGTGATGATACGGTCGCCAGCCTGAACGCCTTTGCTCACAAGCCATGCATCCGTCAGTTCGCGGGAAACCGTAACTGGCCGAACTTCCGCAACGTTTTCCTTGTTCACAACATAGACGAACTGACCTTGCGGGCTTTGCATCAGGGCTGCTTTTGGAACCAGAATTGCGTTGTCGATGGTTACGCCAAGGATCGATGCGCGGACAAACTGACCTGGGATCAAGCGCTGATCAGGATTGTCAACGACAGCACGGGCACCAAGTGTTCCGGTTTCCGTATCGAGCGATGAGGATGTGAAGTCGATGGTGCCTTCATGGTCATAGGCATCGCCGTCACCAAACAGAATCCGAATGCGCAGACGATCCGCATCCTGTCCCGTCGCTCCGCGTGCTTCACGCAGCTTGCGGATTTCCGCAGCTTCCGAGTCCGTGAAGGAGAAGTTGACGTAAACCGGATTGATCTGGGTGATCGATGTCAGCAGGCTCGACGAAGCATCCGTACCGATCAGACTGCCTTCGGAAACCTGTTCGAGACTCGTGATGCCGCTGATGGGCGCTGTAACCTTGGTATAGCTCAGGTTCAGTTCTGCCGTGCGCAACTGCGCCTTGGCAGCCGCAACTGCAGCCTTGTTAAGGTCTCGTGTCGCCAGGGCAGTATCACGGACGGCTGTGCTCTGCACCTTCTGCTGAACGAGCTGCTCAGCCCGTTCCGCATCGCGGATCGACTGCTGATAGGTTGCCTCAGCCTGCGCAACCTGCGCCTGTGCGCGAGCAGCTTCCGCCTCATATGGTGCCGGATCGATCTCGAAAAGCACGTCGCCTGCTTTGACTTCCGTGCCTTCAATAAAGTTGCGATGCAAAAGAATGCCGCCAACGCGAGCACGCACCTGAACATCACGATATGCGCTCACGCGAGCGGCATATTCATAAGGGACTGAAACGTTCTGCGCCTTGAGTTCTGTAACAGTGACCGGCGGAGGTGGTGGCGTAGCCCCTCCTGGTGCCTGCGCATAGGCAGACTGTCCTGCAATAATGAAAAATGCGGCTCCTGCCGCAAAAAGCCGAATAGAACGGTTCATGGTCATAATGGGAGTTGCCCTTGATGTCGCACGGTGCGGCCGAATAAACATACACGAATGTTTGTAAATACGAATTACCGTGTTATAGTCAATCACCTAATGTTACATATCACGAATGATTTATCCCAATTGTGAAGTAAAATCCCGAGACGGCTTTGGGGTTTTTATTCACCTTGGAATATCGAAAGAACCCGAATGCGCAGGACCAAAGCCGAGGCCGCGGAAACCCGTGATGCTATTCTGACGGCCGCCGAGCATGTCTTTCTGGAACGCGGTTTAACGCAATCTACTCTGATGGAGATTGCGGGTCATGCTGGTGTGACACGCGGTGCGATCTACTTCCATTTTCACGACAAGCTCGACATTTTTCAAGCGCTAATCAACCGCACTCGCTTCCCACATGAAGAGATTATGCTACAGGCGGCGGCCTGTGACCATCCCAATCCTCTTTATGTTCTTGAACAGTCGATCCTGACAGCACTTGAACTGTTCATCACCAATGAGCGGCAGCAGAATCTATTCACGATCATCCACCAACGTTGTGAATATGTCGGCGAGATCGCTCCGCTTGTTGAGCATCTAAAAGAAGCACGCGCGAATGTGCTTTCGCTTTTTACAGGACTGCTCGAAGTTGCAGAACGACGCGGAGAGCTTTCCAGCGAATGGACATCCCTTTCAGCCGCACAAATCCTGCTCGCCGTATTGGGTGGCCTGCTCAATGAATGGCTCAGAAGTGAACGCGGGTTCGATCTGGTCAGCGATGGCGGAAAAACCATCAAAACCATGATGAAATCCATGCGCCGCGAGCCGGTTCCTGTCGCGTAAAGCTGCACTTTGTATCTCCAATAGACATTCCCTCACCGCATCGTGAACCCCTCTCCGTAATTATTGGGAGAGACGTTCTCTCAAATTTTAATTTACGCTTACGTCAATGTAACTCTTGCGATTACGACGAAAGTCGACCACATTAATTTTTGAGGAGCGTGCCTTTCCTTTATTGAGGATCTGGCATCATTGGGAGAAGGGTGGCGGGCTTGCTGCTCAAACAACGGACGGAGCAATCCGGGGAGAAGGCATGGTAAAAAAGGCAACAGAAACCAAAACCACGTCGAGCTCAGCAGTGGGCACTGCAGCTGAAGCATCACCTGCACTGGATAAGATTTGGCTGAAATCCTATCCGAAAAGCGTTCCGCATGAGATTGATCTGAGCAAAGCCACTTCGATTGGCGACATGATCTCCAATGCGTGCCGTCAGTTTGCAGACAGATCGGCATTCACCTGCATGGGCAAGGATCTATCCTATAAGGATCTGGACGAAAACTCGCGCGGGCTTGCTGCCTGGCTTCAGTCGCGTGGATTGGTCAAGGGCGACCGCGTCGCCGTCATGATGCCAAATATTCTGCAATATCCTATTACTATCTCTGCAATTCTTCGTGCCGGTCTGGTCGTCGTCAACGTCAACCCGCTTTATACACCGCGCGAGCTTCAGCATCAGCTAAACGACTCTGGTGCAAAAGCATTGGTTGTGCTCGAAAACTTCGCAGCGACGGTTCAAAAATCACTGGCTTCCATCCATGTACCGAACATTATTGTTGCCACGATGGGTGATATGCATGGCTTTAAAGGCCACATCATCAATCTGGTGGTGCGCAAGGTAAAGAAGCTGGTGCCAGCATGGAATATTCCGGGCCATGTGCGCTTCAAGGATGCGCTGGCGCAGGGGCGCGGCAAATCCTTCAACCCGGTTCCGGTCGGCAATTCCGACCTCGCCTTCCTGCAATATACCGGCGGCACCACAGGCATTTCCAAAGGCGCAATGCTCAGCCACACCAATATTCTCGCCAATGTTGAGCAGATGCAGCTCTGGATGGATGTAGCCTTCCAGAACAAGGGCAAACCGAAGGAACTCAACTTCGTTTGCGCATTGCCGCTCTATCATATCTTCGCGCTGACCGTGAACGCGATGATCGGCATGAAGCTTGGCGCGCGCAATATCCTCATTCCCAACCCGCGCGATATTCCTGCATTCGTCAAAGAACTGCAGAAATATCCGTTTCATATTTTTCCGGGCCTCAACACCCTGTTTAATGCCCTGATGAACAATGATGAATTCAAAGCGTTGAATTTCAAACCGCTTATTCTCACACTGGGTGGCGGTATGGCGGTGCAACGCCCTGTGGCTGAACGCTGGCAGCAAATGACCGGTTGTCACATAACGGAAGGCTATGGCCTTTCCGAAACCTCGCCTGTTGCTTCAGCCAATGCGCTTGATGCGACCGAGTTTAGCGGGACCATTGGTCTTCCGATGCCATCGACCGATATTGTCATTCGTGATGATGACGGCAAGGATCAGCCGCTTGGTGAAGTGGGCGAGATTTGTGTTCGCGGTCCGCAGGTGATGCTGGGTTACTGGAACCGCCCCGATGAAACTTCCCGCGCTATCATGCCAGACGGTTTCTTCCGTACCGGCGATATGGGCTTCATGGACGAAAACGGCTTCACCAAGATCGTTGACCGCAAGAAGGACATGATCCTTGTTTCCGGCTTCAACGTCTATCCGAATGAAATCGAGGAAGCGGCTGCGGAACATCCCGGCATCGTGGAATCGGCAGCCGTTGGCATTCCAAACGAACATTCAGGTGAAGTCGTGAAGCTCTACGTGGTGCGCCGCGATCCTAACCTGACGGAGGAAGATGTGAAGTCCTTCTGCGCCCAGCGCCTCACCAACTATAAGCGTCCGCGTGAAGTCGAATTCCGTGACGCACTGCCGAAAACCAATGTCGGCAAAATCCTGCGTCGTGAACTGAGAGACTAAACAGTCTCAATCATTAAGGATGACAAACTGCGGCTCTGCTGAGCCGCAGACGGTAGAGCATTGTGTCAAAGAGAATGGGCTGATGATTGAAGAAGTCACCTTTGAAGCCAGCGACGGCTTTCCACTTTGTGGGCAGCTGTTTCACGGCGAAGGCAGAAAGCCCCTTGTGCTGATTTCATCGGCAACCGCCGTGCCGCAAGGCTTTTATTCCGCCTTTGCCAAGCACCTCGTCGCCAACGGTGCGCGCGCGGTTCTAACTTACGATTATCGTGGCGTCGCCGCTTCCCGCCGTGCCCGCAAGGCAGTGCCCGAAATCCGTTTCAAAGATTGGGCCGTTAAGGATTTTCCTGCCGCACTCCGCTGTTTGCAGGCAGTTGCGCCAGGACATGAGACGGTTGGCATCGGCCAATCGTTTGGCGGACAGGCATTGGGCATTTCTGATTGTTCCAGCGGTTTCTCACGTTATGGCATGGTGGCAACCATGTCGGGTGCAGTGCATCTTCTGGACGATAAATGGCTCTGGCCACGCATGAATATCGTTGGCGTGCCTGTCTCCTACCTCACACCTAGTATGCCGCGCTGGATGAATGGTGAGCCGATCCCCGGATCGGTATTCCGCGATTGGGCGCGGTGGTGCCGGATGAAGAACTATTTCTTTGACGATCCGCAGCTTGGCGCAGCTGAGCTTTTGGCCAAGGTCAAAACGCCTGTTCTTGCAGTCGGACTGGAAGATGATCCATGGGGAACGCGGCGCGCCGTCAGTCACTTTTTAAGCTATCATACCAGCGCGCCGATTGAGCAGCGCTGGTATTCACCAGCCAACACTGGCGGCCAGCCAATCGGTCATCTCGGCTTTTTCCGCTCGCGATTTTCTCAAAGTCTTTGGCCGGAAATGACAGAATGGTTGCTGGATGGAGTTTTACCATCCAGCCAGGATCATTTGAACAAAGCTGGCAAGTCAGCGATGGAACCAAGCACCACATCGGCATGAGGCTCAAGCGCTTCGCGTGGGCTGTTGCCAGACAGAACGCCAACGCCGAGACCAGCTTTTGCAGCATGTGCCGTTTCAAGATCGTGCAGATTGTCGCCCACCATGGCGATTGCGCCCGGTTCGAGGCCCACTTTTTTCGCAAAATAGATCAATGGGTCTGCAAATGGCTTTGGGCGCTCTGCCGTGTCATACCCGATCACGACGTCAAACAAATGGTCGATCCCCAGCGCCTTGGCTGTGGCATGGGCGCCCGCTTCTGAATCGTTAGTCGCAATGCCAAGGATAAAACCCATCTCGCGAAGGGTTTCCAAGGTTTCCTTCAAGCCTTCAATTGCAACCGCAGAACGCGCACCTTCAGCAACCGTATAACTATCAAACTCAGCGATTTTGGCTTTGAAACCAGCCTCGTCAATTTCCGGGTGCCAGAGCTGAACGATGTCTTCGACCGTACCGGCAGCAATCACCGAATTGGCGCGAAAACGCGATGCTTCCCAGTCATAACCGCCAGCGTCGAGCAGCGAGCGTGCACGATGCTCATCGCCATTGGCGGTGCGCTGTGCGAGGTTCCAAGACACGGTAAACCATGTGCGGTCAAAATCGATCAATGTGCCATCCTTATCGAACAGGATGGCACGGATTGATTTCAACTTTTCGGAGGAAAGGGATGCACTCATGCCTCTAACGCACCGGAACGCTTCTTGACTGCCGATGGCTTTGAGCCAAGCAGTTTCAGCAGATCGTCGCCACGGCGCACATAACGCAGTGTGCGGCGGGTGAGGATACGGCCTGCCTGCGGCGCGGTCAGCGTAATGTCGCCTTCCGGTTCACCCGGACGGGTCACGACGGTCACAAGCTTTGCACCCGCTTCCACCACATCGCCCGGAACCACATGATAAAGCACCATACCGCCTTCCGGCGCGCGCAGCATCTCTACATTTTCAAGCGGCGTGATGAGGCCCTTGTAGTCGAGATCGAGCTTTACGCTTTCGTCGACAATGACACCAC
Source organism: Ochrobactrum sp. BTU1 (assembly GCA_018798825.1). Lineage (NCBI taxonomy): Bacteria > Pseudomonadati > Pseudomonadota > Alphaproteobacteria > Hyphomicrobiales > Brucellaceae > Ochrobactrum > Ochrobactrum sp. BTU1. The sequence goes on along the minus strand of CP076354.1, from coordinate 307,258 downwards.
GATGGACGAGGAACTTGTAAAGGCCTTCGGCATCACCTTTGCCCATGTCAGCATAGACATCGCTTAAGCCCCGGAATTCAACCGTAGTGACGGCGCGGCGCTTCATGTTGCGCTTGTCGGCAGGCAATTGAAGAACAGGATGTGCGCAGGCTTCCTCGAAGGCTGCGTCCGCTGTCGTGTCCCATGCGAGGATCGCGGTCGAGCCGAGCGCCACGGCCAGATCCTTCATGTCTTCCACAAATTCCTTGGCGATATAGACGTAGTTTTCGCTTTCATCATCGCAATGAAGATCGAGCACAATATCATTTTCGAGAGCAAGCTTCAGAAGTGTGCTTTTCAAACGCTGTGCAAGCGCTACCGGCGCGTCCGGGCCGGGCAATTCAGACGTGTCGAAATCCGGCAGCAGCGGGAAAGCGCGATTGAAATTAACCGCCGAGAAAAACTCGAAACGGCCCAGATGCTGATGTGCCTGCCACTGGTTCGAGCCAATCGGATTTGCCTGTGGGATAACCGTGATATTGCCGAGAATGCGGCCTTCTTCAGATGCTTTTTTCAGCATCGGAACGAGAAAATGCAGGGCAGCCTGTCCCGGCAATTCACCGCCATGCAGCGACGATTGCAGATAGGCGGTCGGTGCATCGCTGTCTTTGCCTGCAAAGCGCAGCACACGCAGTTCAATGGCGTTACCCGGTACATCGCCGGCAAACTCGATAATCTCGGTCTTCATTTCAGTTCCCATTTTCATTCAGCACTTCATACCTAGACGGAAAAAAAGCCGGGTGTGAAACCCGGCTTTATCCTTATCCACCTGTTTGTAATATCAGGCTTTGCGGCGTGCATGCAAATGCGCAACGAGACCCACTGTCGAAGCGTCTTTGCCTTCGGCAGACTCAGCACCCGAAACAACTGGAAGAAGCTCGGTTGCAAGTTCCTTGCCAAGCTCCACGCCCCACTGGTCAAACGCATTGATGCCGAAAATCTGCGCTTCCACGAACACGCGATGTTCGTAAAGAGCGATCAGGCGACCAAAGGCAAACGGGTCCAGCTTGTCGTGAACAAGGGTGAGCGACGGACGATTGCCGGAGAATACGCGATGCGGTGCAATGCGTTCGACTTCCGCTTCGGGCAACTTCTTAGACTCGAGCTGAGCACGGGCTTCATCAAGCGTGCGGCCCTTCATCAAGGCTTCCGACTGCGCAAGGCAGTTGGCGAGCAGCATTTCGTGCTGATGATCGAGATGCTTTTCATGGCCCTTTGCCGCAACGATGAATTCAAGCGGAATGGTGTCAGTGCCCTGATGCAGCAGCTGGAAGAAAGCGTGCTGACCATTGGTACCAGGCTCGCCCCAAACAACCGGGCCTGTTGGGCCGGAAACCGGCTTGCCATCAACCGTCACGCTCTTGCCGTTCGATTCCATGTCGAGCTGCTGGAGATAGGCTGGAACACGCGCCAAACGCTGATCATAAGGGATGACTGCGCGGCTCGAATAATCGCAGATAGCGCGGTGCCAATAGCCGATAAGGCCGAGCCAGATTGGCAGGTTCTTTTCCAGCGGTGCATCACGGAAATGCACGTCCATCGAATGTGCGCCCGCAAGGAACTTGCGGAAATTATCTGCACCGATAGCGATCATCACTGGCAGACCAATCGCCGACCAGACCGAATAACGACCGCCGACCCAATCCCAGAAACCAAAGACGCGCTCTTCGCCGATACCGAATGCGGCAACCTTATCAAGCGCGGTCGAGACGGCAGCAAAATGTGCGCCAACGGCATCTTCGCCCAGCGCATCTGCAATCCATTTGCGTGCAGTCTGCGCGTTGGTCATGGTTTCGATGGTTGTGAAGGTCTTCGACGCGACGATGATCAGTGTCGTTGCCGGATCAAGCACATTGATCGTGTCGGCAATATGCGCGCCATCGATGTTCGACACATAATGTGCGCGTGGGCCATCATGATAAGGCGAAAGCGCAATCGTCGCCATGACCGGGCCGAGATCGGAACCGCCGATCCCGATATTGACAATGTCGGTGATCTTCTTGCCTGTTGCACCTGTGACAAAACCTGAACGGATGCCATCGGAGAAGGCAGCCATACGGTCGAGCACTTCCTTCACATCCGGCAGGACGTTGTGGCCATCGACTAGCACTTCCTTCGAAGTCGTGTCGCGAAGCGCCACATGCAGAACGGCGCGGTCTTCAGTGTTGTTGATGTGCTCACCTGCAAACATTGCAGCGCGGCGGCCTTCAACATCAGCAGCCTCAGCAAGTTCGGTCAGAAGTGCAACCGTTTCATCATTGACGCGGGCCTTCGACCAGTCAAACAGCAGATCGTCAAGCGACAGCGAATAGCGCTCAAAACGGCCTGGATCGGCTTTGAATGCGGCACGCATGTCTTTTGGTGCAGATTCCGCCCAATGTTTCTTCAGCTTTGCGACCGTTGCTTCAAGCTTCGCCGTGTCTCTTGCCATGATGGTACTCCCAGTCAATCAAATCGATTTAATTGCGGATAATTAAGCAGTTTATTCGAGAAATGCATCCGTTAAATTACAGAAATTTTCCTTTTGATGTGGTTCCATATATGCATATGCATCAATTTAGGTTGATCAGGAGTTTAGTCAAAGCATGGACCTCGTCGGAGAAGAGAGAATTAGCGCACCCCGGCAGGCCGTCTGGGACGCACTCAACGACATCGAAACGCTGAAAAACTGCATTCCCGGCTGCGAAGATCTGGAGCGTCTGACTGAAACAGAAATTCGAGCCGCGCTGAAAGTCAGCCTCGGAGTGATCAAAGTGCGTTTCCACGGAATGCTTGAGCTTTCCAACATGAACCCGCCCGCCTCCTATACGATCTCGGGGCGCGGTGAAGGCTCTATTGCCGGCTTTGCGCATGGCGACACCGACGTAACTCTGACTGAAGATGGTAATGACACGATCCTGAGCTACGTGATCCGTGGCGATGCCGGTGGCAAGATCGCGCAACTTGGGTCGAAACTTCTCGGTTCGGTCGCACGCAAGATTGCGGATCGCTTCTTTGCCAATATCGGTGCTGCGGCGGCACAAAAAGCGGCACAAAATGCCGCTGCAAAAACGGCATAATTTCATTCCAAGATGGTATGAGAGTGGATGCGAAAGAGGTTTCGCTTGTCGCTCCTATCAGATAGTCGATAATCCAGCAGCATGATGAAGGCCTATCGACATGAAGCCCAGAGACACCGCGACCTATATTTTCCTAGCCATAGCATGGGGGCTATCGTTCCTCGTGGTGCTGCGCGTGGTCGAGGCCTTTGGGTGGGTTGGTGCGGTTGCCTTCCGCTCCTTCATTGCCGCAGGAACACTGTTTGCAATCGCCAAACTTTCCGGGCGTAAGCTTGATTTTCAGGCTGGCTGGAAACCCTTTGCCGTTGTTGGTGCAACCACCGTTGCGGGCCAGTTGATCGGCCTTTCCTATGGCACGCCACTGATCGGAACAGCGATGGCCGCGATCTGCGTTGCATCCATTCCGCTTTTCTCGATGGTCATCAGCCAGCTCTGGGGGCTTGAGCGCATTACATCACGCGGCCTGATCGGCCTGCTGCTTGGTGTCACCGGCATCGTGCTTCTGGTCGGCTTCCCGGCAGTTGCGGTTACGCCTGAATTTATCATGGGCTGTGTTGCTGTGCTTTTCTCCTGCTTCTCGGCAGCTTTCGGCAGCAATTATGCCAGCCGCCGCCTTTCAACCACAGGCTCATGGGAAACCACCATTGGCGCATTCGTCTTTGGCGGCATCCTCACTTTGCCACTGATCGTTGCCATCCCTGTACCAGTTATGCCGGGACTTGTTGACTTCATCTACCTGCTGATTTCGGCCTGTGTGATGAGCGCCCTCACCTATGTGCTTTATTTCAGACTGGTCGGAAACGTCGGACCAACAAAAGCCATTAGCGTAGAATTTGCAGTCACCGTGATTGCGGTTCTGGTGGGCGCGGTTTTCCTGAAAGAACAGCTCTCCATCATCCAATTTGTCGGAGCGGCCGTCATCATTGCTGGCTGTGCGCTGGTGCTAAGCTCACGCCCTGCCCTTCCTAAAGAAGCTGAAGCTTTCCCGGGCGCTGAGACAGACGAAACCTCTGACAACAATATTATCAAGTCAGAGACAATCTGATTTTATGCTCCCATCAAGTTACAAAGGCCCGTGCTTCCAAAGCCGGGCCTTTTCTACATTTGTAGTGCCTAAAAGTCATAAATTGACCAGATGATAAAAAATTTGACCTTCCGTAAAAATCTGTCATCCTGTCATTAACGGGCATCACGCGACGATAAAGATCGCAGCCCGGAACAGAGTTCAAGGTGCGCAAAGGGAACCCGCGCCTTAACAAGCAAAAATGGGAGATGCGATCGATGAGATCAGCAGAGAATTCACCTATTGATGCAATTGATAATCCGGGACACGCAAACGGGCCTGATATCCATGGCTCGCGGCTGGAAAAGGCCGACTATGCGCATGTTTTCGATGATCTGCATCCGCCGCTCAACAAGCATGAAGCCCTCGTTGAATCCGACCGCTGCTATTATTGCTATGATGCGCCTTGCATGAATGCATGTCCGACCAGCATCGACATTCCGCGTTTCATTCGCCAGATCAATACCGGCAATGCAATTGGTGCGGCAAAGACCATTCTTTCAGAAAACATTCTGGGCGGCATGTGCGCCCGCGTTTGCCCGACCGAAACGCTGTGCGAAGAAGTGTGTGTTCGCGAAACTTCGGAAGGTAAGCCGGTCAAGATTGGTGAATTGCAGCGTTATGCCACCGATGTTTTGATGGAAACCGGCAATCACCCATTCAAGCGCGCAGCTGATACCGGCAAGCACATCGCCATTGTTGGCGCAGGTCCAGCGGGCCTTTCTGCGGCGCACCGCCTTGCAATGCATGGCCATCAGGTGACGGTTTTTGAAGCGCGCCCCAAAGGCGGCGGTCTCAATGAATATGGTATTGCCGCCTATAAGACGGTCAATAATTTTGCCCAGCGCGAACTGGAATTTGTGCTGAAAATCGGCGCGATCAACATCGAGTATAACCAGACACTCGGTCAGGACATCACGATTGAAGCGCTCAGGGCCGGCTATGATGCGGTGTTCCTCGGCATGGGAATGCCCGGCGTGAATGATCTGGGACTTGTTGGCGAAGACGCGCCCAACGTGATCGATGCCGTTGATTACATCGCCAATCTACGTCAGGCAAAAGACCTCGCGTCTCTGCCTGTTGGCCGTAATGTTGTGGTTATCGGTGGCGGCATGACCGCAGTGGACGTTGCCATCCAGACCAAGAAGCTCGGCGCTGAAAACGTGACAATCGTTTATCGTCGCGGTCAGGAAAGCATGAATGCCAGCGCCTATGAACAGGAACTGGCGCAGATTCATGGAGTGGTGATCCGTCACTGGTTGCAGCCACATGCACTTGAGCGGAGCGAAGACGGCACGGTGAATGCGGTTGTGTTTGAATATACCAATGCCGATAGCGGCAAGCTTTCCGGCACCGGCGAGTATCTCATTCTTGAAGCCGATCAGGTCTTCAAGGCTATCGGTCAGAAGTTTGAACCGGAGCCAATTGCAGGTTCAGGCATCGGACTCTCCAAAGGACGCATTAGCGTCGATGATGAACGTCGCACATCCGTTGAGGGCATTTGGGCGGGGGGCGACTGCGTTGCAGGTGGACAGGATCTGACCGTTGCATCGGTGGAAGACGGCAAGGTTGCCGCTGAATCCATCCATGCGACGCTGACGAAACGTCCCGAAGCGATTGAAGGCTTTGCCGATGCGGTGCTGTCGGGCGGCGCGCTTCATGCGCCAACTCCGTCTACTCATCGTGACCGCAGCGTGCCTTTGGGCCAGGAACAGGGCTGAGGAGAGTAAACATGGCTGATCTTTCAACGAACTTCCTCGGCATCAAGTCGCCAAACCCGTTCTGGCTGGCTTCGGCTCCGCCGACTGACAAAGCTTACAATGTCGAGCGCGCTTTCAAGGCTGGCTGGGGTGGCGTGGTCTGGAAAACGCTGGGCTCCGAAGGCCCACCGGTGGTCAATGTTAATGGTCCGCGCTATGGCGCCATCCATGGCGCTGACCGGCGATTGCTTGGTCTTAACAATATCGAGCTGATCACCGACCGACCGCTCGAAGTGAACTTGCGCGAAATGAAAGAAGTGAAGATGCGTTGGCCCGACCGCGCATTGATCGCCTCGATCATGGTGCCGTGCGAAGAAGAAGCATGGAAAGCCATTCTGCCACTGGTGGAAGAAACCGGCGCTGACGGTATTGAGCTGAACTTCGGTTGTCCGCACGGCATGAGCGAACGCGGTATGGGTGCGGCCGTCGGTCAGGTGCCGGAATATGTCGGCATGGTCGTGAAATGGTGCAAGCAATATAGCCGGATGCCGGTAATCACCAAGCTGACGCCAAACATCACCGACATCCGCAAACCTGCACGCGGCGCAAAGGCCAATGGCACCGACGCTGTATCGCTGATCAACACGATCAATTCCATTGTGTCGGTCGATCTCGACAGCATGTCGCCGGTTCCGTCGATTGATGGGCGCGGCAGTCATGGCGGTTATTGCGGACCAGCGGTCAAGCCGATTGCGCTGAACATGGTGGCGGAAATTGCACGCGACCCAGAAACCTATGGCCTGCCGATTTCAGGCATTGGCGGCATTACCACATGGCGCGATGCGGCTGAATTTATCGCGCTCGGCTGCGGCACCGTTCAGGTCTGTACTGCTGCAATGACCTATGGTTTCAAGGTCGTTGAGGAAATGATCGATGGTCTTTCTGACTGGATGGACAGCAAGGGTTATCAGACGCTTGATGATTTCCGCGGCATGGCCGTGGGACATGTCAGCGATTGGCAGTATCTCAACCTCAATTATGTCACCAAGGCACGCATCGATCAGGATTCCTGCATCAAATGCGGTCGTTGCCATATTGCCTGCGAAGATACCTCGCATCAGGCAATCACCAATCTGGTGAATGGTGCGCGGCACTTTGAGGTGATCGATGAGGAATGCGTTGGCTGCAATCTTTGCGTCAATGTCTGCCCGGTCGAGGATTGCATCACCATGGAGCAGATCGGTGATTTCGATCCGCGCACCAAGGCACCGATCCCGGCACAATATGCCAATTGGACGACCCATCCGAATAACCCGATGGCCGTCAAGGAAGCTGCAGAGTAAAACAGAAACGCCGGGGAAAACCCCGGCGTTTTGTTTTGTGTTGTTCGGTATTAGCGACTAACGCGCATGCCTTTTTCCGGCTCGAACACATGGCTCGTTGCTGGATCAACCGCAATGGTCAGCATATCGCCCGGACGCACTGTCAGGCGTTCACGGAACAGGCAGGTGACTGGCTGGTCGCCGAGCTTGCCCATGACCATGATTTCCGAACCTGTCGGCTCAACAATTTCAACTGTGACCGGCACGCCGTTATCGGCAATCTTCATATGCTCAGGGCGCATACCATAAACAGCCTTGCCCGAAAGACTTGCATAATCGCCTTCAGGAAGCGGCATACGGAAGCCGCCATCTGCCACAAACGAACCTTCCTCGATCTTGCCATTGACGAAGTTCATCGATGGCGAGCCAATGAAGCCCGCGACAAACATATTGGCAGGACGATCATAGAGATCGAGCGGCGCACCGATCTGCTCCACCAGACCATCGCGCATGACGACGATCTTATCTGCCATGGTCATGGCTTCGATCTGATCGTGGGTCACATAAATCGTGGTGGTCTTCAGACGCTGATGCAGCCCCTTGATCTCGCCGCGCATCTGCACGCGCAGCTTGGCATCGAGATTGGACAGCGGTTCGTCAAACAGAAACACCTGTGGATCGCGAACAATCGCACGGCCCATGGCTACACGCTGACGCTGACCGCCGGAAAGCTGGCGCGGAAAGCGGTCGAGCAGCTTATTGAGGCCGAGGATTTCGGCTGCACGATTAACGCGGCTGTCGCGTTCTTCTTTCGGCGCGTTTTTCAGCATGAGCGCGAAGCCCATATTGTCGGCAACCGTCATATGCGGATAGAGCGCATAATTCTGGAACACCATGGCGATATCGCGTTCCTTGGCGCGCAGGTCATTGACCACACGCGGACCAATGGCGATTTCACCATCGCTGATTTCCTCAAGTCCTGCGATCATGCGCAGGAGCGTGGATTTTCCGCAGCCCGAAGGGCCGACGAGTACGACAAATTCGCCGTCTTCAATATTGACTGACACGCCATGCAGAACGCCGACATTGCCATATTTCTTGATTGCATTTCGGATGGATACAGATGCCATCTTAAACCTCAACTCTTATTTGACGGCGCCTGCTGTCAGACCTGCAACGATCTGGCGCTGTGCGAATACGGTTAGCAACAGGACCGGCAATGTGACCACAAGGGCTGCAGCTGCAAGCGGACCCCAGCTGACCTGTTCAAAGGACAGCATGTTGTAAACTGCGACCGGCAGGGTGCGTGTCTCGCGACTTGCAAGCACGATGCCGAAAACGAAATTGTTCCACGAGAAGATCACCGCGAGGATGAGCGACACCACAACGCCGGGCTTGGCGATCGGGAGTGCCACCTTCATGAACACCTGCCACGAGGAAGCACCATCGATAATGGCTGCTTCTTCAAGCTCCATCGGTGTTGTCTCGAAATAGCCGATCATGATCCAGATCACGATTGGAACGGTGACGACCAGATGAATGATGATCTGCGGCCAGAGCGTGCCGAGAAGACCCAGCGTCTGGAACAACAGGAACAGCGGGATCAGATAAGACAGGCCCGGTGTCATACGCGCAATCATGATGACGATTGCCGACTTGTTGGCACGCAGTCGCGCAATGCCGTAGCCTGCCGGAACGCCGACAATCAATGCCAGCAGGGTCGCGGTTCCTGTGACCAGAAGACTGTTCCAGAAATAGAGCAGGAAGTCATTGGTTTCGAAAATCCCGGTATAGTTTGACCATGCTATGCGGTCAGGGATCAGGATGGGCGGATAAGCGCCATTGTCGATTTCATATTTCAAGGAAAGCGACAGCATCCAGACGAAGAAGAAGATTGCAGGCGACACGATGACGAACACCACGAGTGCCGTGCCAAGCTTTGAAAGAATAGACTTGCTTGCCATGACCTATCCTCAGCTGTTCCACTTGGTCCGCTGGCGCAGCGCCAGAAGGATCATCGACATGGCGATAATGACAACAAAGAACACCACAGCAATCGCCGAGCCGTAACCAATGTCATAGTAAGAAAACGCCACATTATAGAGATAGATATTGATGGTTTCCGATGCCGTTCCCGGACCGCCCTGCGTCATTGCAAAGATGATGTCGAAGCTTTTCAGCGCATCAATCGAGCGGATGATAACGGCAACCATGATAAATGGCAGGATCATCGGAAGCGTGATGTAACGGAATTTCTGCCAGCCATTGGCACCATCAATTTCCGCACTTTCAAACGGATCACGCGGCATGGACGCAAGGCCACCCAGCACGATCAGCATGACCAGCGGCGTCCACTGCCAGGTTTCAACAGCTACCAGCGACGGGATAACCGTGCTCTGATTGAAGATCCATTCCTGCGGCGGAATGCCGATCAGCGACAGGAGATAGTTCAGCACACCCAGCTGTGGGTGATACATCATCGTCCAAACCAGCGCGACCGCCACCGGTGTTGCCATCATTGGCATGACGAAGATACCGCGCAGCAGCCCGCGCATGGGCAGTTTGCTGTCAAACACCAGCGCTGCAATCGTACCCAATATCATCGGGGCCACGACGGACAGAACCGTGTAAACAACCGTGTGCCACATGGATTCCCAGAAGCGCATATCGGTCGCAAGACGCAGATAATTGTCAAAACCGACAAAGCTCTGCTCGCCGCCAAGCTGCCACTGGTTGGTACTCATCCAGAGTGTAAACACCCATGGGAAGACGATCACCGCCCCGACAGTGATCAAGGCAGGAAGAACAAACGGCCAGTAACTTGGCCGCAGACGGTTTGTGGCCGTCTTGGTGGAGGAAGCTGCTTTGGCAGCAGCTCCCGTTTTTGCTCCTATCGGGGCGGCAGATGTCATTTTCCTTCGCTCCGTGCGAGGACCGGACGGAATTCTTCCGTCGCGCGTTTCATTTCAGCTTCTGCGTCTGCACCATTGAGAAGATTGGTGAGGCCAACACCGATAATGTCGCGGAATTCCGTGACAGGCACGATGACCGGCAGGCAGAGCTGGCTGATTGGTGCAGATTTCGAGAGAGCTTCAACCCAGCCTTCCGGCATGGTGACACCCTTACGCACATCTGCATCGTCGATGATCGACTTGCGGAACGGAACGCCCGATCCCGACTGCAACAGGCGAGCACCCATTTCCTTGGAAATGGCCCACTGGCAGTAAAGATATGCGGCTTCCTTGTTCTTGGAGGCTTCGGTCACGCCGATGCCATCACCTGTCGTTGGCGCTGCCTGTGCATTCGGGCCTGCTGGCATGACGCCATAGCCAACCTTGCCGACAACGCGCGACTTGTTCGGATCTTCAAGCGGCGGTGCGAAACCAATACCGTCGAGCCACATGCCAACGCGACCCTGCAGGAAGTTCGACTGGCATTCAGCCCAGTTGAAGCCTGCAACACCGGGAGGTGCCGATTTGGTCATCAGACGCTGATAGAGCTTGGCTGCTTCAATACCTTCGGCCGAATCCGTCTGCAGGTTGCCGTCCGCATCAACCGACTGCTTGCCATAGCCGAGCAGAAGGCTGGTATAGACCGGTGCATTGGCATTCTTCATGCCGCGCGCGACGAAGCCGTAAGTATTGGTCGATGGATCGGTAAGTGCTTCTGCGGCTGCAACCAGCTCTTCGAAGGTCTTCGGGAATTCGATGCCCTTGGCGGCAAAGAGTTCCTTGTTCCAGTAGATGATCCAGTAATCGACCGAGAATGGCAGTGCGCCGAAGCGGCCATTGGCATCCTTAGCGAAAGTTAGGCCGGCGCTTGCGAAATCATCTTCTGTGAGCGACGCATCAGTCAGCGTCGGGTCTTTCAGGAACGGATTGAGATCGGCAAGCCAGCCGCCCTTTTCAAACTGGCGCTTCTGAACGTGATAGCTGATATGGATAACGTCGAAGCTCGGACGACCCGAAGTCAGCTCGATCACGGCCTTCTGGCGCTGCTGCTGTTCTGGCATCTGTTCGGAATTAACCTTGATACCAGTCAGCTCTTCGAATTCCTTTTGATATTTCTGAAGGATTTCACCGCGCGGGCTCTTAATGAGATTAACTTCGAGGGTTGTGCCCGCATATTTCTTCCAGTCGACACCCGACTGCGCGAAAGATGGGCTGATGCCTGTTACACCTGAGGCGGCGATGGCCGCTGTGCCTGCCAAAAACTGGCGACGTGTTGGACGTAATAGATTCATTACATGCTCCTCCCCTTAGGCCTTCCTGGCCCATTGATTCCTTCAACCCGGCAACTCCTCTTGCCCGGTCTCGGTTGTTAAATCTGCAAAGCCAGCTTCCGTGCATTATTGATGTGAACGGCGATGGCATCCATGGCGGTCTGCGGGTCTCGGGTTTCGATTGCACTCAGCACAGAAAGATGTTCCTGCATGACCGGGATAACGCGTCCGGTGATGCGGAAGCGCTCCTGATTGATCAGACGCATCTTGATCGTATTGGTCTGATAGGCACGCCAGATAATTTCATTATCGAGTGAGCCGACAATCGTATCATGCATGCTCCAGTCGATATTCTGCGCCTGCTCTTCAAGCTCCGGCGTTTCACCTTCGCTCATCGCGCGGTTGAGCGTATCTTCATGAGCAGCACGCAGCGAGCGCAGCAATTCATCGGAAGCCGACTGGCAGAAAATCGCGATCGACTCCTTTTCGATGAAAAGACGAAACTGAAACGCTTCACGGATCAGATTAAGATCGATATGCGCGATCTGGAGCCCGCGCTGCGGCACGGTCTTGATTAGACCTTCCGCTTCAAGACGCGGGATCAGTTCGCGGATCGCGCCCAGCGGCAAACCCGTCATGGTGACGAGCTGGCGCTGCGAAACGAACTGGCCCGGATGAAAATCACGCGCCAGCAAATGCTGGGTGAAGCTCTGATAAGCCTTATCCCGCAATTTTACCGGTTCGTTGTGATCGTCCACCAAAGCCATTCCCTTTTTTGTTATCGAGGCTTATGCCGCGATTAAGCCGCTTTTGCCAGATGCAAACGGTCGAATACACTACCAATTGCATCGAAATCCGCGTCATTGAGTGAAATCAGCGGTGCGCGCACGCGACGCCATTCCTTGTCACCCGTATGACGCGCAACCATGGCCTTGACCGCAGGCGTTACCGGATAGTTCAGCAGCTGCTGCACGGCACCGACGAGTTCAGCATCATCCTGACCGTCATTGACCATGCGCAAAAGACGATCCGGGAACAGATTGGCCATGCCTGAAATCGCACCCTGTCCACCAAGCCGTACACCGGCAGCAAGATCACGTTCATCGCCGATAAGGATCGCAATATCTTTGTGGGCTGCAAGCAGCTTTTCCGTATAGGCCCAGGTGCCGGAAGAATCCTTCACGCCGGTGATGATGCCGCCAAAAGCTGCACGAAGACGGCTGATGAGATCGACCGACAACTCAACCGCTGTCACCGATGGAATATTGTAGAGAATGATGCTGCGCGCATCTTCGCCCAAACCTTTGAAGACAGACGAGAACCAGTTGAACAGACCTTCGTCGGAGAGGTTTTTAAAATAGGAAGGCGGAGCCAGAAGAATGGCCTTGCAACCGCGACGCAGCGCATCGGCCGACTGAAGGACCGCGTCGGCAACCGAATTTTCCATGACGCCGACAACAATGTTGGAAGCCGGGAAGCCGCCTGCGATAAATGCATCGAGAAGAGCAGCGCGTTCAGCATCGGCAATCGACGAACCTTCGCCAGTGGTGCCAAACAAGGTGACGCTTGAGCAGCCATTATCGAGGCGCGCGCGAGCGTGTTTCAGCGCACGGCTGACATCGATTTTGCCATCAGCATCGAATGGCGTGGTAAGCGCTGCAGAGAGCCCGAAGCGCCCCTGCCCAGAATGATTATGTGCCAAAACTGGCTCCTCCCAAGTTTGAACTTTAAGTTTGCACATACTAACATGTCAGTAAAGAGTCAATTCGTGTTCAGTGTGCATTCGGATGATTTTGGTAAAGCGTGGGAGAACTCGGAGTTCGGTAAGTTTGGCTCGGTCCGGAGCGCCGACATGCGCTGCCCTCACCCTTTCAGACAGCACTTCACACTGGTTCAGAATGAGGAAGATCGACGTTTGAAACCCAGCTTATCGGGCTGGAACAATACCGGTTTCGATGAAGGAAACAACTTCATCCTGGCTTGGAGAACCGGCACGTCCACCAAAGCGCGCGCATTTGATGGCGGCAGCGGCATTGGCAAAGCTGATGATGTCAGTCATCTCCTTGCCCTCAACAAGACCATGCGCAAAAGCACCGTGGAAGACATCGCCCGCAGCGAGCGTATCCACCGCATCGACTTTGAAACCCGACACATGGGAAACAGGCTTGCCAGCACCTTCCGCCCAATAGCAGCCATCTGCGCCAGCCGTGACAGATGTGAAAACATCATAGCGATTGCTGAGAATACGGACACATTCACGCAAATCCGTCGTGCCCGTGACGCTTATGGCAGCAGGCTCCGATGCAACAATATGAGTTGCAAGCGGCAGCAGTGTTTCCAGCAATTCGACGGGTGCGGTATCGGCATCCAGAATGGCCGGAATACCTGCATCGCGCGCAGCACTTAGTGCTGTTTCAGCAGCCCACGGCCAGCGTACATCGGTCATAACAGCCGCATAGGTTCCCGCTGCAATCGGCGGCACCGGATCAGACGGACTTGCAAGCCTGCGATCATAAAACGGCACGATGATGCGTTCGCCATTCGCATCGACGAGGATCGAAGAAAATGCCGTACGCGCGCCTTCCAGCCGCCGGATATAAGCGCAATCGATGCCTTCGGCTGAAAGCTCTGCGACAGCGCGGTCGCCTACTGAATCAATCCCCGCAGAAGCCCATAGCGCCACGTTGCCGCCAAGCCGGGCAATCGCAGCCGCTGCACTTGAAGCCATGCCAGCTGCGATCTCGACGGCTTCACGCGGTAGATATTTGCCTGCCGCGAGTGGGAGTTCATCAAGGCGGAGAATGGTGTCCATAGTGAGGGCACCAACACAGAGAATTTTGGAAGTCATGATTAGGAAATGAGACCTTCCGAGCGAAGCGTCGTCCAGAATTCGTGCGGAATCGACTGCTCGAACCAGACGACATTCTGCCTGATCTGTTCTGGCGAACGCACACCGATCAGAATGGAGCTGACGGCCTCATGCATCATCGGGAACTGCATAGCGGCAGCGGCGAGCGGCACATGATACGCATCGCAAATATCATGCAAGCGATTGGTGCGAGCAATGATTTCAGCAGGCGCGTCGGCATAATCGAACTTCTGTTCGCCGCCGCGTGGCGCGGCCAGAATGCCGGAGTTGAACACACCAGCAATCACCAGCGCCATGCCACGCTTTTGCGCCAGCGGCAGAAATTCTTTTTCCGACACCTGATCGAGCAGCGAATAACGCCCGGCCAACAGCGAGCAATCAAGATCAGCCTCTTCAAGCGCATCGCGAATGATCTGCCATTCATTCACACCAAGACCGAAGCCCTTGATATTGCCTGCCGCGCGCAACTCAGTCAGCGCACGGAAACCACCGCCCTTGGTCAGCGCGTTCCAGTGAAACTCGTGTCTGTCGGCATGGGTCACGCGGCCAATGTCGTGAATATAGAGAAGATCAATTTCAGGAAAGCCCAGACGCTGTTGGCTGTCATCGAAGCTGCGCATGACGCCGTCATAGCTATAGTCAAAGACCTCACGGAAATTGAGGCCATTATGCCAGCCCGAATCGAGTGGATTCTTTGGCGGCGCTGGCGGCAAAGTGCGACCAGCGCGCTCATTGGTCATCAGGCGTCCGACCTTGGTGGAGACAACCGCACGTTCGCTTTTTTCGCGCAGCATATCGCCAAGCAAATGTTCGCAACGGCCATAGCCATACATCGGTGCGCTGTCGAAATAGCGAACACCGCTGTCCCAACCAGCTTCCAGCAATGCGTCTGCGTCAGCACGCGAAACAGGCGCATAAAGTCCACCCAAAGGTGCTGTTCCCAGACCAAGCGCGGTTACCGTCAGACCAGTACGGCCAAGCGTCCGCTTCTCGGATGCCTTCAGATGCATGGGTATCTCCTCAATCACAGCACGCAACGTGCCGTACTCCATTTTCACCGCGTCTTATCCAAAAACCGCTTCGCACTTTTTGGGACGCTCTGCCTTTTTCAGCGCGCCTTATCCAAAAACTGCTTCGCACTTTTTGGGACGCGCCGCCTCTTCTCGCGATTGATAGGAGCAAGTTTGCCGAAGCGCAATCGGAAAAGCATACACATGCAAACAGCATATTCACGCACAAATAGATCATTTACCTGGGCATAAAAGCAGGACGGTGCAGAAATTCTGCATTTAATATCAATAGGATAATTCACAAACCCCGACCACTATCCCGTAAAAACCTTAATCATCACCCGCTTGACAACGCCGATTTCCCGTCGATATTAGTATGATGTCAGACCAATTTTAGAACCAATAAGGGGATGCGGCCTGACGTCATTCGAACTGCCGCATAACTGAAAAATGAAAACTCAGAGCAATGCGGCAAATTCCGATGCACGAAGCCAGTGGGAGATGGCGGAATGAAAGATCGCAGGCTGCTGCAGATTGCACCACTACCGCCGATGGATCGCGCCCGGCAGGTAACGGATGCGCTCGCAACCTATATCCAGACCGCTCAGCTTCAGGCCGGAGATCGCCTTCCCGCCGAACGTGAATTGATGACCGCGCTGGCCGTGGGGCGCTCCACCATTCGCGAAGCAATCCGACACTTTCAGGCGCTGGGTGTGATCGAAGCCCGCAAAGGCAGCGGCACCTATCTGCTCAAGCCCGTTTCGGCGGCAACCATTCATATGCCGCTTTCATTCGATCCTGCGCAATTGCGTGATGCTTTGCTGCAATCGCTTGAAGTACGCCGTGGCATCGAAGCCGAAGCCAGCATGGTCGCCGCCCGCAAACGCACGGCTGAAGACCTCGTCATCATCGAACGCAATCTCAATGAGATGGAGCGCGTTCATATCGCGGAAGGCACGTCTGGCCCGGAAGATCTGGCGTTTCACCTGGCCATTTACGACGCGACCCATAATCCGCTTTTCAGACAATTGCTCGAACAGATGCGCGAAGCCTTCTTGCACTTCTGGGATCATCCGTTCGAGCGGATCGACTTCGCGCGGCGAACCTTTCCGTTTCACCGCACGCTCTTTAACGCCATCGTGGCTCAGGACCCTGAAGCCGCTCGGCAGGAAACACTCAAGATCCTCGACATTGTCGAGGAAGACATCAAGGAAATGTCCAAATGACCGACGGGATGGATCCGCTGGATTTCGCAGCGCTTACGGTTGCCCATGATGAAGGCAATGCATACGACGCCGTGGTTCCGCCCATCGTGCAGACTTCGCTTTTCACCTTCCCAAGCTATGACGACATGGTCGCCTCCTACCGCGGCGAAAAGGTTCGCCCGATCTATACGCGCGGCCTGAACCCGACCGTGCGGGCATTTGAAGAAATGCTGGCAAAGCTTGAAGGCGGCGAAGACGCGCTGGGGTTTGCCAGCGGCATGGCTGCGATTTCTTCAAGTGTTCTGGCATTTGTTAAGCCGGGTGATCGCATTGTTGCCGTGCGCCATGTCTATCCAGATGCGTTCCGCCTGTTCGGCACCATTATGAAGCGCATGCAGGTGCAGGTAGACTACGTCGACGGCCGCGACGAGGAAGCGGTCGCAAAAGCCCTGCCCGGTGCAAAGCTCTTCTATATGGAAAGCCCGACGAGCTGGGTTATGGAAGCCCATGATGTCGGCGCCTTGGCAACCATTGCCAAGCAGCATGGCGTGTTGAGCATCATCGATAACAGCTGGGCCAGCCCGATCTTCCAGCGCCCGCTGTCGCTTGGCGTTGACCTTGTCGTGCATTCGGCATCGAAATATCTTGGCGGCCATAGTGATGTCGTCGCCGGCGTCGTGACCGGCTCGAAAGAGCTGATCAATGCAATCCGCGCAGAAACCTATCCATATCTCGGCGGCAAGCTTTCACCATTTGATGCGTGGCTTCTGGTACGTGGTATGCGCACCTTGCCGACGCGCATGAAGGCGCATGAGGCTTCGGCACTGGAAATTGCAAAGCGTCTTCAGGCGCTGGATGTGGTTGAGACCGTCTGCCACCCGGCACTTGCCAATCGTCTGCCTGCGGGCCTCAAGGGTACGTCCGGTCTGTTCTCGGTCATCTTCCGGGAAGGCGTGAACATTCGCGAATTCTGCAATCATCTCGATTTGTTCAAGCTCGGCGTGAGCTGGGGCGGACATGAAAGCCTGATCGTGCCAGGCGAAGTCGTGCTGCAGCAGAAAGCACAGCCAAATTCAGCACATACGTTCGGCATCGACCCGCACTCCGTGCGTCTGCATGTCGGACTGGAAGGAACGGAAGCGCTGTGGCGGGATATTGAAGGAGCGCTCACAGCATCGACCGAATAACGAAAATCTAGTGAGGAGCAATAAGGGGAACTGCAATGAAAAAACTAATAGCAGCCGCATTCGCAACCATGCTTTTGAGCGGTACGGCACTTGCCGATACCACTCTAAAGCTTGTTGAAGTCATTACCAGCCCGGAGCGCACCAAGACGCTTGAATCCATCGTTGCCAAGTTTGAGGCAGCCAATCCGGGCACCAAGGTTGAGATCATCTCGCTGCCATGGGGCGAATCCTTCCAGAAATTCGCAACCATGGTTTCGGCTGGTGAAATTCCTGACGTCATGGAAATGCCAGACACCTGGGTTTCGCTCTATGCCAATAACGGGATGCTGGAAAGCCTCGAGCCATATCTTGAAAAGTGGGAAACCACACCAGACCTGACCGAGCGCGCGCTTGAACTTGGCCGCAGCGTCAAGAACACAGCCTATACGCTGCCTTACGGCTTCTATCTGAACGCCATGTTCTACAACAAGAAGCTGCTGTCTGAGGCTGGTGTGTCCGAGCCACCGAAGACGATGGACGAATTTGTCGAAGCCTCCAAGAAGATTGCCGCTCTTCCCGGCAAGTCCGGGTTCTGTATGCGTGGTGGCCCCGGCGGCCTCAATGGCTGGGTGATTTTTGCTGCATCCATGGCCGGTGACAATAAGTTCTTCAACGAAGACGGCACCTCGACCATGAACAGCGAAGGTTGGAAAAAGGGCATCACCTGGATGGTCGATCTCTACAAGAACGGCCTTGCACCGAAGGACAGCGTCAACTGGGGCTTCAACGAAACCGTTGCCGGTTTCTATAGCGGCACCTGCGCCTTCCTCAACCAAGACCCGGATGCGCTGATCGCCATTGCCGAACGCATGAAGCCGGAAGATTTCGGCGTTGCCATCATGCCAAAGGGCCCGGCTGGCAAGACCTTCCCAACCATCGGCTTTGCCGGCTGGTCGATGATGAGCGGCAGCCAGAACAAGGACCTCTCCTGGAAGCTGATCTCGATGCTTGAAGGCCCGGAAGGCAACATCGAATGGAACAAGCGCACCGGTGCCTTGCCGGTTCTCAAATCCGCTCAGAACGATCCGTTCTATAGCGGCGAGCAGTTCAAGGGCTGGTTCGATGAACTGGCTGACAAGAACGTCGTTCCAACCGTCATGCCGACCTATCTGGAAGAATTTGCATTCTTCAAGGATTCGCTCGTCATCAAGACCTCGCAGGAAGCGCTTCTCGGCGACATCACGCCAGATCAGCTGGCCGACCAGTGGGCAGAATATCTGACCAAGGCACAGCAGAAGCACCTTTCAAAGCAATAGCAACATGAACAGCTTGCAGGCGTGGAACAGCCACGCCTGCAAAGCGAATGATGCAGCCCCGCGAAGGGAAAAATGATGAACGACACCGCTTCCATAAAGGCCCCGGTGCGCAACGACGTGCCAAAGCAGGATCGCCGCAGTTTTCTGCAGCGACTTGCGCACGCCTCCGAACCTTATCTCTACAGTGCCCCCGCACTGATCCTCATCGGCGCCGTCATGCTGGTTCCGCTGATCCTCGGCGTCTCCTATGCCTTTCGCGACATTCAGTTGCTCAACCCGTTTTCGGGTGGCTATGTGGGGCTTGATCATTTCCGCGAACTTGCGACCGATCAGGCTTTCTATCGTTCCTTAAAAAATACACTCTGGTGGACCGGTTGCTCGGTGCTGCTGCAATTCGTGTTCGGGCTTATTCTCGCCCTGTTGCTCGACAAGCCATTCGCCGGACGTGGGCTGGCACAGGCGTTGATCTTCCTGCCATGGGCTGTGCCGACTTTCCTCACAGGTCTTAACTTTGCATGGCTTTTTAATCCGGTTATCGGCCCGCTGCCGCATTGGCTACATGCAATCGGTATTCTGAGCGCACCAGACAACATCCTGTCCGACCCTAATCTGGCCATGTGGGGCATCATTACCGCCGGTGTGTGGTGGGGTATTCCGTTCTTTGCCATCACCATGCTGGCCGCCTTGCAGGCTATCCCGCGCGACCTTTATGAAGCAGCAGCGATCGATGGTGCTGGCCCCTTCCAGCGTTTTCTCTCAATCACTCTTCCCTACCTTGCGCCAACCATGGCTATCACCATTTTGCTGCGCACCGTCTGGATTGCCAACAGTGCCGATCTGATTGTCGTGATGACCGGCGGCGGTCCTGCCGACCGGACCCAAATCGTCGCCAGCTATATTTTCACGCAGGCCTTCAAACGGCTTGATTTCGGCTATGCTTCGGCGATTGCGATGGTCTTGCTTGTGCTGCTGATGGTCTATTCGATGCTCATCGTGCTGTTGCGCCAGACGCTTCTGAACAAGGATTGAGGCCATGACCAACCGTAAAATCCTCCTTGTTGGCGCGCACCGCATTGCCATTCTGCTATTCGTCCTGTTTGCACTGTTTCCGATTTTCTGGCTGGTGAAGGTTTCCGTCACACCCAATGATCTGCTTTACAGCGAAGGCGTGCGACTATGGCCATCGCGTATGACGTTCGATCATTTCAGCCATGTGTTGAATAACAGCTCGTTTCCGCTGTTTTTCCGCAACAGCCTGATCGTGTCCGGCTCAACTGCCATTATTGTTACGTTGCTGGCATCGCTGTCAGGCTATGCGCTGTCACGTTTCAACTTCCGCGCCAAATACTGGATTGTGGCGCTGATGCTGCTGACGCAGATGTTTCCGCTCGTGATGCTGATCGCGCCGATCTACAAAATCATGGCACCGCTCGGTCTCACCAATAGCCTGATCGGCCTTATCATCGTCTATTCGGCATTCAATGTGCCTTTTGCCACCTTCCTGATGCAGTCGTTCTTCGACGGCATTCCGAAGGACCTCGAAGAAGCCGCAAAGATCGACGGCGCAACGCAGTTCATGGCTTTTCGCCAGATCATTCTGCCGCTGACTCTGCCCGGCATTGCAGCAACGCTAGGCTTTGTTTTCACCGCAGCGTGGAGCGAGCTTCTGTTCGCGCTGATGCTGATTTCCGGCAATGATTCAGCCACGTTCCCGGTCGGGCTTTTGAGCTTCGTCTCAAAATTCTCGGTCGATTTCGGACAGATGATGGCAGCGGGCGTGCTCGCGCTGATCCCGGCCTGTCTCTTCTTCTTCCTCATTCAACGATATCTCGTGCAGGGCCTCACGGCTGGCGCGGTCAAAGGCTGAAAGGATTTTTCCCTATGGCTTCCATCGATATTCAGTCAGTCCGCAAGAGCTATGGCGAACATGCTGTTCTGCACGGCGTTGATCTTGAGATCAAGGATGGCGAATTCATTGTGCTGGTCGGCCCGTCAGGCTGTGGCAAATCCACATTGCTGCGCATGATTGCGGGCCTTGAAGACATCACCGCCGGCCAGGTGCAAATCAGTGGCAAGCGCGTCAATGAACTGGCACCCAAAGACCGCGATATTGCTATGGTGTTTCAGTCCTATGCGCTCTACCCGCATATGAGTGTCGCCGACAATATGAGCTACAGTATGCGGCTGCGCAAAACGCCTAAAGAAAAGATTGCAAGCGCCATCAAATCGACCGCCGCCAAACTTGGGCTAGATCCTTTGCTGGAACGTCGCCCGAAGGCGCTTTCAGGCGGCCAGCGTCAACGTGTTGCCATGGGCCGCGCCATTGTGCGTCAGCCCAAGGCCTTCCTCTTTGACGAGCCGCTTTCCAACCTCGATGCCCGCCTGCGCGAGCAGATGCGTGCTGAAATCAAGAAGCTGCATGGTGAGCTGAAAGCCACATCCATCTATGTGACACATGACCAGATCGAAGCCATGACTCTGGCCGACCGTATCGTCGCCATGCATGGTGGTGTGGTGCAACAGGTCGGCTCTCCACTGGAGCTTTATGACCGCCCGGCCAATCTCTTCGTGGCAGGTTTCATCGGCTCACCCGCCATGAATTTTCTCGAAGTTACCTATCTTGAAAAGGATGGTGGCCCGCGTCTGAAGCTCAAAGACGGCACGCTCATCGCGCTGCCGCAGCCGGTAAAACTCAAGGACGGCGCGAACGCCACGCTAGGCATTCGTCCAGAGCATGTGCATATCGAGAATTCAGCAAGCCTGACGGCTGATGTCGATCTGGTCGAGCCGACCGGTTTCGGCATTATCCTGCATCTCAGCCTCCACGGATTGCCGTTCAAGATTTTCACGCTGGATCGCGATGCTCTTCATGCGCAGGGTTCTGTTCAGGTGAGCTTCCCGGCACAGCATCTCCATCTGTTCGATGGCGAAGGAAATCGCGTCGAGAGCGCTTAAACTGCATCCGAAAACCGCGCCTGAATGCTCTGCGAAAGCAGGGCAACGGGGCGGCTTTGATCACCAGCCTTGAGCCAGATCAGCTCTTCAATCTCACTGGAAGCGGCAGGCACCTGCCCTTCTTTCAGAGTGAGATGAAACAGCTCGGCTTCAACCGTGGAATCAAGTTCATTGGCTGCAGGCGCTGACATTTTCGCAGCATAGCTTAACTGGCTTTCGTCAATGCGAATGCCAAGCTCTTCTTTGATCTCGCGGATTAGGGCTATTTCAGGCGCTTCGCCTGCATCAATCTTGCCACCGGGCTGGAAAAAAATCTCGCTGCCGCGCTTGCGCACGAGGAGGAAACGGCCCGCTTCATCACGGACAATGGCTGCTGCAATAAGAATCGTTTTCATGATGACGAAACATCGTCGCGAACACGCACACCGTCAAGAATGATTGCCGCAATGGAGCGTGCCGTCTGCTCGTAAAAATCCGGTTCTTCCGTGCGTTTGCCAAGTATGGCTGCGACCTGAACCGAGAAGTCGGAATAATGCTGCGTCACCGCCCAGATCGTGAAAATCAGGTGATAGGGATCAATCGGCGCAATGCGCTTCTCCTCAATCCAGCGATGAATGACCCGCGCTTTTTCATCGACCAGATCTTTCAGATGGCCTTTCAGAAACTCGGTAATTGCCGGTGCGCCATGCAGAATTTCATTGGCAAACAGCCGCGATGCTTCTGGCCGTTTGGCCGAAAGCTCAAGCTTTTGCGCGATATAGTTTCGCAACTCCTCAAGCGGATCACCTTGCGGGTTGATGCTCTCAAACGGGCCAAGCCATTCTGTGAGTGTCTCTTCAAGAACCGTCACATAGATATTCTGTTTGCGCGGAAAATAATAAAGCAGGTTTGGCTTCGACATCCCTGCCTTTTCGGCGATCTGATCGACTGTCGAACCACGAAAGCCATAGGCGGAAAAGACATCAAGCGCTGCATCCAGAATAAGCCTGCGGTTGATCGCCTGTATGCGCGTCGCACCTTCCGCCTTCTCGTTTGCACCTGCTTCGGCGGGAGCTGTCGCATCTGTGACCATTTAACACCTTCTGACGAAGCAAAATTTCTTAAAACCGCTTGACCGTTGTCGAACGCTCTTCTAGCCTGCATTTTGACCAACTAGTCAAGTTTTTGCAAATACTGCAAGAAGATTGAGGCCAAAGAGCCGGGTCGCGGGAACAACATAACATGCGAAGCGCTGGCAGCAATGCCACAGCTTATGCATGCTTGAAATGTGGAGGCAGAGCATATGGCGCTCAGCAGCAATCCCAGTTTCAGCAATCTCAAGGTCGATGGTGATCGGCTATGGGACAGCTTGATGGATATGGCCAAAATTGGCCCTGGTATTCGTGGCGGCAATAACCGCCAGACGCTGACCGATGAAGACAGCGAAGGCCGCCAGCTTTTCCAGTCGTGGTGTGAAAAAGCCGGATTGTCGATGACCGTCGACACGATGGGCAATATGTTCTTCCTTCGCCCCGGCAAAGATGCGGATGCTGATCCGGTTTACATGGGCAGCCATCTCGACACGCAGCCGACAGGCGGCAAATATGACGGCGTGCTCGGTGTGCTTGGCGGACTTGAAGTCATGCGCACATTGAACGACACCAATATCAAGACAAAGCGCCCTATCGTCGTGGTCAATTGGACCAATGAAGAAGGCACGCGTTTTGCGCCTGCAATGCTCGCTTCCGGCGTTTTCGCCGGTGTGCATGAACAGGATTGGGCCTATGAACGCACCGACGCCAAAGGCAAGAAATTCATTGATGAGCTGGAGCGTATTGGCTGGAAGGGCGACGAACCGGTCGGCAAGCGCAAAATTCATTCCATGTTCGAGCTGCACATCGAACAAGGCCCGATTCTTGAGATTGAGAACAAGGACATTGGCGTTGTCACCCATGGTCAGGGACTGTGGTGGTTGCAGGTAACATTAACCGGCAAGGAAGCGCATACTGGCTCGACGCCTATGAAGATGCGCAAGAATGCAAGCGTAGGGCTGGGCAAGATGCTGCAGCTCGTCAACGAGATCGCCATGTCGCATCAGCCTGATGCTGTTGGCGGCGTGGGCCATATTGAAGTCTCGCCAAACTCACGCAATGTGCTTCCAGGCCAAATCGTATTCACCGTCGATTTCCGTTCGCCGGATCAAAAAACCCTCGATGCAATGAAAGTGCGATTTGAAACTGAAGCGCCAAAAATCGCTGAAGAACTTGGCATCGGGATTGAAATCGAAGTGGCCGGACATTTCGATCCCGTCACTTTCGACGAGGGCTGCGTCACGGCTATTCGCAATGCAGCCGAACGGCTTGGTTACAGCCATCGCAACATCGTTTCAGGCGCCGGTCACGACGCCTGCTGGATCAATCGTGTAGCGCCTACCGCCATGGTCATGTGTCCATGCGTGGATGGTCTCAGCCACAACGAAGACGAAGATATTTCCAAAGAATGGGCATCGGCTGGCGCTGATGTGCTTCTTCATGCCGTATTGGAGACTGCTGAAATTGTAAGTTAGTTTTCAGCCCATCCAATACTGCTTAATGTTCGAAACAAAACCAAAAAGGGGAACGCGAACATGGTTAGTTCTGGGGCAAATAAGGTTATCAAAGGCGGCACCGTCATTACGGCAGACCGCACCTTTAAAGCCGACGTTCTCATCGAAGGCGAGAAGATTGTTGCCGTGGGCGATAATCTGACCGGCGATGAAACCATCGACGCTTCGGGCTGTTACATCATGCCCGGCGGCATCGATCCGCATACGCATTTGCAGATGCCCTTCATGGGCACCTATTCATCCGACGATTTCGACACCGGCACCGCTGCAGCGCTTGCAGGCGGCACGACGATGGTTGTGGATTTCGTGCTGCCCGGACCGGAAGGCAATCTGCTCGACGCGTTGCAGGAATGGTTCCAGAAGGCAGGCAAGGCCCGCACCGACTATTCTTTCCATATGGCGATCACCGGCTGGAGCGAACGCGCTTTCAATGAAATGCCGGAAGTGGTGAAACGCGGCATCAACACCTTCAAGCACTTCATGGCCTATAAGGGCGCGTTGATGGTCAATGATGACGAGATGTTCGCATCGTTCCAGCGCTGCGCTGAGCTTGGTGCTATGCCGCTTGTTCATGCAGAAAACGGCGACATCGTTGCGCAATTGCAGGCAAAGCTGCTGGCCGCTGGCAATGACGGACCGGAGGCGCACGCCTATTCACGCCCGCCGGAAGTGGAAGGCGAAGCAACCAACCGCGCCATCATGATTGCCGATCAGGCCGGTGTGCCGCTTTATGTGGTGCACACATCCTGCGAGCAGGCGCATGAAGCAATCCGCCGCGCACGCCAGAAAGGGATGCGCGTTTATGGCGAGCCGCTCATCCAGCATTTGACGCTCGATGAAAGTGAGTATCACAATCGCGACTGGGATTATGCTGCGCGCCGCGTGATGTCGCCGCCATTCCGCGACAAGGTCAATCAGGATAGTCTCTGGGCAGGCTTAGCTGCAGGCAGTCTGCAATGTGTTGCAACCGATCATTGCGCCTTCACATCCGAACAAAAGCGCCATGGTATCGGCAATTTCACCAAGATTCCGAATGGTACGGGCGGGCTTGAAGAACGGTTGCCTGTGCTCTGGACGCGTGGTGTTCGGACTGGTCGTCTCACTCCCAATGAATTCGTGGCTGTCACCTCAACTAATATTGCGAAGATCCTCAATATCTATCCGCGAAAGGGTGCGATCCTGCCGGGTGCTGATGCCGATATCATCATCTGGGACCCGGAGGCGACCAAGAAGGTCTCCGCCAAGACGCAGCACTCTTCCATTGATTACAATGTCTTTGAAGGATTTGAGCTGAAAGGGCTGCCGGTCAAGACATTCTCGCGCGGTCGTCTTGCTTTCGACAAGGGGCATGTGACGGCGCAGCCGGGTGATGGACGTTTCATTGAACGCGAGCCTAACGGCGCGGTCAACCGGGCCCTGTCGCAGTGGAAAGAAATCGTCGCGCCACGCAAAGTGGAACGCAGCGCCGAACATATGCCGATAGGGGTCTGAACCATGGCTCTGGCTCAATTTCGGGAAATGCGCATGAATTCAGAAAACAGCGTTGCCCCGGAAAGGGGCCTGAAGACTGCTGAGACAGTCATCGACATTAAAGACCTGTCGCTGGTGTTTGAAACCAATGACGGTCCGGTTCATGCCCTGTCCGACATCAATCTCGCCATTCAACGTGGCGAGTTTGTTTCTTTCATTGGTCCGTCTGGTTGCGGCAAAACCACCTTGATGCGTGTGGTGGCTGATCTTGAACAGCCCACATCCGGCTCTGTAACCGTTAACGGCAAGACGCCTGAACAGGCGCGGCTTGATCGCTCTTACGGCTATGTCTTTCAGGCGGCGGCACTGTTTCCGTGGCGCACCATTGAAGAAAATATCAGCCTGCCGCTGGAAGTGATGGGATATAGCGCGGCCGATCGCAAAGCGCGGATCGAAAAGAACCTTGCACTGGTGAACCTTTCCGGCTTCGGCAAGAAGTTTCCATGGCAGCTTTCCGGTGGAATGCAGCAGCGAGCATCGATTGCCCGTGCGCTGTCATTCGATCCGGATATGCTGCTGATGGACGAGCCGTTCGGCGCACTGGATGAGATCGTTCGCGATCACCTCAACGAACAGCTTCTCAAGCTCTGGGCCGCAACGCAAAAGACTGTCATCTTTGTAACCCACTCGATCCCGGAAGCCGTTTTTCTTTCGACCAAGATCGTCGTGATGAGCCCGCGCCCGGGCCGCATTCATGAAATCATCGACTGTGATCTCGGGCCGGATCGCACACTGGATATTCGTGAATCGGAAGCGTTTCTCAAAATCGCCCATCGTGTGCGCGAAGGCCTGCGGCTGGGGCACATCCATGATTAAATCGAGGGGCATGATTAAATCAGGGGGCACGACTAAACAGCGGGGGCAAAAATTAGATGAAAGGGGGCTGACATGAGAGCCTTTTTTCACGACAAATTTATTCCGGTAACGACCGTTCTGCTCATCATCATTGGGCTATGGTATGCGCTGGCTGTGTTCCTCAATGCGCCGTTTGAGCGCGATCAGGCAGAGCGGGCCGGAACCGAGATTTCATTCTCGACAATTGCGGCCAATACGATGCATCAGGATCGCCCGGTCCTGCCTGCGCCGCATCAGGTCGCGGAAGAAATCTGGAAAACCGTGTTTGATGTGAAACCAAGCTCCAAGCGCAGCCTTGTCTATCATGGCTGGGTGACGCTCTCATCGACATTGCTCGGTTTTGTGCTGGGATCGGCGCTTGGTGTGTTGCTCGCGGTCGGCATTGTACATTCGCGCACACTCGACAAAAGCCTGATGCCGTGGATCATCACCTCGCAGACAATCCCCATCCTCGCCATCGCACCGATGATTATTGTGGTGCTGAATGCGATTGGTATTTCGGGCCTGTTGCCAAAGGCCATCATATCGACCTATCTCTCCTTCTTCCCCGTTGCGGTGGGCATGGTCAAGGGCCTGCGCTCGCCCGATGTGATGCATCTTGATCTGATGCGGACTTACAATGCATCGCGCAATCAGGTGTTCTGGAAACTACGCTGGCCTGCGGCTATGCCGTTCCTGTTCACATCGATGCAGATTGCAGTGGCTATCAGTCTGGTGGGGGCTATCGTCGGCGAGTTGCCAACCGGTGCGGTTGCAGGTCTTGGCGCGCGTTTGCTGGCGGGTTCTTATTACGGGCAGACGGTTCAGATATGGGCCGCCCTCATCGCAGCAGCCATCATGGCGGGGTTGCTTGTTGCACTTGTCGGGCTGATCGCACGCATCGTCAACCGACGTATGGGTGCACGACCAGAAAGGGCAGCTGCATGATGATGAACGTCATAATCATTATCGCGCTGATTGCCGTTTCCTGGGCAATTGTGGGCTGGGTGGCAAGCCTTAAGGCGCGCAACCCACACGCCCAAAAGCTGCTGGACATTGCCGTCCCTGCCCTCTTCGGCATAGCGATGCTTCTCCTTTGGGAAGTCACCGTTCGATTGTTTGCCGTGCCGCAGGTGCTCTTGCCTGCCCCGTCAGTCATATGGGCGCGGATTACGAGTTCGGTTCCGATCCTGTGGGCCGACTTCCAGCAGACCTTCATGAAGGCCGTCATCATCGGCTATATCGCGGGCTGCGGACTGGGTTTCATTACGGCGATCATCGCTGATCGCATACCGTTCCTGCGCAAAGGCCTGCTGCCGCTTGGAAACCTTGCTGCTGCCCTTCCGATTGTCGGCGTGGCTCCCATCATGGTGATGTGGTTTGGCTTCGACTGGCAGTCAAAGGCAGCGGTCGTCATCATCATGACCTTCTTCCCGATGCTCGTGAACACGGTTGCGGGACTTGCGGCAAGCGGCTCGATGGAGCGCGATCTGATGCAGACCTATGGTTCTAACTACTGGCAAACGCTCATTAAGCTGCGCCTGCCAGCAGCCATGCCTTTCATCTTCAATGCACTCAAGATCAATTCAACGCTGGCGCTGATCGGGGCCATTGTGGCCGAGTTTTTCGGCACGCCGATTGTCGGCATGGGTTTTCGCATTTCAGCAGAAATCGGGCGCATGAATGTGGACATGGTCTGGGCCGAAATCTTTGTTGCCGCTCTTGCGGGGTCGCTCTCTTATGGGCTGATCGCGCTGATCGAGCGCAGAATGACATTCTGGCACCCTTCTTACAGGAGAGGATTAGCTTGAATATTCGGCATCTGCAAAAATAAGGCAGAGCCCTAACCAGAGGAGAACTGAAATGAAAAAGGCAATTTCTCTATGCCTTGGAACAGCCGGACTGGCACTGGCGCTCATGAACAGCTCGGCAATGGCAGCTGACAAGCTGACCTTGCAGCTCAAATGGGTGACGCAGGGACAGTTTGCGGGCTACTACGTTGCCAAGGATAAAGGCTTTTATGAAGCCGAAAATCTCGACGTGGACATCAAGCCGGGTGGCCCGGATGTGGCTCCACCTCAGGTGATCGCCGGTGGTGGTGCTGACGTAGTGGTGGACTGGATGCCGTCTGCGCTCGCCACCCGCGAAAAGGGCGTTCCGCTCGTTAACATCGCGCAGCCATTCAAGAAATCCGGCATGATGCTGACCTGCCGCAAGGACACCAACATCACCAAGCCGGAAGACTTCAAGGGCCGCACGCTTGGCGTCTGGTTCGGCGGCAATGAATATCCGTTCCTGTCGTGGATGAGTCATCTGAAAATCCCGACCGAAGGCGGCAAGGACGGCGTGACCGTGCTCAAGCAGGGCTTTAACGTGGATCCGCTGATCCAGAAGCAGGCCGATTGCATTTCCACCATGACCTATAATGAATATTGGCAGGTGATTGATGCCGGTATTCCGGCGGATCAGCTCGTCGTGTTCCCCTATGAAGAACAAGGCGTCGCCACGCTTGAAGACGGGCTCTACGTGCTCGATAAGAGCCTTGAAGACCCTGCAATGGTCGACAAGCTTGCCCGCTTTGTCCGCGCTTCGATGAAGGGCTGGCAATATGCGTCAGAACATCCTGATGAAGCCGCCGAGATCATTCTCGAAAACGACTCTTCCGGTGCTCAGACACAGGAAGTTCAGGAGCGCATGGTGAAGGAAATCGCCAAGCTGATTGACGGTTCTGACGGCACGCTTGATGTAGCTGCTGCCGACCGCACCGTCGAAACTTTGCTTGGGGGCGGCTCTGATCCTGTCATTACCAAGAAGCCGGAAGGTGCATGGTCCGCAAAGGTAACGGACGCGATGAAAAAGTAATCAAGGCAATTAGAGCGCCGGGCGTCCTATTGGACGCCCAAAGGTCGCTCTGTCTCTTTAAAACCAGAGCATAATTTTACCTTAAACTGATCCAAGTTTAAGGAATTATGCTCTGAAAAACCCGGTCTCACGACCGGGCTTTTAACGAGTATTTCTGTCCAGAAATACTCTAGTCCTTTTCCGCACATCACGTTCCGAAAACCGGTACCCACTTTTCGGGATGTGCTTTATTTCAGCTTCTCTTCCAAAGCGACAGCCCTGACCAGCTCGCGTTCAAGCCGTGCTTCTTCTTCAACCTTTGGCTTGGTGAAGCGTCCGAGCAGAAGATAGGCAACCGGCGTCACGAAAAGCGTGGCAATCGTTGCAAGGCCAAGACCGCCAACGATAACCCAGCCGAGTGCGACACGCGCTTCTGCGCCCGCACCGCTTGCCAGCACCAGCGGCACACCACCCAGAACCGAACAGATCATCGTCATACAGACCGGACGCAGTCGGATATTGGCTGCTTCCTCGATGGCCTGACGAACATTCATGCCCTTATCGCGCAACTGATCGGCAAATTCGACGATCAGAATACCGTTCTTGGCCATGATGCCGACCAGTAGCACAAGCCCGATCTGGCTATAGACGTTAAGGCTTGTGCCGGTGAGGATCATCGCAAACACAGCACAGCCGAGGCCCAAAGGCACCGTCGCCATAACGATCAGCGCACTGATGAAGCTTTCAAACTGAGCTGCAAGCACCAGCATGATAATGATGATCGCAAAGCCGAAGACGAGTGCAATACCCGTTGAGGTTTCGCTCAATGTCGAGGCTTCTGCTAATGGAATGATATGCGCGCCGGGCGGCAGAAGTGGTGCAGCAATTTGCAACGCTGCAGCATAGGCATCGCCCAAGGCAAAGTCGCTGCGAAGGTCGGTCGTGATTGCAACCGAGCGCAGGCGCTCTTCACGGTTCAACTGGGGCGGAACAGCCTTTTCAACGACAGTTGCAATCGAAGACATCGGCACATAGCGACCGTCAGTCGTCTTGAGGAAGACGTTTTCAAGATCGGTCGGATCGTTGATCGGGTTGGTGGTCGAAACAAGCTTCACGTCGAAGCTTCTGTCGCCCACGTAAACCGAGCCGATCTTGCGACCATCAAGAACAGACTGAACTGCATTGGCAAGACCGGTAATATCGATGCCGAGATCGGACGCGCGTTCGCGGTTGATTTCGACGGAAAGCTGCGGTTGCGTTGGCTCGACTGACAGGCGCGGCTGCACAAAACGCGGATCTTTTTCGAGCGCTGCAACTATCGCATCCGTCGCTGGACGAAGCTTGGCGTAATCACTGCCAAGAACGGCAAACTGCAAGCCGTTACCTGCACCGCGAATGCCAAGGCTATTTGGCTGAACAGTAAAAATGCGGACCGCTGTAATCCCGCTTACGCGCGCGGTGATGTCGGCCATGATTTCCTGCTGCGTGCGGCTGCGTTCTTTCCAAGGTGCAAGTGTCAGCACGACAAAGCCGTTGTTTGAAGAACCACCAGAACCGGCAATTGCGTAAGTCGTCTGGATCTCACCGCTATCGCGCAAAGGCTGGATAGCGGTTTCGATTCTGTCGAGCTGCGACTGAAGATATTCTACGCTGATACCTTGCGGGCCGTTGATGCGAAGAAGCGCTACAGCACGATCTTCGGTCGGCGTCAGTTCCTGTCTGAGCATACCGAAACCGACATAGGATGCGCCAGCGAAGAGCACCGCCACCAGCACCACGATATATGGAGCCGAAAGACAGGCATGGAGGCTCCGGCGATAGAAATTCGCCAAACCGCTGCCGATGCGGCGCAGGAACTTCGGGCCGTGACCGCCGCCTTCCGTAGCCTCCGCACCTTCCTTGAGGAAGCGCGATGCAAGCATCGGACAGAGCGTCAGTGCCACAATCGATGACAACAGAATTGCAATCGCCAGCACGAAACCAAATTCGCGAAACAGACCACCCGCCTGCCCCGGCAGGAAAGAAATCGGCACGAAAACGGCAACCAGCGTCAATGTCGTCGCGATAACCGCAAAGAACACTTCCTGTGTGCCAAGCACAGCTGCTGCACGCGGCCCCATGCCCTGATTGCGTCGTCGGACAATATTTTCGAGCACGACAATCGCGTCATCCACCACAAGGCCTGTGGCGAGCACCAGCGCGAGCAGCGTGAGAATATTGACCGAGAAACCCGTCAGATAAATCGCGGCAATCGTACCGATAAGGGCGACCGGCATGGCCAGAGCGGGGATAAGCGTTGCGCGGATATCCCACAGAAACATGAAAATAATCACGACAACGATAATGACCGAAGCAATCAGCGCGATTTCAACCTCATGGATAGCGCCATTGATGAAGCTGGCATCATCACTGGTGACGGTCACGTCCACACCCGGTGGCAAGGTGTTCTTCAAATTTGCAACAGCGGCGCGAACGCCTTCGGAAATATCGAGCGTATTCGACTGTGCCTGACGCACGATACCCAGGCCGATTGCTGTCTTCCCGTTGGAACGAACAGCGGAGCTTTCCACATCCGGACCAAGCGTTACTGTTGCCACATCGCGGATTTGCGTGCGGCCTTTGATATAGACGTTTTCAAAATCCTCAGGCCGTTCAAGATTGGCCGTTGCACGAACCACAATTGACTGATCTGAACTGCGCAGCGAGCCTGCAGGCGCATCAAGCCCCATGGAAGACAGTGCGCTGGATAGATCCGCAATGGTCAGGCCATAGCTTGCAAGGCGCGCCTGATTGATATCAATGCGGAAAATCTTGTCGCGATCACCATTGATCTGCACATCGGCCACGCCAGGAACAGCTGAAAGGACATCCTGGATCTGGTCTTCCACCAGCACCGTCATATCGTCGACGGCCATCGTGTCGGAGGTGACAGCGAGGCGCATTACCGGATCGGCATTGGAGTCGGCTTTGATGATGCGGGACGGGTCGGCTTCTTCCGGCACGTCGTTGGCAACACGCGAAATCGCGTCGCGCATGTCGGCGGCAGCGACATTGAGATCAACACCGTCGTTGAACTCGACTGTGACACGGCTGCGCTCGAAAGACGAAGAAGAAGAAATCGTTTTAACGCCCGATACGCGGGCGACCGCGTTTTCGAGAACCTGCGTGAGCTGTCGGTCGATCGTTTCCGCCGAAGCACCACTAAAATCAGTACTGATGGTAACGACAGGACGGTCCACATCGGGCAATTCACGAATATCGACGCCAGTGAAGGCCGCCATACCCGCGACAATGATCAGAACGTTGATGACGAAGGCAAAGACCGGACGGCGGATGAAAAGCGCCGTCGATCCGCCATTGTTTCCGGATTTCGAATTAGGATTGCTCACGCTTTATCCTCACCCTGCAACGCGGCTTTTGGCGGCGGGATCAATGCGGGCTGTCCCCTGCTCGTCCTGCAGACGCACCGGCGCATCATCGCGTACGGTTTGCACGCCCTGCGTAACAATCATGTCGCCTTCTTTAACGGCGCCATCGATCAGGATATTGGTCGAGTTACGCTGCACGATGCGCGCGGATACTTTCTTTGCAACACCTTCTTCAACGCGCCAGACATAAGATCCATCTGCGCCCCACTGAATGGCCAGCGGATCAACAGAAGGATAACTGTTGCCCGGGAAAAGAACAGTGACCGAGAATGACATGCCCGCACGCAAGCGGTCCTGTTCATTGTTGATTTCGGCGCGCACATGCAGCGTTCGGCTTGCCTCATCAAGCATGTTGTCCACGGCGTTGATTTCGCCCTTATCCGTTACGCCCGGAAAAGCGGTAGATTCTGCAGTAAGCGGCTGGCCGACCTTGATTTGCGGAGCAAAACGTTCAGGCACCCAGATGTCGATCAGCACTTTGGAGCGGTCATCAATTCGGGCAATGGATGTCTGTGCAGTGACATAGTTACCGGCGTTTACCGGGAGAATACCGACTATACCAGTAATTGGTGCGCGCACGGTACGGCGGCTCAACGCAAGCTGCGCATCATCAAGAGCGAGCTTGGCATTGGACAGGGCCAGATCGGCTTCAACTTCCTGTACGACGGTTGCGGTATTTGTGGAGCGCAGCCGTGCAATACGCTGACGGGTGGTTTCAGCATCTTTCAGTGCGATCTGCGCTTTATTGACTGCAATCGTTTCGGTCTCATTGTCGAGGATCGCAATCGGATCACCTGCCTTGATGGCATCGCCTGCCTTAACGAGCAGCTCATTCATATAGCCGCTCGAATAAGGTGTGACAGAAACCGTGCTGAGAGCGCGGGCTGAACCGATGGCCGTCAGACGATTGTTGATTGTCTCTTCGCCTGCTGGCTCAACCACGACCAGCGGAGCTGCACGACCGGAAGATCCACCCGATTGTGCACCATGCTTCTGCTGCCCAGAGGCTTCACCCGAAGCCGTCTGTGTCGAAGAGTCTTTGTTTTTATATATGTACCAGCCGCCACCGGCGACAATAATGATAAGCAGGCACAGAACAATCTGCTTCCAAGACTTCATTCAACTCTCCGGCAAGGCATTGTCGCTTAGGCAGCGCGCCTCTCATTCAAATCATTCATATTCAGGTTGGGCGCAGGATATGCAGCAAACAGTATCAAAATAATGATCGCCCCAATAGGTTGCATCGGAATTGCAACAATCGAAGCGTCACGGATTTTCCCATTTGCGAGTTTGCACAGACCGATTCAGCACGTCGAGTTAAATTTCGGTAATGCTTGCGGCCAACTTCTTTCAATCAATTTAGACAAAGGCCGTTGGAATTAACTTGCGCCTCCATATATAGAAGACGACATTTATATGTATCGCATTGTGTGAGCTTACTGAGATTGGGCACGGCCGCATTGCAGCCAGACAGCCTGTCAATTTGGATTTAACGTATGGCGGCTGTTGAAAAGACCATGGATACGGCTGGTGTCGTCGCGGATGCGGCCACACATTCACCAACTATGGCTTCACCACAGGATGACAAGACCTCACCGATCCATTTTACGCGTCTGCGCTGGCGTAACCGGCTTTCGAGCAAGCTTCTCATTCTCACCGCACTTGCCGTTCTCATTGCAGAAGTGCTGATCTTTGTTCCATCCATCGCGAATATGCGCGTACGCTGGATGAGTTCGCGCCTTGATACAGTGGATGCTGTCAGCGAAGTGCTGATTGCCAGCGGCAACATCAATATTCCGCGCGAAGTGCAGGATAAGGTGCTGCTTGCGACCGGCACCAAGGCAATTGCTTTGCGTGAAGCGGGCGCATCGCATCTTCTGGCAATGAGTGAAATGCCCGGCAATATCGATCAGGTGGTCGATCTCAATAATATAAGTGAAGCTGCAGCAATCTGGGACGCGTTTGGAACGCTCTTTAACGGTGGTAATCGCACTTTGCGCATATATGGCTCAAACCCGCCATCCGCCAATCCGGGACGTATCATCGAAATCGTCACTTCCGATGCGCCGCTTCGCCATGCCATGCTGAGCTATGCAACCAATGTTGCAATCATCTCGCTTCTTATCTCGGTCATTGCCGCAAGCCTCATCTATCTCATAATCCATGAGATGCTGCTGCGTCCCGTCCGTCTGATGCATCGCAATATGATCGATTTTGCATCGGCGCCTGACAATCCGACGCGAATCCTTGTGCCCGAAAACCGCAAGGATGAGTTCGGCATTGCACAAAGGCAGATCGCGCATATTCAAAGTGATCTGCAGCGCACCCTGAAAGAGCAGAAACATCTGGCCGATCTCGGTCTCGCTGTTTCCAAGATCAATCATGACATGCGCAATATTCTGGCCTCCGCACAGCTCATGTCGGACCGTCTTGCTGATACCAGAGACCCGATGGTGCAGCGCTTTGCGCCGAAGCTCATTCACACGCTGAGCCGCGCCATCAACTATTCGGAGAGCGTGATGGCCTATGGCCGCTCGCAGGAAGCACCGCCTGCGCCGCGCCGCGTACAGCTTGCCACTGTCATTCTCGATGTGCAGGAAACACTTAATCTCAACAAGGAGAGCGGCATCGAGTTCGAAAACCTCATTCCGGGGGATTTCGAACTGAATGTCGATTCCGAGCAGCTCTTCCGTGTGCTGCATAATCTGTGCCGGAATTCAGTGCAGGCAATGGAGCGCGATCAGCGCAGCGATGTGTCCACCGTAAAGCGCCTCACCCTTTCTGCAGGCAGAATCGGAACCACGACAATCATCGGCGTGGAAGACACCGGTCCCGGCCTGCCGCAAAAGGCGCGCGACAATCTCTTTACCGCCTTCAAGGGCTCAACACGCAGCGACGGCACGGGTCTTGGCCTGGCAATCGCGCAGGAACTGGTTCGTGCGCATGGTGGCACGATCGAATTGCGCGAAGATCGTCCGATCGGTGCACATTTCGAGATTCGCCTTCCCGACCTTCCAAACTGGAATGACAGACGAAGCAGCCGATCTGAGAGCGAAGTCGCCTGATTTTTTACAGCGTAGCCAAAAAAATGTGCGTGAAATCAGAATGTTGCAGCATGTGATTCCTGCCTGCGACTGTCTTCATACGAGTGCGGCGCGGGCTTTTCCCGCTATGAGTTAGTTTTCCACGCTCTAATACACAGAGGAAAAGCCCGGAAATCCGGGCTTTGACAAGAAAACTTCACAGAACTTCATTTTTTTCTCAGAAGACGCTTGCATTTAGCAATCTGTCCGATTATCAACCGCCCATCGCCGCAGCAGACGCGGCACAGGCAAGCACCCGTAGCTCAGCTGGATAGAGCACCAGACTACGAATCTGGGGGTCAGAGGTTCGAATCCTTTCGGGTGCGCCATTCTTCTTCAAAGAAAATAAGATAGAAATTGTAACAGTTAGCCAACAGGCTTTCTGTTTAATTTCAATGATTTGCGGCTTTGGTCCGCTTATCCCAAAACATCCCGACATTTGAGATGCCGCAGTTCTTTGCTCGAGAAAGTTCGTGTGTAACGCGCTCGAATGCATTTGCAGCAATGCGCGAATGAACGCATCAGATCGTCAAGTTTTAGTTTGATTTTTGTGTGTGGGGAGACGCGCTTTTGTTCCCACTTTGGGGAGAAGACTGGTGCTGCGAGAGAGGATTGAACTCTCGACCTCTCCATTACCAATGGAGTGCTCTACCACTGAGCTACCGCAGCATTCTCTTGAACGCGGCGGACTTCTGACACATCATTACGCAAATCGCAAGCAACCAATCGCAATTATTTTCACATAATGTGGAAATCCCCTGTCAACCGCCACAGAAGGCGCTTTTCCCGCGCATTTTGCCGTAGTAAACACCCCTCATGAGCGAAGATAACACCCACGACGAGAAGAAAAATCAGGCGGACAGGCGCAAAAAGCGGCTTGCAGAGGAGCTTCGGGCGAATCTGATGCGTCGCAAAGCGCAAACCCGTTCGCGTCGTTCCGGCGATGCCGATGAACGCAACACCGGTATTACCGCTGGCAAAGACGACACCGATTAACGTGCGATTCAATTTTCCGGATTAGCATATCAGGCGGAACGAAAACGCAGCCGGCAAAGCCTTCCTTGAAGATAGGGAGCAGCTGCGGTAAAAGCGCAATTCAATCTTGCTGGCGTTGCCGCACGACTATGATTCGTGACCGACGTAATTCCGCCGTAAGAACAGTCATTTCATACAGCAGCACCGCGGGCCTCAGAGTCGCGGCACTTGCAAATATCGATTGCCGGGCAATAGCTTCGGCCCAAAAGGTGAAACAGCATGGATCGCATCAAAATCGTCGGCGGCAACAAGCTCAATGGCGTCATTCCTATCTCTGGCGCGAAAAATGCAGCGCTGCCTCTGATGATCGCCTCCCTCCTCACCGACGATACGCTGACGCTTGAAAACGTGCCGCACCTCGCCGATGTCGAGCAGCTGATCCGCATTCTTTCCAATCATGGTGTCGATTATTCGGTAAACGGCCGCCGTGAACATCAGAACGGCGCCTACTCGCGCACCATCCATTTCACAGCCCGCAATATTGTCGATACCGTTGCTCCTTATGAGCTGGTTTCCAAGATGCGCGCGAGCTTCTGGGTCATCGGGCCACTTCTGGCGCGTATGGGCGAAGCAACCGTTTCTCTGCCAGGCGGTTGCGCCATCGGCACGCGTCCGGTTGACCTCCTTCTTGAGTGCCTTCAGGCGCTCGGCGCTCAGATCGACATCGAAAATGGTTATGCCAAGGCGCGCGCGCCACAGGGCGGCCTTATCGGCGCACGCTATCGCTTCCCGAAGGTTTCGGTCGGCGCAACCCACGTCATGCTGATGGCAGCCGTGCTTGCCAAGGGCGAAACGATTATTGAAAATCCTGCGCGCGAACCGGAAGTGGTCAATCTGGCTGACTGCCTCAACGCCATGGGTGCAAAAATCACCGGTGCAGGCACCGAAACGATCCATGTTCAGGGCGTGACCAGCCTTTCTGGCGCACGCGTTCGCGTCATTCCTGATCGTATCGAAACCGGCACCTATGCCATGGTTGTTGCGATGACTGGCGGCGATGTGCTGCTCGAAGGTGCAGAAGCAAGCCAGTTGACCGCAGCACTCGACACGCTGCGTCAGGCTGGTGCCGAAATCACCGAAACCAATAGCGGTCTGCGTGTTGTTCGTAATGGACACGGCATTCACCCGGTTGATGTGACCACCGATCCATTCCCTGGCTTCCCGACCGATCTTCAGGCTCAGTTCATGGGTCTGATGACAAAAGCAAAGGGCACCTCGCGCATTACTGAAACGATTTTCGAAAACCGTTTCATGCATGTTCAGGAACTGGCACGTCTTGGTGCGAAGATTTCGCTTTCCGGCCAGACTGCAACTGTTGAAGGCGTGGAACGCCTCAAGGGCGCACAGGTTATGGCTACCGATCTGCGTGCATCTGTTTCACTTGTTATCGCGGGCCTTGCTGCAGAAGGCGAAACCATCGTCAACCGCGTCTATCACCTTGATCGCGGTTTTGAACGTCTGGAAGAAAAGCTCTCGCGCTGCGGCGCGAATGTTGAGCGTATCAGCGGTTAAAGCATTTCCAGCAAAAGTGCGAAGCGGTTTTGCATAAGGATAATGCGTAAAAACAAAAAAATTGAGCGGTTCCAACGATTCAATATTAACTGGAACCGCTCTGAAGAGCTGAAAGCCGGATTTGCCAAAAGCATTCCGGCTTTTCTTTCATTCCGGGCTTATTAATCAACAGGCTGAAAAGCCTGTCGATTTTTTTGTGCTGGCATGTAAAGTGGCACTTACAACATCTGAAAATAGCAGGGAACAACGTAAGATATGGAAATGTTGAAGCTTGTGGCGCTGGATGAAGAAGATTTGCAGGTCCTGTCCGCCCATCTTCAGGATGCGGTTCTGAAAGTATCAGACCTGCAATATCTGGCCGCGGATAAGCGCTTCGTTCTCACTGCCAATCGCTTTGCGTGGGAAGAGTCGAAGCCCAAACTGTTCCGCAAACCGCAATATCAGCGTCGCCGCACCACTTTGCATTTCAATCGCGTAACCGCAGTCAAAGGCAGCGGCATCGACCGGCAGAAGACGGAAGACGTTCTTTCGCTGCTCGCCATTCGCTTTGTTCCCGGCGAAGCACCCGCCGGAACATTGGAACTGACTTTCTCGGCAAATGCGGCTATCCGTCTGGATGTAGAATGCATTGAAGCGCAGCTAACGGACCTGGGGCCTGCATGGGAAACAAATTCCCTGCCGCGACACGACGCCTGATTGCTGCTCGAAACCGCTTCACATACCTGACGGGCACCGCCCAGACTGAAAATTAAAGGAATACCAGCGTGGTTACGACGCTCAGACAAGCCGATGCCGATTTTGAAAAGAACTTTGCAGCTCTCCTTGCGGGTAAGCGCGAAGTTTCTGAAGATGTGGATCGTGCTGCCCGCGAAATCGTCGATCGTGTGCGCCGTGAAGGCGATTCCGCACTCATTGAATATTCCCTGCGTTTCGACCGTATTGATCTGAACAAGACCGGCATCCGTGTGACGGAAGCTGAAATTGATGCGGCTTTCGATGAAGCGCCAGCTTCGACCATTGAAGCGCTGAAGCTCGCTCATGAGCGCATTGAAAAACATCATGCGCGGCAATTACCGAAAGATGACCGCTACACCGATGCGCTCGGCGTTGAACTCGGTTCACGCTGGACGGCGATTGAAGCTGTCGGCCTTTATGTGCCGGGCGGCACCGCAAGCTACCCAAGCTCAGTGCTGATGAATGCTGTGCCTGCGAAGGTTGCCGGTTGCGAGCGCATCGTGATGGTTGTTCCCTCGCCCGATGGCAAGCTGAACCCGCTGGTTCTGGTTGCCGCGCGTCTTGCCGGTGTTTCAGAAATCTATCGTGTTGGCGGCGCGCAGGCTGTCGCAGCTCTGGCCTATGGTACGGAAACGATTGCGCCGGTTGCGAAAATCGTTGGTCCAGGCAATGCATATGTTGCAGCCGCCAAGCGCATTGTTTTCGGTACGGTCGGCATCGACATGATCGCCGGACCTTCGGAAGTGCTGGTGATTGCCGACAAGGACAACAATCCAGACTGGCTGGCCGCAGACATTCTTGCGCAGGCTGAACATGACACGGCTGCGCAGTCTATCCTGATGACCAATGACGAGCCTTTCGCAACAGCTGTCGAGGAAGCTGTCGAACGCCAGCTCAAAACCTTGCCGCGCGCTGAAACAGCGGCCGCAAGCTGGCGCGATTTTGGCGCGGTCATTCTGGTTGATGATTTTGAAGCAGCCATTCCACTGGCCAACCGCATTGCTGCCGAGCATCTGGAAATCGCGACCGCCGATCCGGAAGCGCTTTTGCCAAAAATCCGCAATGCTGGCTCGGTGTTTATCGGAGCCTATACGCCGGAAGTGATCGGCGATTATGTCGGCGGCTGCAACCACGTTCTGCCAACGGCACGTTCAGCGCGATTCTCGTCCGGCCTCTCGGTTCTGGATTACATGAAGCGCACGTCGCTTCTGAAGCTCGGCCCCGACCAGCTGCGTGCGCTTGGGCCAGCAGCCATTGAAATCGCCCGCGCAGAAGGCCTTGATGCCCACGCGCAATCCGTCGCCATCCGGCTCAATCTATGAGGGATCATGACCGCCGGCGTTCCTAATGCCCGATTGATCGACATCGAGCTGGATGAATCCATCGGCCGCTCGACGCCTGATGTCGAGCATGAACGCGCGGTCGCTATTTTTGATCTGATTGAAGAAAACGCTTTCCACCCGGTCGGAGACGATATGGGTGGGCCATACAAACTAAAGCTCTCCTTGATGGAATCGCGCCTGATTTTTTCCATCATGCGGGAAAGTGGCGATGTGGTTGCGACTCACATTCTATCGCTGACGCCACTTCGCCGTGTGGTGCGTGATTATTTCATGGTTTGCGAAAGTTATTATGAAGCGATCCGTTCAGCGACTCCCAGCAAGATCGAAGCTATCGATATGGGACGGCGTGGCTTGCACAATGAAGGGTCACAAGTTCTGCAAACACGACTGAACGGCAAGATCGAAGTCGATTTTACAACCGCTCGGCGGCTTTTCACGCTCGTCTGCGTGTTGCACTGGCGGGGCTGATCCTTAATGCGTGTTGAGGACGTGATCGCCACACCGGAAGAAACAGAGGTCCAGAAACGGCCAACTTCCGTACTTTTCGTCTGCGGCAAGAATGCGATCCGCTCACCAATTGCCGAGCTTCTTGCAAGAAAGCTGTTGCCACCCAATATGTATATAGCCTCTGCGGGCGTGCAACGCGGCGAGCGCGACCCCTTTGTCGATGCGGTTCTGAATGAAGAAGGGCTGTCGCTCGACAATCGGCAACCGCGCGGACTGGAAGAGCTGGCGGACGGTTATTTCGACCTTATCATTACATTGACCCCGCTTGCGCATCATACTGTGCTTGAACGAATGCGCGGTTTTTCGGTCGATGTAGAATATTGGCCGACACCGGACCCGACCCTTGTTACCGGCAGTCGCGAGCAGATCATGAACGCTTATCGTGATGTGCGAGACCGCTTAAAGCGCCAAATCACGGCTAGATTGGCCCCGAATTAACATCACCCAATTCGGTTGTTCACAAATGCCGCCTAATCATATAGGTTCCGGCCAAATTTAAAGCTGCGGCCCGGTTTCGGGCCATTTTATCAAAGAAAGAAACAGGTATCGTATGCCGAAAGAAGAAGTCCTAGAATTTCCAGGCGTTGTTACGGAACTGCTGCCAAATGCAATGTTCCGCGTAAAGCTCGAAAACGACCATGAAATCATCGCCCACACTGCTGGTCGTATGCGCAAGAACCGCATCCGTGTTCTCGCTGGCGACAAGGTTCTGGTCGAAATGACCCCTTACGACCTGACCAAGGGCCGTATTACCTACCGCTTCAAGTAAGCCTCAACTCGCTTCTCAGGAAAACTGGTGTCTATGATCGCGCAACATAAGCTGGTTCTTGCCTCCGGCTCTCCCCGCAGGATCGAGCTTCTGGGGCAAGCTGGCATTGAGCCGGATCATATTCAGCCGGCTGATATCGACGAAACGCCTGAGCGCGCGGAACATCCGCGTTCGCTGGCGCGTCGTCTTGCGCGTGAGAAGGCAAAGGCCGCCCAGGAACAACTCAAGAGCGACGAGAATTATTCCGGTGCTTTTGTTCTGGCGGCTGACACGGTTGTTGCCGTGGGACGACGGGTTCTGCCCAAGGCAGAAATCACCGACGAAGCGCGGGAATGCCTGCGTCTTCTGTCGGGGCGTACGCATAAGGTTTTCACCGGCGTTTGCCTTGTTCTGCCCAATGGCAATCTGCGCCAGACGCTCGTTGAAACGCGTTTGCGTTTCGAGCGCCTGTCACGCAAACAGATTGACGCCTATCTCGCTTCCGGTGAGTGGCGCGGCAAGGCTGGTGGCTATGCCATCCAAGGCCTTGCGGGCAGTTTCGTGGTCAAGCTGGTTGGATCCTACACCAATGTGGTGGGCCTGCCATTGCAGGAAACTGTGAGCCTGCTGGCCGATGGTGACTATCCGGTCTATGCTAATTGGGAAAGCGGCAAGGTCTGAAAATCCCATGAGTGACAAGAAAGACATATCCACCGCACCGGATGCACGCGTAACGCCGTTACGGCCTACTCGTCCCTGCCCGGAATGCAGCAAGCCTTCGTCTCGCGATTCTTATCCCTTCTGTTCACCGCGTTGCAAAAGCATCGACCTCAATCGTTGGCTTTCGGGAAGCTATGTCATCCCGGGAAAAACCATCGAAGAAGAGGAAGAGAACGACAACTGAGCCTTATTGGCTCAGATTTCCACAGTGAAATCGGTGCTTTAGCATGTTTATAAGAAATCTTATAAAAAGTGCGATAGGGTGCTGGACAGCGCGAAATTTAATGCTATAACGCACCCACTTCCGGCGGACACCAACACCGCCACACGGTGAGAAATCACCTGCAGGATGCCCGGATAGCTCAGTTGGTAGAGCAGCGGATTGAAAATCCGCGTGTCGGCGGTTCAAATCCGTCTCCGGGCACCACTCTTCTCCAGATGATGTTCCAAAACATATTTTTTGCTCTTATAGCCTTGGCATTTGATGTCTTGCGTTCAGAGGACTTATGAAATTCTCCCCAGCCGATCAGAACGCGCTTTTCAATATTATGCGCTGGCGGCGAGACGTAAGGCATTTCCTGACAGATCCCATACCAGACGAACTGCTCACAAAGCTGCACGAGGCGATGCATTATGCGCCATCTGTCGGCAATTCGCGGCCATGGCGAATCTTCCAGGTTGAAAGCACTCAGAAGCGTGAAGCCGTCTATAGTCTGTTTGAAGCATCAAACCGGCAGGCCGCACACATCTATGATGAAGCTCGTGCCAACAAATATCAGCAACTCAAACTCGAAGCCATTCGCACCGCCCCTGTGCAACTGGCTGGCTTCACCGAGACCGACCCTGTGGAGGGCCATGGGCTTGGTCGGCAGACCATGGCATCAACGCTTGAACAAAGCACGGCAATGGCTGTGCAGAACCTCAATCTCGCTGCCCGCTCTCTCGGTCTTGGCGTTGGCATGGTTTCGATTCTTGAACCGGACGC
This sequence comes from Ochrobactrum sp. BTU1, assembly GCA_018798825.1. Taxonomy (NCBI): domain Bacteria; kingdom Pseudomonadati; phylum Pseudomonadota; class Alphaproteobacteria; order Hyphomicrobiales; family Brucellaceae; genus Ochrobactrum; species Ochrobactrum sp. BTU1. Next base: position 263,447 of record CP076354.1, on the reverse strand, counting down.
CATGAAGAGGCTGTTTCAGGTACCAGAACACTGGCGCTTTAGTTTCTATCTCTGTATCGGCTGGCCATGTTTCGAGAGCGATACGCCACTTCTGCATGAAAACGGCTGGCAGCAAAATACGACCCTTCGTTGGGACAAAACCTAGAGCGCAACCAGTCGTTGGTTAGGAGTGTCCACATGGCGCTTTTGGGCGTATTTGATAGTTGATTGATACATTCCAATTTGCTTAATGATGCCCCATGCTTCTACACGACAAACATCGGCTCGCTGTTCTCACTTCCTACAACACGATCGAGATGGGGCAAGATCGCACATTGGATGCGCTCTGCAATCTCGTCCTATCGACGTTTGGTGTGCCGATGGCAGCGGTCTCTCTGGTCGATGAACGCGTCACGCATCATATTGGCATGGCTGGCTGCACTTTTGGCGATGTGCCCAATGAGAACACCTTCTGCTCACGAACCATCGAAAGCCAAGTGCCCTTTCTGGTGGAAGACGCGACATCCGATGATCGCTTTGCCGCCAATCCCTTCGTGAAAGATGCGCCGGGTATCCGCTTTTATCTTGGCGCACCTCTGATTGCTCCAGACGGCTCGACGCTGGGTGCGATCTGTGCGCTCGATACAAAATCGCGGCCCTGTACCTCTGAAGAAATACTGAAACTCACCAATCTTGCGAGCACCGCCGTCGAAATCCTGAGTATGCGCCGCATCATGCGTGATGCCCGCAAGCTGGCGCTTGTCGACGGTCTGACCGGCATTGCCAATCGCACAGGCATCGAGCTGGAAATCGAGAAGGCCATTTTAGCGCTCCGTAATCATGGGCTGACATTCTCGCTGCTCTATTTCGATGTTGATCGTTTCAAACAGGTCAATGACGAGCGCGGTCACTCTGCAGGCGACGAATTGCTGCGGCTGATCGGAGAAGTGCTTGCCGGGCGCAATCGGCCGGATGAGGTCAGCGCGCGTCCTGGCGGCGATGAGTTCATTGTGCTGCGATTGGGCGGCACCAAGGCAAGCGACCTTGCAGAAGCACAGCAAATCAAGGCTTTGCTTGATGATGCCGTTGCGCGTGAAGGCTTCAATGTCAGTTTCTCGATGGGCCTTGTGAGCTTCACTGTTGCGCCTGCCGATGTGACCGCAGCGCTTTATGCGGCAGATGCTCTGCTCTATGACGCCAAGCGCCGTGGCAAGAATCTGATTTCCGCAGGCGAACAGAAATAAGCTTTTCCAACGCGCCAATCAGCTTCACTTTTCAGTGAGATTGCGGCGTACCGCCTTGCTGCGATTGATCTGCAGCGCTTCTTCTGCGACCACTGCACCCTGCAGATAATTGGGAATGTTATCTTTCGGGTTTCAGCGCATTGCGCTTATCATCACATGACTTATTCAACATCTTAGCGAGGATTTTCCATGCTCTGGACCTTGTTCGGCATTCTTTCGGGTGCCTGTATCGCCATTCAGGCTCCCATCAATGCCGCACTGGCTCGCGGGCTTGGATCGCCAGTCACCGCCGCGGCAATATCGTTTCTGTCGGGTGCGGTCATTCTTGGTATGATCGCAGCCGTAACGGCGCGTGTTACCGGCGCAATTCCAGCGTTCAATGTGCCAGCGGGCTGGTTGTTTGTGGCTGGCGGCGCACTCGGCTGCATCTATGTCACGACATCGGTTTTGCTGACACCACGTATCGGGGCTGCCGCCGTGATGGGCCTTGCGGTCGCTGGCCAATTGATGGCCGGACTGGCTGCAGACCGCATTGGTTTCATGGGCGTTGCTGTGCGGGAGATCACTGCGGGACGCATCGCAGGCGCGGTCCTGCTTCTCACCGGCGCGCTGATGATCCGCTTTCTCTGAGGCATTTCCAGCAAAAGCGTAAAGCAAATTTGCTTCGGACGAAGCGTCAAACAAAAGCCGCGCTGGAAGTGCTTCCAGCGCGGCTTTTTATCAACCCTTAAAGGTGTATTCCGCAATCGATTGTGGCTTCATTTCAATCGAGAAGCCCGGCAGCGATGGCGGCATATAGGCCGCATCCTTGATGATGCATGGCTCGATGAAATGCTCGTGCAGATGATCGACATATTCGATCACACGACCGTCCATGGTGCCGGAAACGGCAACATAATCGATCATCGAAAGATGCTGCACATATTCACACAGGCCAACACCGCCTGCATGTGGCCAGACCGGCTTGTTGTATTTCGCAGCAACCAGCAGCACGGCCAGCACTTCATTCAGGCCACCCATACGGCAGCTGTCGATCTGAACAATGTCGATAGCGCCTTCCGCGATGAACTGCTTGAACATGATGCGGTTCTGGCACATTTCGCCGGTCGCAACCTTCACATCGCCAATGGCTTCGCGGATTTTACGATGACCTGCAACATCATCCGGGCTGGTCGGTTCTTCGATGAAGAAAGGCTTGGAGAAAGCAAGCTTGTTGACCCACTCGATCGCCTGATCGACCTCCCACACCTGATTGGCGTCGATCATCAGATAACGATCCGGACCGATCACTTCACGCGCGATAGTGAGACGACGAATATCGTCTTCAAGATCACGGCCAACCTTCATCTTGATGTGGTTGAAGCCTTCGTCAATCGCTTCCTGACAAAGACGACGCAGCTTGTCGTCGCCATAGCCGAGCCAGCCCGCCGAGGTCGTGTAGCAAGGATAGCCGGTGGCTTCCAGCGAAGCTATACGCTCAGCCTTGCCGCTTTCCGCCTTACGCAGAATTTCGACGGCTTCATCGCGGGTCAGAGCATCGGTGAGATAGCGATAATCGACGATATCGGCAATTTCTTCCGGCGACATATCGGCCACGAGCCGCCATACCGGCTTGCCCGCCTGCTTTGCAGCGAGGTCCCAGAAGGCGTTGACGACGGCACCGGTGGCGAGATGCATCGCGCCCTTGTCCGGGCCGATCCAACGCAACTGGCTATCTCCGGTCAGGTAACGCCAGAACTTGCCGGGAGCCGCGAGGAAATCATCCATCGAGGAGCCGACAACCAGATGGCGCATGGCGAGAATGGCCTGACAGCAAATGTCATTGCCGCGACCAATGGTGAAGGTGAGGCCATGGCCCTTCAGCGCTTCGTCATCCGTATCGAGGATAACATAAGCTGCCGAATAGTCCGGGTCCGGATTCATCGCGTCGGAACCGTCCAGACTTTGCGAAGTCGGGAAGCGCAGATCGAAGACGCGCAGATCAGTAATTTTCGTCATGTTTGATTCCGTGATCTGAGCATGATCCCCAAAAATGGAGATCGGTTTTAGAGATCATGCTCAAGAAAATTAAACGTCCGCGCGCACGTTCTGCTTCTGCGAACCGAGGCCTTCAATGCCGAGTTCGACAACATCGCCAGCCTTGAGGTAGCGCGGTGGTTTCATGCCCATGCCAACGCCCGGAGGCGTACCGGTGGAAATGATATCGCCCGGCTGCAGTGACATGAACTGAGAGAGATAGGAAACCAGATGACGCACGCCATAGACCATGGTCTTGGTCGAGCCGTCCTGCATGGTTTCGCCGTTGACAGTGAGCCACATTTTGAGATCCTGCGGATCAGCAACTTCGTCCTTTGTCACCAGCCATGGGCCGGTCGGGCCGAATGTGTCGCAAGACTTGCCCTTGGTCCACTGGCCGGCGCGTTCGATCTGGAAAGCGCGCTCCGAAACGTCATGCAGCGTGCAGTAGCCAGCAACATAATCAAGCGCATCATCTTCCGAGACATATTTCGCGGTCTTGCCGATGACGATGCCGAGTTCGACTTCCCAGTCGGTCTTTTCCGAACCGCGGGGGATCAGCAGATCATCATTCGGGCCGACGATGGCCGAGGTTGCCTTCATGAAGATGACCGGCTCTGGTGGTACAGCCATGCCGGATTCTGCTGCGTGATCGGCATAGTTGAGACCGATGCAGATGAACTTGCCGGTGCCTGCAACGCATGGGCCAAGGCGTGGGTTGCCTTCGACCTTTGGCAGCGCATTGACGTCCAGCGAACCGAGCTTGACGAGTGCTTCAGGGTTGAGAACGGCACCCGACAGATCGCTGACATGGGCAGAGAGATCACGGATATTGCCGTCGGCATCGAGAAGGCCCGGCTTTTCCTGACCGGTTTCGCCATAGCGAAGAAATTTCATGAGTTTACTCCTTGTGGGGATTTGAAGTGGTAACGATGGGGCGAATAAGGGTGGTTGAGATTCTGGTTATGGCGTGCCGAAAATGCCATTTGCAGGCCGCCAGAGCCTGAATATCGACTGCCCTAGATCGTCCAACCACCGTCGATGTTGTAGGCCTGACCGGTCGTGTAAGTGGCGCCTGCGAGATAGACCGCGAGGTCGGCAATTTCTTCCGGCTGGCCGATACGGCCAATAGGCTGACGCGCGATGAAGGCAGCGCGCTGCTCTTCATAATCGCCCTGCGCACGCAGACGGTCTTGCAGCGACGGGCTTTCAACCGTACCGGGGCAGATGGCGTTGCAGCGGATGCCCTTGGCAACATAGTCGGCAGCAACAGCCTTGGTCAGACCGATGACAGCCGCCTTAGTGACACCATAAGCAAAGCGGTTCGGCACGCCTTTAACGCTCGAAGCAACGGACGCCATATTGACGATGGCACCATCCTTGCGCTCCAGCATACCCGGCAGCACGGCCTGAATGGTGCGGATCATCGCCTTGACGTTGAGATTGAAGGCGAAGTCGAGGTCTTCGTCCTTCATTTCCAAAATCGAACCGCCATGGACAACGCCTGCGCAGTTGAACAGGATGTCGACCTGACCGATCTCGGCAACGAGCGCCTTCACTGCAGCCTCGTCAAGCACGTTGAGCTTGCGGGTGATGATACCCGAAACGCCTTCGAGTTCCTTGAGTGCGCTCTCGTTGATATCAGTCGCATAGACCTTGGCGCCTGCTTCCGCAAAAGCCAGTGCACTTGCACGACCAATGCCCTGAGCGGCAGCTGTGATCAGCGCTGTTTTTCCATCAAATCGTATCGTCATAGTCATGCCTTCCGTTCAACAAGCAGGATGTGGTCGCAAGCAAGCACCACTTCGTCCCGCTGATTAAGCACTTCGCACCGCTCGGTAACGCGGCCCATATTTGCCCGCTTCGGGTCGTCTTCCTTTGCGCTGATCGTCACGCGCGTACGGATCGTATCGCCGATATGCACCGGACGCACGAACCGAAGGCGGTCATAGCCATAGGAAAACGCAACAGGGTTAATCAGCGTCGCGGTCAGACCGACGCCGATTGCAAAGATCATCGTGCCATGCGCGATACGCTGACCGCCTGGCAGGGTTTTTGCAAATTCCGCATCCATGTGGTGCGGAAAGAAATCGCCCGTATGACCGGCGTGAACCACAAAATCCGTTTCAGTGATCGTGCGGCCATAGGTTATGCGCTGATGGCCCAATTCATAGTCTTCAAAATAGATTACCTGTTCAGACATGATCAAAACTCCGGTTTTGCAGCAAGCGGCGTGGCGGGCGCAGCACTTGACTGATAGGCCGCCTCAACCAGCGCCATGGTGTGCCATGCATCTTCAACCGAGCCGATAAGCTCGGCATCTTCGCCAGTCGCGAAACGCTGCAACTGCGCTATGCGGTTTAAGAATGCATCCGGAAACCATGCGCCTTGAAGTGCAACCTGCACCCAGTCGTCGCCACCCTTTGGCTTGATCCAAAGCTGGTCCGGCTCGCCTCGCGGATAGTCGAGATTGACGCCGAGTTTCACATAGGCTGCACCCTCAGTCCCGCAAATGCGGAACTCGCAGGCCTGAAACTTGCGGCCGAAATCATGATCGTGATTGATCGACAGCGCACAGCGCACGCGATTGCCATAATCAAGAATTGCAGCCGTGCGGGTCTGTGCGACTTCGTGGTTTGGATGCCCAAGCGTCTTGGCGTGAACGCCTTGCGGATTGCCAAGCAGACCACGCACGAAATCCAGATAATGGATCGAATGCATGGCGATCTCGATGCGCGGCAGGCCTTTGAGGAACGGCCACAGACCCCAAGGGGTCGCAAGCGCCAGCCATGCGTCGAAATCCACCACTTCGCCAAGCAAGCCCTTATCGACGGCGTCGTAAAGAGCGAGCATCATCGGCGCGAAACGTAGCTGGAAATTCACCGCAGCTTTGAGATTACGCGCACGGCAGACTTTCAGAATTTCCGTTGCTGCGGCAAGATCGCTGCCCATCGGCTTTTGGATCAGGACGGCAGCGCCTTCGGGCAATTGCGAGAGGATCGAGGCATGGGCTGAGGGCGGCGTGGCCAGATCGAAGATCGCACTTCCAACGGCTAGCGCCTCTTCAAAACTTGCAAAAGCCTTCACGCCCCATTGGTCAGCAAGTGCCGATGCTTTCTCGAAATTAGGATCGAAAATGCCCGCAACCGGGAAGCCGCCCTTCTTGTAGGCAGGCAGATGTGCGTCGCCGACAATGCTACCCGCACCGAAAATGACAATCGGTTTTGGCTGCGTGGGCTTCGCCCACCACTGGCGCAGGCTTTTCGGATCAAAAGCCTCAGTCATGATGAAAAACCTCCTCCATCATCGCCCACCATTCACCCTCTTTTCGGGTTTCAAGCGGCTTTTGGCATGGCATACAGACTGACCACCATTCCTGATTTTTAGGATTATCAGCCATCTTCTTCATGTCGGCTTCAAAGTCGGTGCCGACATAGTCCCATGTGCCAAACAGCAGGTTTTCCGGCTCTTTGAGAAAAATCGTGTAATTGGTGATGTTGCACTCGGAAATGAGCGCCAGAATTTCCGGCCATACGCTCGCGTGCAGCTTCTTGTATTCTGTGATCTTTTCAGGCTTCAGCCCGATCACCATGCCCATTCTTTGTTTCTGGCGTTGCGCCATTACGACCTCACGATCTCGCGGGTAAATTCGGAAACCGACCGACTGCACACGGCATCCCAATCCCACTCGATACCAATGCCCGGCTCAGACGGCGCAATGGCGTGGCCATCACGAATTTCCATACCCTTGGTGGTCAGATCATCAAGCTGTGGGATATATTCGACATAGCGCCCGTTCTGCACGGCACAGGTGAGGCTGACATGCAGTTCCATCAGAAAATGAGGGCAAACCGGAATGTCGAAGGCTTCGGCGGCGTGTGCCACTTTCAGCCAAGGCGTGATGCCGCCGATGCGCGCCACATCCACCTGGACGATAGAGCAAGCGCCCTTCTGCATATATTCACGGAAATGGCGGATCGAATAGATCGATTCACCCACCGCAATCGGTGTCGGCGTGGAACGGGTCAGGCGGATATGGCCATCAAGATCATCAGCCGGAAGCGGCTCTTCGATCCATGCCAGATCAAGTTCTTTCAGACGCTCGGCGCGACGGATCGCTTCATCCACCGTAAAGCCCTGATTGCAATCGGTCATGATTTCAAAGCCATCACCCACGGCTGCACGAACAGCCGAAAGACGCGCATAATCTTCCGAACCATGCGGCTTACCGATCTTCACCTTGGAGCCGGAGAACCCCTTGGCTTTGGCGGCTAGAGCATCCTCGACCAGCGCTTCTTTCTCGATATGCAGCCAGCCGCCTTCGGTCGTGTACAGCGAACAACGATCCTTGGCACCACCTGCGAGCTTCCACAGCGGCAGGTTCTGTTTCTTCGCACGCAAATCCCAAAGAGCTGTATCAATGGCAGCAAGCGCCAAAGCGGTAATCGCGCCAATGGTTGTGGCGTGGGTCGCAAATTCGAGCTTACGCCAGATCGCCTCAATGCAATCTGCATCCTCATTGATAATCAGCGGCACCAGATGGTCGTTCAACAGGCGCATGACGGACGAGCCGCCGGTGCCAATGGTGTAGCTATAGCCCGTCCCAACCGCCCCATCGCTATCCGTGATGGTGACGATAGGCGTTTCCTGACTGACAAAACTCTGGATCGCGTCGGTGCGCTTGACCTTCGGCGGAAGGTCGACCATGCGCAGTTCAACTTTTTCAATGCGTGCCATATCTATACCGCCAAGCTCTTGCCGTTCGCCGCATCAAACAGATGCGCCTGCGACAGATCAAAATGCATGGAGATTGCTTCACCGGAATTGAGAGGGCGCGGGTTGAGCATACGCGCTACCCATTCCTTGCCGGCGAACTCGACAAAGACCAGCGTTTCATTGCCAAGCGGCTCGGTGATCGAAACGCGCAGATCCTGCTCATGCGATGTACCGGCACCACCCGACGACAGGCCGTGGCCAGTCGGGAAAAGATCGTCCGGGCGCAAACCGAATGTCACCTTGGCACCATCTGTAACCTTGGCCTTAAATTGTGCAGGCACTGGCAGACGATCGCCACTGGCAAAGACCAGTTCCGAACCCTGCACAGTTGCCTCCGCCATATTCATTGGCGGCGAGCCGATAAAGCCCGCAACGAATTGGGTTGCCGGACGCTTGAACACTTCATCCGGTGTTCCGACCTGCTCGATATGCCCATCGCGCATGATGACGATGCGGTCGGCCAGTGTCATGGCTTCGACCTGATCATGCGTCACATAAACGACTGTGGACTGCACCTTGGCATGAAGCTTCTTGATCTCCGTGCGCATCTGCGTGCGCAGCTTCGCATCGAGGTTGGACAGTGGCTCGTCGAACAGAAAAACTTCCGGATTGCGCACGATGGCGCGGCCCATGGCAACGCGCTGGCGCTGACCACCTGAAAGCTGTGCCGGACGGCGTTCCATCAAGGCTTCAAGGCCAAGAATGGCTGATGCTTCATTGACGCGACGGTCAATTTCCGCCTGTGGCTGTTTGGCTATTTTGAGCGAGAAACCCATGTTTTCGCGCACCGACATATGCGGATAAAGCGCATAGGACTGGAACACCATGGAGATGTTGCGATCACGCGGCGGCAGATCGTTGACGACCTTGCCGCCGATTTCCAACGCGCCGTCGGAAATGCTTTCAAGACCGGCAATCATGCGCAGCGTCGTGGACTTGCCACAGCCGGACGGGCCAACAAGCGCTACAAATTCCTTGTCGGCGATTTCGAGATTGATGCCATGCACCACTTCGATTGTGCCGTAGCGCTTGACGAGATTTTTAATGGAAAGCTGAGCCATTGTAATATCAACCTTTAACCGCGCCGAACGTCAGACCAGCAACAAGATGCTTCTGAACGATGAATGTGAGGGTCAGCGCCGGAATAATCATCACGACCGCCAGCGCGCACATGCCACGCCAGTCGATGGTGAATTCAGCGGTGTAATCGAGAAGACCGACAGGAAGGGTCTTGGAATTGACCGAGCGGGTGAGCTGGGAAGCCAGCGCATATTCGTTCCATGAAGTGAGGAAGGCGAAGATGCCAGCAGTCGCGATGCCGGGACCGGCCAGCGGAAATTCCACCTGCCAGAAAGCCTGCCAGCGCGTGCAACCGTCGATCTGGGCTGCTTCCGCCAGATCCTTCGGTACCTGACGAAAGAAGCCGTCGATCAGCCAGATCGTGAATGGCACATTGAGCGCCACATAAGTGACGATCAGACCGAAATGCGTGTCGATAATGCCAATGCGTGAATAGAGCATGAAGAGCGGCAGCGACAAGGCGATGCCCGGCACCGAGCGCGTTAGCATAAGACCGAGGAATGTCGTCGACTTGCCCCAGAAGCGGAAGCGCGCAAAGGCATAGCCACCTGAAACACCGACAATCAGCGCAATGATGGTGGATGTGACCGAGATAATCAGCGAGTTGCGGAAATAATCCCAGACCGGAATGCCGCCGCCGCCAGCACCAGAGAACATTGCATAATAAGCGTCGAGCGTGATTTCGTGCGGTATCCAGACCGGCGGCTTTGCCATGATTTCAACCGGCGGACGCAGCGAGGACAGCACGATCCACAGACCGGGCAGGCAGATGATCGTCATCGCAAGAAACAGGCCGATGAGGTAGGCGACTTTCTTGACGCGGCGCAGCAGGCGATGCTGATCATTAGAGAGGGTTTTGGAAGCCATGATTACCACTCCGCTCCGATTTGCGCGCGTGCGGCTGCAAGCTTACGGAAGAACATTACGGTGAAGAGGATCGAGAGCAGGATCGCGATATAGGCCATTGCATTGGCCAGTCCCATCTGCGCATCCGAATAGGCGGTGCGCCCGACCAGCGTCCAGATCAGCTCGGTTCGCCGTGCCGGACCACCATCGGTCATGATCTTCACAATGTCATAGGCACGCGCCACATCGAGCGAACGAATGGTCATCGCGATGAAGGCAAATGGCATCAGATAAGGCCAGATGACATAGCGGAATGTCTGCCATGGCGTGCAACCGTCAACGCGCGCGGCCTCAACCGGATCCTGCGGCATGGACAGAAGACCGCCCAGAATGAGGATTGCAAACACCGAGGTCGACATCCAGACTTCTGCCATCAGAATGGCAAACAGCGCCAGATTGCCGTCGATCAGCCATGGAATAGCGGTGTCGGTGATACCCAGCGATTGCAGCGCATTGTTCACAAGACCGATATTGTCGTTGAACATGAATTTGAACTGGAAGCCAACCAAAACCGGCGAAAACATCATCGGGAACATCATCAGCGTGCGCAAAACGCGCTGGCCGTGGGTGGCCTTATTGATGAGCAGCGCCAGACCAAGTCCGAGCAGCATTTCCAGATTGAGCGCGATGGTGAGGAAGATCACCGTGCGAATGAATGCAGCCCAGAACACCCAATCACCCATGATGCGCTGATAATTTCGCAGACCGATGAAGTTGAACAGGCTGTCAGGACGCGTCAGCCGGAATGGCGTGAAGCTTGAATAAAGCGAAAGCGCGAGGGGAAACAGGACCACCGCTGCTAGGATGATGAAGGCCGGAAGCAAAAGCAAAACCGGCGGGGAAATTCGTTTAAACATTGTTCTTCCGAAGCGGTCATTAAGCGCAAAATTGGCCCGCCCCGTTCAGAGCGGGCCATGAAGTCACAGTTTAAATGAGGCGATAGGCCTAGAGTTCGCCAGCATCCTCAAGGATCTGCGTTGCCTTCTTGGCTGCATCATCAAGCGCCTGCTGCGAGGTCTTGTCACCAAGGATCGCTGCCTGAAGTTCAGGATAGACAGCGTTGGAAATTTCGATCCATGACGGGGTCTGCGGAACAGGGAAAGCGGTCTTTGCCGTTTCCTGGAACACCGACAGCACTTCCTTCTTATACGGATCGGAAGCAGCCTGCTCGATGACATAATCCCAGACAGCGGTGCGGGTTGGCAAAGTGCCGGCAGCCGATTCCTGCTTCTGCGAATCCTCGTTGGTCAGGAACCAGACGAGCGAAGCAGCAGCTTCTTTCGTGCCGCAGGATTCAGTGACTGAGAAGCCGTGATGACCCGACCAGCCGGTGCGCTTTCCGGAAGAACCTGTCGGCGGAGGAACGATACCGACATTGCCTGCGACTTTCGACGACTTTGGATCGTTGAAATAGGTCGCCCAGCCCGGCCAATCCAGATTGAGCGCAATGGTGCCGGATGCAAAGCCAGCGCCCAGCTCATCCCAGAGATAGTTGGTGGTGCCTGCAGGAACGGCCTTGGCCTTGTAAAGATTGACGAACCAGTCGAGCGCACGGACACCGGCTTCAGAATTGAAAGCTGGCTTGCCGTCTTTGAGATATTCACCGCCTTCAGCGACCAGCATTTCATAGAAGCGGCCGTTGATGGCTTCTTCCTTGCCCGCAAACTGCGTGCCGTAGAAATTCGGCGGATCGGCAAAGAACACAGCCTGATCGGAAACTTCTTTCCAGGTCTTTGGCGGTGCCAGATCGTAGCCGTATTTTTCCTTGAATGCGGTCTTCTTGGCGTCGTCTTCGTAAAGGCTCTTCTGATAATAGAGCGCCGAGACGTCGAACTGCGCGCGTGGCAGCATGACCAGCTTGTCGTTAAGCGTCGAAGCCTTGATCACCGATGGCACGAAGCCTTCGATTTCTTCTTTTGGAAGCAAACCATTCAGATCGGCATAGAGATCAGGATATTGCGGCGCAAAAGACGAGTGGTTGGAGCCAACGCACCAGTTGATCGAACCCGAAGCGATGTCCGACTTAATTTCCTTGTCCAGCTCGAAGTGGTTCTTCTTGGACAGGATGTTGACCTTGGCACCGGTCGCCTTTTCCCATTCAGCAATGCGCGAATACAGCGCTTCATACTGCTGACCGCCAATGAGCTTGGCATTGATGGTGACGCCTTCAAATTTACCCGGAAGTTCCGCAGCCCCCGCGGAAACCATTCCTGCAGCCAGCAGAACAGAACCTGCCAGCACAGATGTCGTGAAATTCCTCATGCTTCTCCTCCTACTAGAACACCGCGCGCCCTTTTTTGGACGCCCCATACGGCGCTCTAACCTCCTTGAGCCCGATCATCGTGTTTCCCGAAATTCCAATCTGGCTTCAGGCCGACGCTTTTACGGACAACTCCCCAGTCCGCACCCGATTGTGCTTCCTATATTTATATGCAAACATACTATTCACAATCGGTCAAGGCGATTTCGATGGCTTCACTACTTTCATCACTTGCGATGTTCGTATATGAAGTATGCTATTCACGAAGGGGACCAGTTTGGAAACAGATGATCGTTATCGCGCGCCTGCGCTGGACAAGGGGTTGGATATTCTCGAACTGCTGGCCAGTGTCGATGGTGGACTAAGCCAGGCCGAGATTGCCAAGCACCTCGACCGCAGCCCCAACGAGTTTTACCGGATGCTCGATCGTCTGGTGAAGCGCGGTTACGTGACCAAGCTCGAAGGTGACCGTTACTCGCTGACGCTCAAGCTGTTCGGCCTTGCGCATCTTCATGCGCCGGTGCGCAGACTTGCTTCCTTTGCCACGCCTTTCATGCGCGAACTTGCTGATCGCTCGAAGCAGGCCAATCAGCTTGCTGTGTTTGATCGTGGTTCTGTCGTGGTGATTGCACAGCAGGAAGCCCCGGATTACTGGGGGATTTCGATCCGCGTCGGTTCGCATATCAGCCTTTTCGACACGGGTTCCGGCCATGTGCTTCTCGCCTTCCGCACGCCGGAAGAACGCAAGATGATGATTGCCGAATATGTCAAAGACGGCGAGAGCGGCAATCTCGATGAAAGCTTCTATGAGCGACTCGATCAGATTCGCGAACGCGGCTACGAAATGATGCCAAGTGCGCAGGTGGCTGGCGTCTACAACCTCTCTGCACCGATTCTCGGTCCTGACGGCTCATGCATCGCAGCCCTCACCTGTCCTTATGTCACGCTCGTCAATTCGACGTTCGCACCTGACATCACACAGACCATCAGCCTGCTGCAAAAGACCGTCAAAGACCTCTCAAAGCTGGTCGGTTCCGATATCGGAACAACAGATTAATCCAGACCGATAATTCTTATTTGAAAACTCTCTTCTTTTTTGAAAGTATGACATCGGAGGAGAGTTTTCATGATTATCGATACCCATCTGCATCTGATAGACAAAAGCGCGCTCAACTATCCATGGCTGGGAGACGTACCAGCTTTGAACCGCGATTTTCTGTTTGAGACCTATCGGAAGCAGGCCGAACGTTGCGGCATTAAAGCAGCATTACACATGGAAGTGGACGTTTCTGCCCCTGAAATTGTGGCAGAGACCGCTCACATTATGGCAATCTCGCGTCAAAATAATGGCTATATCAAGGGCGCGATTGCATCTTGCCGCCCGGAAGAACCGGGATTTGCCGAATATCTGGAACAGAGCCGCAGCAATCCTTTCATCAAAGGTTTTCGCCGTGTGCTGCATGTCGTACCCGATAATGTCTCTGAGGGCGCTCTGTTTCGGGAGAATATCAAGCGGCTGGAAGGCACCGGCCTGACCTTTGATCTCTGCACACTCCCGCACCAGATCGACAAGGTGCTGGCGCTGGCAGATCTCGCCCCGGACGTGCAGTTCGTGCTTGATCACTGCGGCGTTCCGGACATCAAATCAGGTGCGCTGGAAGTCTGGCAGAAGGGGATTACCGAGATTGCGCAACGCGACAATGTGGTCGCCAAAATCTCTGGCGTGGTGGCCTATGCTGACGCTGAAAGCTGGACCGTCGACACACTGCGCCCTTATGTGGAGCATGTGATTCAGTCATTCGGCTGGGAGCGGATTGTATGGGGAAGCGACTGGCCGGTCTGCACCTTAGCGAGTAACGTCGATGCCGGGCTTTCCACATGGGTGGCGACAACCCATGCGCTGCTTAAAGGATGCAGCGAAGACGAAAAGGCACTGCTTCTTGCCGACAATGCGCAGCGCATCTGGAAGATTTAAACCTCAAGGCTGGCGAGTTTCTCGCCAGCCAATTTGTTGAATTAAAAGCTTTCGCGGAAAAGCCGGTTGAGATCGGCGACGACGATCTCCGCCTTCTCATTGTTTAGCAAGCCCTTATTGATACGCTCGGAAGCCGCTTCCTGAAACGGCATATAGCCATCGTGACGCGGACGCACCCATGCCCCTTCCAACGTTGCGCGCGTATCGCGATAGAAGCCCGATGTTGCGTTGTTTACGGTATCGTCTTCCCATGCATCCGCATGTCCCGGCTGACCGTTGGACGCCGCGTAAAGCCCTTTCTGCACCTCACCGCTTGCAATCCAATAGGCGAAGTCGATTGCCGCTTCCGGATGCTTGCTGAAGGCTGAAACCGCAATACCCGTGCCACCCAGAGCCGATCCTGCCACGCCTGCTGGACCCGATGGAATATCGGCAAAACGGATCAGGCGATCGCGGAAGCCCGGCATGGCATAATTCACATAGCCGTAAATCAGCGGTGAACAGGCGATTTCGGATTCTGGCTCTGCCATTTCCTCAAACACCGCAATCGGGTCCATGCCGAAACATTCAGGCTTAACCAGCGAAGCAACCTCGCGCAGTTGCTCAAAAGCTTTCGCGCCATCCTCAACAGCGATCAGCTCGCCTTCAACCGCGCAAGGCGTTCCGGCATTGGCAACGAGTGTATAAAAGCACATCAGCGAATGCGGCGAGCGCAGTGGCAGCAGAACTTTCCCGGCGCGCGCCAGACGCAGCACCTCGCCCCATGAGGTGGCAGGCTTGTCCATCAGGTCTGGACGCCATGCCTGAACCTGTGTTGCTGCATCGAGCGGAAACGCCCATTGCCGCCCCTGCCAGTTATAGCTTGGGAAGGATTGGCCCACAGAGCCATCGGCAAGCTCTTTCAGTTCCGTTTCGCGGCCCGGCACATCAAGCGGCAGCAGACAACCTTCCTTGGTGATCTGGCCCACATGTGGATGGTCGATTACGATCATATCGAAATTGAGTGCCAGTTCCTCAACCGGAAAGGTCTCGAAATCCTGTAGCGACCGCTTTTCCCACTCGATTTCGACGCCCTTGTCAGCAAGCCATTGTTCGGCGCCTGCGACCATCGGATCATAGCCGCGCGGGTGGCTCCAGGTCATGCCTTTAAGCTTGATAGTGCTCATAGACCGAACTCCTCGCGAATTTCTTTGCTGTTCTCGCCAATGCGCGGCGCGGCGCGTGCCACCTTTGGGCGCTGTCCGTTGATGCGCAGTGGGGAACGTGTGGTGGTGATGGAAACATCATCTTCACGCGTCACCGTCTGGAGCATGTCGAGGGTTGAGAAACCTTCGCTTGCGAGCAGTTCTTCCCAGTTGAGAACGCGGGCGCACCAAATATCAGCCGGTTCCAGAATGGCGAGCCATTCATCGACGGTTTTCTCGGCAATGCGGGCAGCAATCAGCCGCTTAATCTCATCGCGTTTTGCGAAAGCAACTTTCGGATCGGCAATGAATGGCGCAAGCGTATCTGTTTCAAGCAGTGGTGCCAGTTTCGCAATCGGCATCATGGCGATTGCGAGATAACCATCCGCTGCCGGATAAACACCATAAGGTGCTGCGAGATAGGCGTGGGCACTGCGGAAATCGGAACGCTTTGGCAGGCGACGACCATCATTAAGGTGGGTGGTCAACACTTCAAACTGGAAATCAACCAGCGCTTCGAGAAGGCTGGTTTCGACATGCGAGCCTTTGTTGGTGATGCCGCGGCGAACCAGCGCTGCGAGAATTCCCTGAGCGGCCGCAGCCCCTGCCAGCATATCGGCAACCGCCAGACCGAATGGAACCGGCCCCTGCCCTTCATCACCATTGAGCCACATGAGGCCCGAGCGCGCCTGCGCAAGCAAATCCTGTCCGGGACGACCGACCCATGGACCTTCTTCGCCATAGCCGCTGATCGATGCATAGACGAGACGCGGATTGATTTGCTGCACGGCTTCGTAATCGAGGCCAAGGCGCTTGATGACACCGGGACGGAAATTCTGAATAACCACGTCGGCCTGCGTGAGAAGCTTCTTCAACGCAGCCAGATCATCGGGATTTTTCAGATCAATCGCAAGGCTATCCTTGCCACGATTAATGGCATGAAAAATCGTGGAATCGCCACCGATTTCCGTGTCGCTCAGATAAAGTCTGCGCGAAAGATCGCCACCATCAGGCCGTTCAATCTTGATGACGCGCGCGCCCAGATCCATCAGACGCAACGAGCAATAAGGCCCCGACAGAAACTGGCTCATATCGACAACGACAAGCCCGCTCAGCGGCAGTTCGCTTTCCGACATCGGGAAATTCCCTCCTCATGAATTTCTTATGTAAATATAGTCTTCACATATGGATTTATAGAAGGCAAGACTGAAATTGGGGTATTAGAGCGCATTTCGATCTGATTGGATCAGATCGGCGCTCTAATCTCTTATTTTGACGCGCATCTTTTTCCGAAAACCGTTTCACACTTTTCGGGATGCGCTCTAATGCAAAAACGCCGCCCAGTGGGGCGGCGTTTTTAAGGAAATAAGGGATCAATCAGAGTGTCAATTCGACTTCATTGCTGGCCAGTTCCAGCAAGGTCCAGACGTGATCAGCGAATGAGTTCCACACTTCGATCCGGTAATGATCGGCATCCCACTTCAACAGAATGATCTGGGCATGATCGAAGATCGTGCGAGCAGCACCCGGAAAGCTCATCTTTGAGAGTTCAAGCGGGGAAGCAGCATTCAACAGCCATTCGGCTTGGGGCCCAGAAATGTCGATGCCGGTTTCACGGTGACTGACTTCCGTCAGGCTGTGCGGCTCACTCTCGTAGAGCTTGGCAAAGGCCTGTGTAATGGCGTCCGCCTTGCTTTCATCTGCCCAGATATACCATTCATCCGGTCCGATGCAGGCAACAGCAATATCGCCACTGCGCGTAAGGCCACCGATCTTAGCGGGGAACTTTGCACCCAGCGCCTTTTCAGCCAGGGCCAGTTTTTCCGGAGCAATGCGCAGAATAAAGCGGGCAGCGTCATCGGCTGCATGGATTTCCAGACGACCGGGAATGACGACCTTGCGGTTCGAATAAGGTTTTGTCTCAACAAGCATGGTTCAATCCTTATCCGTTCAGCTTCTTACCTTCGGGGTCATAGAAGACCATGCCCGAAACAACCGCTTCATGCACTGTACCATCAGGCATCGGCATATAAAGCGTTTCGCCCATGCGATCCTTGCCGCCAGAGACCACGGCCATCGCGATAGACCGGCCAAGCGCCTCGCTCCAATAGGACGAAGTGACATGACCAAGCATGGTCATAGGCAGCGTCTGTTTTGGATCAACGACAATCTGCGCGCCTTCTTCCAGCACCAGCTTCGGATCGTTGGTCAACAGACCCACAAGATGCTTACGATCTGATTTGAGCATATCCGGACGGGCCAGCGAACGCTTGCCAACGAAGTCCGGCTTCTGCTTGCCGACGGCCCAGCCAAGGCTTGCATCATCAGGCGTTACTGTGCCGTCCGTATCCTGACCGACAATGATATAGCCTTTTTCCGCGCGCAGAACGTGCATGGTTTCGGTGCCGTAAGGCGTGATATCATATTGCCGACCGGCCTCATAAAGCGCCTTCCACAGCGACAGACCGTAACGGGCGGGCACGTTGATTTCATAGCCCAGCTCGCCGGTAAAGCTCATGCGGAAGAGACGCGCTGGAACGCCCAGGAATTTGCATTCCGCAACCGACATATGCGGGAAAGCTTCGTCAGAAATATCCAGACCTTCAACCATTGGCTCGATGAGCTTACGCGCATTCGGGCCATTGATTGCGACCACGGCCCACTGTTCGGTGGTCGAGGTCAGCCGCACTTTCAGGTCCGGCCACTCGGTCTGCAGATAGTCTTCCATCATATTGAGAACACGCGCGGCACCGCCGGTTGTGGTCGTCACATGGAAACGATCCTGCGTCAGACGACCGACAACACCGTCATCGCGGATGAAGCCATCTTCTCCAAGCAACAGACCATAACGGCAGCGCCCGACACCAAGCTTTGTCCATGGGTTGGTGTACATGCGGTTCATGAATTCCGCTGCATCCGGGCCGACCACTTCGATCTTGCCGAGCGTGGAGGCGTCGAACATGCCCAGCGACTGACGGGTCGCCTTGCATTCACGCGCCACGGCCTGATGCATGTCTTCGCCAGTTTTTGGGAAGTACCATGCGCGGCGCCACAGCGAGACCGGCTCGAAGGCTGCACCATGCTGTTCGGCCCAGCTATCAATTGGCGTCTTGCGCGTGACATCAAACAGTTTGCCGCGATTATAACCGCAGAAGGCACCGAAGGTCGTCGGTGTGTAAGGCGGACGGAAGGTCGTGAGACCAACCTGTGGTGTCGGGCGCTTGAGCGCATCGGCTGCAACAGCCAGACCGTTGATGTTCGAGGTCTTGCCCTGATCGGTCGCCATGCCATTGGTGGTATAACGCTTGACGTGCTCAATGGAATGGAAACCCTCGCGCACGGCCAGACGAATATCCTTGGCGGTCACATCGTTCTGGAAATCGATGAAAGCCTTGGCCTTGCCCGGATCGCGATCAGTTGGCAATTCGCGACAGCTCACACCATCGCAGACAAAATCACCGGCGACTGCATATTCAGACGCCTTGGACTTATGCCCGGCATCCGAGGCGGCAGCAGCACCCGCTTCCGCACCCTCACGCAATGCGGCCTGCAAATCGAAATTGCCATTGCCTGCACCGGCACAACGGCTTTCCTCAGTGCGTTCGCCCGGCAGATAGATCTGACGTGCCTCATCCCAGACAAGCGAGCCTTTCGTGTGCGAGAACAGATGCACGCTCGGATTCCAGCCGCCAGACATCAAAAGCACATCGCACGAGATCGTGCGGGCAGCACCGACCGAGCCGTTAGAAACCGGATTAGCGCGGACCGACGACACGCGATGGCGTCCGCATGTGTCCGTCACAGTCCAGCCGGTCAGTGTTTCAATGCCGAGCATTTTTGCACGATTGATAAGGCTGTCGGCAACACTTGAACGCACATCGATGATGGCTGGAACCTTGACGCCTGCAACCGCTAGATCGAAAGCCGCGAGCCATGCGCTGTCGTGCGAGGTGACAACGACAGCCTGATTTCCGACCTTGACGCCGTAACGGTTGAGGTAGGTGCGTGCAGCGGACGCCAGCATCACGCCGGGACGGTCATTGCCTGCAAAGACCAGCGGCTTTTCAATCGCGCCCTGCGCCAGCACCACCTGCTTTGCACGCACGCGCCACATGCGTTCACGCGGCGCATTGGTGGCGGGCTTGGCCTGATGATCGGTCAGGCGCTCACAAAGGCCGACCATGTTCTGATGGTAATAGCCAATGGCCGTTGTGCGCGGCAAAAGCGTGACATTCGGATTGGCTTTGAGTTCAGCGATGGTCTCATTCAGCCAATCCCAGCTTGCGCGGCCATTGATGACCGGCTCTGGTTCCGACAGAAGTGAGCCGCCAAATTCGGCCTGTTCGTCAACGAGGATAACTTTCGCACCACTCTTTGCGGCCTCTAAAGCAGCCGCCAGACCGGCAGGTCCACCGCCAGCGATCAGCACGTCGCAGAAAGCATAGCGGCTGGCATAGGTGTCCGGGTCTGGTTCAGATGGCGACTTACCAAGACCGGCAGCGCCACGGATGAAAGGCTCATAGACCTTGTTCCAGAAGCTTTTGGGCCACATGAAGGTCTTGTAGTAAAAACCTGCCGAGAAGAACATGTAGAGCGCATCATTGATGGCGCCGACATCGTGCTTGAGTGACGGCCAATGGTTCTGGGTTTCGGCCTTCAAGCCGTCATAGAGTTCCAGCACCGTTGCGCGGGTGTTCGGCTCATAGCGACCCGGTCCCCTTGAGACGCCCATCAGTGCATTCGGCTCTTCGGAACCGGCAGAAAGAATGCCGCGCGGGCGGTGATATTTAAATGATCGACCGGCCAGATGTTCGCCATTGGCAAGCAAGGCGGAGGCCAGGGTATCGCCTTCAAAACCGGAATAGGTCTTGCCGTTGAAGCTGAACCGCACGGACTTGGCCTTGTTGACACGGCCTTTGTTATGAATGCGCATATCGGTCATTATTTCGCCTCCGCAGCCGGAGTTTCTGCCAAAGCAGCACGGGGTTCACCAGCCTTGTAGGTGGTGACGAACTTGTCGCTCACCGTGTCGCGCACCGCATTGAAGAAGCGACCGCAGCCATTGATATGCCGCCAGCGTTCATAATGAGTGCCGCGTGGATTGGAACGCGTGAACAGGAAATCACGCCATTCATCATCGGAAAGCGTCGATGGGTCGGCTGGACGCGCAATATGCGCTTCGCCCGCATAGGCGAACTCAAGCTCTGGACGTTCCATCTCGCAATAAGGGCAACGGATAAGAAGCATGTTTTATCTCCCTTAGTGCGCAACAGCGGCAGCAGCCGCTTCATCGATCAGACGACCGGTGGTGAAGCGTTCAAGCGTGAACGGTGCGTTGATCCAGTGCGGTTCGTCGCGGGCAATTGTATGCGCAAAGACATGCGCCGAACCCGGTGTTGCCTTGAAGCCGCCCGTGCCCCAGCCGCAATTCACAAACAGGCCCGGAACCGGCGTCTTGCCAATGATCGGCGAACGATCCGGCGTCACGTCAACAATACCGCCCCATTTGCGCAGCATCCGCATACGGGTGAAGATCGGGAAGACTTCGCAAATGGCCGCAAGCGTATGCTCAATCAACGGCAGACCGCCGCGCTGGCTGTAGGACACATACTGGTCGGTGCCGGAGCCGATCACCAGCTCGCCCTTGTCAGACTGGCTGATATAGGCATGGACCGTGTTGGACATGACCACGCAAGGGAAGATCGGCTTGACCGGCTCGGACACCAGCGCCTGCAACGGGAAGCTTTCAAGCGGCATGCGCACGCCTGCCGTATCCATGACAATCGACGTGCTGCCAGCAGCGGAAACCGCCACTTTCTTCGCCTTGATGAAACCGCGTGGCGTATCAACGCCTGTCACGCGACCCGAAGCATCGCGGCGAATGGCCGTAACCGGGCAATTCTGGATGATATCAACGCCGCGCTCCGTCGCACCGCGTGCATAGCCCCATGCAACCGCATCGTGACGGGCCACGCCACCGCGCCGCTGCAAGGTGGCACCAACAACCGGATAACGCGCATTGGCCGAAATATCGAGCGGCGGGCAATAATCCTTCGCCTGCTCCTTAGTCAGCCATTCATTGTCGATGCCATTGAGACGATTGGCATGGATATGACGCTTGAAGCTCTGCACATCATGCACCGTATGCGCCAGCATCATCACCCCGCGCTGCGAGAACATGACATTGTAGTTGAGGTCCTGGCTCAAGCCTTCCCACAGCTTCATCGCATGTTCGTAGAGATGTGCGCTCTCATCATAGAGATAGTTGGAACGGATAATGGTGGTGTTGCGCCCGGTATTGCCGCCGCCAAGCCAGCCTTTTTCGATGACCGCAACATTGGTTATGCCATGCTCCTTGGCCAGATAATAGGCGGCACCCAGACCATGCCCGCCAGCGCCGACAATGATCACATCATATTCGGCCTTGGGTTCGGCATTCGGCCATTGCGGCTTCCAGTTCTTGTTACCGGAAAGCGCGTTGCCAACGATAGAAGCTAACGAAAAGCGGGACATATACAAACCACCAGTCTTACGGTTCACGCTCCCATGTGGCGCATGAAAAACCTCTGTAGATATTTGTATTGGGTCGCGGACGATATCGACAGCAGGCTTGCGTCAAAAGACGTCATAAATACGACATCGGCACCATTTCGCGACATGATGTTTCATGGATGATTAGGCGTTGCAATTCAATCGGCAGCAAGCCAGTAGTAGCCGGGCATTTGATTGTTTCGACCAACGCTACGACTGGATTGCCAATGACCGACACACTGCCGCTCAAGCCGCTCGACCTGCCTGAAAACGAATTCGCGAGTCTCGTGCCGAATGCCAGATTGCGGCAACAGTTCCAGTTCATTCTTGAAGTCGAAAAGCTGAAGCAGGTCATTCGTCGGACACCGCTCCTGGATGCGTCGCGCCGCGAAAACGATGCCGAACACACCTGGGAGCTGGTGCTGATGGCAATGGTTTTACAGGAACATGCAAATGAGAACGTTGATCTGCTGCGTGTGCTCAAGATGCTGATCATCCATGACATCGTTGAGATCGATGCAGGCGACACCTTTATCTATGACGATGCAGGTGCGCTCGACCAGGAAGAGCGTGAAATGCAGGCAGCCACCCGGATATTCGGCATTCTGCCCGAAGATCAGGCGCTGGAATTCCGCGCCCTTTGGGATGAGTTCGAGGCACGCAAAACAGCAGAAGCGCAGTTTGCCCGCGCGATGGATCGGCTGCAGCCACTCCTGCACAACTTCTTCACAAGTGGCGGCACCTGGCATACGCCGGGCGTAACTGCGCCTGTGGTGCTTGACCGGAAGTCACCGATTTCCCATGCATCAGACACGCTTTGGGAAGCTGCACAGCGGATTATCGCGGAAGGTGTTGAGCGCGGATTTTTAAAGCAGAGCTGACCAGCGCCTGATTGGTCAAGCTTGGGTTTGGCAGATTTCTGGTTGTCCGAGACGACAACCAGATGGAACCGCCAAGTCCTTAATATTAGTAACTAATAATATTAGAAAGCTTCCAAATAGTTTTTATCATAATAGGACAATATTGTTGTCCTTTTCTCTTTTCTTTTATTGCGTGAAGCGCTACTCAAGCGTTCATAAACGCCTCTTTAAAGAGGGGTAAAAGCAAGAAAGGTGATTTGATGACTAAGGAGAATCTACTCGAAAGCGCACTCGTTCGTCTGGACGAGGCGGCAAGCCACATCAATATCGATCCGGATGTTATCGAGAAGCTGAAATACGCCCGTGAAACGATGAAAGTGCGCTTGATGATCCGTATGGATGACGGTTCGCGCAAATCCTTTCTTGCATGGCGCTGCCGTTATGACGACACCCGCGGACCAACCAAGGGCGGCATTCGCTACCATCCCGAATCAACGGCTGAAGAAGTCGAAACTCTCGCTTTCTGGATGACCTTCAAGTGCGCCGTCATGAATCTGCCTTACGGCGGCGGCAAGGGCGCAATCCAGGTCGATCCTCGCAAGCTTTCCAAGGCAGAACTTGAGCGCCTTTCGCGCGCCTATATTCAGGCTTTCTCCGGCATTATCGGCCCGGACCGCGATATTCCGGCACCAGACGTCTATACCAACTCCATGATTATGGGCTGGATGGCAGACGAATATTCGCAGATCGTCGGTCAGTCTTCGCCTGCGGTTATCACCGGCAAGCCACTAGCACTCGGCGGTTCACTGGGTCGTAATGATGCGACCGCACGCGGCGGCTTCTATCTCGTTCGCCATCTGGCGCATGATCTTGGCCTTGCGTCGCAGCTTCGCGTCACCGTTCAGGGCTTCGGCAATGCCGGTCAGTTCTTTGCAAAACTGATGGCCAGCGACGGCCATAAGATCGTTGCCGTTTCGGATTCGTCGGGTGCTGTTTATTGCGCAAACGGTCTTGATCTTGACCTGTTGTTGAAAGCCAAGGATCAGGGCAAGTCGGTTGTTTCCACCGCTGGCAGCAACGGTCATGAAGCGATCAGCGCTGATGAACTGCTTGCAGTTGATTGCGATGTGCTTGCGCCAAGCGCCATGGAAAACATGATCCATGTCGACAACGCCGCTTCCATCAAGAGCAAGTTGATTGTTGAGCTGGCAAACGGTCCTGTGACGCCAGAAGCCGACAAAATTCTCGAGCAAAAGGGCGTTATCGTTCTGCCGGATATTCTGGCCAATGCCGGTGGCGTGACGGTTTCCTATTTTGAATGGGTTCAGAACCGCCAAGGCTATTACTGGACGCTTGAAGAAATCCATGAGCGCCTGAAGACCATCATGGAACGTGAAGGCCGCGCCATCTGGAACCATGCCAAGCAGCACAAGGTAACTGTTCGCTCAGCAGCCTATGTTCATGCGCTGGAACGCCTTGCACAGGCTATCGAGGCGCACGGCACGCAGAATTATTTCTCTGCCTGATTATATATTTCGAGACGGCCCTCCTGTCAGCTATCTGACAGGAGGGAATTTCTAACCATCACAATTTTTCAGTCTGACAATCGTATAATACTTGCCCAAAAGACTCTTTGAATAGCGCCTCACCGTTCCTATATCCTGTAAAATCATGAAACAGCGAGGAATGGGATGAATATCGGGCAAGCCGCCAAAGCATCGGGCATATCGGCGAAAATGATCCGCCATTATGAAACCATCGGGCTTATCGAGGCTGCCGACAGAACCAGCTCGGGCTATCGCGTCTATACGCAAAATGATGTCGAAACGCTGCGTTTCATCCGATCAAGTCGTGATCTTGGATTTCAGGTCGAACAGATCAAGGAACTGCTTGCCCTCTGGCGCGACCGCAACCGTGCGTCTTCCGATGTGAAGAAGGTCGCATTGCAGCATGTCGAAGACCTCGAAGCCAAGATGAAGCAGTTGCAGAACATGGCTGATACGCTGCGTCACCTCGCCCATAATTGCCATGGCGACAACCGGCCCGATTGCCCGATCATCCATGAGCTTGCCAGCCACAGCGCACCGAAGGCCGTTCGCCCAGCCCCGCGCAAAGGCGAATTGCTGCACGGAAAAATCTGACGGGCGCCTTTGAGAGATAAGAGCATATAAGCAAAACGCCGAGAATTTCCCGGCGTTTCTGTTTGATGTGCGCTGTCGATTACTTTTATACCAAGGCGGCTCAAGATGCTGACGCATCACGCCTTGAAAAAGTTCAATTGCCACTCGGGCTTAACCAAAACTCCATGAGTCATACTCATGGAGTTTTGATATTACGCGCATCTCGGTCCGAAAGACACGGCTTATTTCGGCAGCGTATAGGCAATCACATAGTCGCCCGGCTTGGTGCCGACCGAACCATGACCGCCCGCGACCATCAGCACGAATTGCTGATCACCAACGGTGTAGGTCATTGGTGTGGACTGACCGCCTGCAGGCAGACGCGCTTCCCACAGAACCTCACCATTGGTGAGATTATAAGCACGGAGATAATCATCCACCGCAGCACCCAGGAAGGCTACGCCACCAGCGGTGATCATCGGACCACCAATGCCCGGTACGCCCACCTTGAATGGCAGCGGAACCGGTGCCATGTCACGGATCGTACCGTTGCGGTGCTTATAGACCGTCTTGCCTGTGCGCAGATCGACACCCGCGACATAGCCCCATGGCGGCGACTGACACGGAATGCCAAGCGGGCTCAGGAATGGCCCCATGAACACGCCGTAAGGCGCACCATCATTGCGGTTCAGACCCTGTTCGCTGCCCTTCTCGTCCTGACCGCGCGGCGGAATATCCGCACGCGGCACAAGGCGCGAGGTGAAAGCGAGATAGGTCGGCATACCGAACATCACCTGACGCTCAGGATCGACCGCCACGCTGCCCCAGTTGAAGACACCAAAATTGCCCGGATAGACAATCGTGCCTTTGAGAGAAGGCGGCGTGTAACGTCCCTCATAGAAATGCTTGTGGAACGCAATGCGGCAAGCGAGCTGATCGAACAATGTCACGCCCCACATATCGCTTTCCCTGAGCGGTGGCGGACTGAATGTCAGATCAGAGATCGGTTGCGTTGGTGATGTGTGATCTTCCGGGATTGCGCCGGTCGGTGCCGCCATCTCACTGATCGGGATGATCGGCTCGCCAGTGCGGCGGTCGAGCACATAGAGATCGCCCTGCTTGGTCGGACCAACCAGTGCGGGAACGCCATTGATATCAAGCAGGACCGGCTGTGCTGGCACGTCCATGTCCCACAGATCGTGATGGACGGTCTGGCGAACCCACTTCACCTGCCCTGTGTTCACATCCAGCGCCACGATGGACGACGAATATTTTTCGACATTTTCGCTGCGGCCCATGCCGAGCTGATCCGGCACCTGATTGCCAAGTGGAATGAAGATCAGACCAAGCTTTTCATCAACACTCGATACCGACCAGCTGTTCGGAGAATTGGTCGTATAGTGCTGGCCTTCCGGCAGAGGTGTGGTGACATCGGGATTTCCCGAATCCCAGTTCCACAGCAGCTCTCCGGTACGGATATCGAAGGCGCGAATGACGCCAGACTGTTCTTCAGTCGAGTAATTATCATTGACGGCACCGCCGACAATGATCTTGTCACCCACGACCGCCGGTGGCGAGGTTGAGTAGTAGTAACCTGCCGGATTATATTTCATGCCGTGGCTGAGATCGAGCGTACCGCCATTGGCGAAATCGGTGCAGATCTCGCCGCTTTGCGTATCCAGCGCGATCAGACGAGCGTCAGACGTCGGCAGATAAACGCGTTCTGAACATTTCGCACCAGCAGTTGCAGTCGAATCCTTCCAGTAGCTGACGCCACGGCAGGTCTGGTGCTGGCGATCGGTGTTGAAGCCGACCTTCGGATCGAACTTCCACTTTTCCTTGCCGGTCGCAGCATCAAGGGCGATAGCCCAGTTATGCGGCGTGCAAAGGAAGAGCGAGTCGCCGATTTTGAGTGGCGTCACCTGATAGGTGGTTTCACCCACATCTTCCGGCTGCTTCACATCACCGGTCTGGTATTGCCAGGCGACCTGAAGTTTGGAGACATTTTCAGGCGTTATCTGTGCAAGCGGCGAGTAGCGCTGTCCGTAAGGTGTGCGCCCATATTGGTGCCATTCACCATCAGGCACATTGCCACCGAGATCAGGCGTTGCGGCAACCTTTTCCGTTGGTAGGTTGCCATTGATGCTGGTTGGGTCCTGCGTCATCGAATAGCCGGCAACAACAAGTGCTGCGAGCGTCGCTATCGTGAGTGGCAAGCCACCGCCGTTCAGCGGCTTTCTGACCCATGGCGTGAGCAGCCAAAGGCCAAGCAGAACAATGATGCCGCCGGTTGAGCCAAGCCGCCACCAATCGAAGCCAACTTCATAAACCGCCCAGCCGAGCGCTCCAAGGATGACCAGCGCGTAAATCCAGAGCGCCAGAGAGCTTCGTTTGAGAAGAAAGAAGCCGGTCAGCAGAAAGCCTACAGCAATCGCTATGAAGGCCCAGCTGCCACCCAATGTGGCGAGGTAGATACCGGCTGCGCCGAGCGCAAGACCAATCAGTAAAAACAGAATAGACGTCAGAGAAACAAGCAAGACATTACCCCCTTCAAGTAGTGACTGCAGTCCCGCCGTGCATGACTGTTACTTGAAACAAAGATGCACGGATTAAACCGAATTCGATGCATTTCTGATTTGGGTAGGCCTCATATTGGTAGAAGTGTCGCAGCAAATTGATTGCTGCGCAACACGGCTTGCCTGCTCATCCACATAGGCGGCAAAATAAAAAATCCAGTGGCAAATGTTTAAAAGCAATATCGCCTGTCGGCAGCGAGAAGACTGCCGACAGGATAACCCAATAATCAGGCCATCGGGCTTTTGAAACTGCGCAGGCGCAAAGCATTGCTCAGCACGAAGATGCTCGAAAGCGCCATCGCACCTGCTGCCAGCACCGGCGAAAGAAGCGTGCCGGTAAACGGATAAAGAATACCAGCGGCAACCGGAATCAACGCCACGTTATAGGCAAAAGCCCAGAACAGGTTTTCGCTGATGTTGCGGATTGTGGCCTTTGAGATTGCAATCGCATTGACCACGCCACGCAGATCACCTGACATCAGCACAACATCAGCGCTTTCAATCGCAATATCCGTGCCTGTGCCAATCGCAATACCCACATCGGCGGAAGCCAAAGCTGGTGCATCATTGATGCCGTCACCCACAAAGGCAATGCGCTTGCCCCCAGCCGAAAGGCGCTTCAAAGCTTCGACCTTGCCGTCCGGCAGCACTTCCGCAACCACTTCATCAATGCCAAGGCGCTTGGCAATCGCCTGAGCAGTGCGGCGGTTGTCGCCGGTAATCATCGCGACTTTGAGACCCTGCTCATGCATGGCAGCAATGGCGGCGGGCGTGGTTTCCTTCATCGGGTCGGCAACCGTGATAATGGCAGCGAGCTTGCCGTCGATTGCTGCATAAAGTGGGGTCTGGCCTTCATCGCCAAGACGGCTCGCATCATCCGCAAACACCGCTACATCCAGACCGAGCTTCGCCATATAGCGATCAGCACCAATGGCAACTTCACGGCCTGAAACGCTGGCCTTAAGCCCGAAACCGGGAACGGATTCAAAGGCCGAAACATCGGCAAGTTTCAGTCCCTTTTCCTTTGCAGCCGTCACAATCGCATCAGCAATTGGATGCTCGGAACGTGCTTCCACCGCTGCAACCAGCGCCAGGGCTTCATCCTTATCGATGCCATCGACAACAGCGAAATGCGCCAAAGCCGGCTTACCTTGTGTCAGCGTGCCGGTTTTGTCGACTGCAATCACTGATGCATCACGCAGGGTTTGCAGCGCGTCGCCACGACGGAACAGAACGCCAAATTCTGCAGCGCGACCCGTGCCCACCATAATCGAGGTCGGCGTTGCAAGCCCCATGGCACATGGGCAGGCGATAATGACAACCGCAATAGCATTGACCAGCGCGTAGCCCATCATGGCTGTGCCGCCGATAACCAGCCATGCAATGAAAGTAAGGACCGCAGCAGCCATAACTGCAGGCACGAACCAGCCAGTGACCTTATCAACCTTGGCCTGAATGGGCAGCTTGTCAGCCTGCGCGTCCTCAACCATCCGCACGATCTGCGAGATGACCATATCACGGCCAACCTTGGTTGCACGGAATGTGAAGGCGCCGGTTTTGTTGATCGTGCCGCCGACGACTTCCGCGCCCTCTTCCTTGGCAACGGGTACGGGTTCGCCGGTAATCATCGATTCATCCACAAAGGACGAGCCTTCGATCACCTCGCCATCGACGGGAACTTTCTCGCCCGGACGCACCTGAACGATATCGCCAACGCGCACATCTTCAAGCGGCACATCGATCGCGTCGTCATTGCGCAGCACGCGGGCCGACTTGGCCTGCAAGCCAACGAGACGGCTGATCGCAGCCGAGGTTCGGCCCTTGGCACGAGCTTCCAGATAACGGCCAATCAGGATCAGCGTGACAATGACAGCAGCGGCCTCAAAATAGACGTTGACTGTTCCTGCCGGCAGAATATCCGGCCAGAAGGTTGCAACGACCGAAAAGCCCCATGCGGCGGCTGTTCCGACAACCACCAGCGAGTTCATGTCGGGTGCGGCACGCAGAAGGGCCGGAATGCCTTTCTTGAAAAAGCGCATACCCGGGCCGAAGAGGACAAGTGTTGTCAGCACAAACTGGAAATACCAGCTGTTCTGCATTCCAATCGTGTCCATGACGAACATGTGCACCGCTGGAACGATATGCGATCCCATTTCAAGAATGAAAACCGGCAGAGTCAGAACCGCAGCAAGGATGACGTTCTTTTTCAGCTCAAGCGCTTCCGCATCGCGCTTGTCAGATTGCGTTTCCTGCTTGGCATCGCTGCGTGCCTCTTCAAGAGAACGCGCTTCATAGCCCGCGGTTTCAACCGCCTTGATAAGATCACCAAGCGGCACCTGGCCAGCCAATTGGACATGAGCGCGTTCGGTCGCGAGATTAACGCTGGCGCGGGTTACGCCCGGTACGGCATTCAATGCCTTTTCAACCTTGCTCACACAGGAAGCACAGCTCATGCCTTCAATGGCGAGATCGGCACTTCCCGACGGCACGTCATAGCCTGCCTTGCGGATCGCATCGATGACGGCTGGCATGTCGGGTGCGGCCTTGAAGGTCACATCGGCGCGCTCGGTCGCAAGATTGACAGACACCTTGTCAACGCCCGGTACTTTCGCGACAGCCTTCTCAACAGATGACACGCAAGAGGCACAGCTCATGCCCTCGACGGGAATGGCGAAACTTGTGTTTTCGGATTTGACTGGCTTGTTCATGGCAATCCCTTCTTCTGCGCATCGTGCTTTCCGAAGATCGTTGCCGATTTTTGAGCCGATGCTGCAGCCCCTTTTTAAAGGGCTAGATACTGAGTTGCATCATAAGTAACCCTTCCCACCGTTGGAAGGTCAAGCCTTATTCATAAATGATTTTCAGATGGCCATTTCGTTCTGCGGCTGCATTGCAGCGAGGATTGATCCGCAGCGGGTCTGGATGAATTCTGGCACCTCAGCTGCAGGCATTGGACGCCCCATCAGGAAGCCCTGCACCTCGCCGAAATTCTGCTTGCGCAGGCATTCAAGCTGCTGCGTGGTTTCCACGCCTTCAGCAGTCGTTACAATCCGGAAACCAGCGCCCAGCGTGGCGACCGCCTGAATGATCGCAAGATCACGGGTATCGACTTCGATGCCCGATACAAAACTGCGGTCAACCTTGATCTTGTCGAACGGGAACGAGCGCAGATAGCTGAGCGATGAATAGCCAGTGCCGAAATCATCCATGGCAATCCGCACGCCCAGGCGGCGCAACTCAAACAGCAGTTCGATATTGTGTTTGCTGTTTTGCAGGAATACGGATTCCGTAATTTCAAGTTCGAGACGGTCCGGAGACAGGGCTGCCTCCTCAAGCGCTTCCGTGACAGAATCGAGCAGCGTTGTCTGATTGAACTGTACCGGAGAAAGATTGACCGAAACCTTGATCTCATCCGGCCAGGAAGCTGCCTGACAACAAGCCTGTCTCAGCACCCAATCGCCGATGGGGCCGATAAGCCCGGCTTCTTCTGCAATCGGAATGAACTCAACCGGCGAGACCATGCCCAGCGATGGATGACGCCAGCGCAGCAGGGCTTCGAAGCCGGATATACGACCTGATTCCAGATTGAAGATCGGTTGGTAATGCAGCTCGAACTGCTTCGCGGCCAAGGCCACCCGCAGATCAGTTGTCATCGCATGGCGTTTCTCAACAGCCAGTCGCAGCGAATGTTGGTAGAAGCGGAACGTTCGCCGACCATCCGCCTTGGCGGCATAAAGCGCCAAATCAGCATTGCGCATCAGCACGTCGGTATCTTCACCATGCAGAGGCGCCTGAGCGATGCCAAGACTGCAAGACACGAATTCCGTCGTATCACCGAGATCAAACGGGTCCTGAAAGGCTGAAAGAAGGCGGTCCGCAAACATGGCAATCTGCGAAATCGCATCGCTGCGATAGATGATGGCAAACTCATCGCCACCAAGTCGCGCGAGAAACTGATCGCAAGTCGTGATGTTCTTAAGACGCGTCGCCACCTGATTGAGCAGCAGATCACCTATCTGGTGCCCCCTGCTGTCATTAATGGTCTTGAAGTGGTCGATGTCGAGATAGAACAGCGCAAACGCCGGAGCACTGTCGCCCTTTTTCAGAATATTTTCAATATATTGCGAGAAATAGGCACGGTTCGGCAGATCCGTCAGACTGTCGTGCATGGCGATATGCGTCATGCGCTGTTCAGTCTCGCGTCGCTCAGTAATATCTTCGACAAGCCCGATCAGGTAACGCGATTTATCGCCTTCAACAGGTGGAATGGGACGTTTGATGATCCGCATCCGGCGCGGTGTGCCGTCAGCGCAACGAATATCCCGCTCAATCGTCAACACATCGCCGCGGCGCATTGCCAGCCGATCCTGCTGCGTCAGAAGCTTTGCTTCCTCGCTTGGGAAAATTTCGGCATCGATCGAGCCAACTACATGGTCGACATTGTGACCGCTGATCGTGGACGCTGCCTGATTGTAGAGAACATATCGGCCTTCGTCCTGCATATCCTTGACGAAAACACCAAGCGGCATGTTGTTGACCAGTCCATCAAGCAGAGACTGCACATGACTTGCCTGCCGTGTCGCCTCTGCCAGTTCGGTCATGTCTTGAACGATTGCCAGAATGACCTGCTTGCCGTCGAAGACGACCTGGCGTCCGTAAGTGAGAACCTCGATGGTTTCGCCGTTGGCTTTGAGATGCTGCCAGCGTTCGGGACGCTCCAGATCGCTCCTGTCGCGCACGGCTGCAAACATCCGCTCCCGCTCGGTCTGCGGACGGATATCAAGCACTGTCATGCCGGGGATTTCGTCTGCAGAATAGCCGTAAAGCGCATGGGCCGCTTCATTCATGACAATGAATGCTAGCGTTTCAGGATCATAGACCCACATGGGTGTCGGATGAGTTGTAAAAAGAATACGGAAATCCTCGTCGGATGTGCGCACCATCGCATCACCCGAGTGAGCCTCACCGGCTTCCCGCTTCCTCATCATTGGTCCCTCATCAGACAAATCCTGACTGGATGTTTTCCGCTCTCATGCGAGAGTTAACCCGGAGAATCAGATCAAACTGTCTGTAGCAGGACGATGCAATCCGGTGGATAGCTTACAGTCTAGAATTTTAACAAATTATATACAAATTATCAAAATCCCTAATTTAGCGCCTGCAATTTGTCGTTTTACAGTCTCTTGACCGGCCTGCTGTTCCGGCCTATGCCTAAGACACAAAATTCGTTGGGGTGCCTTCGAAGCAAGATCAGGAAAAGCGCTAAACGGTTTTCCATCCGACCTTGCGACACAAAAGGCTGAGAGACGCTGACCGCGTTAACCCATTGAACCTGATCCGGGTAATACCTGCGTAGGGAACGGAGTTTGGCGCGTCGCGAACAAGGAGGATTTCATCCTCCGTGGGGCAAAGCCCCAAAACCCGTTCATGACGTCTCAATTTTCCGTTCGGAATGAGAGACGACATGATGGACTTAAGACAAAGCCTCTCCCGAACAAAAGCAAGCAACAGCAATGGTGCGTCCGTGCCTATTTGCGTGACTATTGCTGGCTCCGACAGCGGCGGCGGTGCTGGCATTCAGGCTGATCTCAAAACTTTTTCAGCACTGAACGTCTATGGCGCGAGCGTCATTACAGCGATCACCGCACAGAACACATTAACGGTCACAGCAGTCCACGATGTTCCGGCTGAAATCGTTGCAGCACAGATCGATGCAGTCTTCAGCGATCTCAATGTGGCCTCGGTCAAGATCGGCATGGTGTCGGTGCCGGAAACCATTCAGGCAATCGCCAAAGGCCTTAGGCATTTCTCTGGCCCGGTGGTTCTTGATCCGGTGATGGTGGCGAAATCCGGCGACAGACTTTTAAGCGAAGCCGCAATCTCGACATTGCGCGAAAAGCTGATCCCGCTTGCCAGCGTTCTGACGCCAAACCGGCCAGAAGCTGCCTGCCTGCTCGATTGTGCCATCGCGCGTAATGATGATGAAGCAGAAGAACAAGGGCGCGCTTTGCTCAAGCTCGGCGCGAAAGCCGTGCTGATGAAGGGGGGCCATGCGGAGGGCGACATCTGCACCGACCTTCTCATCCGTGCCAATCTACCGACAATCCGTCTGGAAGCGCAGCGCATCTACACGCAAAACACCCATGGAACTGGATGCACGCTTTCATCAGCAATTGCAGCGGGTCTCGGCAAAGGGCTTTCGCTGGAAAAAGCCCTTCGTGAAGCGCACAGCTATCTGCAAGCAGCCATCCGCTCTGCCAACACATTGCAGGTCGGAAGCGGGCACGGCCCCGTGCATCACTTCCACGCCTTGTGGGAGATTGCATAATGCGCGTCACCATCATCGGCGCAGGTGTTGCAGGTCTTGCCTGTGCCGCAGAATTTAGTGACCAAGGCCACGCTGTCACCGTCATTGCCAAAAGCACCGCAATCGGCTCCGACAGCTGTTCGTGGTTTGCGGGGGGAATGCTAGCCCCGTGGTGCGAAGGCGAGAGTGCGGAAGAACCCGTCGTAAGGCTGGGGCAAGAAGCGATTAGCTGGTGGGAACGGCATGTTTCAACAGTCCACCGCAAGGGCACACTTGTCATTTCACACACACGCGATACGACTGAGCTGCGCCGCTTTGCCCGCCGCACGCAAGCCTTCGACACAATTGATTCCGAACAGATTGATGCACTGGAGCCGGACCTTGCAGGCCGTTTCCGGCAGGGGCTTTTCTTTACTGAGGAAGGCCACCTCAATCCGCGCAATACACTGATCGAACTTGCCGAAAACCTGCAAAAGAAAGGCGTCGTCTTTCATCTCGGGCAAGATGCGAAAGATGTAAAAATCGACACCGATATCACCGTCGATGCGCGTGGTCTGGCAGCGCGCGATCAATTGCAGGATCTGCGCGGCGTAAAGGGCGAAATGCTGGTGGTTCGCTCCCGCGACATCAATCTTTCGCGCCCTGTGCGCCTGCTGCATCCGCGCATTCCGCTCTACATCGTGCCGCGCGGTGACGGCATTCATATGATCGGCGCAACCATGATCGAAAGCGATGAGAGAGGCGGCATCAGCGTTCGCTCGACGCTGGAAATGTTAAGCGCCGCCTATGCGCTGCATCCGGCATTTGGCGAGGCGGAAATTCTGGAAACCGGCGTCGATGCCCGCCCTGCCTTCCCCGACAATCTGCCGCGTGTGCGCAAGCGTGGACAAATAATCTATGTCAACGGGCTTTACCGGCACGGCTTTCTGCTCTCGCCTGCGGTTGCACGCATGGCGGTTGCGGCAACAACCGAGACCGAACAACAACCTGAACTTCTGGAGAACCTGGCATGACCATCGTTTTAAATGGCGAGGTCTTTGAGACCAAAAGCGCCAATCTTTTGGCTCTGCTTGCAGAAATCGAACTTGATGAAGCGGTGGTCGCAACCGCGCTCAATGGCGAATTCATTGCAGGCGATGAACGCGAGGAAACTCTCATCGGTGAAGGTGACCGCATCGAAGTGCTCGCACCGATGCAGGGAGGCTAAGATGCTGGAATTTTACGGAAAAACATTTGAAAGCCGCCTGCTATTGGGCACGGCGCAATATCCGTCCCCCTCTATTCTTGCTGACAGCGTCCGCTCATCACAGTCGGAAATCGTGACGGTTTCGCTGCGGCGCGAGAGCGGGAATATGCGTGCTGGTCAGGACTTCTGGACACTGATCAAAGATCTGGGTGTTTCGGTTTTGCCCAATACTGCCGGTTGCCATACCGCACGCGAAGCAATCACCACGGCAAAAATGGCGCGTGACGTTTTCGGCACCAACTGGATCAAGCTTGAAGTCATCGGCGATCACGACACGTTGCAGCCCGATCCTTTCGGGCTGGTCGAAGCAGCCCGTATTCTCTGCGATGAAGGCTTTGAGGTCTTTCCCTATATGAATGACGATCTGGTGGTTGCGGAAAAGCTGATTGAGGCAGGCTGCAAGGTGTTGATGCCATGGGGCGCGCCGATTGGTTCTGGTCGTGGCCTCAACAATCCTTATGCGCTTAAAACCATGCGCGCGCATTTCCCCGATATTCCACTGGTCGTGGATGCCGGTATTGGCGTGCCATCGCACGCTGCAACCGCCATGGAACTTGGCTTTGATGCCGTGCTGATCAACACTGCGGTTGCCAAAGCAGGTGATCCAGCCGCTATCGCCCGCGCTTTTGCGCTCGCTGTTGAAGCTGGCCGCATCGCCTATGAAGCCGATCCGATTGAAGCCCGCGACATGGCTGCCCCCTCCACTCCATTACTCGGAAAGGCATTTTTGTAATGGCCCTTGATCCGTTCTACCCGATCTTTGACAGCGCCAACTGGTGTGAGCGCATGGTGCCGCTTGGCATCAAACTCGTGCAGCTGCGCATCAAGGATAAGAACGACGCTGAACTGCGCGCAGAAATCCGCGCAGCCCGCGAAATTTGCGCGCGATATGATTGCCAGCTCATCGTCAATGACTACTGGAAACTGGCGATTGAGGAAGGCTGCGACTTCGTACATCTCGGTCAGGAAGACCTTGATGATGCTGATCTTGATGCAATCCGCGAG
Organism: Ochrobactrum sp. BTU1; assembly: GCA_018798825.1. NCBI lineage: Bacteria > Pseudomonadati > Pseudomonadota > Alphaproteobacteria > Hyphomicrobiales > Brucellaceae > Ochrobactrum > Ochrobactrum sp. BTU1. Next base: position 227,382 of record CP076354.1, on the reverse strand, counting down.
AGCGGCGTGAAGCTCGGTGTATCCAGCCATGATGAGGCTGAACTTGATCGCGCATTAGCGCTAAAGCCAGCCTATATCGCGCTCGGCCCTGTCTATCCGACCATTCTCAAAAAGATGAAATGGCATGAACAGGGACTGGACCGCGTCAGTCAATGGAAAGCCACCCTTGGTGATATTCCGCTTGTTGGCATTGGCGGCATGAATGTCGATCGCGCGCCGGGCGTCTTTAAAGCCGGAGCTGACATTGTATCCGTCGTCACCGACATCACTCTCAACCCCGATCCCGAAGCCCGCGTGCGGCAATGGATCGAAGTTACACGCCCCTATGTAAAGTAGACCTAATATTCGCTTTAACGCGCATCTTGTCCGAAAACCGCTTCACACTTTTCGGGATGCGCTCTAACCGGAGGAAACATTGAAAAAACTGATTTTTGCTGCGCTTTTCAGCGCCACGGCTTCGTTCGCCCTGATGTCAGCTCAGGCAGCTCAGGCGAACGATAAATTCAAACTCATACTCGACTGGTATGTGAACCCGGATCACGGGCCGATTATCGTGGCCGACAAGCTCGGTTACTTCAAGGACGCGGGTCTTGATGTCGAAATCGTCGCCCCTGCGGATGCATCCGTGCCGCCCAAAATGGTTGCGGCTGGACAGGCTGATCTGGCAATTTCATATCAGCAGCAGGTGCATCTCGATGTTCATGCCGATATTCCGCTGATCCGCGTCGGCACTCTGGTCGATTCCCCGCTCAATTGCCTGATGGTGCGTGACGATGGTTCGGTCAATTCAATTGCCGATCTCAAGGGCAAGAAGATCGGCTTCTCTGTCGCTGGTGTTGAAGAAACGGTGCTTGGCACCATTCTCAAAAACCACGACATAAAGCTGTCCGATGTCGAACTCATCAATGTGAACTTCTCGCTCGCACCATCGCTGATGTCGAAACAGGTTGATGCGGTGATGGGTGCCTATCGCAATGTTGAACTCAACCAGATGGCGGTTGAAGGGGTTGCGGGCAAATGCTTCTTCGTCGAGGAGGAAGGCGTGCCGGTCTATGACGAGCTGGTTTATGTCGCCAACTCAAACAAGCTGGATGTGAACGAAAAAGAACGGATTTCGCGCTTTCTAGCAGCTACCGAAAAAGCCGCGCAATATATCGTCAATCATCCAGAGCAAAGCTACGACATGTTCGCGTCTTATAGTTCTGAACTCAAAGACGAGCTGAACCAACGCGCCTGGAAAGACACGGTCGCCCGTTTCTCGCGCTCACCCGCAAGCCTCGATTATGGACGCTGGAGCCGCTACGAAACCTATCTCAAGGATAACGGTCTCGTGCCTTCGATCCTGCCTGTCGAGAAATTTGCAATCGATGTCAACGCGGAAGGAAATAAGTCATGAGTGACACGCTTTATTCATCCGAATTATTCACCCGCCTGCGTGCCGCAACGCTTGATGACTGGAACCCCTATATCGATCATGAATTTGTCCGCGGGCTTGGCGATGGCACGCTGCCGAAATCAGCGTTCCTGCATTATCTCAGGCAGGACTACGTCTATCTGCATCACTATGCCCGCGCCTTTGCGCTGGGTGTCGTGAAGGCAGGCAGCTTGCAGGAAACGCGGCTCTGCGCCGAGATTATGCATGGGCTGGCGGTCACAGAACTGCCGCTGCATGTTGGCATCTGCGCACGCGAAGGCATAACCGAAGACGATCTTTACAACACAAAAGAAGAGCCGGAAAACCTCGCCTATACGCGTTATGTACTCGATTGCGGGCAGGCAGGCGATTTTCTCGACCTGCTGACCGCACTGGTTCCCTGCGCGCATGGCTATGGCGAAATCGGGGTCAATCTGGTAGCCACCGCCCATACCGGCACACCCTATCAGGAGTGGATCGACACCTATGCGGGCGCTGACTATCAGGAGATGTGCCACACGGTTGGCAAGCTTTTTGATCAGGCTGCAAAAGACCGCATCGGCACGGATTTCGAAAACAGCCCGCGCTGGCCAAAGCTCTGCCAGATTTTTGCAACCGCAAGCAGGCTTGAAGCGAACTTCTGGAGCATGGGTCTCAAAGGAGCATGACGAGCATCGCTCCTCGCTCGCGCAAAAAACGCATCGCCGACGGGTTTCTGTCGGCGTTTGCTGTGCTGGCACTTTGGCAGGCTGTGGTGAGCATCTGGCAGATGCCGCGCTTCATCCTGCCCGGCCCGCTCGACGTCGTGCAATCGCTCATCACCAATGCACAGTTGATCGCCGATAATGCAGTCGTGACATTTGGCGAAGTGCTGGGCGGGCTGTTTCTCGGCTCTGCCATTGGCGTTCTCACAGCCATAGGGCTGATGATGTCGCCGCTTGCACAACGGCTGGTCATGCCAGTGATGGTGTTCAGCCAGGCGATTCCGATATTTGCACTCGCTCCGATCTTAACACTCTGGCTCGGCTATGGACCGGCATCGAAAATTGCCGTCACCATTCTGATGATCTTCTTTCCGGTCGTCTCCACCTTTCTGGATGGAATGCAACGGACGGATCAGACGCTGATTAATGCCGCCGAAAACCTTGGCGCCAAGCCAATGCAGATTCTTTTTCGCGTGCGCATTCCCGCAGCTTTCCCGTCACTTGCTTCGGGGTTAAGTCTTGCTGCCGTGTACGCCCCAATTGGGGCTGTAGTGGGCGAATGGGTCGGAGCATCAAAAGGTCTTGGTTATCTGATGCTGCTCGCCAATGGTCGCGCCAAGGTCGATCTGATGTTCGCAAGCCTGTTCGTGCTGGCGGCCTTCACCATGCTTTTACATGCAACCATCTCGCATTTTTCGCGCAAGCTCGCCGCATGGCCGCGAAAGCTGTAAGGCAGCATTTTTGCCACACTCAATAGATTGAAATTAAGTTTCTGCATTTTGCCACTTGGCAAATAGATTTGCTCATTTATTGTGCAGCCATCTGAAACACTGGCAAGAGGTATGAGATGCGTGTCTATCCATTTCCGTCGGTGCCCGGTGTTAACGCGGGCGCATCCAAGCTTTAGGTCTTTGGCCCGTGTTGCAGGCTAAGGCCTGATCGCCCTCCCTAAAAGGGCATATTCCTAACAACTTCCAAATTTGCCGCAGCTCTCAGCAGCTGTTTGTTTTGTCTTCGTTTTCAAACATCGTTCGACGCAAAACCGCTTCGTGCTTTTAATGAAAATGATTTTAAAGGAACCAGAATCCGTCTTCGCGCGGCCTGGTATTATTCATATGACTCGGTTTCGTATCAATTTCCGGGGACCTGCTTTCCGCAATGTCCTCGGCTACACCTTCAGCCACTGGCGAAGTCAGCCTCTGCGGCTGACGCTGATTATTATCAGCATGCTGCTTGCAACGGCCGCAGACGTCCTCACACCACTCTATTCAGGGCGGCTGGTCGATGCGCTTTCGATCGGTCAGGATGGCGCATGGGATGCTGCCATTCACGCGCTGATTATCCTGCTTGCGCTGGGCGCACTGGCGCTGATCACGCGTCAGCTGACCTTCTATGTCATCACCGACTTCACGCTGAAGATCATGAGTGACATGGCAGCCAGTTCGTTTCGCAAGCTACAGCGGTTTTCGACCGACTGGCATGCAAATGCTTTTGCCGGATCGACCGTGCGTAAGGTTTCGCGCGGCATGTGGGCGCTTGACCTGCTCAATGACACGCTGCTGATTGCGTTATTGCCGTCTATCCTCATGCTTTTCGGCTCAGTAGCACTTCTCGCATGGTACTGGCCGATGATGGGCCTGCTGGTTGCAATCGGCTCGGTGCTTTTCATCGTCTGTACGATTGTGATTTCGCTGGGCTTTGTTGCGCCTGCTGCAACGCTTGCCAACAGCTGGGACACACGTATGGGCGGCGCTTTGGCCGATGCCATTTCGTGCAACGCAGTTGTCAAGGCATTCGGTGCGGAAGGTCGGGAAGATGGACGTCTTGCCAAGGTCGTCACCAAGTGGCGCTCGCGTACGCGCCGCACATGGCTGATCGGCACGCTGAACGGCTTTATTCAGGGTGTAAACCTGCTGGTGATGCGCGGCGTGGTCATTGCTTTTGCGCTCTATCTCTGGAGCCAGGGCAAGGCAACGGCAGGTGATATCACCTTCGTTCTGACGGCCTTCTTCATGTTGCAGGGCTATCTGCGTGATGTAGGTATGCATATCCGCAACCTGCAGCGTTCGGTCAACGATATGGAGGAGCTGGTTCAGATTGAGGCCGAGCCTTACGGCATTGCCGACAGGCAAGGTGCGAACGCGATCAAGATCGGAAATGGCGAGATCACGTTTGAGAACGTCACCTTCCATTATGGCAGTCACGACACGGCTCTCTATCGCGACTTCTCGGTCAGGATTGAAGCCGGTGAACGGGTTGGTCTGGTCGGTCATTCGGGTTCGGGCAAGACGACTTTCATCAAGCTCATCCAGCGTCTCTACGATGTGAGTGGCGGCGCCATCAAGATTGATGGACAGAACATTGCCGAAGTCACACAGGCTTCGCTCAGATCGCAGATTGCTATCGTGCAGCAGGAACCAATCCTGTTTCACCGGACGCTGGCCGAAAACATCGCCTATGCTCGCCCCGGTGCGACACAGGCAGAGATCGAACATGCAGCCATGCTTGCCAGTGCGCATGACTTCATCATGCGTCTGCCGAAGGGTTATGCAACGCTCGTTGGTGAACGCGGTGTGAAGCTTTCGGGTGGCGAGCGTCAGCGTGTAGCGATTGCCCGGGCGTTTCTGGCTGATGCGCCAATTCTCATTCTGGACGAGGCAACATCGAGCCTTGATTCAGAATCGGAAGTGCTGATCCAGCAGGCAATGGAACGGCTGATGATCGGCCGTACAACGCTTGTCATTGCACACCGGCTTTCAACGGTTCGTGCGCTTGACCGCTTGCTGGTCTTCGACAAGGGTAAAATCCTTGAAGAAGGTGATCACGATGCGCTCATCCGCAAACCGGGCGGCATCTATCGCCGCATGTTCGAACGTCAGGCGTTGGAACTGACCAAGGGACTGGAAGACGTTCTTCCATCGTAAGAAATAAAACGGGGCCGGAAATACCGGCCCCGTTTTAAACTCATGTTTTTACCCATGTCTTTAACTCAAAACAGGGTTCCCGCTTTTGGGAGACATGCTTTATTCCGCCACCTTGCCCGAAGACTGGCGGATAATCAGCTTATATTCGATATGGCGCGACGGCGATGTGTTGTTGGTATCAATCTGGTGGAGCAGCATATCCACGGCATCACGCGTCATTTCGCGGATTGGCTGACGCACCGTCGTAATCTGTGGCGACACCATGCTGGCAATCGCACTGTCATCGAAGCCAACAACCGTTAGTTCGGCCGGCACATCAATCTTGTAATCATAGGCAATCTGCAGAACAGCAGCCGCCATGTCGTCATTCGACGCAAAAATGGCAGTCGGCCTGTTTTGCAGCGATAGCAGTTTTCTGCCTGCAGCCAGACCGCTTGAAAAGCTGAAGCCGCCTTCAAATTCATAATCGGGATTGTGATCAATCCCCGCTTCATCAAGCATACGGCGATAGCCTGCCAGACGCTGCTGCGCCGAGCGGTGGGTCAGATCGCCGATCACAATCGCAATCCGGCGATGCCCCATATCGAGCAGATACTTCATCAGATCGAGCGTGGCCGCCTCATCATCAATGGCAACGCTGTCAGTCGGATGCACATTGAAATCACCCGCCACACGCGCAAAAGGCATGGCTGACGCAATCAGCTCCTGCAGAATCTCGGGATCATCCGACATGGGCGGTGTTACGATAATGCCATCAAGGCCGGAAGCATGGGCCGTTTCGATCAGCGATCCGCGAATATCCGCACGGTTCTCGACTGGAAATATCAGCAGTCGATAACGCGTGCCTCGCAGACGATCCAGCGCCCCAACCTGCAATTCCGTGACATAGCTGTGGCTTGGATTTTCAAAGAATAATCCGATGAGATGCGAGCGGCGCTCGACCAGATTGCGCGCCGCGGCATTGGGGCGATAGCGTAATTCAGCACCCGCCTCTTTCACCCGCTCACGGATCGTATCGCGGACATTCGGCTCGTCATTGTAAACGCGTGAAACTGTCTTGATCGACACGCCCGCCAGGCGCGCCACATCATGGATCGTCGCTCTCTTATTGGATGCGGCCATGGCCGTTATGCACTCTCTCCCCAGTGATATGCATAATTTACTAGCTGCTTTGCTCTAAAGCGCAAAGCTCTAAAGCGCGATGCGCTTTAGCTATTGTTCTTACGCTTGTCTTTATCCCCAAAACCAGCATCCACTTTTGGGAAACATGCTTCAAATGGAACATATCTTGGAACGGGTGAGAAAGCGCTTCTCGCGGCCATTATCGAGCGAGAACATACCGCCGCGCCCCGGCACGACATCGATGATGAGTTCGGTATGTTTCCAGGCCTCATACTGAGAACCGCTGATATAGAACGGTGCGCCGCCGATTTCACCCAGCTTCACATCCGCATCAGACAACAGCAGATCTCCCTGAGGATAGCACATCGGCGATGAGCCATCACAGCAGCCGCCAGACTGGTGAAACATAATCGGGCCGTACTCGTCCTGCAATTCTGCGATCAGCTCCAGCGCTGCATCGGTAGCAGTAACCTGCTCTTGTTGAGCGACTTGCGGCATGGTTCCTCCTCCCATCGCAACAGCCGCCGCATCACTACGGCGGCTCTAATAATAGTATGGACCGATTACTGCGTCAGGTCCATCACGACACGGCCTTCGATCTGGCCTGCGCGCATTTCGTCAAAGATAGCATTGATATTGTCGATCTTGTCGGTGCGGATCGTTGCTTTAACTTTGCCGTCCGCTGCGAAATCAAGAGACTCCTGCAGATCAAGACGCGTGCCGACAATCGAACCGCGCACGGTCACGCCGTTCAGCACCATGTTGAAGATCGACAGCGGAAACTCGCCAGCCGGAAGACCGTTCAGCGCAATCGTCCCGCCGCGTGCTGCCATGCCGATCGCCTGTTCAAAGGCTTTCGGCGACACAGCCGTCACCAGCACGCCCTGCGCGCCACCGTCAGTTTCCTTCTTGATATAGGCTGCCGGATCATTATGCGTCTTGGCATTGACCGTGACTGTCGCACCAAGCTTGCGGGCGAGATCGAGTTTCTTGTCGTCAATATCGACGGCAGCAACATTCAGCCCCATGGCCTTGGCATATTGCACAGCCATATGACCTAGGCCGCCAATGCCGGAAATCACCACCCAGTCACCCGGTTTGGTGTCCGTCACCTTAAGCCCCTTATAGACCGTCACGCCTGCGCAAAGGACGGGCGCAATTTCATTGAACTCGATGTTCTTTGGCAGGTGGCCAACGAAATTCGGATCGGCCACTACAAAATCGGCAAAACCGCCGTTCACCGAATAGCCGGTGTTCTGCTGCTCTTCGCAAAGCGTTTCCCAACCACCAAGGCAATGCACGCAATGACCACAAGCCGTGTAGAGCCAAGGAATCCCAACGCGGTCACCTTCTTTCACATGCTTGACGCCGCGACCGACTGCCGAAACGAAACCGACGCCTTCGTGACCCGGGATGAATGGAGGATTGGGTTTTACCGGCCAGTCGCCTTCGGCGGCGTGGAGATCGGTGTGACATACGCCAGAGGCCTGAATTGCTACCTGAATCTGGCCATCGCCGGGCACTGGGATCGGCACTTCGTCGATGGTCAGTGGTTTGCCGAATTCGCGAACCACGGCAGCCTTCATTGTTTTAGCCATTACGAAAACATCCTTCTGTTTTACGCGCATCTTACCCAAAAACCGCTTCGCACTTTTTGGGATGCGGCACTTTTCCTGCGCGCATCTTACCCAAAAACCGCTTCGCACTTTTTGGGATGCGCTGTAATGGGCCGGATTGGCAGGCGCGAAGTCCTGCCGACCCGACCCTTTCCTGGGAGGAAACAGCGGGGGAAACGACCTCTGATCGAAAGTGCGATGGAGGTCGTACTGTATCGATGAAACTGCAAGGAAAGCGGCAGTCCGAGACTCGAAAGCCACGGACCACCCTGTTTTTTAGAAGAAGCCGAGCTTCTTCGGGCTGTAGCTCACCAGCATGTTCTTGGTCTGCTGGTAATGGTCGAGCATCTTGAGGTGGTTTTCACGACCGATACCCGACTGCTTATAGCCACCGAACGCCGCATGGGCCGGATAGGCGTGGTAGCAATTGGTCCAGACACGACCGGCCTGAATGGCGCGACCGAAGCGGTAGGCGCGCGTGCCGTCACGCGTCCACACACCGGCACCCAGACCATAAAGCGTGTCATTGGCAATCGAGAGCGCTTCGGCATCGTCCTTAAACGTTGTAACCGAAACAACAGGACCGAAGATTTCCTCCTGGAAAATTCGCATCTTGTTGGTGCCCTTGAACACAGTCGGCTTGACGTAATAGCCGCCTGCCAGATCACCGGCCAGCTCATTGCGCCCACCGCCCGTCAGCACTTCCGCGCCTTCCTGCTTGCCGATGTCGATATAGCTCAGAATTTTTTCGAGCTGCTCGCTGGATGCCTGCGCACCGATCATGGTTGCCGGATCAAGCGGATCGCCCTGAACGATAGCCTCAACGCGCTTCAATGCGCGTTCCATAAACTTGTCGTAGATCTTTTCATGGACCAGTGCACGGCTCGGGCAGGTACAGACTTCGCCCTGATTAAGCGCAAACATGACGAAGCCTTCGATAGCCTTGTCGAAGAAATCGTCATCTTCGGCCGTCACATCGGAGAAGAAGATATTTGGCGACTTGCCGCCCAGTTCCAGCGTGACTGGAATAAGGTTTTGGCTGGCATATTGCATGATGAGACGACCCGTCGTCGTTTCACCGGTAAAGGCGATCTTGGCAATGCGCGGGCTCGATGCCAGCGGCTTGCCTGCTTCAAGACCAAAGCCATTGACCACGTTGATGACGCCTGCTGGCAAAAGATCGCCAATCACTTCCATCAGAACAAGAATGGAAGCAGGTGTCTGTTCTGCAGGCTTCAGCACCACGCAGTTACCAGCGGCAAGTGCTGGTGCCAGCTTCCACACAGCCATCAGCAGCGGGAAGTTCCAAGGGATGATCTGGCCAACAACGCCAAGTGGCTCGTGGAAGTGATAGGCAACCGTGTCGTGATCGATTTCGGAAATGCCACCTTCCTGCGCGCGGATTGCACCCGCAAAGTAGCGGAAATGGTCGATTGCCAGTGGCAGATCGGCATGGGTCGTTTCGCGGATTGGCTTGCCATTGTCCCATGTTTCAGCAGCAGCAAGCTTTGGCAGGTTTTCTTCAATGCGGTCTGCGATCTTGTTGAGGATCACAGCGCGTTCTGCCGGGCTGGTTTTGCCCCATGCTTCTTTCGCTGCATGGGCTGCATCAAGTGCTGCATCGACATCGGCCGCATCGGAACGCGCGACTTCGCAGAGTACCTGACCATTGACCGGCGATGTGTTGTCGAAATAGCGGCCAGACTTGGGTTCAACCCATTTGCCGCCAATGAAATTGCCATAACGTTTGGCAAACTCCGGCTTTACGGAGCGATGAAATTCAACTTTGTTCATGACATTCCTCCCAAAGACAACGCCGCTCCTACGGCGTTTCAAACATAATTTGGCGCGGCTCTTGGGAGGAGTCATCCAGCGCTTTATAGTATGCAGTATCAATGTGTCTCAATAATGAGACAGTTTGCAAAACCGAATTCAGATTTTATCGCACCACCCAGTTTAAGCCTGCTTGCAGCGCGTGTCTTTTCCCAAAAATTAGCCCCTAATTCGGGAGATATACTTAATTTGGCCGGATGATCTTGAGGCGGTTGAGCTTGCGGTGGAGCGTGGCCCGGCTGATGCCCAGCAGCTTGGCAGCGGACGAAACATTGCCGTCCACGCGCGCAATGGCGCGCAGAATAACGCCTCGCTCGGACTCCGCCATATCCTCGCGCGGATCAGCGTTCCAGCCGAGAAGATCAGCCGCAGGCAAGGCTGTCAGAAGTGCTTCATCAGTCAGATCGAGCGAAAGGCGTGCGGCACGCGTGGCACCGATCACAAGGTCGTCCTTGTCGACAGCAATCAGCGCTCCGCCGGTACGGTCGGCACTTGGTGCCAATACGATACGCGCATCAGGAAATGCCTGCCGGAAATTCTCAGCCTCAATGCGGCGCGCGGCATCAATCACCGCGACCGAAATCAGCTGTACAAAGGCCTCGGTCAGATCGCTGCGGCAAGACGAGACATCGAGTGCCGCCATCAAGCGGCCCTGATGATCATGAATGGGCGCGACCGTGCAGGAAAGCCCAATATTGCGTGTATGAAAATGCTGGTCGCGATGGATGGTCAGCGCACGTTGTTCGGCAATGCAGGTGCCAATGCCATTGGTGCCTTCAACCGCTTCACTCCAGACGGCACCGGTCCACAGACCCCAATCGTAAAACGTATCGTCATCACCTGCTGCCCCCCGACGCTCGACTGGTACGCCTTCACTGTCGGCCAAAAGCACGCAACAACCAACACCCCCAACCGCCATATAGAGGCGATCCATGCTGGCTTGTGCAATGCTAACCACCCGTTCCATACGCTGGCGGGCGGTTCGCAGTTCATGATCAGAGAGCGTTTGAACAGAGCCTGTTTCTGCGGGATCAAGTCCATAAAGACGCGCTGAGCGACGCCATGAAGCAACCAGCGCTGAGCGGGCGGCTCCTCCCGTCTCAATCTCGGAATGGATACGATCTGCGTGTATCCGGTCTTGCGGCGCAACCATGTTTTCCTCCCAGAAAGGCTGGAAACGGCCCACTGGAAAGATAATGACTTTTTATCGGACCGGTTGCAAGCGGACCATTACGCGACTTTGGCAGGTTGGACGAAAGTCTCAAGCGAAGAGACTTCAATCGCATTCATCCGCAGGCCGAGCTTGGTTCGGCGCCAGAGAATATCTTCTGCCGTATGTGCCCATTCATGCTCCATAAGATAGCGCACTTCCGCCTCATAAAGATCACTGCCCAAATGTCGTCCAAGCTCTTCCAAAGATTTGGATTTACCCAGCAAAATGCGTGCGCGTGTTCCGTAGAGCTTGAACAGACGACGGGCATGGGCGTGCGACAGGAACGGATAATCAGCTTTCAGCTTTTCCAGTTCCTGATCAAAAGCGGTTGCCTCAAAATCACCACCTGGCAGAGACGCGGCATGGGTCCATGGTGCACCTTTCTTGCCAAGATGATGCTCGATCTTCTCAAGCATATGCTCGGCCAGCCTGCGCGCGGTGGTCAGCTTACCACCAAACACATTGATGAGCGGTGCAGCTCCCTGCGGCGCATCTTCTTTGAGCACATAATCGCGGGTTGCTTCCTGCGCCTTGCTTGCACCGTCATCATAGAGCGGACGCACGCCAGAATAGGTCCAGACAATATCTTCAATCCGCACCGGCTCGCGGAAATATTCGCTTGCCGCAGCGCAGAGATAATCGGTTTCCTTGTCGCTGATCGCAACCTTGGCGGGATCACCTTTATAATCCTGGTCGGTGGTGCCAATCAGCGTAAAATCATCTTCGTAAGGAATAGCGAAGATGATGCGCCCGTCATTGTTCTGGAAGAAATAGGAGCGCGGATCGGAGAACTTTTTGCGCACCACGATATGGCTGCCTTGCACCAGACGCACATTATGCAACTGACGATCGCCTTCGACACCCTCCAGCACCTTATCAGCCCATGGGCCGGCTGCATTGACCAGGAGACGCGAGCGAAACTCTTCGCGCAGACCTGTATCGATGTTTTCGAGCGTTACCGTCCATGCTTCATGGTCACGGCGGGCAGAGATAACCTTGGTACGGGTGCGGATCATCGCGCCACGATCAGCAGCATCTCGTGCCGTCAGCGCAGTAAAGCGCGCATCGTCCACCCAGCAATCCGAATATTCGAAAGCCTTTGTGAAAAGTGGCTTGAGCGGTGCGCTCGAAGGATCGGTGCGCATATCGAGCGTACGCGTGGCTGGCAGCTTCTTGCGGCCACCGAGATGGTCATAAAGGAACAGGCCAAGGCGCAGTAACCAGGCAGGGCGCACGCCACCCTTGTGAAAGGGAAGCACAAAGCGCATCGGATGAATCAGATGCGGGGCATTAGCCCAAAGTACCTCGCGTTCCATCAGCGCTTCGCGCACCAGGCGAAATTCGTAATGCTCCAGATAGCGCAATCCGCCATGTATAAGCTTAGTGGCACGCGACGAGGTGCCGCTTGCCAGATCGTTCATCTCGGCAAGACCGACCGAAAAGCCACGGCCAACCGCGTCTCTTGCAATGCCGCATCCATTGATGCCGCCACCGATTACGAAAATATCAAAAATTTTATGCTGCGCCATGGCTAAACCTGAAGACCTCTCCAACCACCAAAGCGAATATAAGTCATTTCATACGAAAGTGAAACGAAAATGAAACGAAACTATGATTCTTTCTTTTCGTTCGGTTCGTCCTCAGCCGTCTCAATCAGTTCGACCTCGTTTTCGCGGCATAATTCACGCAATTGCTGCGATGGGCAGCGGTCGGTAATAAAGGTATGAACCTGCGAGATATGGCCAAGACGGACAGGAGCGGTCCGTTCAAGTTTGGTTGAGTCGGTAACGAGAATGACGTGGCGCGCATTTGCGATGATCGCCTGTGCCACCTTCACTTCGCGGAAATCGAAATCGAGCAGCGCACCATCCTCATCCATCGCCGATGCACCGATGATTGCGTAATCGACCTTGAACTGCCGGATGAAATCGACGGCGGCCTCACCCACGATACCGCCATCAGACGCGCGTACCACACCGCCAGCGATGACGACCTCGATCTCCGGATAGACACGCAAAGTATTGGCGACATTGATGTTGTTGGTGATGACCATTAGGTTGTTATGGTCGATGAGGGCATGACTGACGGCCTCAGTTGTCGTGCCTATATTGATGAACAGCGATGCACCGTCAGGGATCATTTCAGCCGCAGCCCGACCGATCAGTTCCTTTTCATGCGCAGCAATGCGGCGGCGCGCCTCATACTCCATGTTCTCGACACCGGACGGATAGAGCGCCCCGCCATGAATACGGCGCAACAGACGCGCCTTGCAAAGATCGTTGAGATCCTTGCGCACAGTCTGCGGCGTTACATCGAACGCGCTCGCAAGATCATCGACGAGAACCTGCCCCTGTCGGCGGGCGATATCCAGAATTGCGTTGTGACGAGGGGTAAGCTGCATTTTGTTCCCGGCAATGGAATTATTCTAACAACAATTTCGTAATTTCGCTGTTTTGCAAGAGAAAGCAACCGCTTGATGACAAAACAGCCAGAAGCGCTGATCCAATGTAGCAATTTTCATCATAGCTTCCGGATTGCGCGCTGCACCATCTCACATTTAACGCCCGAGATTCTTCAACTTGAGCAAGACGCCATAAACTTTGGTTTAGAAGCAAAACTAAGGAAATGGTTTCAGAGATCGAAATATACAAACGATAACAATATAGATTATCAACAACAAAAACCTTACACATTGTACGTAAAAGGTCATGCAATATTTATATTTCAAGAATCTTATTTTTCAATAATATAGAAATAATCCTTTTTGCACGCAAAATGGCAATAACAAAATAAATGATAATGGCGCCCTTATCATAATCAAAGCATGTGAAATGAAATAAAAGTCGAAGGGGTTGGCTATGTCTAAACTGGGTATCCTTTGCTTATCTGGCGCATTTATCCTCTTCGGAGGGGGTGCGTTCGCTCAAACTGTGAATGTGGACAACAATACAAACTCGTCATCGCAGGCCGGTGCTACCGCCATCGCCGTTGGAGGCGGCTCCGACTCGCCAAGTAAGATTAAAACGACGGTACCTGCCTTCGCGCCGGGACTTGTTGCAGCGGGTGTACATTCCTGCGCAGGCTCAACAAGTGCCGGCGTCGGCGCAACAGGCTGGGGCCTGGGCTTTGGCACAACATATGAAATGCGTGAATGCAACCGGCGGGCCTATGCGGCAGCACTTCTCGGAATGGGGCAAAATGCTGCCGCACTGGACCTGATCTGCCTCAACAAAGAGGTCAGAGCATCCCTGAATGCGACGGGCGTTTACTGTCCATCACAGGGCGCTGCAGCCCGTTCAGCATCGGTACAACGACAAACACGGCAGGCATCGCTTTTGGCGTCTGTTTCCAACGAAGAGCCAGCGGCAATCCCCGCAAGCTCAACCGGAACGACGGCATCACCACCAATTGCCAGCCGCAAGCGTACTTACTCGGCAAAGGCACTTGGCTTGAGTTCCGATCAACTGCGCGCCAAAGGATGCGTTCTGCGTACAACAGAAGGCAATAGCCGGGCCTGGCATTGTCCGGGACCGATTATGTAGATCTGGAGCGACTTAAAGCATCGGTTTGAAGCTTTTTTGAACCGATGCTTATTCACGAACCAATGATTGCTCCACGCGAACACACATCGCCGATACAGCCTTTTACTCATATGCAATGACCCGTCACCGAATGGGTAGCGGGGTATATCGTCGGGATATGCCTGGCAGAAGGGGTTTGACCCGATTTTGTCAGAACAGGAGGAGTTCATCGTGAAGAAAATCATCATCGCATCTATTGCACTTCTCGCGGCTGGCGCCTTGCCCGCTGCAGCACAAACGGTCAACTGGAATGGTAGTTTTGGGGGCGCCAGTGGCGCAGGTTCTGGCGTAACTGGCGGCTTCGCGTTTGGTGCAGGTTCGACTGCGGCAGGACAGGCTGCAACAACAGGCTGGGCGGAAGGAAAAGGCACAGTCGTCGGGCTTGGCGGCAAGATGGGTCATTACGGCGCAAGCGCCGGTATTGGTTCGGGCTATTTCACTTCCGGCTCCGGCGGTCAGACTGCGGCCATGGCGCAGTCGGGAACCGGGTTTTTCGGTGGCAGCTCAGCGGGCACCGCCTTTGGCACCACCTCTGGTGGGTCGTCCGGCAGCATTAGCCTTCGCCCATGAATGGAGTTGGATCACATACCTGTTGAGCGAAAACCATCGTTCCAAAGGCTCGACAGACTATTCAACCAACTCAAATGACAGCAGCGGAAGACCGTTACGCCGCGTTCTTCCGCTCAGAAAAGAATGAGAGTCCCCTCAAAGGATACCCGCTCTCATTCTGTAGGGGCAGGTGAAAATCTGCCCCTACCCTTTCTTCTGAATATGCCGCCGGCTGTGCATTATATGCGCCTTGAAAACTATGAAGCGCCGGCTGATCATGTCAGTCCGACGCTTCATAGATCCCAAAAATCACATATATGCATGCTGATTACGTTATTCTCCGCTGAACTTATTGCCGTACATCTTGTGAAGCTTACAGGCGACTTCTGTGCGATTTGCTGCACCTATCTTTCTCATAATATTATGAACATGGGCTTTGACTGTGCCTTCGCTCATGCCAAGTTCAAAAGCGATGATCTTGTTCGACTTCCCCACCCGGATCGCATGAACCACTTCGATCTCGCGCATGGTCAACAGTTCGCCCAGTACATCGTCGCTCATGTCCTCCGAAGGAGGTTTCATCAGCATGGACGCTGGCACATACATCCCACCTGCAAGTGCCAAATGAATGGCTTCAACGCAGATCTTGATATCGACTGATGTTGGAATATAGCCACGCGCACCGATCTCCATCGCGCGCAAAACCTGCGACCACTCCTCCCGCTCTGCCAGCAATACCAACGGGATCGGAGCCCAGGCCTTGATTGCCGCTTCCACTTCATCCGAGAAGAAGGGATCTGCCAAACGTTTGGAACCGATATGCATGAGCACAACAATAGCGCCATTCAGCGGCATGTTTCTATCGACTGACGCGAAGCTCACAACGGGCAGTTTAAGCCCATTCATCATGAGCCCGTTAAAGATACACTCTCGCTCCAGATTGCTTTTACAGACAAGCATAAGATGAGGCTCATCCTGCAAAGGCAATCCGGCTGCATATTCTCCGCCCTGCATCCGTTCATTTGCCACAATGGCAGATCCATCGCTCACACCGCTAGGTGATGCCCATGAGTACCGTTCTCTCATTTCCAACATTGCTTAGTATCCCCTGTTACTCAGGTTTGTATTCAACACAAAACACTAGTCATGCCAAAAACTGCGCTAGTTTATTAGGAATTTTATTGCTAATCCCGATGAACACTGGTCTAAATATTGCTATCATCAAATAAACGTGTCATTAACTTATGTTAGCACTTTATAAAAAAATGTACTCGCCATAAGAACGACTTCGGGAACAGAAGGTTATAGAGTCTATAACTTTCGTTGGGCATAGGCAGCGAATGCATAGTGGTAATCAGAACACCACCGCCCTGATGATCGACGGCCTGGTTAGTTTATTGGAATCCCCTCCAATTCTGGCCAAATTAAACGCGCAGGAAAAACAGTCCCTACAATCTCTCGTTCTTTCCGAGAGTAGCTATCCCGCCGATGCCGTGATTATCGAACAGGGAGCCACCATCAGGAGCATCCATCTGGTTCGTTCGGGATGGGGCTGTGTTTATCGAGACCTGTCGAGCGGGGAACGTCAAATTATAGACTTTCCCATGCGGTGCGATTTCGTGGGACTGAGAACCGGCGACGGTTACAGCTACAACACGATCAAATCGATTACCCCGATGTCGCTTTATGAAATACCACTGTCATCTCTCGAAGAAACAATCTGGCAAATCCCGCGCCTGAGCATGATTTTCATTGAGCTGCTTTCACGACAACGCTCCATGCTCATTGAACATCTGACAAATATTGGCTGCCGAAGTGCTTTTGTCCGTACTGCACATCTTTTGCTGGAGCTGTCTGACCGCGTTAAATCATGCGGAATGGGTGATGCAGACTCGTTTTATTGCCCACTGACCCAGTACCAGCTTGCAGACGCACTGGGCCTGACGCCAATTCACCTTAATCGGATGATGCGTGAGCTTCGAGAGGAAGGTCTGGTGATGTTTCGATCTTACAAGGTCGAAATTCTCGACAGGCAACGGCTGGTCGAAATTGCAGAATATGACGGCCAATTCATGCGAATGTCCGTCTTCGAAAAATCCATTTAAGCAATTATTCTAAGGGAGAAAATGGTCGGAGCGAGAGGATTCGAACCTCCGACCCCCTGATCCCAAATCAGGTGCGCTACCAGGCTGCGCTACGCTCCGTGACCATCAAAACCGAGACTCTGTGGTCCGGCTGTGAGCGGCTTATAGCGCCGCTGTTTTCAAGCCGCAAGGGGATCAAGCGGCTTTTTTTAAGCTATTTTGTAAGATCGTGTGTTTAGCTGGCTTATCGATGCGAAAGCAGTCTTATTTCAGGCAAAAACAGGTGCTTCCCCAGCACCGAATGCAACGAAATCCGGGTTGGAAAAGCCTTTCACAGTTCCGTCAGAACGTGCGCCATAGATCATTGGCTTTCCGTCGAAAGTCGTCGTCATGCCACCGGCTGCACGCAGAACTGCGTCACCTGCTGCCGTATCCCACTCCATTGTCGGGCCAAAGCGTGGGTAGAGATCCGCCTCCCCGCGTGCGATCATGCAGAATTTGAGCGATGAACCTACAGACATGCATTTGCCACTGTGATTGAGTTTCAGGAACTCCTCGGTTTCAGATGTCAGATGGGACCGACTGCACACCACAACCTTTTCAGATGGCGCGATGCGAGCGGCAATCGGGCGCCTGCTTATAATCTGATGGTCGGCAGATGTTGCCGCTTCCTTTGCACCCTCACGGCTCCCCACATAAAGCAGGTTGCGCACAGGCGCATAGACAAGGCCCAGCACCGGCACTCCATCCTCAATAAGTGCGATATTCACCGTGAAATCGCCATTACGCAGCAGAAACTCGCGCGTACCGTCAAGCGGATCGATCAGAAAGAATTTCCGGCCCAGATGTGCAGGCAGACGGCCTGCAGCCGCTTCTTCCTCGGCCACCACCGGAATGCTTGGTGCAACCGATGCAAGAGCAGTTAGGATTACAGCTTCTGCCGCCTGATCCGCTTCCGTTACCGGCGACTGATCCTTCTTGGAATGGACCGCACAACCATCCGTGTAATGTTTGATAATGACGCGACCAGCCTCAAGGGCTGCATCCTCGAGAAGGCTCAGCAAAGCTTTGCCGTTCGGATCGGCTTTAGGGAAGGCTGCTGTTGTCATTTCTCAAATCGACCAGGAATCACTGCCATAGCTGCCGATAACACCACGCTCGGCCAGATACTTTTCCACTTCCGCGACCAGTTCGTCAATGTCACGACCTGCAGTGTTGAGATGCAGCTCCGGCGAAAGCGGTGCTTCATAGGGTGAGTCTATGCCTGTGAAAGCCTTGATCTCACCACGTAGAGCCTGCGCATAAAGCCCCTTTGGATCACGCGCCATGCATTCCTCAATCGGCGTATCGACGAAGATTTCGATGAATTCACCCTCCGGCAAACGCGACCGCACACGATCGCGTTCGGAACGGAACGGCGAAATGAACGAAACCAGCGTAATCAGCCCGGCATCGGCCATAAGACCCGCTACCTCGCCAACGCGGCGGATATTCTCAGCCCGGTCTTCATCAGAGAAACCAAGATCGCTGTTAAGGCCATGACGGACATTATCGCCATCCAGCAGATAGGTGTGCTTGCCAAGCGCATGAAGCCGCTGTTCAAGCCGATTGGCGATGGTGGATTTCCCCGAAGCGGACAGACCTGTGAACCAAAGCACAGCCGGTTTCTGGAATTTCTGCGCAGCCCGCGCCTGTTTGTCGAGATCGAAAGCCTGCAAATGCACATTCGTTGCCTGACGCAGTGCCTGATCGATCATGCCAGCACCCACCGTTGCATTGGTGAGCCGATCAATCAGCACGAAAGCACCCGTCACGCGATTGTCCGAATAGGGATCGAAAACGATCTGGTCCGCTGTCTGAAGATGGCAGAGACCAACTTCATTGAGGTCAAGTCGTGTCGCTTCTTCCCGCGCAAAAGTATTGACGTCAGTGCGATATTTAATCTCGCTGATCGTCACCGGCGTCTGGTCGGTTTCGGTACGCAGCAGATAGGAGCGCCCCGGCTGCAAGGCCTCTTCACCGAACCACACAATATTGGCGCTGAAACGATCCGCCACTTCCGGGCGCGCTTCTGCACCCACCAGCATGTTGCCACGAGAGACTTCGATCTCGTCTTCGAGAACCAGCGTCACCGCCTGCCCTTCGGTTGCGCGAGCCAAATCGCCATCATAGGTAGCGATGCGCTTAACCTTCGATTGCTTGCCCGACTTTGCAACCACGACCGTATCGCCCTCGGCAATCGACCCTGAGGCAACCGTGCCTGCAAAACCGCGGAAATCGAGGTTTGGCCGGTTCACATACTGCACCGGGAAGCGGAACGGCTTGCCGATACTATCCGCTTCAAGACGCACTGTTTCCAGATGTTCCAGCAGATAGGGGCCTTCATACCAGCCAATGCGCGATGAGGGGCTACTGACATTATCGCCAAAGCGTGCCGACAGCGGGATTGCCTGAATGCTGGCAAAGCCCAAATCTTTGGCGAAGCTCATATAATCAGCAACAATACGATCAAAAGCATCTTTTGAGAAATCAACCAGATCGATCTTGTTGACGGCCACGACAATGTGCCGGATGCCTAATAGCGAAGCGATGAAGCTATGGCGGCGGGTCTGTGTCAGCACGCCCTGCCGCGCATCGATCAGCACCACCGCAAGATCGGCCGTCGAAGCACCTGTCGCCATGTTGCGCGTATATTGCGCATGGCCCGGCGTGTCGGCCACGATGAACTTGCGGCGTGGGGTTGAGAAAAAGCGATAGGCTACATCGATAGTAATGCCCTGTTCGCGTTCGGCTTCCAGACCATCGACCAGCAGCGCAAAGTCGAAATCGTCATCCGTGGTGCCGAATTTACGGCTGTCGTTCTTCAGCGTCGCCAGCTGGTCCTCAAAGATCAGCTTTGTGTCATAGAGAAGTCGCCCGATCAGCGTGGACTTACCATCGTCGACCGAACCGCAGGTGAGAAAGCGGAGCAGCGTCTTGCGTTCCTGATCGGCGAGAAAATCGCTGACGGCTGCACTTGTTACAGAGGGTTTCAATACAGCGTTCATCAGAAATAGCCCTCACGCTTCTTCTTTTCCATCGAGCCCGCTTCATCACGGTCAATGGCACGACCCTGCCGCTCGGAGGTGCGGGCGATCAGCATTTCTTCGACAATATCGGAGAGATTTGTGGCGCTTGATTCAATAGCACCCGTCAGCGGATAGCAGCCCAGTGTGCGGAAGCGCACCAGTCGTTCTTCCACCTTTTCACCGGGACGCAACGTCATGCGGTCATCATCGAGTTTGATCAACATGCCGTCGCGCTCCACCACCGGGCGGGGAGCGGCAAAATAAAGCGGCACAATCGGGATGTTTTCCTGCAGGATATACTGCCAGATATCGAGTTCGGTCCAGTTGGAAAGCGGGAAGACACGGATCGATTCACCGGCTGCAACACGGGTATTATAGACCTTCCACATTTCCGGACGCTGGTTCTTCGGGTCCCAGCCGTGCTGAGCATTGCGGAATGAAAAAATGCGCTCCTTGGCGCGGGATTTTTCCTCATCGCGACGCGCACCGCCAAAGGCGGCATCAAACTTGTATTTATCAAGCGCCTGCCGCAAACCCACTGTCTTCATGACATGGGTATGGACGTTTGAGCCATGCGTGAATGGGCCAACACCATCGCGCACACCGTCTTCATTGATATGAACCAGCAGCTCAAAGCCCTTTTCGCGGGCTTGCGCATCGCGAAACTCGATCATCTCGCGGAATTTCCAGGTCGTATCGACATGCAGGAACGGAAATGGCGGAGGAGCCGGATAAAACGCCTTCATCGCCAGATGCAGCATGACAGAGGAATCTTTACCCACCGAATACAGCATAACCGGGTTGGAGAAGGTCGCGGCAACTTCGCGGAAAATATGAATTGCTTCTGCTTCCAGACGCTGAAGATGCGTCAGGTTCTTGTTCAGGGATGCATGATGCACGTCGATATCTCCGGGAGGCCAGCTCAACTGGCTAAATCGCTGGTTTGCTATGACGCGCATTGTCATGAAAGGCAGGGCAAAAGGAAAAGTATGCTATCGCGTATTGCGAAACGCTTGAGCGAAAACTTGCCTGTTTTAAGCCAGATGGAGGAAGAAACTTGCGCCAAATCGAAAAGCCCGATTTTCGCCCAAGTTACGGAAAATACTACTAAAATTGTGGTATTAAGCTAAATTTGCAGGGGTAAAACTTTTGTCTAACAAGGGCTGGAGCATCCTTCGAACCATACCGTCGAAGAAATGATCGGCGCTACAGAAGGCCAAAAGTACGCGCCTTGGCGACGGCCTGCACCTTGTTGACCGCAACGAGTTTGGTGAGGACGTTGCTGATATGGAAATTCACCGTCCGGGTCGAGATATTGAGAATTGTGCCAATAATCTCGGCAGTCTTGCCTTCGCTCGTCCAGCGCAGGATTTCGCGTTCACGCGCTGTGAGATTGACCTCTGCTACACAATTGATGCTCGGAACATCAAGATGCTCGTACATAGCAAGATGCAGAAGGTTGGTTACAATCTGCATCTGCCGACGCAGCATCGAAACTTCGCCATCTGACAAAGCTGGTTTATCGCGAAGGAATGTGAGTACGCCAAAGACGCCCTGCGCGGCCCAGCACGGCTGAGAAATACCTGCCCTCAAGCCAAAGCCTTGTGCGTCCGCCCATATTTGCGGAGCATCGGCAAACTGTCGTGCCGACCAAACGAGCGGATCTATGCTGTTCATCCCGCGCTTGAGAATTGGGTCGATTTCGGCATATTTTTTTGCGGCATAATGCTCCCGCCAGCCTTCCGGCAATGTTTCAAAACGCAACCACCGCGCGACACTGTTCAATGAGGGCACACACATAACGTAGGAAACATACTGAAACCCGATTGCTTCCGCATAAGAACAAACGTGTTCAAATGAATTATCTGCGTTGTCGGATATTTGTATTCTTTCGTATAAATCTTCCCATTTCATTGCATAAATCCCAACATTGTTCCTATGAAGCAATATTTACTCTGAAAAACGCAGCAATCAGGCACACTCCGGCATCAGTACATTGCCAGAAAAACAAATATAAACTTTGAAGGATTCTATGGCGCCGGAATCCGGGAATTCAAATCATCGACCACCAAACCGTGAGCCACCTGTATTACATAACACATGATTCCAGGGGCATCCACCGATAATGATTTCAGGATAATCCGGCCTTTTTACAAAACACATACTTATTCATAATGAATATAATTTTAGTAAATTAAGTATAAAAGCCCCGCAATGCGGGGCTTTTATATGAGCGTAATTTAGCAACTATTTATGCAGCAGCTTCAACCGGCTCCGGTGCCTGACCGGGAATGTAGTTGAGGATCGGCCCAAGCCAGCGCTCGACCTCCTCAACGCTCATGCCCTTGCGGTTCGCGTAATCTTCGACCTGATCACGTTCTACCTTGGCAACGCCGAAATAATAGCTTTCCGGATGGCCGATATAGAGGCCCGACACGGACGAACCCGGCCACATGGAATAGCTTTCCGTCAGTTCGACGCCGGTTTGCGCTGTGGCATCCAGCAGCTCGAACAAGGTCTTCTTTTCGGTGTGGTCAGGCTGCGCCGGATAACCCGGTGCCGGACGGATACCCGCATAACGCTCGTGGATCAGATCATCATTCGACAGATCTTCACCCGGCGCATAGCCCCAGAACTCGTTGCGAACGCGCTGATGCATCAGTTCGGCAAAGGCTTCCGCGAAGCGGTCAGCCAGTGCCTTCACGAGAATGGACGAGTAATCGTCATTGGCCCGCTCGAAACGTTCGGCAATTGCCACTTCCTCAATACCCGCCGTGACGACGAAGCCACCGACATAGTCCTGCTTGCCGCTATCGGCGGGTGCAACAAAATCGGACATAGCGACATTCGGACGACCATCACGTTTTGACAATTGCTGACGCAGCGTGAAGAAGGTTGCGAGTTCTTCCTTGCGGCTTTCATCGGTAAAGAGACGAATATCGTCGCCCACCGTATTGGCAGGCCAGAAACCGATTATGCCACGCGGTGCAAACCACTTCTCGTCAATGATCTTTGCGAGCATAGCCTGCGCATCCGCCCAAAGCTGACGCGCTGCCTCACCCTGCTTCTCATCTTCGAGAATAGCCGGATAACGGCCCTTCATCTCCCATGTCTGGAAGAATGGCGTCCAGTCGATATAGCGAGCAATCTCTGCGAGATCGTAGTTCTCGAATGTTTTGGTGCCAAGGAATGTCGGCTTGGGCGGTGTGTAGGCGTCCCAGTCGAGCTTGTGCGCGTTTTCGCGCGCACGTGCCAGTGGCAGGCGCTTCTTTTCTGCCTCATTGCGGGCGTGAGCTGCCGCAACTTTGGCATATTCCTCACGGATGCCCTCGACATAAGCGCCCTTGTTTTCAGGCGACAACAGATTGGAAACAACACCTACCGCACGGCTGGCATCGATCACGTAGACCGCCTGTCCCTGCTCATAACGCGGATGGATTTTCACGGCAGTATGCACGCGGCTGGTCGTAGCGCCACCGATCAGCAGCGGCACGTTGAAGCCTTCGCGCTCCATTTCAGCCGCCACATGCACCATCTCATCGAGCGATGGCGTGATGAGTCCTGAAAGACCAATCACATCGACATTTTCAGCGCGAGCCGTATCGAGAATTTTCTGTGTTGGCACCATCACGCCAAGATCGATGATCTCGTAATTGTTACAGGCGAGAACCACGCCGACAATGTTCTTGCCGATGTCGTGCACGTCGCCCTTCACAGTGGCCATCAGCACCTTACCGGCACTCTGGCGACCTTCACCGCCATTCAGGCGCTTTTCTTCTTCCATGTAAGGCAGAAGCACAGCAACAGCCTGCTTCATCACGCGGGCGGACTTGACCACCTGCGGCAGAAACATCTTACCCGAGCCGAACAGATCACCCACGACATTCATACCAGCCATCAGCGGACCTTCGATAACATGCAGTGGGCGCGCAGCCGCCTGACGCGCTTCTTCGGTATCTGCTTCAATATATTCAGTAATGCCGTTGACCAGCGCATGGGAAAGCCGCTTTTCAACCGGCCATTCGCGCCAGCTCAAATCCTGCGCCTTGGCTTCCTTGGTGCCGCTGTCACGGAAACGTTCTGCAATTTCGAGCAGCCGTTCGGTCGCATCATCGCGACGGTTCAGCACCACATCTTCGCAGGCTTCACGCAGTTCTGGATCAATCGTGTCATAGACCGCCAGCTGGCCGGCATTGACGATACCCATATCCATACCAACCTGAATGGCATGATAAAGGAAGACAGCGTGCATCGCTTCGCGCACCGGCTCATTACCGCGGAACGAGAAGGACAGGTTTGATACCCCGCCCGAAATATGGACGTGCGGCAGTGTTTCGGTGATCTTGCGCGTCGCTTCGATGAAATCGACACCGTAATTATTATGCTCGTCAATGCCGGTCGCGACCGCAAAGACATTCGGATCGAAGATGATGTCTTCCGGCGGGAAGCCAACCTGCTCGGTCAGAATCTTGTAAGCGCGGGTACAAATTTCGACCTTGCGCTCTTCCGTGTCGGCCTGTCCCGTTTCGTCAAATGCCATGATGACAACTGCAGCACCATAGGCACGCACCAGACGCGCATGATGCAGGAAGGCTTCTTCGCCTTCTTTCAGCGAAATCGAGTTGACGATCGGCTTGCCCTGAACGCATTTCAGGCCAGCTTCGATCACGTCCCACTTGGAGCTGTCGATCATTACCGGAACGCGCGCGATATCCGGCTCTGCCGCGATCAGGTTGAGATATTCAACCATGATCTTCTGGCTGTCGATCAGACCTTCATCCATGTTGATGTCGATGATCTGTGCGCCGTTTTCCACCTGATCACGCGCCACATCAAGCGCTGTCGAATAATCGCCAGCCTTAATGAGCTTACGGAAACGGGCGGAGCCGGTAACGTTCGTCCGCTCGCCGACATTGACGAAAGGAATATCCTTGGTCAGCGTGAATGGCTCGAGGCCCGACAGACGCATCAGCGGCGGCACCTTGACCGGCTTGCGCGGTGGATGCTTGGCGACAGCAGCGGCTATTGCACGGATATGATCAGGCGTCGAACCACAGCAGCCACCCACCACATTAACGAGGCCTTCGCGTGCAAAATCCTCGATTTGGGCTGCCATAGCTTCTGGGCTTTCGTCATACTGGCCGAACTCGTTTGGCAGGCCAGCATTCGGATAGGCGCAGACAAATGTATCGGCAATGCCAGCGATTTCCGCGAGATGTTCGCGCATTGCATTGGCACCGAGCGCGCAATTGAGCCCGATGGTGAAAGGCTTGGCATGGCGCAGCGAATACCAGAACGCCGTTGGCGTCTGACCAGAAAGCGTGCGGCCCGAAAGATCGGTGATCGTGCCGGAAATCATCACCGGCAGATGCACGCCCTTCTCAATGAACACTTCTTCAGCCGCAAAGACAGCTGCCTTGGCGTTCAGCGTATCGAAGATCGTCTCAATGAGAATAATGTCGGAGCCACCATCGATCAGCCCACGGATCTGATCGGCATAGGCAATACGCAGATCGTCAAAAGTGACGGCACGATAACCGGGATTGTTGACATCCGGCGACAGCGAAGCGGTACGGTTTGTTGGCCCCAACGCACCTGCAACAAAGCGGCGGCGACCATCTTTCTGTTGCGCACGGATTGCTGCGCGACGGGCTAGGCGCGCGCCATCACGGTTCAGCTCATAGACGGCATCTTCCATACCGTAATCGGCCTGCGCGATGGTCGTCGATGAGAATGTGTTGGTTTCGAGAATGTCGGCCCCGGCTATAGCATAGGCATAATGAATTTCTTCAATCGCCTTTGGCTGGGTGAGCGTCAAAAGGTCGTTGTTGCCCTGAAGCTGGCAATCGCAGGAACCGAAACGCTCGCCGCGAAAATGCTCTTCGTGAAAGCCCAGGCCCTGAATCTGCGTACCCATGGCCCCGTCGAGAATCAGAATGCGCTCACTTGCGGCTTTGGTCAGTGCTGCAAGCACTTCCGAACCGTCCGGCTTTGCTGCCGTTGAACCAAAAAGATTATCGAGGGAAGACGTCATAGGGGATTACCGCCTGTATTATAGAGCATTCCCAGTTTATTTCGGGTCGTTGGAAATGCTCTATCTATTTGTTCAACGCACATCTTGTTCCGAAAACCGTTTCACACTTTTCGGGATGTGCTCCAATACGCTTCATCGCTACAGCACCGCCCGAAATCCGCAAAGGATTTTCTGATAATGCGATGCGCAGATTGCCTTATTGAGCGCACGTTTGATCGCTCTTAGCGAACGCGTAGCGCACAAGACCCGCTTAATGACATAAACATATCTTTATGTCAATTCTGATAGAGTAATTTCGATCGCTGTTCGCGCCTTCACCCAACTGTTGCTAGCGCGAAGAAAAAGTGAGTTTTCCCAGCCACCTACCCGCCACAATGCGGGATCAAAATCGCCTCAGGGACGTTGATAACAAAGCCACTATTTTAGGGAGAAACCAATGAAGAGATTTGCATCTTCCTTCTTCGCAGCGTGTCTGTCACTTGGCATAGGCGTACCTGCCATAACCGCTAGCGCCAATGCAGCGCAACCGGCAGCACTGATAGCCCCCGCCGTCAGCCATGGTGCACAGGCACCGGTCGAAAATGTTCAATATTACGACTATCGTGGAGACAGACGTGGCTGGCGTCACCATCATCCACGATATCGCGATGGCTATAGGCACTACAGGCCGCACTACCGGAATTGGGGGCCACCACCACGCTATCGTCATCACCCACCGCGTTATCGCCCTGCCCCGATATATCGCGGCGGTGGCAATGCGCATGTACGCTGGTGCTATAACCGTTATCGGTCATATCGTGCTTACGACAATACGTTCCAGCCCAATTACGGCCCACGTCGCCAGTGCTATTCGCCCTATATTTAAAGCATGTCTCCCAAACGGTGATACCGGTTTTGGGATGAAGACATGCAATAAAATAATAAAGCCCCGGAAATCCGGGGCTTTTTCATAACGATATGTCGCGAAAATCAGGTTACGAAAGCGCCGATCGAAGCTGCGACCAGGCCGATGGCTACAGCGATCATCACGCCATAAACGCGCGGCTTGTCGAAAAGCACGGCAAAAGCAGAGAACCAGCCCACCACCGCCGCACCCAGCGCGAAAAGGAAACCGGGCTTGTCGCCGTGGTAAAGATTGGCCGCCATCAGCGCACCGACAATCAGCGCACCAAAAACGATCATCAGCCCTGTGGCATAGCGTTCGTAATCGTCCATCTAAATTTCCTCGTTCCGATCACATCAAATACGCGACGGAAGATATCTCTCAATCATTTGGCCATTTGAAGACATGACCAGCTGTCATGTTCCATGGCGGGTTGTTCTCACACAATCACTATTTTCGCCGTTCTTCAACCATTTCGCTGCAATTGTTGCGACTGATCACAGAGTCGTTGCCGCAAAGCCGCGAAGATGGTGCTATATTACCGCTCATGGATTCGACCGGCATCAGCACTTTCGACACAGCTATTGGCCCCTGCGGGATCGCCTGGCATGCCGGTAAAATTATCGGCGTGGAGATTGGTGATGCCGACGAAAACGAAACGCGCTATCGGCTTCAGTCACGCTTTTCGGACACGGAAGCATTGAACCCACCCACCTATGTCAGCGAAGCGATAGACAAGGTTCGCGTGCTGCTTGATGGTGGCGATCCGGATTTCTCGCAAACACCGCTGGCGCTTGATTCGGTACCAGACCTCAACAGACAGGTCTATGAAATCCTTCTCGAGTTGAAAGCGGGCGAGACCATCACTTATGGCGCAATCGCGCGCAGGCTTGGCGATGTCAGTCTTTCTCAGGCAGTGGGCTACGCGCTTGGCAAAAATCCGTTTCCGATCATTGTCCCCTGCCATCGGGTTTTGGGCTCCAATGGCAAGGTTGGCGGTTTTTCGGCTGCGGGTGGCACGGCGACCAAGCTACGCCTGCTCAACATCGAACGCGCGAAAACATCGCTAGAGCCGGATTTGTTCGGCGGCCTGCCTTTGCAGGCACGACCAGAGGCTGAATAATCAGCCCTTGTCGGTCACGACATCAGCGGAGAAGCGCAGCTCACGCATAGGACGCACATATTGCGTGGATGCGTCATAGGTCGGATGGTTTTTGTAAGCGAAAAGCGCTTCTTCATCCTTGAACTCCGCATAGACAACAAGATCAATCGCGTTGCCCATCGGGTCGACCTTGGAGTTCGGCAGAACTTCAAACACGTCAGAATAAGGAATGGTGCCCAACTGCTCCAAGCCCTTGCGGACGACATCGATGTCCTGATCTGGCTTGACGCTGAAGAAAACAATGTGGCGGATCACGTCTCGTCTCCAAATCCAGAGCGGTTCGGGTCACTATGAAACCTTTGACCGCTCTATCTTTTTTTGTGACGCATTATCCGACGCAAAACCGCTTCGCACTTTTGCTGGAAATGCTTTGACGCGTATCTACCCCATCAAGCGAACAAGCAAAACCACAAAAAGGTGATTGCTAAGAATTAGCCTGCCTTTACCCGACGCCAGGCAAACCCACCTTCCTGCTGCACCGAGCCACGGCCGGGCTGATAATATCCGGGCGTATCCACGAGACGCTGTTCGCCAAGGCGGCTTTGAGCGACCTTGTTTGTCACCTGAAGGCTGTCAAAACCAGTGCGCAGCATAAGAGCCGCCTGATCGATCAGCACATCGCCCGTTGCACGCAATTCGCCCTCAAAACCTGCACGACGCAGAACTTCTGCTTTTGAATAAGAGCGGCCATCATTGAAGGCCGGAAACTCTAAGGCAATGACCGGCAAGCCTGCCAGATGATCAAGCAGTGGCTCGATCTTCTCACCCGGTGTTACCGACACACCGATACGGCGATTGGAAGAGCGGCGTTTCTCCTCATCAAGTCCCAGCCAGACGGCCAAAGGGATGATGATTGCGGGCGCATCCCCCGCGATTTCCAGATCGTCGGCAAAAATATAGTCGTCTTCACGAAAGCCTTGCTCAGACCAGAGCTTCGTTTCAGCTGTTGTCTCACTCATTTCTGGTCCTAAACCCCTATATTACTTTTTTTCACGCGCATCTTACCCGAAAACCGCTACACACTTTTCGGTATGCGCTTTAGGCTATCGGCAAGGCCCGTCAGATGGATGCCGCATTCGG
Source organism: Ochrobactrum sp. BTU1 (assembly GCA_018798825.1). Classification (NCBI taxonomy): domain Bacteria; kingdom Pseudomonadati; phylum Pseudomonadota; class Alphaproteobacteria; order Hyphomicrobiales; family Brucellaceae; genus Ochrobactrum; species Ochrobactrum sp. BTU1. Next base: position 198,115 of record CP076354.1, on the reverse strand, counting down.
TCTTTTCCGATCCGGCCCAACGTCCGGCTCGCTGATCTTCGTCATCGCCGACCGGTCGTGTGCAGGGCATACAGCCGATTGATCGATAGCCCTGCTCTGTCAGCGGGTGGACGGGGAGATCGTGCACACGCGCATAGGCACGCAAATCTTCCGCACTCATATGCGCTAGCGGATTGATGCGAATACGCGGGCCGACCGATTCAAAAACCGGCAAAGCATTACGGGTCGAAGCCTGAAACTGCTTCCGGCCGGTCATCCACGCACGATAGGGGGCGACAGCGCGCGCCATCGGTTCCACCTTGCGAATGAAGCAACAGCGGTCCTTGTCTGTCATCGACAAAGCGCCGAAAGGATCATCGGCTTTCACGTTTTCCACAAGCGGCAATATATCCTGCACATCGAGAAGTCCCAACCGATCCACGAGATCATGCCGATAATCGAGCGTTGCGCGGAAATGCTTGCCCGTGTCGAGAAACAGAACCGGCGTTGCCGGATCGATCTCGGAAATCATGTGTAACAGCACAACCGATTCAGCACCGAATGATGAAACGACTGCAATTCCCCCATCAAAGAGTTCGCGCGTGCTGAGCGCAATCACCTCTTGCGGAGAGGAAGCCCCATGGCTTCCCTCCAAAAGACGGGCTTGCGCCTCCGCCCTCTGATCTGCACTCAGATCTGAATTGGGATCAAGGTCAGGCCGCACGGCTCACTTCTCCATAAAGCGCGCGTTTAAACGGATCCATGCCCACCCGGCGATAGGCAGCAAGGAAAGTCTCTTCGTTGTTTGCGCGCAAACCGAGATAGGTATCGACCACGGTTTCAATCGCATCGACCACTTCTTCAGAAGAAAATCCACGTCCGGTGATGTCGCCAATCGACGAATGCTCGTCACCCGAACCACCAAGCGTGATCTGGTAAAGCTCTTCGCCCTTTTTCTCGACGCCAAGAATACCGATATGGCCGACATGGTGATGACCGCAGGCATTGATGCAGCCGGAAATCTTGATCTTGAGATCGCCAATTTCAAGCTGGCGCTGCTGATCACCGAAACGCTCAGAAATGCGCTGCGCAACCGGGATCGAGCGCGCATTGGCAAGCGCGCAATAGTCAAGGCCGGGACATGCGATGATGTCGGTAATCAGACCGGCATTGGCCGTAACCAGACCATCTGATTGAAGCAGATCATAGACCGCCGGGAGGTCGGCCTTGGCCACATGCGGCAGAACCAGATTCTGCTCATGGCTGACGCGGATTTCATCGAAAGAATAGGTCTCGGCAATATCCGCCACCAGTTCCATCTGCTCCGCACTGGCATCACCCGGGATCCCGCCAATGGGTTTCAGCGAAATCGTGACAACGGCATAATCCGGGTTCTTGTGTGGCGTAACATTGCGCTTGATCCATGCCGCAAAATCAGCGTCGGATTTCTGCGTGACCGCCAGAATTTCCCACCCTTCGGGACGCTGCGGCAGATCCGGCATCCGGAAGTAACTTTCAATCGCATCAATATCGCGCTGCGGCAGTTTCAGATCACCGTAACGGATCTGTTCCCACTCAGCATCGATCTCTTGCACCAGCGGCTCGACCCCAGTTTCATGAACGAGGATTTTGATGCGTGCCTTATATTTGTTATCGCGGCGTCCATAGAGATTATAGACGCGGACGATAGCCGTCACATAGGTCAGCATGTCCTCAAGCGGCAGGAAATCGCGGATTTTCTTGGCAATCATCGGCGTGCGCCCCTGACCACCACCGATATAGACGGCGAGACCGAGTTCGCCTGCTTCGTTCTTTTTCAGCTGCAGGCCAATGTCGTGCACCTGAATGGCAGCACGATCATGCTCAGAACCGACAATCGCAATCTTGAACTTGCGTGGGAGATAGGAAAACTCCGGATGCAACGACGACCACTGCCGCAGAATTTCTGCCAGCGGGCGCGGATCGGCTACTTCATCATGTGCAGCGCCGGCAAAATGATCCGCCGTCACATTGCGAATGCAATTGCCTGAAGTCTGTATCGCATGCATTTCGACTCCCGCAAGCTCTTCGAGAATTTGCGGCACGTCTTTCAGTGCTGGCCAGTTGTACTGGATGTTCTGACGCGTCGTGAAATGTGCGAAGCCACGATCATAATTCCGCGCAATGGAGCCAAGCCTGCGCAGCTGGCGGCTCGACAATGTGCCATAAGGGATCGCAACACGCAGCATATAGGCATGTAATTGCAGATAAAGGCCGTTCATCAGCCGCAAAGGCTTGAACTGGTCTTCCGTCAATTCGCCAGAAAGGCGACGCCCAACCTGATCCTTGAACTGTGCAACGCGGGCCGCAACAAAGTCGCGGTCAAATTCATCATAACGATACATATTTACTTCCGATATTCAGATCAGGAGGCTTGCTTTAACGCTGGTTGACCAAGCGTAATGATGGTGGGCCCGGAGAGTCGGATACGTTCGCGGAGGCGAATGGGATAAAGCCCTTCATCACGCTCTTCGACATCGATGACATTCACGTCGACAACCAGATTGGCTTTTGCTGCCACCTTGCCCGCTTCTTCAAGTGCGCTGACAGCTTCCGCATGACGGGCAACGAGCGCGCCATCAATCGTTTCCTGCCATGAACCATCAGCGCCAAGCCACACAGCCTGTCCATCGATGAGCCGGTTTGCAGTGAGAACTTTTACAACCATTTTTCCGACTCCTGATTTAAGCCGCGACTGCAACGGGTCTAACCGCCAGCGCCTGCGCTTTGTCGATAGCGGCGCCTGCAACAGCATCGCCGATGATGACCATGACCCGACCGGAGAGTTCTTTGCGCTCTTCCAGAGACGGCAGATCTTTCAATGTTCCATGAAACAGCCGCTTATCCTTGCGGCTGGCATTCTCAACAACCGCGACAGCCGTATCTTCATGCAGACCAGCAGAGATCAAACGGCTAGCAACCGAGGCTGCAACGCTTGAGCCCATATAGACGGCAATCGTTGCCCCGGAGACGGCAAGCTTGGCCCAGCCCGGCAGCACATCGCCTGCCATGTCGTGGCCCGTCGTGAATACCAGCGAGGAGGCCACACCACGCAAGGTGAGCGGCAGTTCCATATCGGCAGCAGCTGCAAAAGCAGACGTGATGCCCGGCACGATTTCAAAGCCGATACCAGCTGAACGCAATGCTGCCATTTCTTCGCCCGCACGGCCAAAGACCAGCGGATCGCCCGCTTTCAGACGCACCACACGCTTGCCCTCGCGACCAAGGCTGACGAGCAGATCATTGATCTCGTTCTGGCTCTTGGAATGGCATCCCTTGCGCTTGCCGACCGAAAGACGCTCCGCATCACGACGCCCCATGGCAATCACGCCTTCCGGCACCAGTGCGTCATGCACAATCACGTCAGCTTCCATCAGAACGCGATGTGCGCGCAGGGTCAGCAGATCTTCTGCACCCGGACCGGCACCAACGAGCCAGACATAACCGGCAGCATGTTCTCTTTGCTCGATTAATTCATTTGCAGCTTTGTATGCTTCTTCGCGATCACCGTTTTCAACAGCACGCGCTACGGAGCCGGAGAAGAACCCACGCCAGAAACTGCGGCGCGCCAAACCTTTTGGCAAAAGCTTTTCGACCAGCGGACGCCAACTTTCGGCATAATGTGCAAGCTCACCAAGGCGTGGCGAGAAGGCCGCATCAATGCGCGCACGCACCATCTGTGCCAGCACAGGGGCCGAGCCTTCGGTGCCAATCGCAATTGCAATCGGCGCTCGGTTCACAATGGCAGGGGTCAGGAAATCGCAGAGTGCAGGACGGTCGACAACGTTGACTGGAATTTTCAGCGCTTTGGCCGATGCTGCAATGGCGCGATCCTGATCTTCATCACCCGTGGCGACAAAAACCAGCTTCGCACCTTCAAGAAGATCGGCGCTAAAAGCTTGAGAAACATGTTCCGAACTGTGGCTTTCGATGAAGCTCGCCAAGGCTGGTTCAAGCTCTTGCGCAATGATGCGCAAACGAGCGGACGTCTGTGCCACGAGCCGCGCTTTGTTGAGCGCTTCTTCGCCGCCGCCAACAATAACCACTACCTCTTCCGAAACACGGAAGAAGGCAGGAAAATCAGCAAGAAGTCGTTGGGACGCGAGAGCCACAGCAGTATCCTTTTTAAGACTGCTGGCATTATCCCCGGGCTGGCGAAATTTTATAAGAAACGGGCTTGCGTGCGCAAATCGCGCGGAGCATCACTTTTTCTCTGAAAAGGCATTATGAGGATTTTAATTCCTGTTTGCCTCAAATTATATCCCATAATTTTTGTAGGATTAGCATTTGAGCGCCGTGCGCCCTATTGGACGCACAAAGGACGCTCAAACACTAAAAATGCGCATCGAGCTTTCCAAAAATCGATTTCGATTTTTGGGCCGATGCGTGACTAGCTATAATTGCCCGACGTAAAAAATGCTGGCAAGTGCTTTGGCCAGCGACGTGGCAGAACAGCTACGAGGTCAAAGCGCAGCGATAATTGTGCGTAGTCTTTTTGGCGTTGCAGCCACATATCGGCAGCCGCCTCGATACGACGCATGGCCTGCGGCGTGACGGCAAGTTGCGCTGCTTCAACGCTTGTCCGTGCTTTGACTTCAACAATGAGAACAAGATTGCCGCGCCGGGCGATCAGATCAATTTCGCCAAGCCGCGTGCGGTAGCGGCGTGCCACGATGCGAAAACCTTTGAGCATAAGCGCAAACGCTGCCAGTCGCTCGGCGCTGTGTCCGCGAAAGAAAGCAACACGCTTTTTCTCGCGGAGTTCACTCATCAGTCCTGCGCCTTCAATTGCATCAGGCGCTGATACAGCACTGATTTCTGCCCACCAGTCATCTTTGCTGCCTCGCCTGCAGCTTTTGATGGCGGCAATTCCTGCGACAATGACAGCAACAGCTTGTCGATATCCTCTTCGCTCTGCGGACCGGCTTCTCCTGTTGGCGGACCAACCAGCAACACGACTTCACCGCGAATACGATCTTCGCCATCAAATTGCTGCTTCAACTCACCCAGAGTTGCAGTCACGATGGTTTCATAGGCTTTGGTCAGCTCGCGGCAAAGGGCTGCTTCACGCCCATCGCCAAAGACCTCCGCCATATCGGCGAGCGTTGTCGCCGTGCGGTTGGGCGATTCATAGAATACAAGCGTTGCTTCGATATTCTTGAGGCTTTCGAGCTTGGATGTCTTCTGGCCGTGTTTGACCGGCAAAAAGCCGCAAAACATGAATGCATCAGTCGGAAGTCCGGAAGCAGCCAGTGCCGCAAGGAGTGCTGAAGCACCAGGCACCGGCACCACACGAATGCCTGCCTCACGGGCCTCGCCCACAAGGCGGAAGCCCGGATCGGACACAAGTGGCGTGCCTGCATCTGAAACGAGCGCAACACTCTTGCCGCTTTCAAGGGCTGCGATCAGCTTTGCGCCTGCCTCAGCGGCATTATGTTCGTGATAGCTGATCGGGCGACGCGAAATGCCATAGCGATCGAGCAACACGCGGGTCACGCGGGTATCTTCACAGGCCACAATGTCGGCACTCGCAAGCACTTCCAGCCCGCGCAGCGTCATGTCGCCGAGATTACCAATCGGGGTCGAGACGATATAGAGCGCAGGTTCGATCGGACGTGCACGCTGGGCGGTGCCACCGACAACAAATTCGCGTTTCTGTTCGTCCAAAAATTCACTCATCACCAGTCCTTATTTACGCATGTCGTTATCGGGAAACCGGTTCCCACTTTCCCGCGACATGCGCTAAGCCGCCAGATCAGCCACCAGCGCATCAAGCACGAGCGCGCCATCTGGCGTTGCACGGATGAAGCTTCCATCCATTTTTTCGATCATGCCCGATGCGACCAGCCTTTCAAGACGCTTGCGATCAATATCGTGGCCGGTCAGACGCTGATAACGCGCAAGATCAATGCCTTCGCGCAACCGCAAGCCCATCATCAGAAATTCATCGCCCTGCGGTTCACCATCGAGATGTTCTTCCTCGATAATACCGTGACCGTGACTTGCCACTTTTTCCAGCCATGTTTCCGGGTGCTTTTCGGTCATTGTAACGGTGCGCAAGCCGTTTTCGACAAAACGTCCATGCGCGCCGGGGCCGATACCAACATATTGCCCATAACGCCAATAAACCAGATTATGCTGGGATTCACGTCCCGGCACCGCATGGTTTGAAATCTCATAGGCCGGAAGACCATGTTCCGCGGTGATCTTTTGCGTTTCTTCATAAAGAGCGGCGGCATGATCCGGATCCGGCGTGGTGAGCTTGCCCGCCTTCCAGAGATTATAGAACTGTGTGCCTTCTTCGATTGTCAGCTGGTAGAGCGAGAGATGATCGGCAGCAAGACCGATGGCTTCTTTCAGCTCCTCACGCCAGGCTTCAATCGTCTGATTGGGACGTGCATAGATGAGATCGAAAGACAGACGCGGGAAAATTTCACGCGCAAGCCGGATTGCGGCCTTGGCTTCTTCAACCGAATGCATTCGCCCAAGACGGCGCAGATCAGGATCGTTCAGTGCCTGGATGCCAAGCGAAACGCGATTGACGCCGGCTGCACGATAGCCGCGGAAACGATCAGCTTCCACGCTTGTCGGATTGGCTTCCAGTGTCACTTCAATATCGGGCGCGACAGTCCAGCGCGACGCAATACCATCAAGCAGGCTGCCAACCGTCGAGGGCTGCATCAGCGACGGCGTACCGCCGCCCAGAAAGATGCTGGTGACGGTGCGCGGGCCTGTGCGGGCGCGCAATGTGTCCATCTCACGGTTGAAAGCTTCCGCGAAGCGTGGCTGGTCAACCGGCTGATGGCGTACATGGCTGTTAAAGTCGCAATACGGACATTTTGCCAGACAGAACGGCCAGTGCAAATAAACGCCAAACGCCGTTTCTCCATCTGCGCGCGCAATTGGTAGAATATTCGCTGAAGCGTCAGGTGGAGAAAAATGATGGTTCATTCGGGCATATCCGAAACAACACCGAGCGCCTTTTCCGCAAACAGCTTGAAGGCACGCGCACGATGCGAAAGCGCGGACGCGTCGCCCGGCGTCCAGCCGTGCTTCTCGTCAGCAGTCATTTCGCCGAAGGTCTTTTCATAGCCTTCCGGCTTGAATACCGGATCATAACCGAAGCCAATATCGCCGCGCGGAGGCCAGATCAGTGTGCCTTCCACTTCACCGCGGTAATATTGTGCTTCACCATCCGGCCATGCAAGGCAGATAACCGAAACAAAGCGCGCCTTACGCTCGGCAGGGGTGAGAGCACCCTTTTCCTGCAGAAGATCTTCAACCTTCTGCATCGCCATATTGAAATCGCGCGTGCCGTCTTCGGTCTCCGCCCAGTCAGCAGTGTAAACGCCGGGATTGCCATCAAGCGCGTCAACCATCATGCCAGAATCGTCAGACAGAGAAGGCAAACCTGTGGCTTCTGCTGCGGCCAGTGCCTTAATATAGGCATTCTGCTCAAACGTCGTTCCGGTTTCTTCCGGCTCCGGCAGGCCGAGAGCCGCAACAGAACTGACCTCGAAGCCAAATGGGGCGATCAGCCCATCGAATTCGCGCAATTTGCCTGCATTGTGCGATGCAACGATCAGTTTGCCTTTTTCAAGCACCCGCATTTTTTAACTCCAAAGTTTCGGCTCAGCGAATTCCAGCGAATTGCCGGAGGGATCGCGAAAATAAATCGAACGTGCGCCATTGGGCCATTCGAAATCAGACTCGATAGCAATCCCGTGCTTTTCGAGATAGCTGCACCAGTCGTCAAGCTCATGACGTGTGGCTGCAAAACAGACATGCCCTGCACCGATCGTCCCATGCGGTGGCACCGGCAGCGATCCGGGCGCGGGTGGCTTCAAAGTTTCTTCCGCCTTAAACAACAGTAAAATACCGTCGCCACAGCGGAAGAATGCATTGCGTTCACTGACCTTGCCCACCGGCTCAAGCCCGATGATATCGCGATAAAACGAAATCGCCTCAGCAACATCACGGACATAGAGCGCGGTTTCAAGAATGCGGGATGCCTGCATTTTCGGCCACCTCTTTCATGGAGATGGCCTTAACTATCAGGCAAGTGCTGCCTTCTGCAACTCGACGAGCTGATTAATGCCGCCGCGTGCAAGCTTCATAAGCGCTGCAAACTCTTCTTCCGAGAATGGTGCGCCTTCAGCTGTACCCTGAATTTCGACAATGCCGCCCTTGCCGGTCATCACGAAATTGCTGTCGGTTTCTGCCGCCGAATCCTCGACATAATCGAGATCAAGCACAGGCTGACCTTCGTGGATGCCGCAGGAAATGGCCGCAATATGATCTTTAAGCACCTTCTCAAAGCGGATCATCTGCCGCGCTTCCATCCAGCGCAGGCAATCATAAAGGGCAACCCAACCGCCGGTGATCGCAGCTGTACGGGTGCCGCCATCCGCCTGAATGACATCGCAGTCAACCGTGATCTGGAATTCGCCAAGTGCCTGAAGATCAACCACTGCGCGCAGCGAACGACCGATAAGGCGCTGGATTTCCTGCGTACGACCACCCTGCTTTCCAGCGGCTGCTTCACGGCGCATACGGTCGCCGGTCGAACGTGGCAACATGCCATATTCTGCAGTGACCCAGCCCTTGCCTGAATTGCGCATCCAGCCCGGCACCTTTTCTTCAAGGCTTGCCGTGCACAGAACGTGGGTGTCGCCGAACTTGACGAGGCACGAGCCTTCCGCATGTTTGGAGACGCCGCGCTCAAAAGAGACGGCACGCATTTCATCAGCAGCGCGCTTGGATGGACGCATCGTATTTCCTCAATTCGTTTTTCGTTGCGGCTTTTTAGGCTTGTCGCGCTCGAATGAAAAGGAATTTCGCAGTATCTTACAACAGAGGTGTTGAGAGAGGTGAAACTGTAAACCCAAACCCTTTGACGCATCGGGTTGCTCGCTTATATTTATAGTCTGCAATTCAAAGGGTTCGCATTGAGACCATGATCAAGTCACCGGAACATCAGCTGCTTAATGCACTCGACCAGCGGTCGCGCGATATTTTCCGGCTGATCGTCGACAGTTACCTCAATGATGGCGATCCGGTCGGGTCGCGCAACCTGTCGCGCCTGCTGCCGCATAGTCTTTCGCCGGCCACCATTCGCAATGTGATGAGCGACCTTGAGCATCTTGGCCTCATCTATGCACCGCATATTTCCGCCGGGCGTCTGCCAACCCAGATCGGTCTGCGCTTCTTTGTCGATGCTTTCATGGAAGTGGGCGACCTGCCGCCTGATGAACGCTCCTCCATTGAGGCACAGGTGCGTTCGGCAGGCATGAACAATTCGGTAGAGAGCGTGCTGACAGAAGCCAGTCAGGTTCTTTCGGGCCTTTCGCGTGGTGCTGGCCTTGTGCTTGCAACCAAGGCCGAAGGTGCCCTCAAACATATCGAATTCGTGCGTCTTGAACCGACCCGCGCGCTTGCCGTGCTGGTGATGCAGAATGGCGATGTCGAGAATCGCGTTGTGAACCTGCCTGCTGGTATCTCCGCTTCGCAGCTGGTGGAGGCTTCCAACTTTCTCAACGCGCATATTCATGGCCACACACTGTCGGAAGCGAAATCGGAGCTGGAAAAGCTGTCGGAAGAAACCAGACAGGAACTTGATCAGCTCTCGCAGGAACTTGTTGCACAGGGACTGGCTGTGTGGAGCGGTGCGGGTTCTGACCAGCCTGCACGCCTCATCGTGCGCGGTCGTGCCAACCTGCTTGAGAACATTCATGCACAGGAAGATATTGAGCGCCTGCGCCACCTGTTCGACGACCTCGAAACCAAGGACGGCATGATCCAGCTCCTCGATCTGGCTGAATCGGGTTCTGGTGTGCGAATTTTCATCGGCTCGGAGAACAAGCTGTTCTCGCTCTCCGGTTCATCGCTGGTGGTCGCGCCTTATCGTGACAGCGAACAGCGTGTTGTTGGCGCTCTGGGCGTCATTGGACCAACCCGGCTCAACTATGCCCGCATCGTGCCGATGGTCGACTACACCGCGCAGATTGTCTCCCGATTGCTGCGCTAATTTCTGATATGAAGTGTCAGACTTGCCAAGGCTAAGAAATTAGACCTTGATTTTAACGCCGCGAAACTCGATATCCGGCCCAAACACTATTCAAGACGGAAGAAGCATTATGGCTGATGAAAAGAATACACCCGAAAACCCCGATCTTGAGCAGCGCGATATCAACAATCCTCGTGATCGTGATGCGCTGAAGCGTGCTGCCGACGATTTTCTGAAAAGCCGCAAGGCTGAGGCACGCGCCGAGGTCGAAGAAGAAGCTGTTGACACCGAGAGCCTGGCTGCAAACACCATTGCAGCACTTGAAGCCGACAATGCAGAACTGAAAGATCAGATGCTGCGTCTCGTTGCAGAGATGGAAAACCTGCGCAAGCGCACACAGCGCGACGTGCAGGACGCACGCACCTATGCTGTGACAAATTTTGCCCGCGACATGCTCTCGGTTTCCGACAATCTGAGCCGCGCACACGAAGCCATTCCTGCCGACGCGCTGGAAAGCGACGCCAACCTCAAGTCGCTTGCCGAAGGTGTGGAAATGACCGAACGCGCCATGCTTCAGGCTTTGGAGCGTCACGGCGTGACCAAGCTTAACCCTGAAGGCGAAAAGTTCGACCCGAACTTCCATCAGGCTATTTTCGAAGTGCCTAACCCTGATCTGCCAGCCAATACGGTCGTGCAGGTCATGCAGGCCGGATACGCCATCGGTGACCGCGTGTTGCGTCCGGCGATGGTTGGCGTTTCCAAGGGCGGTCCAAAGGCTGCCGCCGAGACGGCACCTGAAAGCAATGCTTGATTAGCATTTCCAGTAAAAGCGCGAAGCGCCTCCGCAGGGAAATCAGTTCGCCGGACTGATTTCTTTTCCTGCTGCGATGCGTGGGATAATGCGATAAAAACAAAGAGAAAGAGCGGCGTGTTCATCGCCGCTCTTTCTTTTTGCCGCTATCCATTGGACTATCGACACACTAGAGCGTGTCGTTGTTAATTGTATCTGCTGCACCCGCTCTATCTCTTTATTTTGCGCATGTCGTTATCGGATCGTAGCGGGAACAGAAATCAGTCCAGTGGACTGATTTCCCTGCGAAGGCGGTCCCCACTTTTCCGCGACATGCTTTATCAGCTGGGAGGCCGTGCGTGACGATCTTTGATTTTGCAAACTTTGCAGGGGTTTTCGTCTTCGCTGCCACCGGCGCTCTCGCCGCATCACGCCGTCAGCTCGATATTATCGGCTTCATCTTTCTCGCCAATGTGACTGGCATCGGCGGCGGTACGATGCGCGACCTGGTGCTGGGCGCACCGGTTTTCTGGGTAGTTGAGCCGTTTTATCTGCTGGCAGGAACGTCTGCCGCCATCATCGTCTATTTCACCGCACATCTGGTCGAATCACGCTACAGGCTTTTGCTGTGGTTCGATGCCATCGGCTTGTCAGCCTATACGGTTGTGGGTGCGGCCAAAGGCTTGGCACTCGGCTTTGGACCATCCGTTGCCATCGTCACCGGCATTTTTACGGCAACGCTTGGCGGCATTTTGCGCGACATGGTGGCAGGCGAGCCATCCGTGCTTATGCGGCGCGAGATCTATGTCAGCGCAGCTCTTGCCGGTGCATGTCTTTATGTGGTGCTAGAACGCTTGGGGATTGATCCGATTTTTGCAGCGCTTGCGGCCGCACTCACAGCCTTTATCGTGCGCGGCGGTGCGCTTTATTTCGGCTGGAATCTACCGGTCTATAAAAGCCGTCCCGGCCGCACAGAGGAGGAACTCAAGCGCGACCGGATTGTCCGGATTGATCAGTAGAGCGGTTCCAGGTCACACTGAACATTGAAACCGATCTATCTCTTTGTTTTTATAGAATTATCCCACGCAAAACCGCTTCGCACTTTTGCTGGAAATACTCTAATCAAATAAGCTTGGCCTGCGTCGCTACAGCCTTCAGATCGACCAGCGGACGTGGTCCCATCTGCTGAATAATCATACCGGCTGCAAGCGAACCTAAGCGCGCGCAATCTTCAAGCGAACGGTCCTTGGTGTAGCCATAAAGGAAACCGGCGGCATAAAGATCACCCGCACCTGTGGTATCGATCAGCTCTTCGATCTCAATTGCTGGCACATGCAGCGTCTGATCGGCAGTGATGACGATCGCGCCCTTTTCCGAGCGTGTGACGACTGCCAGCGGGCAATCCTTGCGGATGGCTTCTACAGCTTCATCAAGCGACTTGGTCTGATAGAGCGACTTGGCTTCGTCTTCATTGGCGAAAACGATATCGACCGTGCGGCTGCGCATAAGATCAAGAAACTCATCACGATAGCGATCAACGCAGAATGGATCTGACAGGGTCATGGCAACCTGACGGCCGTGCTCATGCGCAATCTTGGAAGCCAGAACAATGGCTTCCTTGGCGCGTGGCGGGTCCCACAAATACCCTTCAAAATAGGTGACGCGGGCATCGGCAACTTTGGAGGTTTCGACATCTTCCGGCCCAAGCTCGACGCAGGCACCCAGATAGGTGTTCATCGAACGCTCGCCATCCGCGGTTACGAAAATCATGGAACGGGCAGTCGGTGAGCCTTTTTCCAGTGCGCGTGTATCGAATGCTACGCCCTGTGCGCGAATATCATGGGAAAAAACCCGGCCAAGATGGTCTGTTGCAACCTTACCAAAAAAGGCGGAACGCCCACCGAGGCTCGCAACGCCTGCAGCGGTATTACCAGCACTACCACCCGACATTTCCGTGACCTGACCTTTAATACGGCCATAGAGCAGTTCTGCCCGGTCGCCATCAATCAGGTTCATCGCGCCTTTGATGATGCCATTTGTTTCAAGGAATGCATCTTCCGTGCGCGAGATAATATCGACAATGGCGTTGCCAATGCAAAGAACGTCGAATGTAGCCATGAGCTGATCTGGGGCTCCCCTTTTTGTCTGTTGCCCGCCTCTGTCCAAGGCATTCAGGCAACGGTACGGCGGCAGTCATGTGGGGCCGGTTTAGCCTTTTGCAAGTGCTTTGACCACCCTGTTAAGCCTGCCTCCTGTGGGTAGCGCATATTGTACCGATCCATCGGCCTTCCTATTTTGATCGCATAAGATCACCGAAAGTGAGCCTGAATGATCATTGAAGCGGCAATAAAAGCCCTTAAACGCCTTCCAACGCCGGAGTTTCGTTCGGTTTTGTGGAAAACACTGGGTTTGACGCTCTTGTTGCTGATCGGGCTTTGGGTCGGAATTCGTCAATTATTTTTTACTTTAGCCTGGCCGTGGATGGCCCAATTGTTGCCCGGAATGCCCGAATGGGCTGGCTGGCTCGGTATTGCTGCAGCCATTGTTGCAGGTCTTGGACTGGCGCTCGTTCTCGCTTTAATGATTGCACCCGTCACCGCACTTGTAGCCGGTATCTTCCTTGATGATGTTGCGGACGTCGTTGAACGTGAAGACTATCCCGGTGAGCCCGCAGGCACGCCCCTGCCGCTGGGCCGTTCCGTTGTGGTGTCGCTCAAGTTTCTGGGCGTGGTCATTCTCGGCAATATCGCAGCACTTTTTCTGCTCTTCGTACCCGGCATCAATCTGATCGCCTTTTTTGTGATCAACGCCTATTTGCTGGGGCGGGAATTCTTTGAATTTGCCGCGATGCGTTATCGGTCCGAGAGCGAGGCCAAGGCACTACGCTCGCAATATGGGGTGACGGTCTTCCTCGCGGGGTTGGTCATTGCGGGATTTCTCGCGATCCCGATCGTCAATCTGCTGACGCCGCTGTTTGCGGCTGCGATGATGATTCATCTGCACAAGGCAATTTCGCAGCGAGAAATTTTAAAACTGCGGCGGTAACGGAATGAGCGCTGCGGGTACGTCACAGGTCTTTCCGGGATATTTGCAGATATCAGCGATCACGCAATTCTCGCATTCAGGCTTGCGCGCCTTACAGGTGTAACGCCCGTGCAGGATGAGCCAGTGATGCGCGTGAAACAGATATTCTTTCGGAATAACCCGCATCAGAATAGCTTCTATCGCATCCGGCGTCTTGGCTGGTGCAAGACCAATCCGATTGCCGATGCGCAGGATATGCGTGTCCACAGCCATGGTTGAGTGGCCAAAAGCCATGCTCAACACCACATTGGCGGTCTTTCGGCCAACGCCCGGCAACTTCACCAACTCGTCGCGATCATCCGGGACTTCACCACCATAATCGCGGATAAGCGCTTCGGACAATAGAATGACGTTTTTCGCCTTGTTGCGCCAAAGACCGATGGTGCGGATATAATTGCCAACCGTGTCTTCGCCCAGCGCCAGCATTTTTTGCGGCGTGTCGGCAACCGCAAAAAGCGCACGGGTAGCCTTGTTCACTCCCACGTCTGTTGCCTGTGCCGACAAGACGACGGCGACGAGAAGCGTGAAGGCATTCACATGTTCGAGCTCACCCTTTGGTTCGGGGCGCAAAATGGAAAAGCGGCGGAAAATCTCGTGGATTTCATCAGCCGTGTAGAGCGTGCCTGCAACCCGACGCGGGCGACGAACCCGAGTTGTCGCTGCGTCATTCACGGGCGATTTGATTTTGGCGTTTTCCATTTTGTCTCTATACTTGGCTCCATCCGCGGAAAACAGTTCACAGCTTGACGCAGCCCGGAGCAAATGTGCATGCAGCATCCAGACGGCGCAAATCCAGACAGATTTGATACCCCAATTTTTGAAGCTCTGCTGACGCCTTATCGCTCATTGGGACGAACGGGTTTTCGTGTGTTGATGGGCGCCATGATCTGCTGCTGGCTGTTTGTCTGCATATTATTCTGGTCAATAGGCGCTTGGCCGATCATCGGCTTTTTTGGCCTCGATGTGCTGGCAATCTATCTGGCTTTTCGCTGGAACTACCACGCGGCCAAGGCACGCGAGGAAATATCCGTTTCACGGTCAGAACTCTCCATCCGAAAATACGAAGCCTCCGGCAAAATGACCAGCCATCTGTTTCATCCGTTCTGGACACGATTTAATGTCGCCAGAAAACCGGATATCGGCATCACGACGATGCATGTTGAAAGTCGTCAGAACAGTGTTCTCGTCGGTGGTTTTCTCAATCCCGATGATCGTGAGAGCTTCGCCACGGCTTTCGGCAATGCGTTAAGCGAAGCGCGACGCTGACATCGGCACTCAGTTTTCCACATATGTTGACGGCTTTTGCTTCCAGGGCATCAGTTTTAGGATGCTTTGAGGGGAATCCACTTTCGGCCCTTGAAGTCCGGCTTTTCACAAGCCATATCAGTTGAGTGAAAGATACGCCGAAAGGGTGCTTTCCATAACGGTCGCTTCTTACCAAGGACTGATGCAATGACAAGAATGACTCCGTTTTCGAGCCCTCTATTGCTGGGCTTCGACACAATGGAAAAGACGCTGGAACGGATTGCCAAATCCGGCGACGGCTACCCGCCCTATAACATTGAACGTCTGCGTGGCGAGACGGGATCTGAACGGTTGCGCATTACGCTTGCGGTAGCAGGCTTCGCCAGTGACGATCTTGAGGTCATGACTGAAGACAATCAGCTCGTAATCCGTGGACGCCAGAGCGACGATACCGAACGCGAGTTTCTGCACCGTGGCATTGCTGCCCGTCAGTTTCAGCGCGTCTTTGTTCTGGCAGATGGGATGCGGGTCGTCGGTTGTGATCTGAAAAATGGCCTGCTTGCCATTGATCTCGACAGACCTGAACCAGAACGCCTTATCAAACGTATAAATATAGCAGTGAAGGAATGATCCCGGTTCAGACTGGGTTCATGCTGAAATCGCTATAATGGAATTGTTAAGCTCTTAAGCAGTATGATCGCAAATGATGTGCTGCGAAATTGGAGGCTAAGACCATGGACAGACACATTCTCACTGAACATGAATTCGCTCATCTGGGTGAAGGTGAATTGGCTTACGTGCGCAAGATTCGTTCCGACGATCTTACCCGCAGCTTCCCTGCCCTTCCCCCAATCGCTCCAGGTCTTGAACTCTGGGCGCTGTTTGGAGCCACCGGCGAACCCATCGTTCTTTCCGATGTACGCGCCACCGCGTTGCAGGGCGCGCATGAACACGAATTGCGCACCGTGATGCTGCATTAAGAAGTTTCGCGACCGAAACCGCTGCTATTTCGGGCTTTTCTCCGAAGCAAATTCGGTCGGATAAAATGCATAAGGCCGCCGTTCTCTAAAGAATGGCGGCCTTGCTTGTTTAAACGGGACAGTATCAGGCAGCGTTGGTCGCAGGCTGTGCTGTCAGGAATGAATAAAGTGCCTGGGCATCATGGGTGCCGCGCAGCTTGGCAACGGTATCTGCATCGCGCAACATGCGCGCAATACGCGACAATGCTTTCAGGTGATCGGCGCCAGCATTTTCCGGTGCAAGGAGCAAGAAGACGAGATCGACGGGCTGATCGTCCAGTGCTTCAAAATCCACTGGCGTTTCAAGGCGCGCAAAAATTCCTGCAATCTTGTCAATGCTTGCCAGCTTGCCGTGAGGAATGGCCACGCCATTGCCAACCCCGGTCGAACCGAGGCGTTCACGCTGGAGAATTGTTTCGAAAACTTCACGCTCAGGGAGACCGGTCAGTTCCGCGGCCTTTTCAGACAAAATCTGCAAAAGCTGCTTTTTGGAGCTGGCTTTCAGCGCAGGGATAATCGCCCCTGGCTGAATCAGATCACTAAGATCCATTCTCTCCGTTCCTTCTTCAATCAGGCCATCGAAGGCCCGGTTTAGGGAAGCGCACGACAGCGGAAAACTGCGTGCGCTTCAGGTTTGCCGTCAAGCGCGGGGAGCGGCCTGGCGGGTAACCGTCGATGGGTCCACCCAGCCGATATTGCCGTCCGCACGACGGTACACGATATTCACTTCATCATTGCCTGCATTGCGGAATACCAGGACCGGGTTTTCGATCAGGTCAAGTTCCACAACCGCCGACGCTACCGAGAGGGTGCGAAGGGCAACAGACGATTCCGCAACGATAGTCGGTGCGTAATCAACCGGAAGGTCCTCCTCTTCTTCCGGCAGCGGTGCCATAACACGATATGCCACATCATCATAGATCGCATTTGGTGCGGTCGCAGGGCGCGATTTCAAACGGCGCTTGTAACGACGCAAGCGTGTTTCAATCTTGTCTGCAGCCGCATCGAAAGCCAGTTGCGGATCCTGCGCATCTCCGGTGCTCTGCAAAGTGGCACCGCTATCAAGATGCAAGGTACAATCCGCGCTGAATCGCGACCCGGACTTGGTGACCGTTACCTGCCCGGAAAAGCCATGATCAAAATATTTGCCGACCGCTTCGTTAACCCGATCAATAATCCGGGTCGTGAAAGCTTCACCGACGTCCATATGCTTTCCAGATACACGCAGAGTCATTTGGTACACCTCATTTGCGTTACACAACAGGACGTAGTCTAACCATAAGGCGAGCGAAGCGCAAAGCGAACCAGCATCAAATCTGCTTTTCGTCCTGTGCTTATTTTAGCCCCGTTTCCTGCAGTCTGAAAAAGCGCCAAAGCCCCATTCCCGATCATTGCCATCCACGCGGCCAGTCGAATAATTTTCCGTCATATGTTTTCAACCACATGCCGGAAGGATCGCTGCACATCGTTCTCTTATGTAACGCTGAAAACGCCGAAGCGTTTCCCGAAATATTACCTTGCCTTTCGTTTAAACAATCGGACACCGGTTAACGGTCTTTACGGGTGCATATCGCAATGCGAGCGGGGCTTCTATTGACTGAAACGTAAATTGTCAATCGCAGCTTTTACCAGCCCGATCCTCGCGCGTTGCTCATCCCCCTCCAGTCGAAAATGAATTATCCTGTCTTCGCGAATTAGAATTCACTAAAATTCAGAACAGTTTCATCACGTTAATTCAGATTGGCATTCTTGTAATGCGTGGCGGCAATCTTACGGATAGTCTTTTTCAACCTGCAGACGATCTAGCTTTCTTTTCGCGTCTGCGCTGAACTGATGAAGCAATATTCATCGATTCACGATATTTCGCGACTGTTCTTCGCGCGATATCCACACCGTCCTTTTTCAAGGCATCAACGATGGCATCGTCAGACAGCACGTCATCGGGCTTCTCCGCATCAATCATCTGACGGATACGATGGCGCACACTTTCAGATGAATGCGCGTCACCACCTTCCGACGAAGCGATGGAAGCGGTGAAGAAATAGCGCAATTCAAACACGCCGCGCGGTGTCGCCATGAATTTGTTTGCGGTGACACGGCTGATGGTGGATTCATGCATCCCCACAGCATCAGCGACGATACGCAGGTTCAAAGGCTTGAGATGGGTCACGCCGTGGCGCAGAAAGCCGTCCTGCTGGCGAATTATTTCCTGTGTCACTTTCAGGATCGTGCGAGCGCGCTGATCGAGGCTGCGTACCAACCAGCTGGCCGACTGCATGCAATCGGACAGGAATGTCTTTTCCTCAGCTTTTACCGAGGTGCTGACTTCCGCATAATATTCATTGTTGACGATCAGACGCGGCATTGCTTCGGGGTTGAGTTCAATCGCCCAGCCATCGTCGCTTGATCGTGATACCAGTACATCAGGAACGATGACATCTGCGACCGACACTTCAAACTGTGTGCCGGGCTTGGGATCAAGCGCCCGGATCTCGCCAAGCATATCCAGGAGATCAGCCTGATCGACGCCGCAGAGTTTTTTCAGCGTTGCAAAATCTCGCCGCGCAAGCAGTTCAAGATTATTGATCAGCGCCTCCATGGCCGGATCAAACCGGTCCTTGAGGCGCAGCTGGATCGCCAGGCATTCACGCAGATCACGCGCGAAAATCCCCGCAGGATCAAAGCTTTGCATCTCGTGAAGCACGCGCTCAACATGGGCGGTTTCAACGCCGAGATTTTGCGCAAGCAGTGAAGTGTCGGCACGCAGATAACCGCTTTCATCCAAAGCATCGGCAAGTGCGGTTGCGATGAAACGATCAGCAGCAGTGGCGAAAGACAAGGTGATCTGTTCGGCTACATGGGTGCTTAACGAAGGGCGGCTCGCTGTGACCTGATCAATGTCGTAGCTGCCGCCAGCGCCGAAGCTTTCGCCACCGGTCGTTTTCCATTGCGGGTCGAGTGTACTGCTCGCGTCGTCACTGCGACCGGGGTCATCGGGGAAGATGTTTTCGAGCGAACTGTCAAAGGTCGACGAGAGATTTTGCGCGTCATCAACCGTATCGGTCTTGAACCAGTCTTCATCGGATGAGGTTTCCGCCGAAGCTCCGTCATCGCTGTCCCGAGGAGGTTCGGCGTCTGCAAAATCATCATTCGCTGCCTCAATTCTGTCCAGCAGCGGGTTTTTCTCGATCTCCAGATCGATGAACTGCTCCAGCTCGATATGCGTCATCTGCAACAACTTGATGGACTGCATCAACTGCGGAGTCATCACCAGCGATTGCGATTGACGAAAATCTAGCTTCGGCGAGAGTGCCATTCGTTGTTTTATTTCCCCGTTTTTTGCCCGTGCCAGCCTGTTAGACCGCCGCTCGCCCTTTTGGGCGCGCAAAGCTCGCTCTAACACTTTATATTTACAGCATAATTTACCTCAAACTGATTCAAGTTTGAGGAATTATGCTGTAGCCGCTAGCAAAGTCGCCTTTATATGAATTGTTTTCGACCAAGGCGTTCCAATTATCAAAACTGGTATGAACCTTGCTTGTCAATTCAGAATGTGCGTTTTTCGGACAAAAGGGGAAAATAGTCGCAAGAATGCCGCGCTTTGCAAAAGCAGCGCGGCAAGCTTCACTCGAAAATGAGAATATGCTCCGGCAAACAATACCGGAACTGTAATTTACAGCGTGAACTGATCGCCGAGATAGAGCCTGCGCACGTCGGGGTTGGCGACGATTTCAGCAGGACGACCATGTGTCAGCACCTGACCGGCATGGATAATATAAGCACGATCAATAAGACCAAGCGTTTCACGGACATTGTGGTCCGTGATGAGCACGCCGATGCCACGGCTGGTCAGGTGACGCACGAGCTGCTGGATGTCCGACACCGCAATCGGGTCAACACCAGCGAAAGGTTCGTCGAGCAGCATGAAATTCGGACGTGAAGCAAGGGCGCGCGCAATTTCCAGACGACGACGTTCACCACCCGACAGGGAAATGGCAGGCGCCTTGCGCAGATGCGAAATATGAAACTCTTCGAGCAGAGCGTCGAGCTCCGTCGCGCGCTTCTTGCGGTCCTTCTCGACCACTTCCAGCACGGCCTTGATATTGTTTTCGACCGACAGGCCACGGAAAATCGAGGCTTCCTGCGGTAGATAGCCAATCCCAAGACGCGAACGGCGATACATCGGCATCGACGTCACATCGTAACCGTCGATTTCAATGGCACCAGCATCAGCCGGGACAAGACCCGTCACCATATAGAAGCATGTGGTCTTACCGGCACCGTTAGGGCCGAGAATGCCAACCGCTTCACCTGCACGTACGCCAAAAGACACACCGTTGACGACCTGTCGCCCGCGATAGCTCTTGCAAAGTCCACGAGCGACCAGCGTCCCTTTGAGACGCGTCGTCTTGCCAGGCTGAGATGGCATCACACCATCCGCACCCTCAGTAGCGGCTGCATTTTCAGAAATGGCCTGCTGCTCGTCGGCTTTCTTGTTCCAGAACAATCCCACGCGCGCTCCGGTTAATTGGACTTGGGCGCGCCACCGCCCTGCTGTTGATCCTTGGGAGCCATGATGATCGATACACGACCCTTGCTCTGGCCCTTGCAGCTTTCCAGGAAAGCCTTGCCCGTACCCATATTGGCCGTCAGCTTGCAACCGGTCGCAACATTGTCGCCATCGGTCAGCACGACTTTCTGGCCCTGAAGCACCATGACCTGGCTCTTGCCGTCATAAGTACCAGTGTCGCCAGTGGCGACCTGCGTGCCGGACTTGAGGTAAACCTTGCCGCTGATTTCAAGACGATCAATGCCTGAACCGCTCAGACCAGCGGTACCGCCAGCTGGCTGGCCACCTTGGCCTTGCGAGTCTTTGTTATAGAAGACGATCATTTTGCCGGACTTCAGAAGTGCGTCGCCCTGAACCACCGAAACATTGCCGGTAAAAATGGCTTTGCCTTCCTTGTCGAGCATTTCGAGCTTGTCAGCATCGATCTTGATCGGGCTCTTGCCGCCGGAAAGCTGGAGGCTGCCAAACGGCACCTGCTGGCCTTCCTGAGCCAGAGCAGAAACCGGCGCAACAACAAGGCCCAGCGCCAAAGCTGCAAATCCCATCCGCAATGTGCGGGTCTTCATGCTCTTGTTCATGTTGCCGGTCTCGCGTTCCATCATTCTCGAGCTCCCCTACAAATCCCATTCCCTGGAATCAGGCCGAGCGTATCAAATCCCTGCTCGACGCATAAACCTGTCCTAAAAGCGTATCAACCTTTCAGGCCAGCACCTCAAGCTATAATTAATCAGCCCCGATCTTAAACTTAACGCAGCCAGATAGAAATATCTGACTGCGCAGAAAAGAAACCAGAACCCGCAGAAACCTGCGTTAAACGATATCTGCTAAGCGCAGACTCTTTAAATCTTTGCCTTCAACACGCCCTGACGGAAAACCGGTTCCCACTTTTCCGCGACATACTTTAAGGCGTGTTGTTGCCCGAAACTGCACCGCCGTCAATGACAACACGCACCTTGTTTTCAAAGATCACGACTTTGCCGCTCTCTTTGATCTGCATGGTGTCGGCACTGATCTGCGTACTACCATTACGAATTTCAACCGGCTTGTCTGTCGTCACCTGACCGCTTTTGAGATTAACATCAGCGGATCGCATGACAGCATGCAGGCCTTCATTTGTCGTAACAGTAAAATCCTTATCAAGTTGCAAACGACCGTTCGCATTATCGTAAACGCCAGAAGCAGCTTCGACTTTTGCATTGCCATTATCGCCCACCGGCAACTCCGCAGAAATGCCTTCCAGCGCGATTGCGCCGCTATTCTTGGCATCCTGAATGGCCTTGGCCGCAATCATGGAATAAGGACGATTATCCTTGGTATAACCGTTGAGCTGTGGATTGCTCATGACGAGCTTGCCGCTCTCCCCGCCATTGTTCACTTCCACCTTCACAGGCGCGGCAGGCGTTGCGAGAAACGTGTACCAGGAGAAAACAGCTGCAAGCGCAATGGCCGCAACCGGCAGAGCGGTTTTGAGCACGCGTACGCGGATCGAATGACGCTGGGCAGCCTTAAACAGCGAAGCTGCCTTTTCAGACGCTCCAAAATGCATGCCACCGCCACTCGGTGCTGTTGTGGCAGCTCCCTGCGAAACATGAATATGTGGTGTGTCGGCGCTCATGGTCTTTTTCGATTACTCAATCTGTTAACGCAGCTTTTAGTGCCGCTTTATTGCTCAACTGTTTACAGAAACATCGAGAATGAATTTTTCACCCGATGCTATCTTAGATCAATACGGTTTATTTGGGGTGCATTAGCCTGTCACTCAAGACTAATACACGGCACAAAACACCGCACCTGCCATGCAAAAATGACATGAACATTGCGGAACTGCAGCAAAACTGGCGTTTACAGGCCTCTTAACAATGGTAAAAAGCCGATCACTTCATTGTTAACATATAATAAGCTTATATTACAGCAGCGCTCTCCGGCGAGCAAACTCCTTGCGACAAAATTATTGATAGACCTTGTCGCTTTGCCTATTGCGGGACATAGATAGTAAAAACATCGACAGCACTTCGCTTGAATTATGGATGGATGAGTATGGCTCAGGACGCCGAGGCACTGATCGAAAGACGCAAGCTGCGTAGAAAGCTGACCGTATGGCGTATCGCCTTTCTGCTTCTGCTGGCAGTACTCATTGCCGCCATTGCGTCCTACTCCATGCGCGGCCCGAATTTTGCGACCCCTCACGTTGCAAAGGTTCGCATCGAAGGCACGATTTTTGAGAATGAAGAGCTTATCAAGCGCCTCAACAAGATTGCCGATGACGATGCAGTCAAAGGTGTGATCCTTATTCTCGATTCACCGGGCGGCACCACCGTTGGCGGCGAATCAATCTATGAAGCCGTACGCAAAATCGCCAAGAAGAAGCCTGTTGTAACGCAGGTTGGCACGCTCGCAGCATCGGCTGGCTATATGATTGCCAGCGCGTCCGACCACATTATTGCGCGCCAGACCTCCATCGTCGGGTCAATCGGCGTGCTGTTCCAATATCCCGACCTTTCCAAGCTTCTCGATACAATTGGCGTGAAAGTCGAGACAATCAAATCCTCGCCGCTCAAAGCAGAACCGAATTATTTCAGCCCTGCAAGCGATGAAGCCAAAAACATGATCCGCAATATGATCATGGATTCTTATGACTGGTTTGTCGGAATTGTTCAGGAACGCCGCTCTTTCACGCATGAGGAAGCGCTGGCTCTGGCCAATGGCGCGGTCTTTACCGGCCGTCAGGCACTGGACAAGAAGCTGATTGACGGACTTGGCGGCGAGGAAGAGGCTGTTGCGTGGCTCACCAGCAAGGGCGTATCCAAGGATTTGCCCAAGCTTGAATGGAAAGCAGTCAGCAATGACACCGGTTTTTCGCTGCGTGATCTGATAATTCATGCCGGTGCGCGCCTACTAGGCGTGCCACAGGAAGCCAATGGTATGTTAAAGGAAATTGCCAAAGACCGTATCTTCCTTGACGGACTTCTTTCGGTTTGGCACGTTGACGGAACGCCGGGTGTCACTCCGGCAAATAAATGAGTCCTTTCACCGGACAAGAGAAACACAGGGGTTTAAAGCCGTGATCAAATCGGAACTCGTTCAGGTTATCGCCAGCCGTAATCCGCATCTTTTCCAGCGCGATGTCGAAAACATCGTCGGCGCGGTTTTTGAAGAGATCACCAATGCCCTTGCTGATGGCAACCGCGTCGAATTGCGCGGCTTTGGCGCTTTCTCGGTAAAAAATCGCCCGGCCCGCAGCGGCCGCAATCCACGTACCGGCGATACGGTGGATGTTGAAGAAAAGTGGGTGCCATTCTTCAAGACTGGCAAGGAACTGCGTGACCGCCTCAACGGCGCCATCTGATCCATCATGGTGGCAAAGCGCGTCATAACGATTGTTATTCTGGTGCCGTTGGCGGTCATTCTGATCGCCCTTTCGGTGGCCAATCGCGAAACGATTGGCCTGACAATTGATCCGTTCAACCCCGGAAATCCAGCACTGACCTATCAGGCTCCGTTGTTTATCTGGCTGTTTGGTGCGCTTATCCTCGGTGCTTTGATCGGCGCTGCCGTCACCTGGCTTACGCAGGGCAAGCATCGCCGTCGCGAGCGACGCTACAAAAAAGAAGCCTCACAGCTTCTGGAACGTGCGGAATCTGCTGAAAAGCGCCATGTGGCCAACACGGTTTCCAACGTCTGATAGCGACCGTTTTTCTTTTTCACTTTCGTTCTGGCGTCATTTGCCCTACCTAAACCCAAAATAAATCACGGAGTTTCGGGTGAAGGCGCCAAAAGGAAAAGGCAAAAAGCCAACGGGCGGTAAAGAGCAGCGCGGTTTTGGTCGCGCAAAGCACGACGAACCGCGCTCGGCTGCCAAACATGAGAGCAAGCCGGACAACAAGGCTTCGTTCTTCAAGAAGCCGCGTCCGCAATTTGCAAAAGCCACACCAAAGCCTGCTGAAGAAAAGCACATCGCAGCGCCTCAGCGCGAGATCAAAGCTTATCAGGGCGAGCGCCCGGGTGAACGCGCACCCGTCATCCTCGAAACAGAACCGTCCAACGATTATGCATTGCTCGACAGCGGTGATGGCCTCAAGCTTGAGCAGTATGGTCCTTATCGCATTGTGCGCCCGGAAGGTCAGGCGATCTGGCTCCCAAGCCTGCCGAAAAGCGAATGGGACAAGGCCGATGCCGTCTTTACCGGCAACACCGATGAAGAAGGCATGGGACGCTGGGCATTCCCGAAACTGCCGCTTGGTGAAACTCTGGGTGAAACATGGCCTATGCGGCATGACGGCATATCGTTTCATGGCCGCTTCACGTCATTCCGCCATGTTGGCGTATTCCCGGAACAGGCCGCGCACTGGTCCTACATGGACAATCTGATCCGCGATGCCGCCAAGTCGGGCCGCACGGTGAAAGTGCTCAATCTGTTTGGTTATACCGGCGTTGCATCGCTCGTTGCAGCACGCGCAGGTGCCGAAGTCACCCATGTTGACGCTTCCAAAAAGGCGATCGTCTGGGCACGCGAAAATCAGGAGATGGCCGATCTTTCCGACAAGCCGATCCGCTGGATTTGCGAAGATGCTATGAAGTTTGTGCAGCGCGAAGAACGCCGCGGCAGCTTCTACGACATCATCCTGCTTGATCCGCCAGCCTATGGTCGTGGTCCGAACGGCGAAGTCTGGCAGTTGTTCGAACATCTGCCTGCAATGGTCGATACCTGTCGTTCCATTCTCACGCCAAACGCGCTGGCCGTCATTCTGACCGCCTATTCGATCCGCGCTTCCTTCTTCGCCATTCACGAGCTGGTGCGCGACCGTTTCACCGGTCTTGGCGGAACAGTCGAATCGGGCGAACTTATTCTTCGCGAACGTGCGAGCCAACGCGCACTTTCCACATCCATGTTCAGCCGCTGGGTAGCAAAATGAGCCGAAACGACGATTTCTCCAGAAGCGGCAATCATCAGACCGGATCACGCGTGGGCCAGGTGAAAGAAGTCACCAGCCTCACCAATCCGATTGTTAAAGATCTGCGCTCGCTGGCGCTGAAGAAGTTCCGCGATCAGCAGGGCGTGTTTCTGGCAGAAGGCCTGAAGCTTGTCATCGATGCCTTTGAACAGGATTGGCGCATCAAGACGCTGGTCTTTGCCAAATCCGGTAAAGGCAACAAGATGGTCGAGCAGGTTGCAGCACGCACTTTCGCCAAGGGCGGACTGGTGCTGGAAGTGACCGAAAAGATCATGGCTGCGATCACCCGCCGCGATAATCCGCAGATGGTAGTCGGTGTTTTCGAGCAGCAATATCAGCAGCTTGCAAACCTCAAGCCAAAAGGCAACGATGTTTACATAGCGCTTGATCGTGTGCGTGATCCCGGCAATCTCGGCACTGTTATCCGCACCGCCGATGCAGTTGGTGCCAAGGGCATCATCCTGATTGGCGACACCACCGATCCTTATTCGCTGGAAACCGTGCGCGCCACCATGGGCTCGGTGTTCTCGATGCCGCTCTATAAGACAACGGAAACCGAGTTTCTGAACTGGCGCAAAGGCTTTTCGGGTCTTCTCGTTGGCACGCATCTCAAAGGCGCTGTCGACTATCGCACGATCCCTTACGCCAAAAAGCCGGTTATTCTGATGATGGGCAATGAGCAGCAGGGTCTGCCGGAAACGCTTGCTGAAAGCTGCGACAAGCTCGCACGCATCCCGCAGGCAGGCCGCGCAGATTCGCTTAATCTGGCGATTGCCACCGGTGTCATGCTTTATGAAATCCGCCGCGAGGCACTCACTCTCGATGAAAGGTCCAGCGGATGAAGCGTCATGCGGTTTTGTCGTCGTTTCTCGTTGTCATTATCGCAGTCCTGATCGATCAGGGCGTTAAATATCTGGTCGAAACCCGCATGGGCTACGGGCAGCAGATTGATCTGTTGCCCTTCCTGGCACTCTTCCGCACGCATAATGAAGGCATCGCTTTTTCGATGTTGGCATGGCTGCACGATTGGGGACTGGTCGCAATCACCGCTGCCGTTATTCTTTTCGTGCTGTACCTCTGGTGGACCAATCCGGCCAATCGCGTCTTCGCCCGCTATGGTTTTGCGCTTGTCGTGGGTGGTGCCATCGGCAATCTGATTGATCGCGTGATGCATGGCTATGTGGTCGATTATATCCTTTTCCACCTGCCGACATGGTCGTTTGCGGTCTTCAATCTCGCCGACACGTTTATCACCATCGGAGCGGCGCTAATCATTCTGGAAGAGTTTCTTGGCTGGCGGCGCGAGAAGAAGGCGGCGCGCTAAATCGCCAATCATTATTGGGATGCGCGTCGAAGCCGTCACTATTTCCTGCTCGCCGATAGGCGGCTTGAACAGTTTCGGCCTTTCGCATAATTTGTAGCTGAGAATTTAAAAGCGATTTTAAGGGGATAAGGTTCGACAGCCTGAATTGACACATTGGTGACACGGTTCTGTCATCGTCGCGTAGCACTGAATCTGTACTGCTTCGGTTAGAATGGACGTCATGTCCACGCAACCAGGCCGTGGAAAAAGCGGAAACGGTTAGCATTTGCTGAAATACCAGCAAGCACACCGTTCAGGATTGCGTGAACAACAGGATCAGGAGCGAATCATCATGTCAGTACTGCTTGGAATGGACCAGCAAATCATTGATGATACGATCATGTCGGGCATAGAAGCACAACCATCGCTTTTCGCATCTGGAAGCGACCCTATCATTCTGGGACGCATCGGATCGCTGGAAGTAAGACTAGCAAACTCCCGCGACGCAATCGAAGCGGCGCAGGAATTGCGCTTTCGCGTCTTCTTCGAAGAAATGGGCGCCCGCAAGGAAACCATCGAAGAAGTTGAATTAAGAGACGCCGACCGTTTCGACGCCATCTGCGACCATCTTCTTGTTTATGATACTGCATTGCCCGTGCCTGAACATCAGCAGATCGTCGGCACCTATCGCTTGATGCGTAGTGATCAGGCCGAAAAGGCACTCGGTTTCTATTCAGCAGACGAATATGATGTGCAGCGTCTCGCACTTTCACGCCCAAACCTCAAACTTCTTGAGCTTGGCCGTTCCTGTGTGAAGGCTGAATATCGCTCCAAGCGCACGGTCGAGCTGTTGTGGCAGGGTGCATGGGCTTATTGCCGTCGTCATTCGATTGACGTGATGTTTGGCTGTGCATCGTTCCATGGTGCCGTGCCAGCCGCACATGCGCTGGGACTGTCGTTCCTGCATCAGAACTGCCGTGCAACGCCTGACTGGGATGTGCGCGCGCTGCCACATCGCTATCAGCCTATGGATTTGATGCCGAAGGAAGCGATCAACACCAAGGTTGCGTTGTTCTCAATGCCGCCACTGGTGAAGGGTTACTTGCGTCTTGGTGCCATGATTGGTGATGGCGCAGTGATCGATGAAGCTTTCGGCACGACCGATGTTTTCATCATCCTGCCGATTGAGCGCATTTCCAGCCGCTACATTACGTATTACGGCGCGGACGCTAACAGGTTTGTATAAAAGAAAAGGCGAAGCTCAGCTTCGCCTTTTCTAATTTCACGCCCTGCCAGCCAATTCCTTCAGCTTATAAACCAGTTCAAGCGCTTCACGCGGCGTCAGCTCATCGGGGCTGATCGCTGCCACAGCCTTTGCCAATTCGCTGTCCTTTGCGGCAGCCTGTGGCTTGGGCTTTTCCTGTTGCAACACAACGGAAAACAGCGGCAGATCATCAATCAGCTTGTCGGCCTTACCAGAGGTTTCACCGGCTTCCAGCTGATGCAGCACATCGCGCGCGCGATTAACGACAGCTTCCGGTAGACCTGCAAGGCGCGCAACCTGCACGCCATATGAGCGATCAGCCGCACCCTTTGCCACTTCATGCAGGAAGACGACATCATTGTCCCATTCCTTGACCCGCATGGTGACGTTGAACAGCCGATCGAGCTTTTCAGAGAGTGCCGTCATTTCATGGAAGTGGGTCGCAAAGAGTGCGCGACAGCGGTTCTTCTCATGCAGATATTCCACTGCCGCCCAGGCAATCGAAAGCCCGTCAAAGGTTGCCGTGCCACGACCAATTTCATCGAGAATGACCAGCGAACGCTCACCCGCCTGATTAAGAATGGCGGCAGTTTCAACCATTTCCACCATGAAGGTCGAACGGCCCCGTGCCAGATCATCCGACGCGCCAACACGGCTGAAAAGCCTGTCCACAACACCGATTTGTGCGGAGCCCGCTGGCACAAACGAACCCATCTGCGCCATGATCGCGATCAGCGCATTTTGGCGCAAGAAGGTCGATTTACCGCCCATATTCGGGCCAGTCAGCAACCAGATCGCACCATTTCCACCGTCGTTTTGCGGTGAAAGATCACAATCATTGGCCACAAACGGATTGGCCGCCTGCCGACGCAATGCCTGCTCAACCACCGGATGACGGCCAGCGACGATGTTGAAAGACAAGCTGTCATCAACCAGCGGACGGCAATAGCCCTGCTCTTCCGCAAGAACTGCCAGCGAAGCTGAAACGTCGAATACCGAAAGGGCTACAGCCGCCGCACGAATACTATCGGCATGGCTGACCGCTTCCGCAGTCAATTCTTCAAAGATTGCCAGCTCAATGGAGAGCGCACGATCGGCTGCATTGGCGATCTTGCTTTCCAGCTCTGCCAGTTCCGTGGTGGTGAAACGCATGGCATTGGCCATGGTCTGACGATGGATGAAGCGGCCCTTGGCTTCAACCGTATCGGTCATGGTGCCTGAATTATTAGCTGTGACTTCGATGAAGTAACCAAGCACGTTGTTATGCTTAATTTTCAACGTTTTAATGCCGGTTTCCTCGATGTAATCGGCCTGAAGCCCGGCAATGACACGGCGCGACTGATCACGCAGCGCGCGCATTTCATCAAGCTCGGCATTATAGCCCTGACGCACGAAGCCGCCGTCGCGCTTCAAAAGCGGCATTTCCTCGGCAAGTGCGCGGTCGATATGGGCAGCAAAGCTGACAGGCAAGGTCTCAATCGCTTCGCGTGCCTGAGCCAGTTCATCAGGCAGAAGTGCGCCTTCGAGAAGCGAGCCAATGCCGTTTGCGGCCTCAAAACCCCGCTGCAAGGCACCAAGATCACGCGGACCACCACGACCCACCGCCAGACGCGACAAGGCACGCGGCATATCCGGCACGCCTTTAAGTTCCAGTCGCAGCCCTTCGCAAAGCGCTTGTTCGCTCAGAAACCACGAAACGGCATCAAGGCGCAGCGCAATCGCTTTGGGATCGGTCAAGGGTGCCGTCAAACGTTCTGCCAGAAGCCGTGCACCCCCACCCGTTACCGTGCGGTCGATGGCCTTGAGCAGACTGCCCTCACGATTGCCCGACATAGTGCGGGCGAGTTCGAGGCTTGCGCGGGTGGCGGGATCGATGAAAATCGTACCGCCTTCCTGCTCGCGTTCAGGCCGCATCAACGGAGGGCGCTCGGCAATCTGCGTCTTTTCGATATAGGCAATCGCACCGGAAATGGCGGAAAGCTCGGAACGGCTGAACTGTCCGAAACCATCCAGTGTCGCCACATTGAAGTAGCGCTGGATACGGTTCTCAGCCGCCGCACT
The DNA here is from genome assembly GCA_018798825.1 of Ochrobactrum sp. BTU1. Taxonomy (NCBI): domain Bacteria; kingdom Pseudomonadati; phylum Pseudomonadota; class Alphaproteobacteria; order Hyphomicrobiales; family Brucellaceae; genus Ochrobactrum; species Ochrobactrum sp. BTU1. The sequence goes on along the minus strand of CP076354.1, from coordinate 167,803 downwards.
GTCAAACAGGGTTGCTGGCTGCGGAATGACAGACTTGCCAATGAGATCAAAAGTCGGACGCAGATCGGCATCGTGAAACGCCGTGTCAGCGACGACCAATTCACGCGGATCAATGCGTGCAACATCGGCAAAAAGCCGGTCGTCAGTTGTTTCTGACACGCGGAATGTGCCGGTCGAAATATCAATCCACGCAAGCGCCAGCGCGCCGTCGCCCTTGGTGCGGCCAAGCGCCATCAGATAATTGGCTTCGGACGGATCGAGCAGCTTTTCTTCTGTGATTGTGCCCGGGGTTACAAGCCGGATCACATCACGGCGGACCACCGATTTGGAGCCACGCTTCTTGGCTTCCGCCGGGTCTTCAATCTGCTCGCAAACCGCAACGCGATAACCTTTAGCGATCAGTCGCTGGAGGTAATCATCGGAAGCATGAACCGGCACACCGCACATCGGAATATCTTCGCCCAGGTGCTTGCCACGCTTGGTGAGCGTGATGCCCAGCGCTCTGGAAGCTTCTACCGCATCGTCGAAGAACAGCTCGTAAAAGTCGCCCATACGATAGAAAAGCAGCGAATCAACATTCGCGGCTTTGATCTCAATATACTGTTCCATCATGGGCGTGAGGCGAACAGCGGTTTCCTGCGTGGTATTTTCCCCCGCTTCCAACTGTTTCTCTTCGACCTTCGCTTCCATGCTAAACCTTCATTTATTGCGATTTAAATCCATTTAAAGACATAATAATATCGATATCATGCTTTTTTGGATGAATATCTATTCCAAAATGCGCTGTTTACACTCCCACAGACTGACGCTATCGAATTCGTCCCGCAGAAGAAACCGGAGGGAACATGCCAGTCTCGACGCCGAAGGGCAACACGCCAGAACGCACACCCACAGCCAGTGAGAAGGAAGCGCTCGACTTTCACGCTCAGGGCCGCCCAGGTAAGCTGGAAATCAATCCCACCAAGCCAATGACCACGCAGCGCGACCTGTCGCTGGCCTATTCGCCAGGCGTCGCCGTGCCGGTCAAGGCAATCGCAGAAAACCCTGCCACCGCCTATGATTATACGGCCAAGGGCAATCTGGTTGCGGTCATTTCCAACGGCACCGCCATTCTGGGTCTCGGCAATCTCGGCGCGCTGGCCTCCAAGCCCGTCATGGAAGGCAAGGCCGTCCTCTTCAAGCGCTTTGCGGACGTGGATTCCATCGATTTGGAAGTCGATACCACAAACATTGATGAATTCATCAACGCTGTGCGCTATCTCGGCCCATCCTTCGGCGGCATCAATCTCGAAGACATCAAGGCACCGGATTGCTTCATCATCGAACAGCGCTTGCGCGAAGTGATGGATATTCCGGTTTTCCACGATGACCAGCATGGCACGGCAATTATCGCCGCAGCCGGCATGATCAACGCGCTGCAACTGACTGGCCGCGACATCAAGAATACCAAGCTCGTCTGTAATGGCGCAGGCTCGGCAGGCATTGCCTGTATCGAACTGATCAAGGCTATCGGCTTCCCATCTGAAAACGTCACGCTCTGCGACACCAAGGGCGTTGTCTATCAGGGCCGCGGAGAAGGCATGAACCAGTGGAAGTCGGCTCATGCCATCAAGACTTCCAAGCGCACGCTCGAAGACGCTATGAAAGATGCCGACATCTTCTTCGGCGTTTCGGCAAAGGGCGCGCTGACCAAGGAAATGGTGCGTTCGATGGCGCCAAATCCGATCATCTTTGCAATGGCCAATCCGGACCCGGAAGTCACGCCGGAAGATGTCGCCGAAGTGCGCAGCGATGCGATCGTTGCAACCGGCCGTTCGGACTATCCGAACCAGGTCAACAACGTTCTCGGCTTCCCGTATATTTTCCGTGGCGCACTCGATGTTCGGGCCACCACGATCAATGACGAGATGAAGATTGCAGCCGTCTATGCAATCGCGGAATTGGCACGCGAGGACGTGCCGGATGATGTGGTTGCTGCCTATCAGGGCAGCCGCCCGCGTTTTGGTCCGCAATATATCATTCCGGTGCCGTTCGATCCGCGCCTGCTGGCAACCGTTTCGGCAGCTGTCGCAAAAGCTGCAATTGAAACCGGTGTTGCCGGACGTGTGATTGAAGACATTGAGGGCTACAAGCAGGAACTGCTCGCCCGTCGCGATCCGATTGCCTCCACACTACGCGGCATCTATGAGCGCGTGCGTCGTCAGCCAAAGCGCATCGTCTTTGCCGAAGGCGAAGAAGAACAGGTCATGCGCGCCGCTGTCTCTTACGTCAATCAGGGTCTTGGCACCGCTATTCTGGTTGGCCGCGAAGAGCGTGTTGCAGAAACCGCCAAGGAAGCCGGTCTCGATCTTAACCGTCCGGGCATTGAAGTTATCAATGCGCGACTGTCGAGCCGCAACTCGGCCTATGCCGACTATCTCTATGAGAAGCTTCAGCGCAAAGGCTATCTGACGCGCGATTGCCATCGCCTGATCAACAATGATCGCAATCATTTTGCGGCCTGTATGGTTGCCCTTGGCGATGCTGACGGCATGGTAACGGGGATCACCCGCAACTATGCGACTGGCCTCGAAGATGTGCGCCGCGTGATCGATTCGAAGCCGGGCCATCGTCTCGTCGGTGTTTCCATTGCGCTCTGCCGTGGCCGCACCGTGTTCATCGCCGACACCGCAGTCCATGAAAAGCCAACCGCCGAAGAACTTGCCGATATCGCTGTTGAAGCCGCTGGCATGGCACGCCGCATGGGCTATGTGCCGCGTGTTGCACTCACCGCATTTTCGACCTTCGGCCATATGGGCGGCGAAAGCGCAACGCGTATTCAGGAAGCCGTGCGCATTCTCAACACGCGTCACGTCGATTTCGAGTTTGACGGCGAAATGAGCGCTGACGTAGCGCTGAACCCGAAGCTGATGGAGCGTTATCCGTTCATCCGTCTGTCGGGCCCGGCCAATGTCATCGTTACGCCCGACAATCACTCGGCATCGATCGCAGCCAATATGCTTCAGGAGCTGGGCGGTGCAACGATCATCGGTCCGCTGCTGGTTGGCCTCGACAAGCCAGCACAGATTGTCAGCATTGGCGCGAAAGATACCGATATCGTCAATATGGCGGCTATTGCAGCTTATAACGCTGGCAACTGAAAAGACGCATGACAATGTGATAAAGGCCGGGCAATGCCCGGCCTTTTCTTTTCAATGTTCACCATATTTAAAACCGGCTATAGGATAGTTCCGTCAGTTCTCTTCTACCTCTCGTGCTTTGCAAAGCACGAGAGGTAGGTTCAACAATGCATAGCGTCCTTTGTGCGTCCAAACGGACGCACGGCGCTATGGCAAGCCGGACATACAAGCCGCATGAGCGCACACGACCTGAAGCTCGATGAAATCGTCAATCCCGAAACACTCCGCCGCAAGATCAATGAGCTCGCGGATTCGGCCGACGAAAACTACACAAGTATGCCCGTTCGCAAGGTTGTGCTGCAGGCGCTCAAGGATGCTCTGGTGCGCGGTCGCGCCAATGCCGAAAATCTGCTGATGAAGGATGGCGGCGGCACGCTTTGCGCGCGGCGCCTGTCTTATCTGATGGATACGCTGATCAGCGTATTGTTCGAATTTGCCAGCACCAAAGCCTATCCGATGCTTAATCCGTCGAAAGCCGAGAACATGGCGGTTGTGGCTGTTGGTGGCTATGGTCGTGGTGGGCTTGCGCCCGGTTCGGACATCGATCTGCTGTTTCTGCTTCCCTATAAGCAGACGCCGTGGGGTGAGCAGGTCGCCGAATATATGCTTTACATGCTCTGGGATATGGGGCTGAAAGTCGGCCACTCCACCCGCAATATCGACGAATGCATTCGTCTTTCGCGCGAAGATATGACAATCCGCACCGCCATTCTGGATGCGCGTTTTATTATCGGCAATCGCGATCTGTTCAGCTCTCTCGTCACTCGTTTTGACGAAGAAGTGGTCAAGGATACGGGGCCTGAATTTATCCAGGCCAAACTTGCCGAGCGTGACAATCGCCACAAGAAGGCGGGCGAAACCCGCTATCTGGTTGAGCCAAACGTCAAGGAAGGCAAAGGCGGCCAGCGCGATCTGCATACGCTGTTCTGGATTGCCAAATATTTCTATCGTGTCAAAAGCAAGGAAGAGCTGATCAAGCTCGGCGTGCTGTCACGAGCCGAATTGCGCCTGTTCAACAAGGCCGAAGATTTTCTCTGGGCCGTGCGCTGCCATATGCATTTTGCAACGCTGAAGGCAGAAGAGCGCCTTTCCTTCGACATTCAGCCGGAAATTGCTCAGCGTCTGGGTTATACGGCGCATCCCGGCCAGAACTATGTCGAACGCTTCATGAAGCACTACTTCCTCGTCGCCAAGGACGTCGGCGATCTGACGCGCATTCTCTGTGCGGCGCTGGAAGAAGAACAGGCAAAGCATGTGCCGGGCTTCAACCGCATCTTCCTCACCTTCTCGCGCCGCAAGCGCAAGCTTGCCGGAAGCAATGATTTCGTTTCCGAAAACCATCGCATCAACATTGCCGATGCAGATGTGTTCAAACGCGATCCGGTCAATATTATCCGCATCTTCCACCTTGCCGACAAGCTCGGGCTGGAATTTCATCCCGATGCCATGCAGCAGCTCACCCGCTCGCTGAAACTCATCAATTCGGAACTGCGCGAGAACCCGGAAGCCAACAGGCTGTTTCTGGAAGTGCTGACCTCACCCCGCAATCCGGAACTCATTTTGCGTCGCATGAATGAATCCGGCGTGCTCGGTAAATTCATCCCGGATTTCGGCAAAATCGTCGCGATGATGCAGTTCAACATGTACCATCACTACACGGTGGACGAGCATCTGCTGCGTTGCATTGCCGTGCTTTCCGAGATTGAGCATGGTGAGCTGGAAAATGAGCACCCGCTTTCAAACCATTTGATCACCACCATCAAACGTGATCGCAATCTGCTTTATGTGGCGATGCTTTTGCACGACATCGCCAAGGGACGACCGGAAGATCATTCGGTTGCAGGCGCGCGCATTGCCAAAAAACTTTGCCCGCGTTTCGGCCTTTCGCCGTCGGAAACGGAAACCGTCGAATGGCTGGTACGCGAACACCTGACCATGAGCATGGTTGCACAGTCACGCGATCTCAACGACCGTAAAACAATCGTCGATTTCGCCGATACCGTGCAGACGATGGAGCGGCTGAAGCTTCTGCTGATCCTGACGGTCTGCGATATCAAGGGCGTCGGTCCCGGCGTGTGGAACGGCTGGAAAGGCCAGCTGCTGCGCACGCTTTTCTATGAAACCGAGCTGGTTCTCACAGGCGGCTTCTCCAAACTGCCACGCGCCGATCGCGACCGGCAGGCACGCGCAGCCCTTGCCGAAAAGCTTGCCGATTGGCCGGAAGCAGAGCGCGAAGCTTATCTCGGCCTGCATTACACCAATTACTTCCTCACCGTCAGCCTTGACGATCAGGTGCGTCATGCGCATTTCATCCGCGATGCCGACCAGAATGGCCGCGCGCTGGCGACGCTTGCAAAGCCGCATACATTTGAAGCAGTGACGGAAATCACCGTGCTTGCGCCCGACCATCCGCGCCTGTTGTCGATCATCACAGGCGCCTGTGCGGCGGCTGGCGGCAACATTGTTGACGCTCAGATCTTCACCACCGGCGACGGGCGTGCGCTCGATACGATCCTGATCAGCCGCGAATTCGACACAGATGAAGACGAGCGCCGCCGTGCAGAACGCGTGGGCAAGGTGATCGAAGACGTGCTGTCAGGCAAAGCGCATCTGCCGGATGTACTTGCCAAGCGGACAAAGCCCAAGCGCGGTGCAAAGGCTTTCAAAGTCGAGCCGCGTGTCGAGATCAACAACGCGCTTTCCGACAAGTTTACGGTGATTGAAGTGGAAGGTCTTGATCGGCCCGGCCTTTTGTCGGAACTGACCGGCCTTATTTCTGACCTTTCGCTGGATATTGCTTCGGCGCATATCACAACCTTCGGCGAGAAGGTGATCGACAGTTTTTATGTAACCGATCTGGTGGGACACAAGATTTCAAATGCAACCCGACAGGGCAATATCAGGCGTAAGCTTCTTGCCGTGCTGGGCGGTGAAAACGGCGCCAAAACCAACGGTCGCGCAGCAGCATAGGTTTTTCAGTAAATGAGTTTGGTCAAAAAGTTCGCAACCGTTGCGTCTGGAACGCTGATGAGCCGCATTTTCGGCTTCACGCGCGAAATGTTCATGGCGGCGGCACTTGGCACCGGCCCGGTTGCCGATGCGTTCAATGCCGCTTTCCGTTTCCCGAACACGTTCCGCAGATTGTTTGCCGAAGGCGCGTTCAACGCAGCCTTCGTGCCACTTTTCGCCAAGGAAATTGAAAAGAACGGTATGGAAGGCGCTCGTCGCTTTTCTGAAGAGGTGTTTGGCGTTCTTTTCACGGTGCTGCTTTTCATCACCATCGCGATGGAACTCTCCATGCCGTTTATCGTGCGCACGGTCATTGCTCCGGGCTTCACCGACGATCCGGTGAAGTTCGACAATACGGTGCGGCTCGCGATCATCATGTTCCCCTATCTGGCTTGTATGTCGCTTGCGGCCATGATGGGCGGGATGCTGAATTCCCTGCATCGCTATTTTGCGGCAGCCATCGCACCGATCTTTCTCAACATCATCCTGATCGGCGTTCTGGCCTTTGCATGGTGGAAGGGTTATGACGCGCTGGCAGTTGGCTATGGGCTATCCTGGGGTGTGATGGCTGCGGGTCTTGTGCAACTGGCAATCGTCTGGATCGCCGTGCGCAATGCAGGCATCAAAATCGGCTTTCGCCGTCCGCGTCTCACTACCAATGTCAAACGCCTGCTGATACTGGCGCTGCCTGCGGCAATCACCGGCGGCATCACGCAGATCAACCTGCTGATCAACACCAACATCGCATCGGGCATGGAGGGCGCGGTTTCCTCGCTCGTTTATGCCGACCGCATCTACCAGCTGCCACTTGGCGTCGTGGGTATTGCTGTTGCAACCGTGCTTCTGCCGGAATTGTCGCGCGCACTGCGCGGTGGGCATATGAAGGAAGCCTCAAACCTGCAAAACCGCTCGGTCGAGTTCACGCTGTTCCTCACGCTTCCTGCAGCCGCGGCCCTTCTGGTGATGTCGGAACCGATTGTGCGGCTTCTGTTTGAACGCGGCCAGTTCAGTGCCGAGTCAACACTTGTGGTTTCAAACATTCTGGCGATCTACGGCATCGGCCTGCCAGCTTTCGTGCTGATCAAAGCCTTCATTCCGGGTTTCTTCGCGCGCGAAGACACACGCACACCGATGATTTTCGCTGCAATTTCCGTGGTTGTGAATGTCTCACTGGCCATAACACTGTTTCAGCGCATGGGACCAAGCGGTATTGCGATTGCAGAAATCACCGCTGGCTGGGTCAATGCGGCGTTGCTTTTTGCCACGCTGGTGAAGCGCGGTCATTGGGGCAACGATATTCCTTTGCTCACCCGTATTCCGCGTCTGCTGATTGCAGCCGGTGTCATGGCCATCGGCATTCATTTTGCTATCGGCTATTTTGCTCACGAGCTTTCATCGGCATCGTCTTTTGGCGTGCGTGCTGGAACCGTCACGGCCATGGTTGTGGCAGCAATGGTCGTCTATTTCGGGCTGGCCTTTGGTCTGGGTGGTGCAAATACCGGCATGATCCGCCGCAACATCAAGCGTGGCGCTGTGAAGAAAGAGCCTGAGAGCGAAGTATAATTCACTCTTGAAAGGCCGCTATGCCTCTGCGAAAAGACGTCCATTAAAAACACCTTCGCTCTCCACCGGCGAAGGCCAACATCAGGATTACATCATGAGCACGTTCAAACCGCTTGTCTTCTCCGGCGTTCAACCGACCGGAAACCTTCACCTTGGTAATTATCTGGGTGCCATCAAGCGGTGGGTAGAGGTTCAGGAGACGCAGGAATGCATCTACTGTGTGGTAGACATGCATGCCTTGACCGTCTCGCCCGATCCAGCCGAGTTGATCCAGTCAACCCGTGAAGTGACGGCCGCCTTCCTCGCCTCCGGTATCGACCCCAAGCGAAGCATCGTCTTCAACCAGAGCCGCGTGATGCAGCACGCCGAACTGGCATGGGTGTTCAACTGTGTGGCGCGCATCGGCTGGATGAGCCGCATGACGCAGTTCAAGGACAAGGCTGGCAAGGACCGTGAAAATGCGTCGCTTGGTCTCTTCGCTTATCCAAGCCTGATGGCTGCCGACATTCTGCTTTATCGCGCGACCCATGTGCCTGTTGGCGAAGACCAGAAGCAGCATCTGGAACTCACCCGCGACATCGCGCAGAAGTTCAACAACGACTATTCCGACCGCATTGCTTCGCTCGGCATCGGAGTGGACATGCAGGTTGGTGACGAACAGGTTTCAGGCTTCTTCCCGCTGACCGAACCGATGATTTCGGGTCCGGCCATGCGCATCATGTCGCTGCGTGACGGCACCAAGAAAATGTCGAAATCCGACCCGTCGGATCTGTCGCGCATCAACCTGATTGATGACGAAGAAACCATCAATAAGAAGATCCGTAAGGCCAAGACCGATTCCGACGGTCTGCCTTCGGAACTGGATGGTCTGAGCGGTCGCCCTGAAGCAGATAATCTCGTCGGCATCTATGCAGCGCTTTCATCGAAATCGAAGCAAGATATTCTGGGCGAGTTTGGTGGGCGTCAGTTCTCCGAATTCAAGGCAGCACTTGCTGATCTGGCCGTTGCGAAACTATCGCCAATCACCCATGAAATGCGTCGTCTGGTGGCTGACCCTGCCTATATCGACAGCGTTCTGAAAGATGGCGGAGAACGTGCGAGCGTGATTGCTGAAGCAAACATGCGCAATGTTCGGGACATCATCGGCTGGCTGCAGAACTGATAATAACCGGTTGTAATATTCTGGCGCTGCCTGCTTGCGGGCGGCGCTTTGCAATGCCACATTATCGCCATGGTATCAAAACGACTTAGCCGGGAAGCCGGCCACCGCCGCAAGTTTCTTGCCGTGATTGACGAGACGCCCGAATGCGGGCGTGCCGTTGCCTATGCTGCGCGCCGCGCGAAAAACTCAAACGGCGCGCTTGTTATGCTTTTCGTCATCGACAATTCAGATTTTCAGCAAATCCTGGGCGTGGGTGAAATCATGCGCGCCGAAGCTGAAGAGCGCGCGCGTTCAACGCTGGAAAAATTCGCCGCCAAAGTGCGTGAAGAACAGGGCATCGAGCCTGAGCTAATCATCCGTGAAGGTCGCATCTCCGACGAGCTGCCGAACCTCATCGAAGAAGATCAGGACATTGCAATTCTGGTGCTGGCAGCTGGATCAGGTAATGAAGGCCCCGGTCCTCTCGTGCAGTCTCTGGCCAATCGCGCCCAATTCCAAATTCCCGTCACCGTCATTCCAGCCGGTCTTTCGGATGAAGACATTGATGCGGTGACATAATCACCCTATATTGATCGTAACGCGCATGCGCCCTTTGAGATGAGGCTTGCCTTAATGCGCATCCATGCTTACGAAAAGCTTCTGATATTGAAAGCGGAGAACTGATATGTTCATCCAGACCGAGACCACGCCAAACCCGGCGACCCTGAAGTTTCTGCCCGGCAAAGTCGTGATGCCTGAAGGCACAGCGGATTTCCGCGATGCGGCAAGTGCTGGCAATACATCGCAGCTTGCTGCCAAGCTCTTTGCAGTTCCTGGCGTGACCGGCGTTTTCTTCGGCTATGATTTCATCACCGTTACCAAGGAAGATGGCGAGTGGCAGCACTTGAAGCCGGCAATCCTCGGCACGATCATGGAACATTTCATGTCCGGTGCGCCAGCAATGACTGGCAACGCGGCCGCCAATGCCGGTGACGATCATGGCGAAGAAGAATTCTTCGATGAAGCCGATGTTGAGATCGTTGAAACCATCAAGGAACTGATCGAAACCCGCGTGCGCCCTGCAGTTGCTCAGGACGGCGGCGACATCACCTTCCGCGGTTTTGAAAACGGCACCGTGTTCCTGCACATGAAAGGCGCCTGCTCGGGCTGCCCTTCGTCGACAGCGACGCTCAAGCATGGCATCCAGAACCTTCTGCGCCACTTCGTGCCGGAAGTTCAGCAGGTCGAGCAAATCTAAGCTTTTATAATTCCTAACAAAAAGGCCGCTTTTCAGCGGCCTTTTTGTTTGTGGAGGCTTTATACTAAAACTCCATGAGTATGACTCATGGAGTTTTGGTTAAGCCCGAGTGGCGATTGAACTTTTTCAAGGCGTGATGCGTCAGCATCTTCGCGCCTTGATATTACTGCCTCACGATAACCTTTGCGCCCTGCTCTGCGCGCTCATAAAGATCGATGATGTCCTGATTCATCATGCGAACGCAGCCTGAAGACATGGCTTTACCGATCGACCACCATTCTGGCGTGCCGTGGATGCGGTAGCCGGTATCGCCGCCCTTGTTGAAGAGATAAAGCGCGCGCGCACCAAGCGGGTTTCTAAGGCCCGGTTCCATACCATTGCGGTATTTTGCCAGTTCAGGCTGGCGCTTGATCATAGCTGATGGAGGGGTCCAGGTTGGCCATTCGCGTTTCATTGCAACACGCGCCGTTCCTGACCAACCGAAGCCTTCACGGCCCACACCAATGCCATAACGCATGGCCTTGCCGTCTGGCTGCACCAGATAAAGGAACTTCTCGCGCGTCTCGACAATGATCGTGCCCGGAGCTTCATCGGTCTGATACTTCACGATCTGGCGGCGATATTGCTGTGGGATCTTTTCGTTCGGGATGGCTGGAATAGTATAACCAGCATCACTGATCGACGAATAGGACGCAGTATAAAAAGTGCCACCCACCGTGGAGCAGCCCGCAAGTGCACCACCAAGAAGAAGTGCTGCGGCCAGCTTCAAAACACGAGACTTCATGAATTTCCCCCAGATTGAGATTTTCCATCATCAGGAGCGAATCGCTCATTCATGTGCAAAGTTGCGTCAGTATTGTTAACCAGCCGTTAACCGTAAATTGAAAAATCCTGTTTTAGCCATTTTCTTGCCATCTTTTACAAATTTTCGCCACTCGAATGCCGTCGGAAATCAGCGTTCTTCGATTGCTCAACGCGATTTGAGGGCGCAAAATGCGTAAATGCCGATCGTGATTCCCAACAAAACACACCCACTTTCTGACGGACGACAATCCGAAAACGCGATGCTGGTGCGTCGTGGTGTTCAGCGTCTATTCCTGGAAATGGGGCTGGCGACTTTGCCGGAGCTGCCACTGGCATCTGGCAGGCGCGCCGATCTGATCGCCGTCAGCCGCAAGAGCGAAATCTGGATCGTGGAGATCAAATCTTCTATCGAAGACTGGAAGGCTGATCGGAAATGGCCAGACTATCGCGCGTTTTGTGATCGGCTGTTTTTTGCAACGCATCCGAGCGTGCCGCGCGAAATCTTTCCGGAAGATTGCGGCTTCATTTTATCGGATGGTTATGGCGCGGAAATTCTGCGCGATGCGCCAGAACACAAGCTCTCAGGCGCTACACGCAAAGCGCTGATGCTGCGTTTTGCAAGAGCAGGTGCTGCTCGTCTGACGATTGCAGAGCTTGCAGGTCTCGATGTACCCGAGACCGATATAGATTAAAGCCTAAAATGCTTGTGAGGCTTAGTTTTAGCGCGGTGCGCGCTTGGCCAGAATGCGCTGCAAAGTACGGCGATGCATGTTGAGACGACGCGCCGTTTCGGAAACATTGCGCTCGCACATCTCGTAAACGCGCTGAATATGCTCCCAGCGAACACGATCAGCGGACATCGGATTTTCCGGCGGTGCAACCTTTTCGCCCGGACGACGGGTCAGAGCTGCAAAAACCTCATCAGCATCAGCTGGCTTGGAAAGATAATCAATCGCGCCAAGCTTCACAGCATTCACCGCAGTAGCGATGTTGCCATAGCCGGTGAGCACAATCGCACGCGTATCGGTGCGGCGGGTGCGGATGGCTTCAATGACGTCGAGGCCATTTCCATCGCCAAGGCGCATATCGACAACGGCATAAGCGGGTGCGGAAGCTTTTGCGGCAGCGATGCCTTCCTCGACTGATTCAGCCGTGGTCACTTGAAAGCCCCTTCCTTCCATTGCGCGTGCAAGGCGCTGCAAGAACGGCTTATCGTCATCAACCAGAAGGAGGGTCGGATCGTTGCCTATGGCTTCGGTGTCTTCCTGCTTCAAGTCGTCCATCGGGATTCTTCCTGCCTGTATTTTTGTTTCCTTATTGATATCCCTGCGGCAAAAAGTCAAATAGCCATTGAATTATTGAAGCAATCTCAGCAAAATTTAAATTGCAACAGAGCGTAAAGCATTGTGATTAAATGCAATTTCTAATCGCGCGCACGAAAATTTGATGAAATTGAAGCGCCGTGCGTAAAGCGACAGCACTTCAACCCAAGATTAATTGTGCAATATATTCATTAGCTTACAATGAAAGCGGATCGAGGCCATGTGACTTTTACTTCAGCACCCTGCCCCGGATTCTTGCGATTTTTAAAGCTAATCTGCGCTCCAGAGCGTTCCAGCAGTGTTTTCGCGATAAAAAGTCCCAATCCAAGACCGCCGCCACCGTTATGTGCACTGTCACGACTGGTCATATAGGGCTCACCGATTCGGTCCAGAATTTCTGGTTTGAATCCTTCACCGTCATCCTGAATCGTCACGCTGACGGTGTTTTCAGTCCAGCCCCAAGTGACGCTGACCTTATCGCGCGCAAAGTCGACAGCATTCTCCACCAGGTTGCCGAGACCATAAAGAAGACCCGGATTGCGACGCACCACTGGCTCAGGCTTCGGACCTTCCTGCTTTTCCACTTCAAGCAAAATGCCGAAATCACGATGCGGCTCGATCACTTCCTCAATCAGCGATGAGAACGGCAGCCTCGACATATGCTCTTCGTTTTCGGAAGAGAGGCTGGTGAGCCGCTGGAGGATTTCACGGCAGCGCGCAGCCTGCGATTGCAGCAGGGCAATGTCTTCAGCAAGGCCCGGATCGCTGTCCGGTTTTTTGGCATAGGTACGCTGCATTTCCTTGACGACCAAAGTGATGGTGGCAAGGGGCGTACCGAGTTCGTGCGCGGCGGCGGCGGCCAGCCCATCAAGTGCCGTCAGGTGCTGCTCGCGTTGCAGGATGAGTTCGGTGGCAGCAAGAGCATCGCCCAGCTGGCGTGTTTCTTCCGCAATGCGATAGGCATAGACACCGGTAAAGCCCAGTGCAGCAATGATCGCGCACCAGATGCCTGAGACAAACAAAATCGGCAAATCGAGATGTTCGCCCGGATACCAAGGCAGAGGCCTGTAATAGAGCATCAACACAGAGGTGCTGAGCACAACCAGCAATGCGAGTGCCAGCGTATGACGCACGGAAAGCGACGTTGCTGAAATGATGACTGGAGCAATCATCAGGATAACGAAGGGATTCTGAACGCCGCCCGTCAGATAAAGCAATCCTGCCAGTTGCAGAATATCGAACGCCAGCACGATACTTGCCGCCGTCGGGCTTAAACGGTGATTGGTGGGAAAGCGAAATGCCAGATAGAGATTGAGCCATGCGGAACATGCAATCAGCGCGAAGCAGATACCGACTGCAAAATTGAATTGCAGATAGAGCGCCACGAACATGACTGTCGCGGTTTGCCCAGCAATTGCCAGCCAGCGCAGACGCACCAACGTGGTCAGGCGCGGCTTTCGCGAAAGATTTGAAGCCCGATTGTCGAATTCTGCGTGCATGATCACCCCTATCCGCCCCTTATGCGGCAAGGCGCATATTCACGCAAGCAGAACTGTGTCATCCAGTCGCAGGCTTTGGCGTGCATGACACGCAACGCCCTATTATGTGGGGAATTTTCAAGTTTCCCCTCATGGGCAAAACCTGCCAATCAGCAATTGTGTCAATTTTGTGAAGGAATTATAACAGGACTGTCTGCAAAGCGATGGAGGGCGCCGCGTGATTGTCTTCAGGGGGAAGATATCGTCCGGGCTTGGAAAACATTCCGAGCTCGTCATTCCTGGAAAACAACATCTGGATAATTCACCAAAGGACTGGCCGGATCACTTTGCATCCGGCTCGCTGAATGTGCAGATCATGGAATACCCATCCATTCTGAAAAGTCGTCGCAAGCAGCTAAAGGCGCTGGATCGCGGCCTCGTTCCACCGAGCATCACTATCCCGCAGCACGAAATTCTGAACAACAGTCTGCGTCGCAAATTCTTCAAGCCACGCCGCGGCATTGGCCAGGCATGGCGGGCGACGCTTTATGCGCATTCCCGTTCCATGAATGTATGGATTTTCCGACGTATCGGATCACATATGCACGACTGCATTGAGCTGATCTCGGACAAGCGCATCCGTGAAAATCTCAACATCCGCGATCAGGATGAGGTCCACGTCGTTCTGCATTCCTGATCGGTATCAGGTGCCGCGTGGTTTTGCCCTGCGGGTGGCTTCTGCATTGGCTGGATCTTCCGGCCAGACATGGCGCGGATAGCGGCCACGCATATCAGAGCGCACATCGGCCCATGAGCCCTGCCAAAAACCCGGCAGATCCCGCGTGATCTGGATCGGGCGATGAGCGGGGGAAAGCAATTCCAGCAAAAGCGGTACTTTGCCATTGGCAATGGCCGGATGAATGCCAAGGCCGAACAGCTCTTGCACGCGGACGGCGAGAACCGGCTCCTCCGTGTCATAGCGGATCGGGATACTTGAGCCAGTCGGAACTTCAAAATGCGTGGGTGCTAGTTGATCGACAAGGCGTTGCAGATCGAACGGCACAAGGCTCATCAAACCGTTTTTCAACACATGCGCCGGGATACGATCAAGTTGCGCTTCGCCTGTGAGGAAAGGCAAAAGCCACTCATCAAGACGCTCAATAAGATTGTCGTCATCCATAGACGGCCAAGGATCGCCAAGGCCGCGATAGAGCCAGCCCAGACGACGACGCAGGATTTCAGCCTCTTTGCCCCAAGGCAGGATTTGCAGTCCGTGCTCGCGCACCGCAGCGATCACGCCTTCATCGGCGCTCACGCCGGAAGGAGCGGCAAGCGGCTTTTCCGACAGGGCAATGGCGCCAATGCGCACCGCCTCGCGGGCACGCAATGCATTCTTTTCCGCGTCATAGACGACTTGGCGGCCGCTTTCGATCTTGTTGCCAAGAGCAGTGCGGATTTCTGTTTCAGAGACTTCAGCCGCAGAAAGCACGCGTGCGCGACCTGCCTTGCCCGACATATCGGCCACAACCAGCCATTGCGCACGGCTGAGGCTGATGGCGGGATCGACCTCACCGCCACGGCCATTGGCCAGCAGGAACTGCCCGGTTTGGCCGCGCGCCTTGGCGATACGGTCTGGATAGGCATCGATCAGTATGCGGCCAACGCTTGAACCTGCTGCTTCGCCTTTGCTGGGCACATTTGCAGCCAGACGTTTCGCCAAACCTTTGGCGCGCTGAGCGCGATCAGAACGATCATTGCGGAACCGCGACATGCGCGTGTCGAGGTCGGTTTCATTGCCGCCAAGGCCACGCTCGGTCAAAAGCATGGCGAGTTCCGCCGCCCGCAAAGCCTCGCCGCGTTTGCCCGCTTCCGCCACCATATGTGCAAGGCGTGCAGGGAGTGCCAGCGAGCGCATGGCCTCGCCGTCTGCGGTCAGACGTCCAGCCTCATCAAGCGCACCAAGCCGGCTAAGCAATGCTTTGGCTTCTTTGAGCGCCGGTAGCGGCGGCTTGTCGAGCAGCGAAAGCGTTACCGGATCGGTCACGCCCCAAGCGGCCGCATCAAGCACAAGGCCGGAGAGGTCAGCCTCCAGAATTTCAGGCGGAGAGAAAGCAGGGAGTGACGCCGTTTGCCCCTGATGCCAGAGGCGGATGGCAATGCCCGGCTCGGTACGACCGGCACGACCAGCGCGCTGATCAGCACTCGCACGCGAAGTACGCACGGTTTCAAGGCGGGTCAGGCCGGTGGCGGGTTCGTATTTTGGCAGGCGGGCAAGGCCAGAATCAATCACCACCCGAACGCCGTCGATTGTGATGGAGGTTTCGGCAATCGATGTCGCCAGCACTACCTTGCGATGTCCTGCGGGAGCTGGCTTGATTGCCGCATCCTGATCACGGCCTTCCATCGCGCCATAAAGCGGGGCCAGAATGATATTGGCAGGCAGAAACTTTTCCAGAGTTCCTGCCGTGCGTTCGATCTCGCCCTGACCAGGAAGAAAGGCAAGAATGCTGCCCGTTTCATCGACCAGCGCTTCGCGAATGGCTTTCACCATCGCATCTTCAATGCGTTCGTCTGGCTTGCGGTCGCGGTGGCGAATATCAACGGGGAAAGCTCGACCTTCGCTCTCAATGATGGGTGCATCGCCCAAAAGTGAGGCCACCCGCGCACCATCCAGCGTTGCCGACATGACGAGAATTTTTAAATCGTCTCGCAAAGCGGCCTGCACATCGAGCGCCAGCGCCAGACCAAAATCCGCATCGAGGCTTCGCTCGTGAAACTCATCGAACAGAACAGCGGCAATGCCCTTTAGGTCGGGATCGTCGAGGATCATGCGTGCAAAAACGCCCTCAGTGACGACGAGGATTTTGGTCTTGGCCGAAACCTTGCTTTCAAGGCGCATACGATAGCCGACCGTCTCGCCCGGCTCTTCACCGAGCAACTGCGCCATGCGGCGCGCGGCAGCGCGGGCTGCGAGACGACGCGGTTCGAGCAGCACAATCATCCCGTCACCGCGCCAGCTTGCATTCAAAAAATGCAGCGGCACCAGCGTCGTCTTACCCGCGCCGGGAGGTGCCACAAGAACTGCGCTTGCATGGGTGGCAAACGCGGCGTCAAGTTGCGGCAGAATGCGGGTAACGGGAAGATCGGGCAGACTCGTCAAATGAAATTCCGTATTATAAAGGCGTTGCTTTGGTGCTTATCACACAAGGAACGATTATGATCCATATCCGAAAATCTAAACCGGCGGATGCCCCCGCCCTCACTGCCATCTGGCGCGCAAGCGTGCTGGCAACGCATGACTTTCTAAGCCGCGAAGATTTCGCTGAAATCGAAAAGCTGGTCGGTGAGCAATATCTGCCGAATGTGGAAGTCGATGTCATTGAGGATGACGGCAAGCCGGTCGGCTTCATGGGCATGACCGATAACAATATCGACAGCCTGTTCATTTCGCCTGATCAACGCGGCAAGGGTATTGGCAAACATATGATTGCGCACGCGAAAAAGCGGGGCACTCTGACCGTGGATGTGAATGAGCAGAACACGCAAGGCGTGGGCTTTTATCGCCATGTCGGTTTTGTCGAGACAGGTCGCTCGGAAACCGATGATCAGGGACGCCCTTATCCGCTGCTGCATCTCAAGCTTGAGGCTTAAAATCTTGGCCATGCCAATTGCGGAGAAAACCATTCTCGCAAAAGGCATTTCCGGAGCAATTGACATACTCCCCTATAGTATATAGGCTTCATGAAAATCGGGAGATTCCATGCCGCATTCACCGGAAGACAAAAAGCGCGCTTTGACGCGCCTGCGCCGCATCAAAGGCCAGGCCGAAGGCTTGGAGCGCGCGGTGGAAGCAGGCACGGAATGTGCTGCACTCTTGCAGCAGATTGCGGCGTTGCGCGGGGCTGCCAACGGATTGATGGCGGAAGTGCTGGAAAGCCATTTCCGCGAGACATTTGGCCAGGCTCGTGAGACGATAGCGCGCGATGCTGTGGCAGATCCCGATGCAGAGATCGACGAAATCATGCGGATTTTGCGTACCTATCTGAAATAGGCGCATAAACGAACACTGAAATTGAAGGGAATATCGTCATGAAGTCACGCGCAGCCGTTGCCTGGGAGGCAAAAAAGCCGCTCACCATCGAAACCGTTGAAATCGGCGGCCCACGCGCTGGCGAAGTGCTGGTCGAAATCATGGCGACCGGCGTTTGCCACACCGATGCCTACACGCTTTCCGGCCTTGATTCAGAAGGCAAGTTCCCAGCCATTCTCGGCCATGAAGGCGCAGGCATCGTGCGCGAAGTGGGCGCTGGAGTTACTTCCGTGAAGCCGGGCGATCATGTGATCCCGCTTTACACGCCGGAATGCCGCCAGTGCAAAACCTGCCTGTCGCAGCGTTCAAACCTCTGCACCTCGATCCGCTCAACGCAGGGTCAAGGCCTGATGCCGGACAAAACCTCGCGCTTTTCGTGCGATGGCGGCGAAGTGTTCCATTATATGGGCTGCTCGACCTTCTCGAACTTCACCGTCCTGCCGGAAATCGCAGTCGCCAAGGTGCGAGAAGACGCACCTTTCGACAAGATCTGCTATATCGGCTGCGGCGTAACCACCGGCATTGGCGCGGTTATTTACACGGCTAAGGTGCGTCCGGGTTCCAATGTTGTTGTGTTTGGTCTTGGCGGCATTGGCCTCAATGTCATTCAGGGCGCACGCATGGTTGGTGCGGACAAGATCATCGGCGTCGATATCAATCCATCCAAGGTGGAAATGGCGAAGAAGTTCGGCATGACCGACTTCATCAATCCGCGTGAAATCGGCAATGACAAGGTGGTGCAGGCCATTCAGGACCTGACCGATGGCGGCGCAGATTATTCGTTCGATGCCACCGGCAATACCGATGTCATGCGTCAGGCGCTGGAATGCTGCCATCGCGGCTGGGGTGAATCGATCATCATCGGCGTTGCCGAAGCCGGCAAGGAAATCGCCACACGCCCATTCCAGCTCGTCACCGGACGCGTCTGGAAGGGTACAGCCTTTGGCGGCGCGCGCGGTCGTACCGATGTGCCGAAGATCGTGGACTGGTACATGGAAGGCAAGATCGATATCGACAGCCTCATCACCCACACCATGCCGCTTGATGAAATCAACACAGCTTTCGATCTGATGCATGAAGGCAAGTCGATCCGCTCGGTGATTGTCTACTGATGAGTGAGAAACTTTTCACCTCCCATTGGGATGAAATCGATAACCTGACCCCGCGCGCGCTTTATGCGATGCTGAAGCTGCGCGTGGATGTTTTCGTGGTGGAGCAGAATTGCCCTTACCCCGAAATCGACGGCAAGGATTATGACGCATTTCACCTACGCATTCTTGATGGTGAAGAACTTGCAGCAAGTCTGCGGGTTCTGCCACCGGAACAGGATGGTAAGCCGGTGAAGATCGGTCGCGTTGTCGTGGCAGCCGATTATCGTGGTTACAAGCTTGGTCAGCGTCTCATGAAAGAGGCTGTCGCCTTTGCTCAGACACGTTTTCCGGGCATCGCGATTGAGCTTGGGGGACAGAGCCATTTGCAGAAATTCTATGGCTCGTTCGGCTTCGTCGCGATTTCGGAAGAATATCTCGAAGATGGCATTCCGCATGTCGATATGCGGCTGACACCACAGGAAAGTGCGGCCTGATGTTTCTGCTGCGCCGCCATATGTCCTTTTATCTGGCAGCCATTGGTGGCGCTGCAACCTTCATTATCGCATGGCTTCTTAAAAGCCCGCTTGCCCCGGTCATCGGGGCAAACTGCTTTTTTGTGCTGTATCTCGTTCTGGCGCTTGCGGCTTTACCCAAACTCACCGCGCCCTATCTCAGAAAACATGCGGCAACGGCAGATGAGCCGATCTGGATCATCTTTCTGGTGACATTTGCCACCGTTGTTGTGGCTGTGGTGTCGCTGTTCATCCTGATAAACCAGCAACCCAAAGCCGACCTGTTTTCGCTCGTCATGACGCTTGCGGCTGTGCCTCTCGGCTGGTTTACGATCCACATGATGACGGCGATCCATTACGCACACATGTATTGGCAGCCACGCGAACCCGCAGGCGACGATTCAGCCCATGCCAGCAGATATAGAGGCGGCTTCAATTTTCCTGAAACGCCACAGCCCTCCGGCTGGGATTTCGCCTATTACGCCTTCATCATCGGCATGACGGCGCAGACGTCCGATACCAATGTCACGACCACTGCGATGCGAAAAGTTACGCTTCTGCACAGCGTCGTGTCATTCTTTTTCAATACGGTCCTTGTTGCGGCGACAGTGAATGTCGTGGTCGCACTCGGAAGCGGATAAAAATCAGGAACTCTCATGGAAACGATTTCGACTGCAAAATGCTTTGGTGGAACCCAGGGCGTCTATCGCCATAAGAGCGAGACCAACCAGTGCGATATGACCTTTGCCGTTTTCCTGCCACCACAGGCAAAAGATGGTCCTGTGCCGGTACTCTGGTATCTTTCCGGCCTCACCTGCACTCATCAGAATGTGATGGATAAAGGCGAATATCGGCAAATGGCCGCAGAACTAGGGATTGCCGTTATTTGCCCGGATACAAGCCCACGCGGTGATGACGTGCCGGATGAACCGGATAACTGGAAATTCGGCAAGGGTGCGGGCTTCTATGTCGACGCTACACAGGAACCATTTGCTAAGAACTACCAGATGTATAGCTACATCACAAAGGAACTGACTGATCTGGTGGCGGCTGAGTTTCCGCTTGATATGTCACGTCAGGGCATCACCGGCCATTCGATGGGCGGACATGGCGCACTTACGATTGCGCTCAAAAATCCCGACCGCTTCAAATCGGCATCGGCTTTCGCACCGATTGTGCAGCCTTCAACAGCCGACTGGTCGAAGCCTGCACTGGAAAAATATCTGGGCACAGAAGAACGCGCATGGCGTGCTTATGATGCGACGCTGCTCATTGAAGACGGCTACCGCTTTCCAGAATTTCTGGCCGATCAGGGAGAAGCCGATGTTTTCCTTGATGAAGGATTATGTCCTTGGTTGCTGGATGAGGCCTGCCACAAAGCTGGAATCCCGCTCACGCTCAATATGCGTGAAGGCTATGACCATTCCTATTTCTTCATCTCGACCTTCATGGATGACCATCTCAAATGGCATTCAGAACGTCTTGCTAAGTAGAAGCCTTACCCACTAAAAAATGGTGATGTGCGTTTGTGATTTAGCCAGTAATCTGAGTTCATAGATAGCGCTATAACAGGAACGCCATGGCCAAGAAAAAGAAAGTTGTCACCGTCGGCGCCTTACTGGTGAGCGGTGACAAGAAAGTTCTGATGGGACTGCGCTCACCATGGAAAAAGGCGTGGCCCAATCATTGGGACACGCCCGGTGGCCATGTCGAGCGTGGTGAAACACTTGAAGATGCGTTGGTGCGGGAGATGGGCGAAGAACTCGGCATTCGCCCGATCAAGTTTCGTGAGATCGGCGCAATCGATGAGAAAAAGCCGGATCTCTATGGCGATTCCATCTGCCATATTTTTCAGGTCACTTCATGGAGCGGCGGCGAGCCGCGCAATGTCTGCGATGAACATTCTGAGCTTGCATGGTACAGCCCCGAAGACCTTGAAAGCATCAGCAATCTGGCCGACCCCGAATATCCGCATCTTGCCCGGATCGCCATTGGTGCACCAACTAATTAGCGCCTGACAACCTTCATCGGCAGACCGCCCTGCGGCTGGGTGGTGAGTTTCTGCACAGGCCATGGCTTTGTGGTTTCCAACACGTCGAAGCGACGGCCATCAAGCAAGGTTGCAAGTGCAATCACCGCTTCCTGAAGCGCGAAGCTCGCACCGATGCAGACACGCGGACCGGCGCCAAATGGCAGATATTGGAAGCGGTCGAGCTTGTCGCGATTTTCGGGCCAGAAGCGTTCAGGCATGAAGGCATCCGGCTGATCCCAATAAAGCCTGTGACGATGAATCACCCACGGCATGACCAGAACAGCCGTTCCCTTGGCAATTTTCAGATCGCCATAGGTATCATCCGTCGCGGCCTCGCGATTGATTGACGGTGCTGGCGGATAAAGCCGCATGGCTTCTTCAAAAGCTGCACGCGTGAAGGGTAGTTTTGCCAGCCATTCCTGCGGCGGCAGGTCATTGCCGCCATCAGCAAAGAACGCATCGATCTCAGCTTCAACACGCTCGCGTTCCTGCGGTGCCTTGGCAAGCAGATAGAGCGTCCAGCCAAGCGCACGAGCCGTTGTTTCATGCCCCGCACCGATGAAGGTGATGATGTTATCTTCAATCTCGGCACGGCTCAAACCATCCGGTCCTTCGGCGCGCAAAAGCAGGGTCAGGAAATCGTTGGGGACGTCTTCGCCCTTCTCCATCCGTTCCTTGCGCAGAGCAATCGTGTTCGACACCAGCTCGCGAAAGAAGCCGAGAGACTGGTTGCCGCGAAGGCGCGTGAAGCGCGGAAGCCATTCGGGCAAGCCAAGAAGATCAAATGGATCGACGCGACCCATGGTTTCAAAAAGCTTGTCGATCTGATGCGCAAAATCATTGGGATCACCGGCAATTTCGCCAGAGAACAGCGTTTCAGCCAGAATGTCATAGGTGAGCAGCGTCATGTCATGGGCGACATCGGTGATGATGCCATTGGTCTTGTATCGCTCGACAAACTGCAGCGACCGGTTTCGCATGGCATTCGCAAAGCCACCGATATGGCGTGGAGTGAAGACCGGCGCCATCGCCTTGCGTGAACGCTTCCAGACTTGGCCCTCAGCGGTCAACAATCCATCACGCAGAATGGGGCGCAGCACGCGCTGACGGATGGCGGACATGGGATAGTTGGCGGCATTATCGACCAGCACATGACGGATAAGGCCCGGATCATTGGCAATGATGGTTTTGATGCCAAGCCAGCTTACAGAAACCCAGCGCTCGTTATAGGAAGGCTCGCCCCACAATTCGAGCGGGTTCTTGTAAACCACCCGCATCATCTCGAAGCGTCCAACCGGCTTTTCGCGCGGACGCGGTGCAGGCGGCACAAAGGGTTGAGCTGCATCTTTCATGGCAATTGTGGTTTCCATCAAGTGCTCCTTTTGATCGAGAACACCCCCGTCAAACAAGATATAAGCTTCAATTGTGGCGGTTCCAGAGATTGCACGCCACCCCAATTCTTCAACTGGTGCCAAAAGAGCTGAATCCCCGGTAAATTTGGCCCCAAAATTTGGAAAAATCGCCGTTAACGCCTATATTAAAGCCATGTTTGTCGTGTGATTCGACAGGGTTTTTATTGCTGCAATTGCGGCAGACTTTAAGGTTGCCTTCGCGGCGCATTTTCGAAAGATTTTCATGAGCGAGACACCAGAGATGAATTCCGCAGCCGCCGCCGAATATGGCGCGGATTCCATTCGTGTTCTGAAAGGCCTCGACGCAGTTCGCAAGCGTCCGGGCATGTATATCGGTGACACGGATGACGGCTCGGGCCTGCATCATATGGTCTACGAAGTCGTGGACAATGCCATCGACGAAGCGCTGGCCGGACATGCAACGCTTGTCACTGTTACGCTTAACGCCGACGGCTCCTGCACCGTGACCGATAATGGTCGTGGCATCCCGACCGACATCCACAAGGAAGAAGGCGTCTCGGCGGCTGAGGTCATCATGACCCAGCTCCATGCCGGCGGTAAGTTCGACCAGAACTCCTATAAGGTTTCCGGTGGTCTGCACGGCGTGGGCGTGTCGGTTGTGAACGCGTTGTCGATCTGGCTGAAGCTGAAGATCCGTCGCGCCGGCAAAATCCATGAAATGGCCTTCACGCACGGCGTGGCCGACGCTCCGCTGGTTATAACCGGCGATGCAGGCAGCGATACGGGCACAGAAGTCAGCTTCCTGCCTTCGCCTGAAACTTTCTCTATGGTCGAATTTGATTACGACACGCTGGAACGTCGCCTGCGCGAACTGGCGTTCCTGAATTCAGGCGTCCGCATCAAGCTTACAGACCGTCGCCATGCCGATATTCGCGAACAGGAACTCCACTATGATGGCGGCGTTGTCGAATTCGTGAAGTATATCGACCAGAGCAAGAAGTCGCTTCTGGAAACACCGATTTATATCAAGAGCGAAAAAGACGGTATGACCGTTGAAGTCGCGATGTGGTGGAACGATTCCTACCACGAGAAAGTGCTGTGCTTCACCAACAACATTCCACAGCGCGATGGTGGCACGCATCTGGCCGGTTTCCGTGGCGCGCTAACGCGTCAGGTGACGGGCTATGCCGATGCATCCGGCATGACCAAGAAGGAAAAGGTCAGCCTGACCGGCGATGATTGCCGCGAAGGTCTGACTGCTGTTCTCTCGGTCAAGGTTCCTGATCCCAAGTTCTCGTCGCAGACCAAGGACAAGCTGGTTTCCTCGGAAGTCCGCCCTGTCGTTGAAAGCCTCGTCAATGAAGCGCTTTCGACCTGGCTGGAAGAACATCCTGCTGGCGGCAAGACCATTGTCGAAAAGGTCATTCAGGCAGCCGCAGCCCGCGAAGCAGCCCGCAAGGCGCGCGATATCACCCGCAAGAGCAATCTGAGCGTGACGTCGCTTCCCGGCAAGCTGGCTGACTGTCAGGAACGCGATCCGGCGAAGTCAGAAATCTTCATCGTCGAGGGTGACTCTGCAGGTGGCTCGGCCAAAAGCGGTCGTTCGCGCCAGAACCAGGCTATTCTGCCGCTGCGCGGTAAGATCCTCAACGTGGAACGCGTCCGCTTTGACCGCATGATCTCGTCTGATCAGGTCGGAACGCTGATCACTGCTCTTGGAACGTCGATCGGCAAGGATGAGTCACACGGCTTCAATCCTGACAAGCTGCGCTACCACAAGATCATCATCATGACGGATGCTGACGTCGACGGCGCGCATATTCGCACATTGCTGTTGACCTTCTTCTTCCGCCAGATGCCGGAACTGATTGAACGCGGCCATATCTATATCGCGCAGCCGCCGCTCTATAAGGTATCGCGCGGCAAGTCCTCGCAATACATCAAGAACGAAGCTGCTTTCGAAGACTTCCTTATCGAAACCGGTCTTGAAGAAGCCGCCCTTGAAATGGGCAGCGGTGAAGTGCGCGCCGGTCCTGACCTTCGGTCGGTCGTCGATGATGCACGCACGCTGCGTCAGCTTCTTTCCGGCCTTCATACGCGCTACGATCGTCGCGTTGTTGAACAGGCTGCGATTGCAGGCCTGCTCAACCCGAATGCGACCGCCAACGACGCTGCATCGCAGGCTTCCGCCGATATCGTTGCCAAGCGTCTCGACATGATCTCGGAAGAAACCGAGCGTGGCTGGACCTCCCATGTGACGGAAGACGGTGGCTATCGCTTCGAGCGCATGGTGCGTGGCGTGAAGGACGTTGCCATTCTCGACATGGCCCTGCTCGGCTCTGCCGATGCGCGCCAGATCGACCGTGTGGCTTCGCGCCTGACGGAAGTTTTCGCCGAACCACCGGTTCTGCGCCGCAAGGACAAGGTCGAAACGCTTTCCGGACCGATGGCGCTGCTTGATGCGATTTTCGCAACAGGCCGCAAGGGTCTGACGCTGCAGCGTTACAAAGGCTTGGGCGAAATGAACGCCGAACAGCTTTGGGAAACCACGCTCGATCCGAATGTGCGTTCGCTGCTGCAGGTTAAGGTCAATGACGCGACCGACGCAGATTCGCTATTCTCACGCCTGATGGGTGATGAAGTGGAACCGCGCCGCGAGTTCATTCAGGAAAACGCACTGAGCGTCGCCAATCTGGACGTTTAGAGCATTTCCCGTTTTGATTGAGTCAATCGAAGTGCTCTATCCATTTGTTTTTACGCGCATCTTGTTCCGAAAACCGCTTCGCGCTTTTTGGGATGCGCTCTAATAAAAAAGCCCCGGAAATCCGGGGCTTTTTTAGAAGTATATAAAAGTGGCTGACCGCCATCCACCCAGTCTGGTTATGACGTTCAACTCTGACAAACCATCACTGCAGGACCACCCAGTGCCAGACATTCGTATTTTGTCCGCTCGTGCGATCATCGTGCCGTTTCAGCCTAGTGATGCGAGCGAAGTGTTTTCCTGTATCTCTCTCGAGATTACGCGGTTTATGTCGTGGGAGCCGCCATCAACTGCAGCCGACTTTGCAGAAATATGGCGGGCTTGGCTGCCCGCTATTGAGGAGCGCTCAGAGCTTCATCTGGTGGCGCGAGACCGAGCTAATGGCAGGTTTCTTGGAATCGTCGGCCTGCACGCGATGAAATCAGGCAAGCCGGAGCTTGGAATATGGCTCCGAAGCGAAGTTCATGGAAACGGATTTGGCCGGGAATTTGTTGGAGCGGTAGCCGCATGGGCAAGCCAAAACGTCCCGGTCGAGTATTTCGAATATCCGGTTGCGGAAGAGAACCTTCCCAGCAGGCGGATTGCCGAGGCGCTTGGTGGACATATCGCTGAGCGGCGGGAAAATCCAAAGTATCGCTCGGTCGTTTATCACATACCACCGATCATATAAGAGAAAGGGCCGTAGTTGCTTGCAACCCGGCCCTTCCAAAGAATTTCTGACTAGTTGGCGTGTTTATTCGCCGCGACGTTTCTTGCTGAAGCCGCCGTCACCAAACTTCTTGCCGTCCTTCTTGAAACCATCTTTCTTGAAGTCGCCCTTCGGCTTCGACCAGCTGCCCTTTGCGCCGTCACGGGCATTATCACGGTTGCCATCGCGCGGGCCATCACGGAAATCGCTCTTGAACTTGTCGCCGCGTGGCTTGAAGTTGCCCTTGCCTTCGCGTGGAGAAGCATCGCCACCAGCGCCTGCAACAGCGTTACGGATCACAAGACCCTTTTCGCCAGTGCCGCGTTCTTCGACCGAGCGGCGGAACTCATCAGCCTTGGCTGCTGTGATTTCGAAACGGGTTTCGTTGTCGAAAATCTTGATCGAACCGACATCACGCTTCGATACGTCACCTGCCTTGCAGATGAGCGGCAGAAGCCATTTTGGATCGGCGCGATGCTTGCGACCGGCGGAAACGGAGAACCACACGCCATCAAACGACGAATTACGGTCAAAGCGTTCACCTGGTTCGCCACGTTCACGGCGATCACTGCGTTCAAAGCGGTCGCCACGATCACCACGATCAGAACGTTCGCGTGGCTTCTTGCCGCCAACCGGATGCACAGGTGCATCGGAAACTTCTTCTGCTGCCGGATAGGAAGCGACTTCGCGGTTCAAGAACGCAGCTGCGATCTGTTCCGGCGTGTAACGCTCGGTGAGCGCTTTCAGCAGATCCTGATATTCTTCTTCAACCGGCTGGCTGAAAACGTCTGCATTCAAAATGCGTTCATTGGTCTTCGCCTGAACCGCAGCGATGCTTGGTGCAGAAATGGTCTGCGCATCAAGCTTGGCCATATGCAGAAGACGTTCTGCAGTGCGGCGACGCGAGAACGGAACAACCAGAACACAGGTGCCCTTACGGCCTGCACGACCGGTACGGCCCGAACGGTGCAGCATGGTTTCCGGGTTATTCGGAAGATCGGCATGGATAACCAGATCAAGGTTCGGCAGATCAATACCGCGTGCAGCAACGTCGGTAGCAACGCAAACACGGGCACGGCCATCACGCATTGCCTGCAATGCATTGTTGCGTTCTGCCTGGCTCAGTTCACCCGACAGCGCCACAACCGCAAAACCGCGATTGGAAAGGCGGCTTGCCATGTGCTTTACCGCTTCGCGGGTCGAGCAGAAGATGATCGAATTCTGTGAATCGTAATAGAGTAGCGCGTTGATGATCGCGTGGTCGCGCTCATGTGGCGGCACCGGCATAGCGACATAGTCGATGTCAGCGTGCTGGCTGGTTTCGCTCTGAACAGTCAGACGCAGAGCGTCATTCTGGAAGCGCTTGGCAAGCTGGGCAATTGGCTTAGGCACCGTTGCCGAGAACATCAATGTACGACGATCTTCCGGTGCTTCACCGAGAATAAATTCAAGGTCTTCACGGAAACCCATGTCGAGCATTTCGTCAGCTTCATCGAGCACGACGACGCGCAGTTGCGACATATCAAGCGCATTGCGAGTGATATGGTCGCGAAGGCGACCTGGGGTGCCGACAACGATGTGCGATCCGCGTTCAAGCACACGGCGTTCGGAACGGATATCCATGCCACCAACGCAGGATGCGATGGTTGCGCCGGTGTCTGCATAAAGCCATTCCAGTTCGCGACGAACCTGCAATGCCAGTTCACGCGTAGGTGCAATAATCATGGCAAGAGGTGCTTCTGGACGGCTAAAGCGCAGTTCACCTTCGAGAAGCGTATTGGCCATAGCAAGGCCAAACGCTACCGTCTTGCCCGATCCGGTCTGTGCGGAAACGAGAAGATCTGCATCCAGCGTTTCTGGAGCCAGAACGGCTTCCTGAACAGCAGTGAGTGTAGTGTAACCACGAGCGGCTAATGCTCCGGAAAGAGCCGGAGCGATTGTATCAGGCAGGGACATGAATAACTTTCACGAAAAAAGCTTCTCAAGCCGCATACCCAACGGTCGTGAACCTATCTGTCCACAACTCTCCTGACGACTAACGAAGCACCATAATTAGCGCTTACCTATAGGCTTGCGCCTCTCAGGTCAACAGGGTGAGCGCTCTAGAGCGCAATTCGATCCGATCAAACCGGAACGGCGCTCTAGTCTTTTTTGACGCGCATTTGACCCGAAAACAGTTTCACACTTTTCGGAATGCGCTTTTAATGCGCCTCATCCCAGTTATGTGCAGCCCTTGCATCCACCTGTAATGGCACAGAAAGCGCCACTGCAGGCATGGCCGCATTTTCCATAACATGGCGCACGATAGGAATTGTCTTTTCGACCTCGTTTTCAGGTACTTCAAAGATCAATTCATCGTGGACTTGCAAAAGCATACGGGCTGCAAGCTTCTCATCTGCCAGTGCATTTTCCATACGGATCATGGCCCGGCGAATGACATCGGCAGCCGAACCCTGAATAGGTGCATTGATTGCCGCCCGTTCATTGAAGGCGCGCACCTGCGGATTGGAAGCCCGAATATCAGGATAGTGCGCCCGACGGCCGAAAATCGTTTCGACATAGCCATGTTCGCGCGCGAAAGCCTTGGTCGCTTCCATATAGTCTTTGATGCCGGGGAAGCGTTCGAAATAGGTGCGGATATATTGCCCTGCTTCTTCACGCGGAATGGAAAGCTGGTTGGCAAGACCAAAAGCCGAAATGCCGTAGATGATACCGAAATTGATCGCCTTGGCACGGCGGCGCACTTCGGACGGCATACCTTCAACCGGCACACCGAACATTTCAGAAGCGGTCATGGCATGAATATCAATGCCATCGGCAAAAGCTTGTTTCAGCTGCGGAATATCGGCGACATGTGCCAGCACACGCAATTCGATCTGGCTGTAATCGGCAGAGATAAGCTTGTTGCCCGGTTCTGCAATAAAAGCCGTTCTGATCTTGCGGCCTTCGGCTGTACGAACCGGAATATTCTGCAGGTTCGGCTCAGATGAAGACAAGCGTCCGGTCGAGGTGGACGCCATTGCATAAGACGTATGCACGCGCTTTGTCTGCGGGTGAATATATCCCGGCAGCGCATCCGTGTAGGTGGATTTGAGCTTCGTCAGCTGGCGCCAGTCAACAATCTTGCGCGGCAAAGGCAGACCTTCAGCAGCCAGATCTTCCAGCACTTGCGCAGAGGTCGACCATTGACCGGTTTTAGTCTTGGATGCACCCGGCAAACCCATCTTGCCAAAAAGAATATCGCCAAGCTGCTTGGGCGAGCCGATATTGAATTTTTCACCGGCAAGTTCGTAAATTTCGTCTTCATAGCGTGCAGCAGATTGTGCGAGATCACCCGACAGGCGCGAGAGAACCTGACGGTCAACCGAGATGCCGCGCTCTTCCATGCGGGCAAGCACATCGACCAACGGACGTTCAAGACGCTCATAAACCGAGGCCAATCCTTCTGCGGCCAGACGCGGCTTCAGCACCTGCCATAGACGCAACGTGACATCAGCGTCTTCTGCAGCATAGGCTGTCGCACGATCAATATCGACCATATCAAAGGTAACAGCGCTTTTGCCGCTGCCCGCCACATCCTTATAAGCGATTGGCGTATGGCCCAACCAACGCTCGGACAACGGGTCCATGCCATGACCGCCGGTGCCCGCATCCAACACATAGGAAATCAGCATCGTATCATCAAAAGACACGGTGTTGATGCCGTGACGGCGCATGACCAGCCAGTCATATTTCATGTTCTGTGCGATTTTGAGAACGGATTTGTCCTCAAGAACGGTCTTCAAAGCTGCCAGCGCCTTATCGAGCGGTATCTGACCTTCAACCATGCCGCCACCAAGCAGATCGCCTGCGCCGGATTTGTGCTGGAGCGGGATATAGGCGGCTTTACCGGGCGCAAGCGCCAGCGAGAAACCGATCAGTTCGGCCTGCATCGGATCAAGCGAATTGGTTTCGGTATCGAAAGCGACAAGGCCAGTCTCGACAGCCTCTGCGAGCCACTTATTCAGCGTCGGAAGATCGCGAATGCAGGTATAGGCCGTGGTGTCGATCTTCTGTGCAAGCGCCGTCGCTGCTCGGCTTACAGCCAGCGCTTTCGGCGTGTAGCCACTTGCATCTTGCGTCTCAACCGCAGCGGTGGTGGAAGAGTTTTCAGACAGCTTGGCTTCTGATTTTGCCGGTACATCGACATCCGGACCATGTGCCCCAGAACCCCACTCGGTTTCGATATGGCACGGTTCAACAGCCGACGCATCCGTATCCGTTGCTTCAGCCACGCGACGGGTGAGTGTTGTAAACTCCATGGCTTTCAGGAAGCCAATAAGCTTGGGACCATTCTGTGGTTCAAGCACGAGACCACTGAGATCGACATCGAGCGGCACGTCAGTCTTGAGCGTGACAAGCTCACGCGCGATCTTGGTTTGATCGGCAAAGGCGATGATGTTTTCGCGGCGTTTGTTCTGCTTGATCTCGGAAGCGCGCGCGAGCAACGTATCAAGATCGCCAAACTCTTCCAGCAATTGCGCAGCGGTCTTCGGGCCGATGCCCGGAATGCCCGGAACATTATCGGTACTGTCGCCGGTCAGCGATTGCAGGTCGATCATTTTTTCCGGCGGGACACCCCATTTTTCGATCACTTCCGGGATCGAAATCTGCTTATCCTTCATGCTGTCATACATGGACACGCTCGGTGTGACGAGCTGCATGAGGTCCTTGTCGGACGAAATGATTGTAACATCGCCGCCTGCTTTCTCAGCAATACGGGCATAGGTCGCGATCAGATCGTCGGCCTCAAAACCTTCCTTTTCGATGCAAGGCAGATTGAAGGCACGCGTTGCCTGACGGATCAGGCCGAATTGCGGGATCAGATCTTCCGGCGGCGCGGTGCGGTTGGCCTTATATTCGGGGTAGATTTCCTTGCGGAAGGTCTGCGACGAATAATCGAAAATGACCGCAAAATGCGTTGGCACCACACCGACATCGGTGCTGCGCGCATCCTTCAACAGCTTCCACAGCATGTTGCAGAAACCAGACACGGCCCCGACCGGCAAGCCGTCCGTCTTACGGGTCAGCGGTGGCAGGGCATGATAGGCGCGGAAAATATAGCCCGAGCCGTCAACGAGGAAGAGATGATCGCCTTTTTTCATGGCTTAGAATTAAAGGAAACCAAGCGTAATGAAAACCGGCCTTGTGTCAGGAGAAACAAGTGTCCACCGTTGGATTGCTGACAAGCCGGTTTTCTTGCACGAAGCTATTCCAAATCTTCCTGAATGAACGTGCCAGACACATGAATGTCTATCATCTCCAGCAGACCGGGACCGACATTCACATATTTGTGCGGAATATTGGCTCCGCCAAATACGACACTGCCTTCATCGGCCTCGAATTGCTCTTCGCCAACCGTAAATAGAGCCCGGCCTTTGCGGACGATAAAAATCTCATCATAGGGATGACGATGCAGTCTTGGTCCTCGTCCTGCCTCTTCTGTCGCATAGAACATGACCGAAGCGCCTGCACCGAACACATTGCCTTCAAACTCGCCGTGCCACTTGCCCGGCGTCTTCTCCCAGTCCTTCTTGCTGAGCATTGTAATCTTGGTCATAAGTGTCTCCATCCTCACGCAATTTCCGATTAATACGGATAACGGATTACACACGACAAGGTAACGTTTATGTTACGAATTTGTAATCTTTAATGCCCTTGAATAGCCACAGTTGAAGGGCCAAATCTCACTCATCGACAGTACGTCGGTCGCCGGTTTTCTGACCCGTCCCCCGTTGGATACCGGTTGTTGGCTACAGCCTCATTCCCCTCTCCGGGCTGTAGCTTCTGAGTGTAGTGATATGGCCGTTGTGGTAACCCCCTCACCACAACGGCCAATTCATTTTCAGCTCTCAGTTTTGCGTTCAAATTGGGTTTCTTCTTCGGGTTGCTGGTTGTAGTGTGCGATCAGTTTTACGACTCGTCAGGAAGTATCCATGTCCGCGCAATCACTCGATAAAGTCCTCAATTATCTCGACACAAATCTCGACAAAAGCATCGATCATCTGTTCGATCTTCTGCGTATCAAGTCGATTTCGACCGATCCGGCTTACAAGGCCGATTGCCGTAAGGCTGCCGAATGGCTGGTCGAGGACCTCAAGTCCATTGGTTTTGATGCGAGTGTACGCGACACGCCGGGCCACCCGATGGTCGTTGCTCATCATGACGGTGCTACGGCTGATGCGCCACATGTGCTCTTTTACGGTCATTATGATGTGCAGCCGGTTGATCCGCTAAACCTTTGGGAAAACGATCCGTTTGAGCCAGCCATCAAAGATGTCGGTAATGGTCGCAAAATCCTGACCGGCCGTGGCACATCCGACGACAAGGGTCAGTTGATGACCTTTGTTGAAGCCTGCCGCGCCTATAAGGCCGTCAACGGCAACCTGCCTGTCAAAGTGACCTTGCTGTTTGAAGGCGAAGAAGAATCCGGTTCGCCTTCGCTCAAGCCGTTCCTCGACGCTCACAAAGAAGAGTTAAAAGCCGACGTGGCACTGGTCTGCGACACCGCCATGTGGAACGAAGAAACACCCGCAATCAGCGTCGGCCTTCGCGGTCTGGTTGGCGAGGAAATCGTCATCAAGGCTGCTGACCGCGATCTGCATTCGGGCTTCTTTGGCGGCGCTGCTGCCAACCCGATCCATATTCTCGCAAAAATCCTTGCTGATCTGCATGATGAAAACGGCCGTGTCACGGTGCCTGGTTTCTATGAAGGCGTTGAAGAAACGCCATCGCAGATTTTGCAGTCATGGGAAAGCCTTGGCCGCACGGCTGAAAACTTCCTTGGCCCAATTGGTCTTTCGGTCCCTTCGGGCGAAAAAGGCCGCAGCGTTCTCGAACTGACCTGGGCGCGCCCAACTGCGGAAGTCAACGGCATCACCGGCGGCTATACCGGCGAAGGTTTCAAGACGGTAATCGCGGCAGAGGCTTCGGCCAAGGTTTCGTTCCGTCTCGTCCACAAGCAGGATCCGGTGAAAATCCGCGAAGCGTTCCGAGCTTTCGTGCAGGAACGTCTGCCAGCCGATTGCTCGGTCGAGTTCCACCCGCATGGTGGCTCGCCAGCCATTCAGCTGCCTTATGACTCGCCACTGGTTTCCAAAGCCAAGGATGCGCTTTCCGATGAATGGCCGAAGCCAGCAGTGCTGATCGCCATGGGCGGATCGATCCCGATTGTCGGTGACTTCGATAAGTTCCTCGGCATGGAATCCCTGCTCGTTGGCTTTGGTCTTGAAGATGACCGTATTCATTCGCCGAACGAAAAATATGAGCTGAATTCTTTCCATAAGGGCCAGCGCTCGTGGGCAAGAATTATGGCGGCTATCGCTGCCAAGTAAGACAGATGCTTATGGCGGCGAAAGCCGCCAAATAAGGAAGACCAAATGACCATCCGTTTTCACAAGCACGACCTGCCCAATCTAGATAATTATCAGGTTGATGCTGTTGCTATCGACACTGAAACGCTCGGTCTTAATCCGCATCGCGAC
Source organism: Ochrobactrum sp. BTU1 (assembly GCA_018798825.1). Taxonomy (NCBI): domain Bacteria; kingdom Pseudomonadati; phylum Pseudomonadota; class Alphaproteobacteria; order Hyphomicrobiales; family Brucellaceae; genus Ochrobactrum; species Ochrobactrum sp. BTU1. The sequence goes on along the minus strand of CP076354.1, from coordinate 133,979 downwards.
AGACTTTGCGTGGTTCAGATTTCACCCGGTGACGGCACGGCAGACGTGATCCAAATTGAAGCTGGTCAGAAGAAGGCATCTAATCTGGTCAAGCTTCTGAAAGATCGCTCGATCACCAAGATCTTTCACTATGGACGCTTTGATCTGGCGGTGCTGGCGCATGCGTTTGGAACGATGCCGCAGCCGGTTTTCTGCACGAAGATCGCGTCGAAACTGACACGCACCTATACGGATCGCCATGGTCTGAAAGAAATCTGCAACGAACTTCTCGATGTTTCGATTTCCAAGCAGCAACAATCATCCGACTGGGCAGCGGAAATGCTTTCGCAGGCTCAACTGGATTATGCAGCCTCTGACGTGCTTTATCTGCATCGATTAAAAGCCGTCTTTGAAAAGCGTCTGGAACGCGATGGGCGTGCAAAGCAGGCTGAAGCCTGTTTCAAATTCCTGCCAACGCGGGCCGAACTCGATCTGATGGGCTGGCCAGAGCAGGATATCTTCGCTCACTCATAAAGCATCAGACAGTGGCATGAGAGATAGCTCTCTCATGCCATTTTCTTTAACGCGCATCCTGCCCGAAAGCCGTTTCACACTTTTCGGGATGCGCTTGAGCCGCCGTTTTCTTCTGCGGGGCGCGATCAATATAAGCCCATGCCGGACGCCGGAACAGGAACTGACCGTAGCCAGTCCATTGAATGAGCCCATAAAGAATAACCGGGCCAATCACACCGCTTGCCGTTGTCAGCAGCGAAACGGTTCCCACATCAAGAAAGCCGATCTTCAGAAGAACAGTGCGCGCAATCGCCATAGGCAAGAAGAAGGCCAGGTAAACGACAATTGAATGCGCTCCGAGCCAGCTCAATCCACGATGCAGCCAGTTTTGACCGGAAAGCAGGCTTAGAAGCGATGAAGTCGAAATAATCGCCAGCGCTCCTATCAAACCAAGCAGGAGCGAAACAATGGGAAGATCACTGACCGCTCCTCGCTCGTTCAAAAGATCACCAGCAGGTGTGATAAGCGATGCGAGGCTTTCCGGCACAGGCATGAAGACCAGCTTATATTCTATGAGCGCCCAGATCAGCAGCCCAACTACGCCCACGAGGGGGCGCTGACGCAGCCAGTCGGCAATGCGAAAAATCCAAGGTGCGAAAGCATAGCCCGCAAAAAAATAGACAAATCGAGAGCAAAACTCGTCAATCATCACCCAGCCAGTGTGAATTGGTAAAATCTCCAAGACCGCCAGAATTGCAAATGTCACGCCGATAGGGACCCGCTTTAACAGACGCGTTGCGATGAAGAACACTGGCAGAATATAAATGAACCAAAGCGTTCCGAACGGCTCGATGAAAGCCATCAGATAGGCTTCGATGACGCCGGAAGCCCCCGCCTCACTCGCAATAGCTGGTGCCTTGAATGCAAACTGGATCGAGAGCCAAAGAACATAGAAATAAAGGAAATGCACGACCTTGCGGTCAAGATAGCGCATCCATGGTCTGTCGATGACGAGGCTCAGAAACAAACCGGATATCATGAAAAAGTCGGGCATTCTGAACGGCTTAGCGAATGCTACGACGTAATGCATCCAGCCCTGCTCCGCTGCTGCCTTTTCAACACCCAGCGTTGAATGCATCATGACAACGAAGATGATGCATATGCCCTTGGCTATATCGACCCAATCGATCCGCTGCCCTGCACCCATAGCCCCACCCATTCTATTCTCTGCGCCCCGGAATGCTGCAGCCGATAATCAGATATCACGACTTTAAACACAGTTGCGAGCCGTAAGATTTTGATAACCTTAATACGCAGCTTTTCATAGCAATCACGTTTATGTGCGCAACTTTTGCGACAATTAAGCGACTGTGGCCTTCTTGCTACAGACTCTTGTGAGCAATGGCTTATATTAAATTCAACAGATGTTAGAACTCCCCGTTCTCCATTGGAGGTTTATTATGAAGCTCAAGTCTCTTCTTCTCGCATCAACTGTTGCTCTGCTTGCTGCAACTGGCGCAAAGGCAGCTGACGCTATCATCGCCGAAGAACCAGCTCCGGTTATCGTCGCTCCGACCTTTACCTGGAACGGTGCATATATTGGTGGCCAGATTGGTTATGGCTGGGGTAAGTCGGAATTTAGCGACGCTGATTCCTATATCAAGGTTAAGCCAGATGGCTTCCTCGGCGGTCTTTATGCAGGCTACAACTTTGATCTCGGCAACAGCGTTGTCCTGGGTATCGACGGCGACGTAACCTACAACAACCTCAAGGATAGCTACTCCGAAACCGCACTGAACGGTGATACCTTCGGCTTGGAAAGCAAGCTTCGTTGGTCGGGTGCTGTCCGTGCTCGTGCAGGTTATGCAGTTGATCGCTTCCTGCCTTACATTGCTGGCGGTGTAGCATTCGGCAGCGTTAAGAACTCCGTATCAGCTAATATCGGCGGCGACTCGTTTGAAGCATCACAGAGCAAGACCCTTACCGGTTGGACCGCTGGTGCTGGTATTGACTACGCTGCCACCGATAACGTGATTGTACGTCTTGAATATCGTTATACCGATTACGGTCATAAGGATTTCAGCGCAAGCAACGATGTTTATGAATTTTCGGCTCGCGACAAGTTCAAGACCAACGAAGTTCGTCTCGGCGTCGCATACAAGTTCTAATCTGATTTATTCAGATCGACTTTTCTGGAAAGGCTCCGCAATGCGGGGCCTTTTCTTTTTGCGCTCAATTCAGTGCTTTTTTGTTAATGACAAATTTACCCCCCTTTAAACTGCCGCATTTACCCTTCAGGCGATAAACGTCCTCGATATATACGGGTTGATGATTTAAGCGGGTTACAAACCAGTACCCGACGAACAGGTGGGCGGATCAAGAACGATATGGCATCGCGAGACGGCAGAAACGGACGCATCGAACCTTCCTTCGGCAAGCCGGAGGAAAAGGAAGAGGACGTGTTTCGCGTCGACGAGGAGGAGCGCATGGCCCGCCCGCAACGGAAAAGCAAGCCATCGAAAGATCGCGAACCACGCGGGTCAAGCCGCAAGCCAAAAAAGCGTGGCGGCTTTTTCGGCTTTGTTCGCCGCGCTTTCTACTGGTGTCTGGTGCTCGGCCTATGGGGTGGCATCGCATTCGCCGGTATGCTTGTCTATTTTGCGGCCAAGATGCCACCGACAACCGACTGGACTATTCCGGATCGTCCGCCGAATGTGCGTATCGTTGATGTCGGAGGCAATCTGATTGCCAATCGTGGCACCACCGGCGGTGAAGCCGTCGGCCTGCATGAAATGTCGCCATTTATTCCGCAAGCCGTCATGGCGATCGAAGATCGCCGTTTCATGTCACATTTCGGTATCGATCCAATCGGTCTGGCGCGTGCAATTGTAACCAACGTGACCTCCGGCCGCGCGGTTCAGGGTGGCTCGACACTGACCCAGCAGCTTGCCAAGAACCTGTTCCTTTCACCGGACCGCACACTGGAACGTAAGGTGCAGGAAGTGATGCTCGCTCTCTGGCTTGAGCATAAATATACCAAAGAGCAGATCTTGGAGATGTATCTGAACCGGGTTTATCTCGGTTCTGGAGCCTATGGCGTCGATGCTGCGTCACGCCGCTATTTCGGAAAGTCCGCCAAGGACGTAAATCTAATGGAAGCGGCAACCCTTGCCGGTCTTCTCAAGGCGCCTTCACGCCTCTCGCCCGCACGCGACCCGGAAGCAGCAAGCGCTCGTGCCAAGCTTGTGCTTGGTGCCATGCGTGAAGAAGGCATGATCGATGACCGTCAGGTGGCAATTGCGGAAAGCGAGCCACTGGCGCGCGCCGCCTCTTACTGGCAGGGTTCTGAAAACTATTTTGCCGACCGCGTTGTAGCCGAAATTCCAGCGCTCATCGGCGAGACTAAAACCGACATCACCGTTGAAACCACCGTTGATCTCAATCTGCAACGCGCCGGTGAAGAAGCAATCAAGGATCAAATTACTGCAAACGGCAAGAAGATGAATGTGAGCCAGGGAGCGCTCGTTTCCATCGATGGTACGGGTGCAGTGCGCGCATTGGTTGGTGGCTATGATTATGCCGCCAGCCAGTTCGACCGCGTTACCGATGCGCGTCGTCAGCCCGCCTCTTCCTTCAAGCCTTTCGTCTATCTAACCGCTCTGGAGCAGGGCCGCACACCGGATTCCGTGCGCAATGATGCGCCAGTGCGTATTGGTAAATGGACGCCGAGCAACGACAACGGCAAATATATGGGCGAAGTGACACTGGCGACCGCATTGTCCCACTCGCTTAATTCCGTTTCAGCACAGCTCGTGATGGAAGTCGGCCCACAGACCGTGATCGACACTGCCCATCGCCTCGGCGTGCTGTCGAAGCTCGAACCCAATGCCTCGCTCGCACTCGGTACTTCGGAAGTCTCTTTGCTTGAGCTGGCCGATGCCTATGTGCCGTTCGCCAATGGTGGCTATCGTGCGCCGGTCTATTTCATCACCAAGATCACGGATTCGGAAGGTAAGGTTCTCTATCAAAGACAGGATGGCGTCGGCCCGCGTGTGATTGATGAGCGCAATGTCGGCATGATGAATGCAATGCTGCGCAAGACAGTGGAAGATGGCACCGCAAAACGCGCAGCTTTCGGCTGGCCAGCTGCAGGCAAAACCGGGACAAGCCAGAATTTCCGCGATGCTTGGTTTGTCGGCTATACCGCCAATCTCACCACAGGTGTCTGGTTCGGCAATGATGACGGCAAGGGCATGAAGCGCGTCTTCGGCTCGACATTGCCTGTCGCCGCATGGAAAACCTTTATGAAGGAAGCCCATAAGGGCGTGCCTGTTGCAGAACTGCCCGGCCATTACGACATTCAGAACATCGTACCGGGTGGCAGCGACGGCATCGATCCGAACAACCCATATGAACCGGGTATGATTCCGCAGGGTGGCTATGGCGACCAGCCAATGGCTGGCAATGGCGATGATGGCTATTGGCCACCAGCACCCGACTCCCCTGCCCGAAACACGGTTCAGCAAGGTCAGCAGCCCGGCACACCGGCCAATTATCCGGTCAATGACAATGGCGCACCATTGCCTCCGGGCGATGTTGGCGGACAGCAGCCACAACAGAACCGTGATTCAACCACGCTTCTCGATATCATCATGGGCAATTCGCAGTAGTATATTCTTAGAGAGCCGTGCGCCCTTCCGGGCGCACAATGGTCGCTCTAAAACTTTATATTTACAGCATAATTTTACCTTAAACTGATCCAGGTTTAAGGAATTATGCTGTAGGGCCGGCTTAACTGTAACCGGCCCTCATCGCGATCAAGTGAAGCAGCCGACAGTCTGATTGTTTAAATCCGCTCGAAATCCTGAGCGGCTTAGTCTATTCAAAGATTGAGAGTGAGGTTGTCATGTCTACAGTTTCCCCAACCGATACGTCCCGGTCTGATACTCCCAAGGCAGATGCGGAACGTAAAACCCTTGTTCTGACAGGGGCAAGCCGTGGCATTGGTCATGCGACGGTCAAACGTTTTTCGCGCGCTGGCTGGCGCGTCATCACCTGCTCGCGTCAGGATTTCGCTGAGAATTGTCCATGGCCAGCGGGACCGGAAGATCACATCAAGGTTGACCTTGCCGATCAGGAAGACGTGGGCAAAGCCATTGCTGAAATCCGCCGCCGCCTTGAGGCCAATGGCAGCAAGCTGCACGCGCTCGTCAACAATGCAGGTATTTCGCCAAAGGCAGAGGGTGGAAAGCGCCTGAACTCGATTGAAACGCCGATGGCTGTGTGGCGCGACGTGTTTCAGGTGAACTTCATGGCGCCCATCATGCTGGCGCGTGGCCTGTTCAAGGAGCTTGAAGCTGCGCAAGGCTCGGTGGTCAACGTGACGTCGATTGCCGGAAGTCGCGTTCATCCTTTTGCTGGCACGGCTTATGCGACCTCGAAGGCAGCTCTTGCAGCGCTCACGCGTGAAATGGCGTCGGATTTCGGTCCGCATGGCATTCGCGTCAATGCGATTGCTCCGGGTGAGATCGATACCGCCATTCTATCACCCGGTACGGATAAACTTGTCGAACAATTGCCGATGCGTCGTCTTGGCAAGACGTCAGAAGTGGCCGAGACAATCTACTATCTTTGCTCCGAAGCCTCGTCTTATGTGACAGGATCGGAAATCCATATCAATGGCGGCCAGCACGTCTGATGATTTTTCAAAAGCGCGGCGTTGAATAACACCGCGCTTTTGTGCTTATTTTCTCTTCAATCGATTTAACAGCTGAGTTGACCCATGATCCTATGCTGCGGTGAAGCCCTGATTGACATGCTGCCACGCGAAACTGCGGCGGGAGAGACAGCCTTTTTACCACTCGCGGGTGGCTCTGTTTTCAACTCAGCCATCGCGCTCGGTCGATTGAATGTCCCGACGGGTTTCTTTTCCGGGCTTTCGTCGGATTTTTTCGGTGAAGTGCTGCGCGACACGCTTGCGCGCTCCAACGTTGATTATTCCTATTCCGCCATTTCAGACCGTCCGACGACACTCGCTTTCGTACGACTGGTGGACGGACAGGCCCGCTACGCCTTTTATGATGAAAACACGGCGCTGCGGATGCTTTCCGAGGGCGACATCCCGCTGATCGACGACAATATCAACGCCATGCTGTTCGGCTGTATCAGTCTGATTTCAGAGCCGTGCGGCAGCGTTTATGAAGCGCTGATGACGCGGGAAGCCAAGAACCGTGTGATGTTCCTCGATCCGAATATCCGCTCCGGCTTTATCACGGACCGTGAAAAGCATCTTGCTCGCATGAAACGAATGATTGCCCTTTCCGATATCGTGAAGCTTTCGGATGAAGATCTCGACTGGTTTGGCGAAAAAGGCAGCCATGACGAGATTGCGTCGCGTTGGCTTGAGCTTGGGCCCAAACTGATCGTCATCACCAAAGGTGCCCATGGTGCGGATGCCTACACGGCAAACGCGACTGTTCGCGTGCCCGGCGTTAAAGTGGATGTGGTGGATACGGTTGGCGCTGGCGACACGGTCAATGCGGGTATTCTCGCAAGCCTCAACGATCAGGGCTTGTTGAACAAGCAAGCAATCGCAAAACTCGACGAAGATCAGATTCATGCAGCCGTTGCGCTTGGTGTGCGAGCAGCCGCGGTTACGGTTTCTCGCGCAGGTGCCAATCCACCGTGGGCGGCGGAAATGCGGGATTGATTTCCCGATGTTAGGGGCCGATTCTGCATTTCCATAACAGGAAGGCACAACATGGCTCAGAACATTTATGATCGTGCGGACTTTTTCACCGCCTATAGCGAGCTGCCGCGCTCTGTGTATGGTCTGGATGGCGCGCCCGAATGGCCCTATGTGCGATCAATCCTGCCAGATCTTAATGGCCTGGACATTGCCGATCTCGGCTGTGGCTTCGGCTGGTTTTCACGTTTTGCCCGTGAACAGGGTGCCGCGTCTGTCACCGGATATGATCTTTCAGAGAATATGCTTGAACGTGCGCGCAAGGAAACGCGAGACGAGGCTATCCGCTACGTGCAGGCGGATATGGAAGCTTTGGAACTGCCGGAAGGCCGTTTCGATCTTGTTTATAGCTCGCTGGCCTTTCACTATATCCGGGATTTTCCGCGTCTCCTGACCACGATCAGCCGCGCCTTGCGTGCAAACGGCCAATTCATTTTCACAATAGAACATCCGATTTTCATGGCACCCGCTAAACCCGGTTGGATGGAAGGCGAAAATGGGCAGAAACACTGGCCCATCGATCACTATGCCGTTGAAGGTGAACGGCGCACGGATTGGCTTGCTGATGGCGTCATTAAATATCACCGTCGCCTTAGCACGACCGTCAATGCCTTGATAAAGGCTGGCTTTGCAATCGCCAACCTTGAAGAATGGCGCCCGAGCGAAGAGCAGATCGCAGCCTGGCCCGCATTAGTAGACGAGCTGGAAAGACCGATGCTACTCATCGTCTCGGCAAATAAATAGCCGGGCAAGGAAACAACTCAAGGCTCCCCTGCCCTTGACCGGACGCATTTAGCGTCTTCTATTGGACAGGGGCGGGAGCGAATCGAATATAGGCGAAGGACAATTCATTGGACGTCTTGCGCATAGCAGCCTTCTCGCAAGGCAATCAGGGCGGCAATCCTGCCGGTGTCCTGATTTCTGAAAAACTTCCCTCAGCCGAGGAAATGCAAAAAATTGCCAAGGATGTTGGCTTTTCGGAAACGGCCTTTGCCATGCCCGAAGCCGGTAACTGGCGTGTGCGCTATTTTGCGCCTGAAACAGAAATACCCTTCTGCGGCCATGCCACGATTGCACTGGGTGCAGCGCTCGCCATGCGCGAGGGTGACGGACGCTTTTCCTTAAAGCTTAACCACGCCGAAATCAGCGTCGAAGGCCGCAAGGAAGGCGAGCTGTTTGCCGCCAGCCTGCAATCGCCGGGTACGCGCAACAGGGCTGCCACGGAAGTCGAAATCGAGCAGGCACTGGCCCTTTTCAATTATGAGAAGGATGATCTTGCGCCGGGCATTGCGCCGGCGCTGATCCATGCCGGAGCCGACCACATCGTGCTGCCTTTGCGCTCACGCGAAAAGCTCGCCTCGATGCATTACGATCTTTCGCGCGGTCGCGTGCTGATGAACCGTCAGGGCTGGACGACAATCCTGCTGATCAATTCCGAAACGCCGACGCGCTTCCACAGCCGCAATCCTTTTGCCTCGGGCGGGGTTTATGAAGACCCGGCAACGGGTGCTTCAACTGCCGCTTTCGCGGCTTATTTACGCGATCTCGGCTGGCCGCATGGTGGCTCTATTGAAGTCATTCAGGGCGAGGATATGGGTTCGCCATCGCATCTGCGCGCAGATATCGGAAATGAACGCGGCGGCTCAATCCGCCTTTCGGGTACAGCACGCCTGATGGAATAGTGAAACCGCAGCTCGTTACACGCGAACGAGCTGCTCCACCCGCTCTTCGTTTCCGAAGAATTTCAGATAACGCTCGACTTCTTTTGGATCTCCGGTTGCCTTTTGCGGATTGTCCGAAAGTTTAACCGCCGGGCGTCCGTTGGCGTCAATCACCTTACAAACGAGCGATATTGCCTTGAGGCCATGGATCGTTGTCGGCGCGCAACCGGCAAAGTCATTGGTGAGGTTCGTGCCCCAGCCAAAGCTCATGCGGACGCGGCCTTCAAAATGGCGATAGGTTTCCTCAATCGTATCGACGTCGAGCGCATCCGAGAAAATCAGTAGCTTTTCACGCGGATCTTTGCCGCGCGATTTCCACCATTCAATGATGCGTTCGCCACCTTCAATGGGTGGGGCGCTGTCTGGACGGAAACCGGTCCAGTCGGCAACCCAATCCGGTGCGTTGCGCAGAAAAGCAGCCGTGCCAAAGGCATCCGGCAGAACGATGAGAAGATTGCCGCCATAATAGCGGTTCCAGTCCTGCAACACGCGATAAGGTGCAGTGCGCAGTTCATCATCGGTGTTGGCAAGCGCTGCCAGCACCATCGGCAATTCATGCGCATTGGTGCCAAGCGCTTCGAGGTCATTGTCCATGGCCAAAAGTACATTGCTGGTTCCGGTAAAGGCATCGCCGATACCTTCCTTCAGTGCTTCCACGCACCAGCGCTGCCACAGGAATGAATGGCGACGACGTGTGCCGAAATCTGAAATCTTGAGGTCAGGCAGTTCGCGCAGTCGCTCGACCTTGCTCCACATCTTGGCTTTGGCGCGGGCATAAAGAACATCGAGCGAGAAAGGCCCGAGGTTTTTCATCGCTGCACGCGAGCGAAGCTCATTGATGATGGCCAGTGCTGGAATTTCCCACATGGTCGTGTGCGACCACGGACCATGGAAATGCAGTTCATACTGGCCGTCCTTCCGGCGCAGATCATATTCAGGAAGCTGGAAATCATGCAGCCAGTTGAGAAACTCCGGCTGGAAAATCTGCTTGCGGCCATAAAAACTGTTACCCGCCAGCCAGATCATCTCTTTTTTGGTGAAGCGCAGCGTGCGTGCATGATCGAGCTGCGCGCGCAATTCGCCTTCATCAATCTCATCGGCAAGGCGCACAGACGTCGTGCGGTTGATTAGCGCGAAGGTTGCATCCACCTTGGGGTAGAGCCCCCAGATCATCTGCAACATCAGAAGTTTGTAGAAATCCGTATCCAGCAAACTGCGGACAATCGGATCGAGCTTCCATGCGTGGTTAAAGACGCGCCGCGCGATATCGGTTTTGGCCATCACGGCCTCCATTGCATGAGCATGTTCTGCAATCACCCCAAAGCGACTGCAGCAAAAAGAAAGGCGGGTTTTCACCCGCCTTTTTAAATGCTTCATTCAGATTTGGGAAGCTCTACTATGATGTCGTGTTCACCATCGGGCTTGATCGGCACGCCTTCATCCGGCTTGCCCACCTTGCGGCCATTGAGCTTGACTACCTTGTCTTTGGCACCCACTACGACCTTCACACGATAGAGTGCTTCGCCGAAACGAAGTTCCGCTTCATAACCATCCCATTCCGGCGGCAGGGCCGGATCAAGATGCAGACGGTCGCCGCGTTTGGTGACGCCCAGAATGCCTTCCGTTGCAACACGATAGAACCAGCCAGCAGAACCCGTGTACCAGGTCCAGCCACCCTGTCCGCGACGCGGCTCTACGGAGTAGATGTCGGCTGCGATCACATAAGGTTCAACGCGATAGACATCCGGATTGCGGCCATGACTGACCGGGCTGATCAGCGAGAACAAGCGCCATGCTTCTTCGGCCTTACCCATGCGGGCGAGCGCCAGAATGGCCCATGTTGCACCATGGGTGTATTGGCCGCCGTTCTCACGAACGCCCGGCGGATAGCCCTTGATGTAACCCGGCTCCTGAACCGTCTTGTCAAAAGGCGGTGTGAAGAGGCGCAGCAATTCGCCCTGATCATCGAGCAGATATTTCTCGAGCGAAGCCATGGCCTGTTCCGAACGCTTTGGATCGGCAACGCCAGACAACACGCTCCACGACTGCGCAATCGCATCGATCTGGCATTCGTCGCTGTCTTTTGAGCCAAGCGGCGCGCCATTGTCGAAGAAGCCACGGCGATACCATTCGCCGTCCCAACCATCGCGATCAAGCGCTTTGGTCAGGCTTTCAAGATGCGCGGCCCATGCTTTTGCACGCTTTGCATCCTTGCGGGATTCAGCAATCGGGATGAACTGACGCAATGTGTAGGCGAGGAACCAGCCGAGCCACACGCTTTCGCCCTCACCCTTCACGCCGACAAGATTCATGCCGTCGTTCCAGTCACCACCGAGGATCAGTGGCAGGCCATGCTTGCCGGTACGCTCAATCGCAAGATCAAGCGCCAGCGCGCAATGCTCGTAGAGGCTCACAGTTTGGTCGGAAATCTCCGGCTCAAAGAATGCATCATGTTCACCCTCTTCAAGCGTGCGTCCCTTCAGGAAAGCCAGCTTTTCGTCGAGAATTGCATGATCGCCAGTCGTTTGAACATAAAGCGAGGTGCCATAGCCGAGCCAGACCACATCGTCGGAGATCAGCGTGCGGACACCTGCACCCGTTGCTGGCAACCACCAATGCTGAACATCACCTTCCGGGAACTGACGCGAAGCGGCATTAAGGATCTGCGCACGAGCCAACGATGAATCAATCAGCAGAAGCGACAGCGTATCCTGCAACTGGTCGCGGAAGCCGAAGGCACCGCTGGCCTGATAGAAGGCAGCACGGGCCCAGATGCGGCAGGCAATCGCCTGATATGGCAACCAGCCATTGATCAAGAGATCAAATGCCGGATCGGGTGTCTTGACCTGTACGCGGTTGAAGAGACCTTCCCAATGTTGGCGTGCAGCATTGAGCTTTTCTTCAAACGAAGCCTTGCGGCTTTCCGCGACAAACGCTTTTGCCTGCTGCTGATCGGCAGCATTGCCAAGCAGGAAGACCACTTCGCGGCTTTCACCCGGTCCCACTTCCACGTCGATAGCGAGAGCGGCACACGGGTCACGCCCAGCTTCAACCGTGTTGGAAAGCGCCTTGCCAGCCAGCACGATTTCAGGACGGTCGACCGAGCCCGTCGAGCCGATAAACTCGCCACGGTCAGCCGTTACCGATTGCGGCTTTTCCGTTGCCGCAAAGAAGGCCACCTGACCGGACTTGTCCGGATGATATGGATTGCCTGCAAAGAGCGCGCCCAGTTCTTCATCCTGCGATGGCACGATGAACGGCACATTCTTGGAGCGGGCATTGCCCAGCACCCATTCGACATAACCATAGGCACGCAGCTTACGCTTCGAACGTCCCTTATTGGTGATCGTCAGGCGTGAAAGACGAACAGGCTTTTCAGCATCGACGATATGGGTGAGTTCGAGTGCCAGTTCGCCATGCTGAGCCGCAAAAGTGCTGTAGCCGTGGCTGTGGCGTGCTTCATATGTCACGGCCTCGTCACGGAGTACGCTTGCTGTTGGGGCAAAGCTGCGTCCGGTTTCGCGGTCGAGAATATAGATCGCTTCACCCGGACGGTTTGTGACCGGATCATTCGCCCAAGGGGTGAGCTGATAATCGCGACTGTTGCCCGCCCATGTGAAGGCCGAACCTTCTGCCGAAACATGGAAGCCGAAATTCGGATTGGCGATGACGTTGATCCAAGGATGCGGCGTGGTCGTGCGGTTGTTGATGCGCACCACATAGCTGCCATCCTGAGCAAAACCACCGTAACCATTCCAGAACTGGAGATCGTCGCCGGTTGGGAGCGGACGTGCGACTGGTTTTGGCTTCGTCACCAGACGACGTTCTTCCGTACCTCGTTCGATTGTTACAGGCGCGAGACCGGCAGCACCCAGCCCCTGCTGTGCGGTGGCCGGTGTCTTAGCGTCGCTACGTGCAGCCAAATCGACGGTGAGTTCTTCACTGCGACGAAGCTGTTCGGCAAGCGAGCCGTTCTGGGCGTGCATGACGATACGAGCGGAAGCAAGCAGGGTGTTGTAGCTTTCCTCGCTCATCTGATCGCGACGAACCGCAAAGATATGCGGCTGACCGCCACCGCGGGCACGGAAGCCCTCGATGATCCAGTCAATCGCGCGCTGGGTATCCTGCGCATAGGAGAAGGCGCGTTCGTTTACCGCCACCACATCCACGGTGAGCCCCTTGCTGCGCCAGTATTCCTGCGCGCGCAAGACGCCACGAAGCACGTCGAGATCGGCTTCATTGTCGATGCGCAAGGCAAAGATCGGATAATCACCCGAGATCGACATCGGCCAGAGGTCGGATTGTTTGCCAAGACCTGCCGCAATAGTTTCCGGCGGCTGACGCATGGTCCGCTCCGGATAGAGCAGATAGGCGGCAACCTTCTGATAGTCGGCTGCTTCCGCTGGCTTGATGCCGATATGGTAGAGCTGCACCTGCGAGCTCGTCCATGACAGCGAGTATTCGCGGACGAAGGTTTCCGGATGACGATGAGTTGCAACAGCATGCTCCACCGCATCGCGGCTACCGCCTGCGAAGGTCCAGAAAACAAGGCTTACCTTTTTATGAGCCGGAACGCGGACACGCGTGCGCACCGATGCAATCGGATCAAGCACACAGCCCTGGCTGCCGGTGAAAGTTGCACCTTCATCAAAGGCCGCCGCATCGCGCAGCGAACGGCCGCGACCGATGAATGCGCGACGATCGGTTTCGACTTCCGTTTCGCGGATCGAACCGGACAGATCGGTAACGAAATGTGCGATATGAATATCCGGATCGGACGGTGCGCGCTTGCGACGCTTCGCATAGATGGTTGAGCCATTATCCGCGATTTCCGTTTCGACGAACATCTTAGCGAAGGCTGGATGTGCGGCATCGCTGTCGCTGTCAGTCAGCACCAGTTCGGAATAGGACGTCACTTCAATGACGCGATCACGCGCAGAGGTGTTGATGATATCGAGCCTGCGGCCTTCACCATCGGATTCCGATGACACGATCACTTCCACGACTGTCTTGAAGTCGCCGGCAGTCTTGTAGAACTCGGCCTTGTCTTCAGTGAAGACGGTCTTGGTTTCTTCTTCCGGATTGCGCACCGGCTCGCCGGTCGCCGACCACCAGTAACCGCTTTCCATATCGCGCAGGAACAGGAAGCTGCCCTGAAGGTCTTCCGACGCATCGGCGTGGAAACGCGTGATGTCCCAATTATGCCAGCGGCTGTAACCGGAACCGTTGGCCGTGACCATCAGCGCATATTGACCATTGGACATCATATGCGTTGTGCGCGGTGCCTTGAAAGGCACATCGATGATGCGCATTGGTGCATCGTCGAAGCCGCCCGAATCCACACGCATCGGATTTTCCGTCTTGGCGTAGATCATCGGGATTTCGCGTGGTGCCTTTTCCTGCAGCAGAAGCTCGGCCGCTTCGATCACCGGATCGGAATGGAAACGCTCACGCATACGGCCTTCGAAAATCACGTTGTTGACCGCGATGATCGCCATGCCATGGTGGTGAGCATAGTAGTTTTTCACGACTGCGCAGGTTTCGCCTTCGCGAACACGCGATGGTGTGAAGTCTACCGAATCGTGGAAGCCATAGCGGCCAAGCGCACCGAGCTTTGCCAGACGCTTCAAATTCGCGACGGCTGCTGCTGGCTGGTACTGCGCTGCAAGCAAGCTTGCATAAGGCGCGATAACAGCATTACGCGACAGGCCGCGCTGAAGGCCCAGATTTGGCACGCCAAAGTTGGAATATTGGTAATTCATATGCGCGTCGCGCGCATTGAAGGCAGCTTCCGAGATACCCCATGGCAGACCGCGCGAGGTGGCATAATCGATCTGGCGCTGCACAACGAGCTTGTTGGTCTGGTCAAGCAGCGAGCCAAGCGGCTCGGACATGACCAGCGGCGGCATCAGATATTCAAACATCGAGCCGGACCAGGAGAGCAGAGCGCCCTTCCAGCCCACAGGCACCAGAAGGCGACCGAGCTTGAACCAATGTTCGACCGGCACATCGCCCTTGGCAATTGCAAACAAGCTGGCAAGACGGGCTTCGGAAGCCAGAAGGTCGTAGCAGCTTTCATCCAGCTCGTTTTCCTGCACGCGGAAGCCGATGGAGAGAAGGCGACGCTCTTTGCGTTCAAGGAAGCCGAACTGCATGTCGAACGCCAGCTGACGCGAACGTCCTGCCAGATTGCGCAGACGTTCACGCAGATCGTCCGTGTTGTGTTCACCAACGGAATCGTCGGTATGCGCCTTGCAAGTATCGACCAGAATATTGGCCCATTCCTTGGCCTCGGCGCTTGCCGGTGTTTCGATCTCGCTGTCGAGTTCTTCCATCAGGCGCACAATGTCGGTCGCAAACAGCGACAGATTGATTGTGCGGAAAGATGCTGTTTCCGGCTCTTCCTTGATGGTGCGGACCGCACGGCGGAAATTGGCAATCCGCTCTTCCAGGCGACGACGAAGCGGACGCAGGATTCGGCGATCATCCGGAATCTGCGCGATGCATTCTTCAAGGATATCGTTGACATCGAGGATGCCATCGAGATCGCCCTGAACATAGACGCTCGGCGCTTCCGCCCATTCTTCCAATGCCGAAGATAGTGTCACGAGATGACCGGCAAGATTGCCGCTATCGACCGCAGAAACATAGAGCGGACGCATCGGCGTCAGCGTGTTTGTTTCATACCAGTTGTAGAGATGGCCCTGATACTTCTCCATCTTTTCAAGCGTGGTGACGGTGGATTCAATGCGGTTCAGCGTTTCGTCAAAGCCGATCCAGCCGAAATCGCGCGCAGCAACAACAGACAGAACATAGACACCGATATTGGTTGGCGAGGTGCGCTGCGCCACAATAGGTGCCGGGTCTTCCTGGAAGTTGTCCGGTGGCAGATGGTTATTCTCATCATTCGCAAATTCGGCGAAGTAGCGCCATGTGCGGCGCGCATAGCGGCGCAGATCCGACTTGTCGGAAGACAGCACTTCCAGCGTATCCTGCGGCTTGGCCGACCGGCTGACGAGCCAGGCAATCAGTGGCGAGGCAAACCAGATCACAGCAAACGGTGCTGCAATCAGCGCTGCATGGCTGTCGGCACCGAGCGGGATAAAGACCGCAAGGCCGGCGATGACCATAGCAGGCCACATGAGCTGGAAATAATAGAGGAGCGTATCAGGCGACGATTTTGCCTGCGCTGCTGTTTTCCATTCGAGCAGATCGCGATGCGATACGAACAGACGATAAATCGTGCGTACGATTGCATCGGCCATAAGGAATGCCGAATGGGCGATGAAGGTTGTGCGCAGCGCGACATCAGCCGTGCCAAGTGCGATATCAGTCAGAACCGATTGCGCATGGCCCTTCAGCGAATAGTCCATATTCGACGGAATGAGATTGGTGACGATACCGAAAGTCGGCGCCACGAACATGCTCACGATCAGGAAGGCCTGCCAGACGGCAGCCACACCAAGCGGCAGAATGCTCCAGCCGATCACCGAAGCGAGCAGCCACATGATCGGATTGAGCGAGCGACGCAGATTGTCGATCATCTTCCAGCGCGTAATGGTGCTGACGCCGCGGCTTGCCGAGAACAGCCACGGCAGAAGCTGCCAGTCACCACGCGCCCAACGATGATGGCGCGATACGTCGACATTGTATCCGGTCGGGTAATCTTCAACGACTTCAACATCGCTGACAAGCGCTGCACGCGCATAGCCGCCTTCGAGAAGGTCGTGGCTGAGCAGCGTGTTTTCAGCCACGCGATCTTTCAGCGCTGCTTCAAAGGCATCGATATCGTAAAGGCCCTTGCCGGTGAATGTGCCTTCGCCCAGCAAGTCCTGATAGGTGTCAGAAACGGCAAAGACGTAAGGATCGATACCGCGATTGACCGAGAAGACGCGCTGCAGGAACGAAGCTTCGTCGCCAGTGGTCAGCGATGGCGTAACGCGTGGCTGCAAAATGCCATAACCACGAACAACGCGACCAGTCTTGTCATCGAAAACAGGGCGGTTCAGCGGATGGCTGAGCTTACCCACAAGATGGGTGACGGATTCCGGCGTCAGACGCGTATCAGCGTCGAGCGTCATCACATATTTGATGTCTTTCGGCAGGCGAGCGTCGGCAGGGAAATAACTCGTATCCTGATCGCCGCGCAGCAGCAGATTCAGCTCATGCAGCTTACCGCGCTTGCGCTCCCAGCCCATCCAGCAGCCCTGCTTTTCATTATAAAGGCGGCGGCGGTGAAGCAGGAAGAAACGAGGCTGGTCATTGCCGGTATAGTGCTCATTGAGCTTGGCGATTTCTTCACGCGCATATTCATAGATTTCCATGTCAGCAGGCGTGATTTCCTGCTTGGCATCCGTCCAGTCGCTGACAAGCGAGAAATAGATCTCGCCGCGCGGATTGGTCAGATAATGGACTTCCAGATTGCGGATCTGCTCGTCGATAGAATCTCGAGACGTGATCAAGGTCGGCACGGCAACCAGTGTCCGTGCTTCGGCTGGCAAGCCTTCCTTATATTCAAATCCGATCAGACGTGTTGGCTGCACGAACCACGGCACAAGCGCGTTGAACAGTGAATAGGAAGCATCCATTGCCGGGAAAAGCGCAAGCAGCGTGAACAGCGTGCGCAGATCCGCAGAAAGCCCCGCCTTCATCATGCAGTAATTGACGATTGTCAGGATCAGGATCGTGAAGATGGCGGTCGGAATGAAAAGACCGAGCAAGCCAAGACCACGATAGCAACGCAGGGCTTTCACGCCAAAGGGCGCTTTATATCCACAAAGCTGTTCGAGTTCCTTCCGACCGTCGCCGGAAAGGTAATAGGCAATCGAGCCTTTGCCTTCCGCCTGAGCCTCACCAACCTTGCTGTCTTCTGCAAGCTTGAGTGCGGCCCATGTGATATCGATTTCGCTCATATTCGAGAAACGAGCGAGCTTTTCAATCGTCACGCGATACGCATTGCGCGAGCGGAAATCGAGCAGCTCGAAATCGCTATGATCGCGCAGGATCGCATCGACCTCGTTGACGGTTTCAAACCAGGTCTCCCAGTCGATATCGTCAATTCTCTTGAGGCTGGTGATGACATTGCCCATCGTCACGCCGCCAGTGGACTGGCGGGCATGTTCTTCTACGATGGCGTCTTCTGCGTTGCTGCCTTCCTGATCGAGAATACGTTCAAGCCAGCTTGAAGCTGCCGACGTATCGGTTGAGGCGCTGCGCAGGCGATAAAGCAGATGCGTGGCAAAGGTGCTGTCGCGCGCGGCTTGATTGTATTGCGCGAGAACCGTTTCCAGTTCTGCCTCATTTGCAGCAATCACAATGCGGTCGGCCGCAGTGTTAGCGAGATTGCGCATGTTGCGTGCGCGATCAACGCGCAGCGCCAGACGACGCGCATTTTCAATTAGAAAATAGCGCACAGCTGATGGCAGCGCCCACAATTCACCAATCTTCAGCGGCTCGACGGTCTGGAAACCCTGCACAAGCGCAGTCAGAGACTTAAGAGAAAAGTTGCTGTCTGTATGCGCCACATAAAGCCAGGCGAGCGCGAAAATACGCGGCATGTCCTTCATGGCTGCGTAAGTCGGCAGCTGGCGGATAAACTTGCGTGGCAAATCCCGGCGGGTCTGCTGGACGGTTTTGTCAATCTGATAGTGGTTGTCGAGAAGCCACTGTGCAGCAGGCGTGATGGTCTCGCCCGCGCGAGACGCAGCGTCAGAAGAGCGGTAGGCGTGAAGGATCAGCTTACCGTTTTCAGACAATCGCTCATCATATTCGAAAGGCAGATAACCTGGCAAAGCCAGCTCATCTCCGCGCGCAACGGATGCCGCAAGCTCGCGCAGCTCGTCCTCTGTTTTGTAAAGAGCACGTATCGGAGAAGGTTGTTCGGGCGGAATCTGATCCGAAGTCTTGCGATCGGCAATGGACGAATTAGACGGCGAAGAAGACAATTCCGGCATGTGCCTTAACAGCCTTTCCGAAGGGAATGAGTTGAATGCGGCGGGTGAATACTAAATAGAGTTTCAATTCAGAAAAACGACAGTATCCGTAATTCGTTCCCTGAATGTCGATATCATTTGGCCAAAATGCGACGACGGGCTGTGCTGATATTCAAACCGTTTAAATCGCAACGCACAATTCTTTCCGAACATTAATGTTGCGTTATGAAATATCCGGCTTTTACAACCCTAACATACTGAAAATAAGAATAATACTACTCTGCGTAATAGTTTGCGAAAATGCCTTGCGGGACTTTTCTGCCCCTTGAATGAAAAAAGACATCCACATCTCGGAAAAGAGGTGGATGTCTTCATAATAGTGCAGGACTGAACCGGTCCTGACGACAGATTTTACTCTGCCAAAGCCGGTGCTTGATCAGCGGCGTTTTCAGCATCCTCGTTTCCAAAAACCTGCCAATAGCGAGGGCGGAAAGCGATGCGGCTTTTCTCTGCCGCCGGATGTTCAGCGGGAATCTCAATCTCGACACGCTCGCGAGAGCCTCCGATCTCAAGTTCTACCCGCCGTTTGCCGCCGGATCTGCGGCTTGCAATGACCGTTCCGGCAATACAGCCACCACATCCCTCGAGCAGTTCGACGTCATGGGGACGGAAGAAAAGCTGCGCTTCACCGTCCGCAGCGCCATTCGCAGTCAGTCCGATATTGCGATCTGCGAGCCAAACTTCACCATTCTCGACACGGACAGGAAGAGTGCTGGATTCGCCGATAAAGCCATAGACGAAGGGAGAATTAGGGGTGTCATAAACCTCGTCCGGTGTACCGATCTGCTCGATTCGTCCCTGACTCATGACCACGACACGATCCGCCAATTCCAGCGCTTCATCCTGATCGTGCGTCACAAAAACGGTCGTGTGACCGGTCTTGTCATGAATTTCGCGCAACCAACGACGCAGCTCTTTGCGTACCTGTGCATCAAGAGCGCCGAATGGTTCATCGAGAAGAAGAACCTTTGGCTCGATTGCCATGGCGCGTGCAAGCGCAACACGCTGGCGCTGACCGCCTGAAAGCTGCGAAGGATAGCGGTTTTCAAGCCCCTTCAGTTGCACCAGATCAAGCAGTTCGAGCGCGCGGCGTCTGATTTCAGCGCTGGCTGGACGCGTGCTGCCTGGGCGAACCTTCAGACCAAAGCCAATATTCTCTGCGACCGTCATATGACGAAACAATGCATAGTGCTGGAACACGAAGCCGACGTTGCGCTCCTGGACACTTTTGTGCGAGGCGTCTTCCTCACCAAAATAAATTGCACCTTCCGTTGGCTTTTCCAGCCCGGCTATCAAGCGCAGCAAGGTCGTCTTGCCTGAGCCAGATGGTCCAAGCAAAGCAATCAACTCGCTCGAACGGATGTCCAGCGACACATTATGCAATGCCGGAAAGCGAGCAAACTCTTTACGCACACCGGCGACACGAACTTCCATTCCCAATCCTTTCCCCTACCGCCAACGCTAAGCTAAAGCTTGGGCGGCTTATTCTCATCTATAGGTTATTAGTGCCCGTTACCGCCAGCAAGTTCATCGCCGTAACGCAGTTCAAGGAAAGCTTTGATCGCCAAGGTGACAAGGGCGAGCAACGCCAAAAGAGACGCAACTGCAAAGGCCGCGACGAAATTATACTCGTTATAAAGGATTTCGACATGCAGTGGCATTGTGTTTGTGAGCCCACGAATGTGGCCAGACACCACAGACACGGCGCCAAACTCACCCATCGCGCGCGCATTGCAAAGCAGAACGCCATAGAGAAGGCCCCATTTGATATTGGGCAAGGTAACATAGCGGAACGTCTGCCATCCATTGGCTCCCAGCGAGATTGCGGCCTCCTCATCACCGCTTCCCTGCTCCTGCATCAGCGGAATAAGCTCACGGGCCACGAATGGGAACGTCACAAATAACGTTGCCAGAACAATCCCGGGAACTGCAAACAGGATATCGATGCCATGACTTGAGAGCCAAGGCCCCAGAACGCTATGACTTGCAAACAACAGCACAAAAACCAGACCGGAAATAACCGGTGATACTGAGAATGGCAGATCTATAAGCGTGGTGAGAAGTGCCTTGCCTTTAAACTCAAACTTGGCGATGGCCCATGCTGCTGCAACACCGAACACGAGGTTAAGCGGCACCGCAATGACAGTGACCAGCAGCGTCAGTTTGATAGCTGCCCAGGCATCCGGTTCAACCAAAGCTGCAAAATATTCGCCCGCGCCTTTGCGGAAAGCTTCGACGAAAACCGCTATCACCGGCAAGATGAGAAACAGCGCCAGAAATACAAGTGCGATCGCGATCAACAAGATCCGTGTCGGCAGGCTTTCCGTTACGGCGCTTTGCGTGGAAGCTGACACATTATTCGACATGGCCGTACTTCCTTCTTGTCCAGGACTGGATCAGATTGATGAACAGCAACATGGCAAACGACAGCGCCAACATCACAGTCGCAAGCGCGGTGGCACCGGCATAATCATATTCTTCAAGCCGGATAACGATCAGCAAGGGCGCTATTTCAGACACATAGGGTGTGTTGCCCGCAATGAAGATCACCGAACCGTATTCGCCAACTCCACGCGCAAAAGCGAGCGCAAAGCCGGTCAGAACGGCAGGTTGCAAGCTGGGCAGAAGCACACGCCAGATTGTTTGAAAGCGTGATGCACCCAATGTGGCAGCGGCCTCCTCAACCTCACGGCTGATTTCCTCCATGATCGGCTGAACAGTGCGCACCACAAACGGGAGACCTATAAAAATCAGCGCCACCACGATGCCGGCGCGCGAAAACGCGATCCGAATATTGAAAGGTGCAAGCAGACTGCCGATCCATCCATTTGGTGCGTAGATCGAGGCAAGCGCGATGCCGGCGACAGCTGTGGGCAGTGCGAAAGGAATATCGACAATCGCGTCGATAAACCGCCGCCCCGGGAAGCGATAACGCACCAGAACCCATGCCAGGATCACACCAAATACAACATTGATGAGAGCTGCAATGAAAGCAGTGCCGAAGCTCGTTTCAAGAGCTCTGATCGTGCGTTCATCGGTGATGATACGCCAGAAACCTGCAAAGCCGACATCTGTCGAGCGCAGAACCAGAGCTGCCAGCGGGATAAGAATGAGAAGGGTCAAATAGGCGACACTAAAACCGAGTGTCAGTCCGAAGCCCGGAATGACACTCGGTTTTCTAAAATGCCACCCTGCTCTGACCGGTGCAGGGCGCGAAGACATCAATATTTGTTCCCTTTTATTGATTTGTCGGATGACTGCGTCCTAACTGGATTATTTTGCAGGCTTGTAGATCTGGTCGAAAGTGCCTCCGTCACCGAAATGATAAGGCTGTGCCTTGGCCCAACCACCAAAGATTGGATCATCAATCGTCACAAGCTGCAACTGAGGGAATTCGCGCTTCTGGTCAGCGGGAATGACATCAGGCTTGGACGGACGATAAAAATGCTTGGCTGCGATGGCCTGTCCTTCTGGCGAATAGAGATATTCGAGATAGGCTTCAGCAACTTTGCGGGTGCCGTTGTCGTCTGCGTTCTTGTCAACGAGAGCGACTGGTGGCTCGGCAAGTATGGACTGTGGTGGGACGACGATATCAAAAGCATCTTCGCCAAACTCAGCAATCGAAAGATAGGCTTCGTTTTCCCAAGCCAGCAGCACATCACCGAGCTGACGCTGTACGAATGTCGTGGTTGAGCCGCGCGCGCCCGTATCAAGCACCGGAACATGGCGGAAAAGTTCGCCGATATATTCCTTTATCTTGGCTTCATCACCGCCATATTGCTTGTGAGCCCAGGCCCAGGCCGCGAGATAATTCCAGCGCGCACCGCCTGATGTCTTGGGGTTCGGAGTGATGACCTCGACGCCATCCTTGACGAGATCGCCCCAGTCCTTGATCGCCTTCGGATTACCCTTGCGAACGAGGAAGACGATTGTTGACGTGTAAGGCGAGGAATTATCAGGCAGGCGCTTGCGCCATTCCTTGTCGATCTTGCCCGTATGCTCGACGATTGCATCGATATCGCTTTCAAGCGCAAGCGTGACAACGTCAGCCTTCACGCCATCGATCACTGAGCGCGCCTGCTTGCCCGACCCACCATGCGAAGCGCGGATGGTGACGGTCTCACCCGTTTCCTCTTTCCAGTGCTTTGCGAAAGCTGCATTATAATCTTTATAAAGCTCACGCGTTGGATCATAGGACACGTTCAACAGTGTCTGATCAGCATGACTTGTCTGGATGCCACCTGCAAGCGTTGCCGTCGCTACAAACGCCGCAAGTGCAAATGAAAATTTCGATAGGTTCTTCGACATGTTCAGGGCCACCTCTCCGCGTTCTATTGATGAAACAGTATCAGAGGTTTTTGCTCACAGGATGCCACAACGTTTCTCTTATTTGAAAGCAGTTCGGAAATTCTAAGCAATCCTAACGAATTACGAGGAATAAAATTCTAGCGCTCATCTCCATAAGCTGGAGCAGAGGTAATAATTATCAATGTGGTGATTGAAGAGATCCCAGTTCTCATATCAATATTCACCCTCAATAGGGTGGGACCCGGATTGGGATTGCGGGGGCAAATTTACTCCGGGCCCCGGCCGATCTAACGACCAGCAGGTTAAGAACGGGCGAAGTTGAATTTCGTTGCATCGCTTTTCAAAAATATTCGGTTTTTAAGTCGGATTTTATTAGTGAATTAAAACCAACAAATCTTCGCCGCGGTTGATCCGCATAAGCGGTTCCAAAAAACTGAAAGAGGTCGATGACAATGAAATATAAAACGTCTGTTTTGCTGACATCACTGAGCGTTGCAGCCCTCGCCCAAATCCTCCCTGCCCATGCTGAAACCGTGGAACAGAAAACCGTGGAACGTATCGATTATATATGTGAACGCGGCGTCGTCGTGCCTGTAACCTATATCAAAACAGGTGATCTTCCGGCTTTTGCGGTGCTGGATGCCGAGGGAAAAATGGTCGCCCTGCAATGGCACGAAAGTCTCAAGAAATATGTCGCTCTGGACGAGCAGGACAGCTATCGCTGGGCTGAAAAAGACGGTCAGGCTGTACTTAGTCACCTTGAGGCAGATCATACCGCCAAAGAAGTGACGCTGCTTTCAGCCTGCCGCGCCGACGATAGTGAGGAATAAATGTTCCGCTAAATGGGCGATATTAATCAGGGGACGAGATAATGCTTGTCCCACTGATCCTGCGGAACCTCGTCACCAATATCATAGTCGAATGAAACGACATTGATGTGCTCATCATCGGTTTTGCAAACGAAGGCAAGCTTATACCAGTGCTCGCGACTGCGAAAAGCAGCTCCGCCTGCTTTGATCGTATTATTTGAAACTTCTGGATCAGAAAAAGCGTAGGCCAAAACCTTATCAACGGAAAGCTTACGCTCGTCCCGGCTGATCTGTTCCATCGCCTCGACATCGCAGCGCTGTTCAAGACGCGTTGCAGGATCGAGCTTTTCAAGCTGGGCCTTTTCAAGTGCTGTCATGGCCATTGAGGGAGCACTCAATGAAACAGCAACCGACATGGTGACCAGTGACAAAAGGCGGGCGACGACAGGATTGAGCTGAAATTTCATTGGATTCTGGATAACTCGCTTCGCAATAGTTTCAATAGGAAGGCTTACTAACACACTCTTTGGGCCATCTTGTCGACCATCACGGCAATTTTATCGACCTTCGTCCCCATAAGAACGAGTTGAACAGATCACGCCCCTCTCTCTTCAAACAAGGTACGATCGCGTCCCGCTTCCTTGGCAGTGTAAAGGACCTTGTCTGCACGTTCCACGGCCTGCCAGAAATCATCCTTGCTGTTGAGCCGCACCACCCCAAAACTACAGCTAATATTCGCACCTTTGGCCAGCCGCGAAAATTCGCGTGTCTTCACGCCCTCCCGAATATGTTCAACCAAAGCAAAGGCTTCATCCGCCGGCATATCATCGATGAAGATGATGAACTCCTCCCCGCCTATGCGCGCCGTCAGATCGCGCGCTCTGGAATGTACTTGAAGGATTTCTGCGAACTCTTTCAGAACAACGTCGCCCGTTGCATGGCCATAAACGTCATTGATCGTTTTGAAATAGTCGATATCGCAGGCGACGATCCAACCCGAAAGATCATGACGCCCTAAAGCGCTCATACGGGTTTCGAGACCGCGCCGGTTCAGCAGACCGGTTAATGGATCGCTGTCCCGCTCATGAACAAGCTCGCTGAATCGATCGGCACCGGCTGCAGCAAAGAGCACAAGTCCTGCAATCACAGAGGCAACAGCGGTAGAAAATACCGTCCACTGCCAGAACGGCGTGTAGGCAAAATCGACTTCCGTGTCATTTCCAACGATGGAATGTGCAGTGAGTGACGTTCGCACGAAAATATGTATCGCCACCAGAAACAACATACCGAGGATCAGTTTGTCGGCCTGCGAACCGCGCACAAGCCCGCGCAGATACCAGACATAGGCCAAGATCATACAGGCCAAGCCGAAGTTCAGGACGTAAACCCGACCAAGCAAGCTCGGATAGGGATAAAGGAAGAAAACGATCCCGCCGAAGATAAGAGCAAGACTGACAAGGCCAAACCAGACAGGCAAGCGAAGACCTGACCTGCGGAGTATGCCCTGTCCACCAGCAAAAGCCCCCAGCACATATATTGTGGCGGTGAGCATTGTATTCTGCCCATCATCTGCAGGTATATCGACAAGCTGGGCAAGCATGGCAATGCCGATGCAGAAGAAGCAGAGAGCACACCATAAAAGATAACTGCGCAGTTGATCGATGGCCCAAACGATTACGAAGGCCAGTGAAAACAGGAGCAGAACGGCGGGCAGTACATAGAGCATCTAATGATTATCTTACTTCAACTTTTAGGGAGTCTTATCGCCTTCCTCTATTAAAAACACAATTCAGTAAATTAGTGCTGATTGTGAAACGGCAGGGACTTGTGTGAAATGCACTTGATTTCACTCCAGTGGCCGTGCTTGAAACCAGCAAACGCGACCGGCAATCCAGTTACTTGTCCGCCGGGCAACTGGTGGCGAAAGGAAGAAATATGAAGCCCGTTTTCCTGCAACTGCAATGTGCCCCTGGCAAGACCTATGAAGTTGCGGATACGCTCTATCAGCGTGAGATCGTATCGGAACTCTATTCGACGAGCGGTGAGTTCGATCTTCTGGCCAAAATCTACGTCAAAGAAGGCGACGATATCGGAAAATTCATCAATGAGAACGTTTTGAACATTCCAAACATCGTGCGCTCTCTGACCACCCTCACCTTCACCGCTTTCTAAAAATTGACGAGGCGAGGCAGGATCAACCCTTTGAAACTTCGCCTTGAGACTTCAGCGAAGTAAAGATTTGATTCACCATTAGTCTAGTATCCTATTCTCTCAGGGAACCTCCCTGTGTCCTTGCGCATTGACTCTGTGATAGCCCGCGCAAATGGGCCTCATGTAAGATTAAATCGAAAGCGACACTGGAAAGACGATGGATAATCTTGAGCAGAGAAAGGTACTGGTCGTGGAGGACGAAATTTTCGTCGCCCTCGACGTGGCCGCGACTGTAGAAGATGCCAACGGAACCGTTGTCGGCCCCGTCGGCACAGTAAGACAAGCCATAGACCTCATCAGCAAGCAGCCAGTCGATGCTGCGATCCTCGACGTGAACCTTGCTGACGGTGATCTGGAACCCATTTTAGACCGCTTGAAAAGTCAGAATATCTTCGTTGTTATTCATACTGGCGGCGGTCTACCTGCACATCTGGCGGCTCGATACCCGGAAGTTCCGGTATTTCAAAAACCTGTTCCGCCCTATGTGCTGACACGAGCTCTAGCAACGGCACTATCGTCTGAAATTGTGCAGCAGGTTTGATGCGCCAAAACTTTCCCGATTTTGCAACAGTGCTGAAAGAAGCTGAAGCGGGTGGCGACAGCGACGAGCAAACACATCGCCCGCATATCGGCCTTGCTTCGGCGGTTTTCTCAGCTGGCTTCAGCCCGATTTCAAGTTCGGGACACGCTACTCAAACAACCTTTCCTTCTTTCGACACAAATGAAGTCGATGATGAAGCGGAGAATGTGAAACGCGATTTGGTCGAGCGGATGAAGAACCATTCTCCCGCATCAATTCGCAGTGAACTCGATCTTAAACCGGGGATGAAACGCTCCGAGCTACAGCGACTGCGTCGCAGCTTTGCAGCGAACAATCACCCCGATCGTCTGCCGGAAGAGTTTCGTCTGGCGGCAGAACAGCGTATGAAGACAGCCAATGCGCTTCTCGATAGCGCCATGGCTTCTGCGACAAATGAGCTTTAAGAAATTTCCTTACGTTTAAAGCTTTAAATCTTTTGCATTATATCAAGAATGTGCTAGATTGGCCGCGTCGGTGCCTGCAATTGTTGTTGCACGCCTGAACCTTTCCGCTGAACGCAACATCCTTTAAGGGTGCGCAACCGGTGCAGGCGCTGGGGCAATTTGCGCTTTGCTCTGCGGAAGCAGTTCTGTCATACCGACATCACAAATTAGAATAGTCCTAAAAGGTTTGAAAATGCCTCCTTATCGTTCGCGTACTACCACCCACGGCCGCAATATGGCTGGCGCGCGCGGCCTATGGCGCGCCACCGGCATGAAAGATGAGGATTTTGGCAAGCCTATTATTGCTGTGGTGAACTCGTTCACGCAGTTCGTGCCGGGCCATGTGCACCTCAAGGATCTGGGTCAGTTGGTTGCGCGCGAAATCGAAAGTGCGGGCGGCGTTGCCAAGGAATTCAACACCATTGCGGTCGATGACGGCATCGCCATGGGTCACGACGGTATGCTCTATTCGCTGCCATCGCGTGAACTGATCTCCGACTCGGTGGAATACATGGTCAATGCCCATTGCGCGGATGCGATGGTCTGCATTTCCAACTGCGACAAGATCACTCCCGGTATGCTGATGGCTGCTCTGCGCCTCAATATCCCGGTAGTGTTCGTTTCCGGTGGTCCTATGGAAGCCGGCAAGGTTATCTGGGACGACCAGGTCAAGAAACTCGACCTCGTTGACGCAATGGTCGCAGCTGCCGACGACAGCTACACCGACGATCAGGTCAAGGCGATTGAACGCTCTGCCTGCCCGACCTGTGGTTCGTGCTCGGGCATGTTCACCGCAAACTCGATGAACTGCCTCACCGAAGCGCTTGGCCTGTCGCTGCCGGGCAATGGTTCGACGCTTGCAACCCATGCCGACCGCAAGCGCCTCTTCGTTGAAGCCGGTCATCTGGTTGTCGATCTTGCTCGCCGTTATTATGAGCAGAACGATGAAAGCGTATTGCCGCGCTCGATAGCGAGCTTCCCGGCCTTTGAAAACGCCATGACGCTCGACATTGCCATGGGCGGCTCGACCAATACGGTTCTGCATCTGCTTGCAGCCGCACAGGAAGCCGAAATCGACTTTACCATGGCCGATATCGACCGCCTGTCGCGTCGCGTGCCGGTTCTCTGCAAGGTCGCACCCGCCAACAACACGGTTCACATGGAAGATGTGCATCGCGCGGGCGGCATCATGGGTATTCTGGGTCAGCTCGACAAGGCAGGCCTCATCAATACCGATCTGCCGACCGTACACAGCGAAACGATGGGCAAGGCGCTTGATCATTGGGACGTCACCCGTACCAATAGCGAAATGGTGCATAAGTTCTATTCGGCGGCTCCGGGCGGCGTGCCGACACAGGTTGCCTTTTCTCAGGAACGCCGCTTTGACAGCGTCGATGCTGACCGTGAAAAGGGCGTCATCCGTTCCAAGGAACATGCATTCAGTCAGGATGGTGGTCTGGCGGTACTTTACGGCAATCTCGCGGAAGATGGCTGCATCGTGAAGACCGCAGGCGTGGATGATTCCATTCTGAAATTCTCCGGCCCTGCACGCATCTTCGAAAGCCAGGATTCCGCCGTGCTCGGCATCCTGAACGGCAAGATCAAGGCTGGCGACATTGTGCTGATCCGCTACGAAGGTCCGCGCGGCGGTCCGGGTATGCAGGAAATGCTATATCCGACCAGTTACCTCAAGTCGAAGGGTCTGGGTAAGGCTTGCGCGCTGATCACTGACGGACGTTTCTCGGGCGGCTCTTCGGGCCTTTCGATCGGTCACGTTTCGCCGGAAGCAGCCGAAGGCGGCACAATCGGTCTGGTGCGTGAGGGCGATATCATCGATATCGACATTCCAAATCGCAAGATTCATCTGGCTGTTGATGATGCAACGCTGGCAGAACGCCGCGCCGAGCAGAATGAAACAGGCTGGAAGCCGCTTGAAGAGCGCAAGCGCAAGGTTTCAACCGCGCTGAAGGCTTATGCTTCGATGGCAACCAGTGCTGCCAAGGGCGCAGTCCGGAAATTGCCTGATTGATTGAACTAAAAAAGCAAAAGCCCCGCACATGCGGGGCTTTTTCCATTTTATAGACTTTTATTATTGCAGTGCTTTGGCCACCGCTGGCATCAGATCGTTCTTCACAGATTCCGGCGTAAACGGCCCGACATGCTTGTAGACAATCTTGCCGTCTTTATCGACGAGGAAGGTTTCAGGCACGCCATAGACGCCCCATTCGATGGCCGAGCGTCCGGCACGGTCGGCACCGACTGCTGCAAATGGATTGCCGAGATCGCCTAGAAAACGGCGGGCGTTTTCGGGCTGATCTTTGTAATTCAAGCCAACCACGCGAATGCGCTCATCCTTGGCGATTTCCATCAGCAGCGGATGCTCCTGACGACAAGGAAC
Organism: Ochrobactrum sp. BTU1; assembly: GCA_018798825.1. Lineage (NCBI taxonomy): Bacteria > Pseudomonadati > Pseudomonadota > Alphaproteobacteria > Hyphomicrobiales > Brucellaceae > Ochrobactrum > Ochrobactrum sp. BTU1. The sequence goes on along the minus strand of CP076354.1, from coordinate 104,280 downwards.
GCACCACGATCCCCACACATTGACCAGTGTAAGCTTGCCCTTGAAATCTTCGCTGTTGAGCCCCGGAACAGGCGCGCCGTCGCGTGTCAAACCTTCAACGGCTGGCAGACTGGTTTGCGGTGCATCCTTGCCAATAAGTGCCGACGGGATGGTTGAGCTATCCTTGCCCGACAAAAGCTGCACAGCAAAAACCGCAGCCAGTGCCACGAAGATCAGCAGCGGCAGCAATGCCACCCAGGTTGAACGTTTCTTGGGTGCGGGTTGCTTTTGCGTTGTCTCTGTCATTTCGCAGAACCGGATGCTTTGGCAGAACGGCGACGCACACCCTGCGCCTCAAGCCGTTTCAGCTCACTTTTCTGGATACGCTGATCAATCAATATCCAGCCGATGGTGACAGCAAGTGCCACAACCGTAATGCCATAAGATGCCAGAACAAACCCTAGATGATTGCCCATTATGCACGCTCCCCAGCTTGTTTGGCGCGATTGCGATCCACATTGCGGGCTGCAAGCTTTTTCATCGAAGCCACCCGGCGACGCCAGATTTCATTGCGCATCGCCATCATGTGAAGCGCCAGAAACAGCAGTGTGAAGCCGATGGCCATCACGAAAAGCGGACGAAGCATGGAGCCGTCAATCGTCGGGCCATCCATACGGAAGACGGATGCTGGCTGATGCAACGTGTTCCACCAGTCGACCGAGAATTTGATGATAGGAATATTGATGAAGCCGACCAGTGTGAGCACCGCCACAGGCTTGGCGCTTTTGGCCGGGTCATCCATTGCACGCGACAGCGCGATAATGCCAAGATACATCAGGAAAAGCACGAAGACGGATGTCAGGCGCGCGTCCCACACCCACCATGTGCCCCACATCGGCTTGCCCCAGAGCGAACCGGTTGCAAGTGCAAGTGCTGTGAACACCGCGCCCAAGGGAGCCGCAGCGCGGATCGAAACATCGGCCAGCGGATGACGCCAGACCAGCGTGCCCAGCGCCGAAATTGCCATGATCGAATAACACATCATGGAAAGCCATGCGAAAGGCACATGGATATACATGATACGGACAGTCAGTCCCTGCTGATAATCATCCGGCGACAGGAAAACCATATAAAGGCCGGCTGCCAGAATGAGCGCAGACAGGCCGCCAAGCCACGGCAAAACCTTGCCCGCGAAAGCGAGGAAGCGCGTGGGATTTGCCAGATCGAGCCAGCTTGTGGTTTTCACGATGTCTTTCGTCATGACCTTTATTTAACCCGACCCGATAGGGCGTTCAATTGACCGTAATCAACTGCGTCAATCCGCCGACGTTTTAAGAACAGCCGCCGCAGCGATCGGCCCCAAAACTGCAAAAAACAAAGTCAATGCGCAGAGAATAAGAAACGGTGCAAAGAAAGGCGCCACCGCATCGGTCGCGCCATAAGAAGCAGATACGCCGAAAATCAGCACTGGAATAGTCAGCGGCAGCACGATCACCGAAACCAGCAGACCGCCCCGCGGCAAAGCCACAGCAAGTGCCGCACCTACAGCGCCGATAAAGGCAATTGCGGGGGTTCCGACCAGAAGTGTGAGCGCTGTTGCAGCGGTTGCCGTCGTATCCATATTCATAAAAAGCCCAAGCATCGGCGAGGCAATGACCAGCGGCAGAACACTCGCGACCCAATGAGCGACGCATTTCACAAACACTGTAAAAGCCAGCATATGGCGGTCTGCGCCGATCAGCAGCAGATCAAGCGAGCCATCTTCGCGATCCGCCTGAAACAGCCGATCGAGGCCAAGAAGTGTCGCCAGCAAAGCGCCGATCCACAGCATGGCAGGCCCAATGCGCGCCAGTAGATTGAGATCGGGACCGACGCCAAATGGCATCACTGAAATGACTGCCAGAAAAAACAGAATGCCGATCAGCGCGCCGCCGCCGGCACGGAAACTCAGACGCAAATCTCGCAGAAAAAGTGCCAGCATCACGCAACCTCGTGCGAAAAGCTGGCCATGTCGAGCGTCCGCACACCTTCGAGGCCCAGCGGAATATGCGTTGCGGCAATAACCATACCGCCGTCCCGCATATGATCGCGCATCAATTCTGCAAAGCGAGATTCAGATGCCTTGTCGAGACCAGCGGTCGGTTCATCTACGATCCAGAGCGGACGGTGGCTGATCAGCAGCTTGGCAATGGAAACGCGGCGCTTTTGCCCTGTCGAGAGATAGCCGAAAGGCAAATATTCAACTCCCGGCAGATCAACGGCTTCCAGCGCTTCATCAATGTCAAATCGTGCTGAACCGTTGAATTTCTGCCAGAACAAAAGGTTCTCACGTACGCTTAAAGCGGGCTTCATTGCATTCTGGTGGCCGAGATAATGGCAGGTTGCTCGAACGGGCAACGCGGCTCTGTCTTCCAGCAGCTCGATCTTGCCAGCTTCAGGGGCAAGCAGACCGCAGATAATGCGCAGTAAAGTAGACTTTCCGGAGCCGTTCGGGCCAGTGACAATCAGCGCTTCGCCGGACAATACTTCAAATGAAAGACCTGCAAAGATCGTTTCGCCGCCGCGCTCGCCCGCCAGATTTTCGGCCCCAAGCCGCATATTCTCTCCTTACCACATTTGGCATACGCCAAATGGGATATCGCAACATTTTGCCGCAAGGGATGACGTTCACGATAATCTGTCTGGAATCGTTATAAGAAACTCCCTATATCTGAGTTACCATGCCAGCGGTCGGTGTGGAAACAAATTTTGGCCGATCTCAAACACTTGGCGCTCGTGAGAGCACAGGTTTCGGGACGGACAGCGGAAATGACTGCACCCGCACCTTGGCGCGTCCTTGAAACGCAAGCCTAGGCGTTCGTCCTGGTTTTCCGGCCAGTAGCATGAGGACGAACTAACGTGTCAAACATTGATAGTTTCAAAAGCCGCAAAACGCTTACCGTCAACGGTAAGGACTATGTCTATTACAGCCTGACCGAAGCCGAAAAGAACGGTCTTACTGGCATTTCCAAACTTCCATTTTCCATGAAGGTTCTGCTTGAGAACCTGCTTCGCTTTGAAGATGACCGCTCCGTCAAGAAGTCGGATATCGAAGCTGTTGCCGCATGGCTCACAGATCGCGGTTCGGCAGGTGCAGAAATCGCCTATCGCCCGGCACGCGTGCTCATGCAGGACTTCACCGGCGTTCCTGCCGTTGTTGACCTTGCAGCCATGCGCGATGGCCTCAAGGCACTCGGCGGCGATCCTGAAAAAATCAACCCACTGGTTCCTGTCGATCTCGTCATCGACCACTCAGTCATCGTCGATGAATTCGGCAATCCCAGCGCATTCAAGGCCAATGTGGATCTTGAATATCAGCGCAATGGCGAACGCTACCGCTTCCTGAAATGGGGCCAGCAGGCATTCAAGAACTTCCGCGTCGTTCCTCCGGGCACAGGCATCTGCCATCAGGTGAACCTCGAATATCTGGCACAGGCAGTATGGACCAAGGAAGAGGACGGCGTGACCGTTGCTTATCCTGACACCTGCGTCGGCACCGATTCCCACACCACCATGGTCAATGGCCTTGGCGTTCTTGGCTGGGGTGTTGGTGGCATCGAAGCGGAAGCTGCGATGCTCGGCCAGCCGGTTTCCATGCTGCTGCCGGAAGTCATCGGCTTCCGCCTGACCGGCAAGGTCAAAGAAGGCGTGACCGCAACAGATCTCGTGCTCACCGTCACGCAGATGCTGCGCAAGAAGGGCGTCGTCGGCAAGTTCGTCGAGTTCTTCGGCGAAGGCCTCGAAAACATGACGCTCGCTGATCGCGCGACTATTGCGAACATGGGCCCGGAATATGGCGCAACCTGCGGCTTCTTCCCGATCGACAAGGAAACGCTCAACTATATGAACACGACCGGTCGCGCAGAAGACCGTCTCGCGCTTGTTGAAGCCTATTCCCGTGCGCAGGGCATGTGGCGTGAAAAGGGTTCCGAAGACCCGGTCTTCACCGACATTCTTGAACTCGACATGGGTGACGTGGTTCCATCGATGGCTGGTCCAAAGCGTCCTGAAGGCCGCATTGCGCTGGAAAACATCGGATCGGGTTTCGCAACTTCGCTTGAAACCGAATACAAGAAGACGACCGGCCAGACCACGCGTTATGCCGTTGAAGGCGAAGACTATGATCTTGGTCATGGCGATGTGGCAATTGCCGCTATCACATCGTGCACCAACACCTCGAACCCAAGCGTTCTGATTGCTGCCGGTCTTCTGGCACGCAACGCCGTTGCCAAGGGGCTTAAGACCAAGCCTTGGGTCAAGACCTCGCTCGCTCCTGGTTCCCAGGTGGTTGCCGCTTATCTTGAGTCGGCTGGCCTGCAAAAAGACCTTGATGCGCTCGGCTTCAACCTTGTTGGTTTCGGTTGCACGACCTGTATCGGTAACTCCGGTCCATTGCCTGCTCCGATCTCCAAGACCATCAATGAAAAGGGTCTGATTGCGGCAGCCGTTCTTTCCGGCAACCGTAACTTTGAAGGTCGTGTTTCGCCTGACGTCCAGGCAAACTATCTGGCTTCGCCGCCTTTGGTTGTTGCTCATGCGCTTGCTGGCACGGTCACCAAGGACCTGACCAAAGAGCCACTTGGCGAAGATCAGAACGGTAATCCGGTGTTCCTGCGTGACATCTGGCCTTCATCGGCTGAAATCCAGGAATTCATCGCCAAGAATGTCACCCGCAAAGTCTTCTCGGAGAAATATGCGGATGTGTTCAAGGGCGACGAAAACTGGCAGGCCGTGCAGGTTCCTGCTGGCCAGACCTATGCATGGGACGACAATTCAACCTATGTACAGAACCCGCCTTACTTCGTGGGCATGGGCAAGTCGGCTGGTACGATTGCAGACGTCAAGGGCGCCCGCGTTTTGGGCCTCTTCGGCGACAAGATCACGACCGACCACATCTCGCCTGCTGGTTCCATCAAGGCACAGTCGCCTGCTGGTAAATATCTCATCGACCATGGCGTCGGCATTGCTGACTTCAACCAGTACGGCACGCGTCGTGGCAACCATGAAGTGATGATGCGCGGCACCTTCGCCAATATCCGTATTCGTAACCACATGCTGGGCGAAAACGGTCGTGAAGGCGGCTACACCATCCATTACCCGTCGAAGGAAGAGACCTCGATCTACGATGCTGCCATGCAGTATAAGGCCGAGGGTGTTCCGCTCGTCATCTTTGCGGGTGTCGAATATGGCAATGGTTCGTCGCGTGACTGGGCTGCAAAGGGCACCAACCTGCTCGGCGTGAAGGCTGTGATTGCGCAGTCGTTTGAGCGTATTCACCGCTCCAACCTCGTTGGCATGGGCATTGTGCCTTTCGTCTTCGAGGAAGGCACAAGCTGGCAGACGCTCGGTCTGAAGGGTGACGAAATCGTCTCCATCGAAGGCCTTGCCGATGTGCGCCCACGCCAGAAGGTTGAAGCTTCCATCACCTATGCCGATGGCACGGTGAAGAAGGTTCCGCTCATCTGCCGTATCGATACGCTGGACGAGCTCGACTACATGAAGAATGGTGGCATTCTGCAGACCGTTCTGCGCGATCTCGCTGCTTAATCAGCGAAATCGTCGAAATAAAAAGCCGCCGGAGCAATTCGGCGGCTTTTCCATAGATTGTGACAGTGAGATAAAAGAAACACATTGCCTGCAAATCTCACTGCAACGTGAATTCCTATTGATCGTCGTAATTCCTACATAATAGATGTCAGCGTCAATTATTGCAGGATGAACCCAAAGTGACCTTCCATTCGCCCTTCCAAGGGACAAATACATGGCTTTCCGGTGAATACGTTCCCGGCTTGCGCGGTGTTTGTGCCGCGCTGGGTTTGGCCTTCACCGGGTGTCTATCCATGCATGGGGTGGCAAAGGCCCAAGATAGCAGCACGCGAACTTCGGTTCTTGAGCTTTATACCAGTCAGGGCTGTAAATCCTGCCCACAGGCTGACAAGAATTTGGCGAAATACGCCGATGATGCGAACGTGCTCGCGCTGTCATTCCACGTCAATTACTGGGATTATATGGGCTGGCGAGATACGCTAGCTTCTCAGGACAATACAGATCGCCAGAATGCCTATCGCAATTCGTTCAATGCGAAGATGGTCTACACGCCTCAAGCGATCGTAAATGGCGCATCGGAAATGAATGGCGGCGACGCCGAGGTTGTTAAGCAGCATATTGCGGCGAGCAAGCTCAATGTTCCCGTTAGTATCAAGAAGCTTGATGACGGTCGTCTGTCTATCGAGATAGCGGCAGGCAAAAAGCCTGCAAAGCCTGTTCATGTGGTAATGTTTTACCTGCGCGATTCAGTGACAATCCCGATTGATAAGGGTGAGAACGCCGGGCAGTCAGTCACCTATCGCAACACCGTGACTGACATCAATACAATCGGCATGTGGGATGGCAAAGCTCTGAAGATTGAGCTGCCTGCCTCAGAACTCACGCGCAAAGACGTGACCGGCTGTGCGGTCGTACTGCAGGAAAGCAAAAGCGACAATGCTCTTGGCCAGATTCACGGTGCAGCTATTTTCAAACAGGAAGATCGGCTAGGTCTCTAGACTTCCTAGGCAGACACAATCCATGCTTGGTGAATACGTAAAATCTTTGATTTTTAGGAAGCGTTGCATCTGTCTGAGTGGCTAACGCGCAGTGCGCCCTTTTGGACGCACAAAGGTCGCTTTAACACTTTATATTTACGGCAATCTTTTACCTTAAACTGGTTCAAGTTTAAGGAATTACGCTGTAGGCCAGTAAAGGTTGGTTCGGTTCGGGCAGTCCTTTGGGCGGGGGGCTTGGGGTCGGACATACCCGAACCGAACCGTCTCAGGCAACGTGTAGATGCTGACGTCATAATCAGGCCGGAATGCGAAGTTGACAAGGCCAAAATGTGGCTGACAATCACCATTGAGAACAAGCATTCTCTTTTCGTGATCAACTAATATACAATAAATTGGGACCTATTTTTATAGGATAAGCTTGGCAGAAGCTGCCATAGAAGCTTCATGGTCTTGCAATCATTTTACAAAAGCATCACCTTACTGTCATGAGCTGATTTGATCGGTGTTCCCGCGTTTCCTTTACAATCAATGTCGGCGACGAAAGGAAGGACATGGATAGACCAAGCGCTGCGAACGAGGATGCGTCCTCTCATTCGCTTTCCCATCCTTCGGCATCGCCCAAGGTTGTACCTCTAGGGCAGATAAAACCGCCTGCTCCGACCGTCAGCTTCGACCGACACGAGCTTGGTAAAATCCTCAATATTTATGGCCGCATGGTCGCGACAGGTGCATGGCGCGATTATGCGATTGACCATCTCGCAGACAGAGCGGTGTTCTCTATTTTCCGCCGTGCGAGCGAGGTCCCGCTTTTCCGCGTCGAGAAAAATCCAAAGCTTGCCCAGAAGCAGGGTGCCTATTCTGTGATATCTGCAAGCGGTCTCATTATGAAACGCGGACACGAGCTTGAACGTGTGCTCCGCGTTTTCGATAAGAGCCTGAAGCTGGTTGATAATTAAGCCAGCGGCATCTCGCCGGGGTCAACAGCGCAACCTCCATTGAGCGACAGCTGCATGAGGACCGTATCAAGCCAGCGCCCATGCTTGAAGCCTGAGCCCTGGATTCGTCCGCAATGGATAAATCCCAAGCTCTCATGCAGCTTCACAGAGCCGATATTGTGCTCACCATCACCAACTACCGCCAGCAGCTGCCTGAAGCCTAATGCTGTCGCACGCTGGATGAGCTCGCCAAGCAGAAGCTTGCCGACGCCCTTCCCCTTGGCATCGGGTGCGATATAGATCGAATCTTCCGCAAGCCAGCGATAGGCCGGGCGGGTTCGAAAATAGCTTATATAGGCATAGCCCAAGACCAGTCCATTTTCTTCCGCAACAAGAATTGGAAAGCCCTGCTCGACAAAGATGTCGAAGCGCCGTGTCATTTCCTCAATGGTGGGCGGCTCGATCTCGTAAGAACCGGAACCGTTCAGCACGGCCTCCGTGTAGATCGTCGTGATGGCTTCAATATCAGTGGGCTTGAAATCGCGGATATGGGGCATGTTGGAGGCCAAGACTCAGTTAAAATTGCCCGTCCAGCATGACTCCGGGCTGCCCGCTTGAAAAGCAAAAAGGGCAGCGTTGCCGCTGCCCTCACGTATTCTTCGTTTAGTATCTTCTCAGCAGATCTTTAACCCAAAACTGGTTCCCACTTTTGGGAGACATGCTCTTAGTCACGGTTACCCATGAACTGAAGCAGGAACATGAACATGTTGATGAAGTCGAGGTACAGACGCAGCGCGCCCATAACAACCTTGCGGCCCTGCGAATCCGCAGAATCACCTTCAAAGTACATTTCCTTGATCGACTGCGTGTCATAAGCGGTCAAACCTGCGAAGATCAGAACGCCGATCACCGAGATTGCAAACTGCAGCGCGGTGGAGCCGAGGAAGATGTTAACGACCGAAGCGATGATCAGGCCGAACAGACCCATCATCAGGAACGAGCCCATTGCGGACAGGTCGCGCTTGGTTGTGTAACCATAGAGCGACAATGCGCCGAACGAAGCAGCCGTTACGAAGAAGGTGCGAACGATGCTCTGGCCGGTAAAGACCAGGAAGACCGACGACAGCGACAGACCGACGAGAGCTGCATAGCCCCAGAACACGGCGTTAGCGGTCGAAACCGACAGACGCTCGATGCGGAAGCTCAGGAAGAATACAGCTGCGAGCGGAGCGAGCATAACCACCCAGCGCAGCGGAGATGTATAAAGTGCTGCACCAAGTGAGGTGAGCATTTTGCCGTTTGCAAGCTGTGCAACAGCTGCCGACGGATCGGTTGTGGTTGCCAACGATGAGACAGCCAAAGCAGCAAGGCCTGTAACAACCAGACCAATTGCCATCATGTTGTAGACGCCGAGCATATAGCTGCGGAGGCCCTGATCGATGTCAGCACCAACGCGAGCGCCACCTACCGGCCTCTGCTGTGCCTGAATATTGCGAAAGTCAGCCATGACTTAAATCCTTTTGCGTTGTCCCGTCCGGTGTCGGGGTCAGGCTCATTTCGAGCCGCTCCCAGGCGCCGCTGGCGGGACCCCAGCATGCCTGCGTTTTATTATGGGGATTTTAGCGTTCTCACACAAGTACCAGCTGTAAAAAATCGTGATAAACGACTTGAAAAATGGATCGCATTATCCATGCGATCCAAGGGCTTAAGCGAATTTAAGCTGCAAGGTTACAAATGCTTCATATGGTTCGGAGCACGGTTGCAGGCTTCTGACCCAGCACGCGCCATGTGCCGGCCAGACCGAATCCAACGGTTAGAACGAGTGCCACAGCCACCGTCATCAGCGCGACGTCCGGCAAGAACTGCGCCTTCAGCTTCATGACTTCAACCACCACATACCAGCCAGCAACGCCGCCTGCGACTAGCGCAAATACCGCTGTTGCAAGGCCCAGAAGCATATATTCGACGATATAGGCTGCAATCAGCGTGCCGCGCGTGGCACCCAGCGTTTTCAGCACAACCGCATCGTGAACGCGGGCGCGGTTGCCTGCAGCCAGAGCACCGCCCAATACCAGAACAGAAGCCGCAAGAGCGATGGATGCAGCAGCCCGAATTGCCGTTGCAAGCTGGCTGATCAGATCATTCGCCACATCCAGCGCATCAGTCACGCTGACGGTCGTAACCGCTGGCCATGTTTTTGTAACCTGTCGCAGGACATCGGGCGCCAGGTTCTTCTGACCATCAGGAATTGTAAGCGTTGCTAGCCATGTGGCAGGCGCACCGGTAAAAGTGTTCGGCGAAAAAACCATGACGAAATTCATCGCCAGTGTTTCCCATTGTAACTGCCGGAAGCTTGCAATCTTGGCATTGATGTTACGGCCAAGCACATTGACCGTAACCGTATCGCCAAGCTTCAACCCAAGCTCCTTGCCTTCACGTTCTGCGAAAGAAACAAGTGGCTCGCCGGAGTAATTTTCGGGCCACCATTCGCCTTCGGTCAGCGTCGAATTTTCTGGAACTTTGTCAGCAAAGGTAATGCCACGGTCGCCACGCAGGACCCAGGCTGCTTCCGGTGGAATGGTCATGTCACGAACATTGGTGCCGTTAAAAGCGACGATACGACCGCGCAGCATCGGACCGGAGGTGAGTTTGCCATCCGGGACAATGCCGCTCACAAGCTTGGTGAAGTCACTGATGTCATTGTTCTGAATATCGACAAAGAAAAAGTCCGGAGCCTGTGCCGGAATATTCTCCGTTACCTGACGCCGCAGATTACCATCAATGAGCGCAATCGCCACCATTAGCGTAAGGCCAAGCCCCAGCGAAAGCACCACGGATGGTGTCAGCGCGCCAGGGCGATAAATATTGCCAACAGCAAGCCGAACTGCTGTCGAACGCGTGCGCGGCGCGCGACGCGCCAGCCAACGGATACCGTCCGCGACCAGCCGCAAAACACCAAAGGCCGCAATTGATGATACGATGAAGATCGCAGCAATCCGTCGATCATAAGCGACGTAAAGTGCCAAGCCTGCCAAAGCAGCAATCAGCAAAACAGCGAGCGTTAGATAAAGAAGTGGCGGTAATCCACGTTGTTCAAAGCCCTGTTCGCGAAATAGCGCCGTTGCCGGAATTTCACGGGCACGACCAAGCGGGATAATCGCAAAGGCAAGCGTCGTGATGAGACCGAAAACTGCCGCCAAAGCTAGCGCTTGCGGGAAGAAGCCGCCGCCACCTGCAACGGGCAGATAATTGGCGAGCGCCAAAGCGGCTGCATATGGAATGATCGCGGCAAGCACCAAACCTAGAACGATGCCGATAAGGCCGATCACCATGATCTGCACGAGATAGACCAGCACTGCAAAACGTGCAGGTGCACCCAATGACTTAAAAGTCGCAATCACGCCGCGCTTGCCATCAAGATAGGCACGCACAGCATTTGCGACACCAACGCCACCAACAATAAGCGCCGTCAGGCCCACCAGTGTGAGAAACTGCGAGAAGCGTTCGATATTTGCGGTCAGCGCCGGGGCTGCGTTGTTGCGTGAGCGGATATTCCAGCCTGCATCCGGAAAATCTGCAGCTGCACGGGTGCGAAGCTCAGCAATTGCGGAATCGGGCGCACCATCCGGCAATGCCACCTTATAGATATGATCGACAAGGCTTCCGGGCTGGATCAACCCAGACGCACGAAGGCCATCCATCGAAACCAGAAAACGCGGCGCAAAATTAAAACCCGACGACAGAAGGTCGGGTTCGCTTTCGATCAATGCACGCAGCTCAAAAGTTTCAGAACCAAGCAGAACTTTCGTTCCAAGCTGAACGCCCATGCGATTGAGGAAATCCTGACTGACAGCGGCGCCATAGGCACCATTCTGCTGTTTCGTCATGTCTTCAAGCGAAAGCTCAGGTGCTACTTTCAATGCGCCATAAAGCGGATAGACGGCATCAACCGCCTTCACTTCAACCAGCGACTGATCGGAGCCATCCGGCAGACGTGCCATGGAGCGCATCGTGGCACTTTCGGCAACCTTGCCCTGCTGGTCTATGAAAGCGCGCTCGTCGGCACTTGCCTCGCGCTGATTAAGCGCAAAGCTGACATCGCCGCCAAGAATACTCTGGCCTTCGACTGCAATCCCTGTGCTGACCGAACGTGCAACTGAATTCACGCCACCAATCGCTGCGACACCCAAGGCGATACAGGCCAGAAAGATATAAAATCCGGAGAGCCCGCCACGCATTTCACGCAATGCAAAGCGGAGAGCGAGAGAGAAGGAAGCAAACTTGCTCATCGGCCTGCTCATTCGCCAGCCACCGCTGTTTCAAGCGCAGTCTCTTTTCGTGTGGGCTCCTCAATACGGCCTGAACGCACCGGAATTTCCTGATCGCATCGAGCGGCAAGCGATGGATCATGCGTGACAAGGACCATCGTCAATCCGTTTTCACGCTGCTTGGAAAACAGCAAATCGGCAATCTGACGACCTGTAGCCGTGTCGAGATTGCCTGTCGGCTCATCGGCAATCAGGATTTTGGGGCTTGGCGCAAGCGCCCGGGCAATGGCCACGCGCTGCTGTTCACCACCCGACAGTTCTGACGGATAATGCGTGAGGCGTTCGCCAAGACCCACAGCGCGCAATTCACGTTCGGCCACCTCAAAGGCATCCTTGCGCCCGGCAAGCTCCAGAGGGACGGCGACATTTTCCAATGCGGTCATATTCGGGATGAGGTGGAAGGACTGGAAAACGATACCGATATTGGCGCCACGAAAAGCGGCAGCCTGATCCTCGGTCATTTGGCTGATGGTTTCACCGGCAATCTTGACCGTTCCCTGGTCGATATGCTCAAGACCGGCCAGAACCATCAAAAGTGTGGATTTGCCTGATCCCGACGGACCGACGATGCCAACAGACATTCCTTGGGCAATTGAAAGCGAGACGCCTTTAAGCACATGTACGGATGATGCCGCATGTCCCAGAGTCAGATGAACATTCTCAAGCTCGATGATCGGGCCATGATTTAGCGAAGTCACCTGTTCCGTCACGCGTTTTTCTTCCTATATGAATATTCAAGGCCAGAGCGCGCCACAAATTTGAACTTGTTTTGCGCCAGAAATTGAAGAGAAGTCCTCTGGGCGATTTGCCCACCTTTGCTAGATATGGGTTGCTAACGATGCGTTTCAAACTCTCGATCCCGGTATGGCTATCGATTTTTGTCATAGCTGCGTCTTTTATTGCTACCGGTGCGCGTGCGCAGGAAGATCCGACCGGTCTTGAAGATGCTTTGCCGACCGAACAGCTTGCACAGGTCAAGATCGTTGGCTTTGGCGACAGTCTGATGGCGGGCTATTTTCTGCCTTCTAACGCCGCCTTCCCGCAGCAACTTGAAAAAGCGCTGGACGCCAAGGGTTATGAAGTCAGTATCGAAAATGCCGGCGTATCGGGCGACACGACAACGGGTGGACTTGCACGCATTGACTGGTCGATCCCTGATGGCACCAATCTGGTCATCCTGGAACTGGGTGCGAATGATGCGCTGCGCGGTATTTCCCCCGACATTACCGAGAAAAATCTCGATGAAATGCTGTCGCGCCTCAAGACACGCGGCATTTCCGTTATCCTTGCAGGCATGATGGCACCACCCAATATGGGCAAGGATTACGCCGAGAAATTCAACCCGATTTACCCGAAGCTTGCGCAGAAGTACGGCGTGCCGCTTTATCCGTTCTTCCTCGACGGCGTTGCCACGCAAAAGGGGCTACTGCTGGAAGACGGAATGCATCCGAATGAAAAGGGCGTTGAAACAATGGTCACCAATTTCATGCCGGTGATCGAGAAAACCCTGAAAGCTGAACAAAAGGCGGGGACATCGGGCGGCTGACACAATCAGGAGGCATAAACAGCTTGCTCAAAACAGCGAAGAATGATTCGCTGAGAGTTGCATCGGTAAGGGAAAAAGATTCGTTTTTCTGATGATCGGTGCATAGGCACTCTAACTCAGAGCGTCCTCCCGTGGCTTAGACCACACGACGCTCTGGCGCAGAACGATTCGAGGAGGATGCTTTATGCCGCGTCTCTTTACTGCCCTCGAAATCCCGCGCGACGCCGCGCTTTCGCTCTCGTTATTACGAGGCGGCCTCCCCGGCGCACGCTGGATTGATGTCGAAAATTACCACATAACCCTGCGTTTTATCGGGGATGTGGAAGGCCATGTGGCCGACGAGGTTGCCAATGCGCTTGATCGCGTGCGGCGCCCCGAATTCATGCTCAACCTGTCAGGTGTCGATGCTTTCGGTTCCAAGAAGCCGCACAGCATCTATGCGGGCGTATCCCCCTCGCCTGAACTCAACGCATTGCAAGGCGAAATCGAACGCATTTGCCAGCGGCTTCGCATTCCCGCCGATCCGCGTAAATTCACACCCCATGTGACTTTGGCACGGCTGCGAAATCCGCACATTGCGGATGTCGTGCATTATCTCTCATCAAGAGGTAATTTCTCAACAATGCCGTTCAAGGTGGGCCGCTTCGTGCTGATGTCCTCACGCGATTCTGTCGGCGGCGGACCTTATGTCGTCGAGGAAGCCTGGCCTTTGATGGCCGTTTCACGCCAGAACTGGTCGGCAAGCGCCTTTGATGAGGCTAGAACCATCCGGTAAACCTGTTCGAAATCCCCGATATCTCCATAGTAAGGATCGGGGATTTCAACGGCTTTTCCTTCTGCAATTTCGGTGAAAAGCCCGATACGAGCGCTTGCATTTGCAGGCTGTCTTTGAGCGATCATGCGCATATTATAGCGATCCATCCCTAGGATGAGATCAAAACGCGTAAAGTCGCCCGGCGTCAGTTGGCGGCAGCGCTGCTCGGAAATATCGAGGCCATGTTTCGCTGCAACACGGATCGAACGATCATCCGGTTCTTCGCCAGTGTGGTAGCCATTTGTGCCCGCCGAATCGATCAGCACATGATCAATGCGACGCTCAGCCAGAACCTGAGCCATCACGCCTTCCGCAAGCGGCGAACGGCAGATATTGCCTGCACAGACAAATAGAATACTGGTCGGGGCTGATCGGGTCACGGAACTCTCGCGGCTATGATAAGTTAGAGCTGAATAGCCAACAACATAGGCAAAAGACAATGGCACGCAACAGGCTGACTGATGACGAACTGAAACAGGCACTTGGCGAGCTTAATGGCTGGCAGAAGGTCGATGACCGCGAAGCAATCAGCAAAAGTTTTAAATTCAAGGACTTTAACGCGGCGTTCGGCTTCATGGCCCGAGCAGCACTTTATGCCGAAAAGCTTGACCATCACCCCGAATGGTTCAATGTCTATAATCGTGTCGATGTCACGCTCTCGACCCACAGCGAGAACGGAATCACCGAGTTGGACATCAAGCTTGCTCGCAAGATGAATGCGCTGGTTTAGAACGATCAAACTTTTGAAATATAAACGATTATCGGCTTTTTCTGATGCGTGAAATTGCCTTCGCGATTTCGTCCCATATAAGGGAGCGCTTTGGTTAGATCGATACGATCACTCCAGTTCTGACCGAGCGTTCCGCCATTGATGCTGCGAATATAGATGTCACCGACCGCAACGGCTGAATGAAAAATGTGCCCCGCTTTCACGTCGTAGAAGCCAATCGCCCGCCCGTATGGAAGCGCCGAATAGCCGTTCCACAGTTCACCGGCTTTGAAATTCAGCAGCGGAATCCAGTTTTGGCCCGATGTGCCGCGTAACGTGTGCTCGGAAATACCTGCCCCCAGCAGAAAACGCATATAGGCGGTGATGTCGTAGCAAATGCCATCCTTCACATCGATGGTGACATGATCGCTAATGTCCTGAGCTGCCGCCAGCTGATGGCCGCGATAGAACTGGCTTGACCGGTCACTGCGCACAAAATTTTCGCCATAGCCGGTGAAATGCATCAAGGTTCTCCAATCAACCAGAGCATGTCGCGCTTAATCCTAGCTACCGCGTTCGCTCTATCTCTTCATTTTTATGCATGTCTTTATCGGAAAACCGGTTCCCACTTTTCCGCGACATGCTTTAAGCTCGTTCACGCAGGCAAATCAGGCCGAAACCCGGTTTTTCTGGAATCCATATTTTGTTGATTTCAGAGGCTTTTTGTAGCTGACGGTTCATGCAGGAAATGCATTCCGACTTGAAAGCTGGATGCAATATTCCCATTTCCAATGCTATTGTGGCCTTGCATTCGGCTTACTGGAGATTGCCCAAACATGGATAGCGTCAAGATTGATGAAATCCTGGAGCCCGGCAATGAAGGCGATTTCAATGATCGCAGCGAACGGGTGAAAAAAGGATTCTGGAAGACCGCACGTCGTGCCGGTCGCATGGTTCCGTTTATGGATGAGGTTGTGGCCGCCTATTATTGCGCGCTCGACCAAAACACGCCGACGCGTGTGCGCATGACACTGATGGCAGCACTTGCCTATTTCGTTCTGCCCTTCGATGTCATCCCCGATATGCTGGTTGGCATTGGTTTCACCGATGACATTGCAGTGCTTATGGCGGCATTGACTGCTGTTCGCACACATATAACGCCCGCCCATAGAATCGCAGCCCGTGAGGCTCTTCGCGACGACGGTGAGGCTGCTTAAAGCGGCCTCTCCCCTTCACAGCTTTGTTATGGGGCGACATCACGATCATCGTGCATTGACGCAATATGACAAACTCTTGCCGCTTTCTTTTGGATGAAGTTGGCAACGGGATCGCGGGGACTTAGGTCTACTCGTTCAAGTTTTCTTTCAAAACTTCACCGTTTGGTAACCCAGATTAAGGCACATTAAGGGTCACTAAACGGGACGGCGTGATGAACGGCGATATCCCGATATTCGACTTTGAAGCAAACGAAAGAGAACCGGTAAAAAACCATGCTTGGAAAATCGATCGTCGCGGCTTCGGTGTTTACGATTGCAATGGCGGGTTCGGCACTCGCCCAGACACCGACCCAGATTAAGCAGTTCGACGCCTGGGGCGCCTATAGCTATCAGTCAGGCAATGGCAAGGTTTGCTATGTCCTGTCCGTTCCGACGCAGAAAGCGCCTGCTAACGTTGATCATGGCGATAACTTCTTCCTCGTGAGCCAGAAGCCAGGACAGAACGTCAGCTTTGAACCACAGTTCATGGCCGGTTATGAGCTGAATACAAATGCAAATGCCAAGGTTATCGTGACCATCGGCAACCGCAATTTCACGATGTTCGTCAATGGCAAATCCGGCTGGATGGAAAATGCAGCAGAAGAGCCACAGCTGATCGCAGCAATGCGCGGCGGTTCGGACATGAAGGTGCAGGCACAGTCCAAGCGCGGCACCAAGACCAATTACACCTATTCGCTCAAGGGCATTTCGGCAGCGCTCGCAGCCATTCAGAAGTGCAAATAAGCCAATCGGTTCGAGTTAAATTATTAAGCCGGGGCTCCGCTCCGGCTTTTCTTTTTAACGTTGTATTGTCACTTATGCATGCCTGCCGCGAAACAGTGCGGGATGACGGATCGAATATTGTGTGCTATGAGCGCGCGCAAAGGGCTCGCATTTCAAATGAACGAGCCCATATATCCATGCAATCGCTAAAGCATGTCGCGTTCAATCAGATACGGGCGACACGCTTTAAGCTTTTGTTTTTACGCATGTCTTCATCCCGGAACCGGTTCCCACTTTCGGGAGACATGCTCTAGATTTACCGGCGCGCTTTATGCGGCGTCCTCAACAGTTGAAAACAGATGTCCATTTCGTTCGACTTAACCATTGATGATACGCGCGACCAGCTTGCCCGCCATGTGCGCGCAAACATGGAGCAGAAGCCGTCGCTCATAGGCATGTCGCGCGAGGAAATGGCTGATGAGCTGATCAAGGTTGGCGTTCTGCCAAAGCAGGTCAAGATGCGCATTGCGCAGCTCTGGCACTGGCTATACGTGCGCGGCGTTTCCGATTTTGCTGATATGCGTAACATTTCCAAGGATCTGCGCGCTCTTCTGGCGCAGCATTTCACTATTGCGCGCCCGGAAGTGGTTGAAGAACAAATCTCGCAGGATGGAACGCGCAAATGGCTGTTCCGCTTCCCACCACGCGGTGCCGGGCGCCCTGTCGAAATCGAATGCGTTTATATTCCTGAAGAAGGCCGCGGCACGCTTTGCATTTCTTCTCAGGTTGGCTGCACACTTACCTGCTCCTTCTGCCACACTGGCACACAGAAGCTGGTTCGCAACCTGACATCAGAAGAAATTCTGGCGCAGCTGTTGACCGCGCGTGATCGTCTTGGTGATTTCCCGGATACCGACACACCGGATGGCGCTATCGTGCCTGCTGAGGGCCGCAAGGTCACCAACATCGTCATGATGGGCATGGGTGAGCCGCTTTATAACTTCGAGGAAGTGAAGAAGGCTCTCCTGATTGCATCCGATGGTGATGGGCTGGCACTTTCCAAGCGTCGTATCACGCTTTCGACCTCTGGTGTTGTGCCGGAAATCTATCGCACCGGCGAAGAAATCGGCGTGATGCTGGCGATCTCGCTACATGCCGTGCGCGACGAACTGCGCGATCTTCTGGTGCCGATCAACAAGAAATATCCGCTGGAACAGCTGATCAAGGCTTGCCGTGAATATCCCGGCCTGTCGAATGCCAAGCGCATCACCTTTGAATATGTGATGCTCAAGGACATCAATGACAGCATGGAAGACGCCAAGCTGCTGGTGAAGCTGCTACGCGGTATTCCGGCCAAGATCAATCTCATTCCGTTCAACCCATGGCCGGGCACCAACTACCAGTGCTCCGACTGGGAGCATATTGAACGCTTCGCCGATTATGTGAATGCGGCAGGCTACGCTTCGCCGATCCGCACGCCACGCGGCCGCGATATTCTGGCGGCCTGTGGTCAATTGAAGTCGGAATCAGAACGTATGCGCAAGACGGAACGTCTGGCGCTTGAAGCGATGATGATCGCCGGACACGGTGAGTAATTTACGAGGACTAAGCGCGGTTGACTGATACGTTCGATTATATCTCGCGTTTTGTTGTTATTGTTTTCGGCTATTGCGTAGCCGTTCTGGCCGCCGGATTCTTTCTGGCGGCAATTCTTTATAGCCAGATCGATGTGCTCGGCTATGCGCTTTCCGATCCGTTTTTTCAGGATGTTTTCAACGAGATTCGCGACGCCTGGGATATGACCGGCTTTTATGCGGCAGTTCTGGTAGGTGGCCCTGTACTGGCCACAATGGCGGGTGGTTTCAGCTTTTTCCCGGCAGTAGTGCTGATCGTGATCAGCGAAGTGCGTGGCTGGAAATCATCCCTGCCCTATTGCATTGGCGGACTTTTGATTGGTCTGCTGGGAGCGGGCGCTGGATCACTACTTGCTGTCGCTGATCAACAGATTGCTGCAAGTATCGCTCTTCTGACCGGTGCCTTTGCATGTTCAGGCATCGTCGGCGGCTTCGTCTACTGGCTGATTGCCGGTCGCAACGCCGGGCGATTTTTAGAGCGCATCCCGAAAAGTGTGAAACGGTTTTCGGACAAAGATGCGCGGTAAAAAAATAAGTTAGAGCGCTGATCTGATCCAATCAAATCAAAACGCGCTCTAACGGACCGGCTGCTTAATTTCACTTTGCCTGTGCGGTGATAATTTTCAGCGCAAAAGCCGAGAAGACGCCCGCAAAAAGCCAATCGACAATTCGCGTAACAGTTGGGTTCTTCTTGAGAAGACCGGCGAACTTGTCGGCTGCAACCACCATTGGAATGGTGAAAGGCAGTGCCAGCGGAATGAAGGACAATCCCAGAAAGAACAGCTTTCCCATCGCATGAGGATCATGTGCCGAAACGAACTGCGGCAGGAAGGTCATGTTGAACAGGATGATCTTCGGATTGAGCAGGTTGATGCCAAGTCCGGTCGCCCAGTTCTGAACCAACGTGTGCTTCTTGCCACCATTCTTTTCCGGTGAAAATGCCGAACCTTTGCGGATGGCCTGTACTGCAAGCCAAACGAGATATACCGCACCCACCACCTTCAATGCGGTGAAGGCTGCAGGCGAAGCGAGGATGAGCGCTGAAAGTCCAAGTGCTACCATGCTCGTATGCACAACAATGCCGGTGCTTGCGCCTGCCATACAGGCAAAGCCAGCGGCCTTGCCTTCAGAAAGCGCACGACCGACGAAAAGCGTCATGTCCGGGCCGGGGGTGATGGATAAAATTGCAGTAGCGATCACGAACTGGACGAAGATGGTCCATTCGGGAATGAAGGTCAGGTTTGTCAGAAAAGACATCGAAAGGCACTCCGAGAATTCGCGGCAAGCTAACGCGAATTCAATTGCGCCGCCATAGGATTCTTTTAGCCGTCTCAGCGTCCCTTATTTATGCGTAGGCAACCCATCCGCGATAGGTGAAAGATGCATAAAAAAGGCTCAGATCCTTGAAGCCCGCACCACGTATCAGCGCCTCATCCTGTCGCGGCGTAAGAATATGCAAACGCTCATTGATCGCTGTACCGGCTTTTACTGCACTTGCCATATCGACACCGGAATCATTCAAAAAGGCAGAATAGCGTGACAACCACAAAGCTCGCTCATCGGCACTCCCCTGCTCAAAACTGAAATGTGCCATGATAAATGGTGCGCCGGGTTTCAGGCGGCGATGGATGTCTGAAAGAGTTTGTTTGCGCGTTTTCTCATCCAGAAAATGCATGGTCAGCAAACAAACTGCTCCATCAAATGGCCCGAGAACTGCGCTATCGATATAACCTTCATGGAAGTTCACACGAGCTGCATTGGTGCCAAGGTTTTGCCGCGCCAATTGAAGCATTTCTGCGGAAGGGTCGACACCTTCAAAGGTCCAATGCGGGTGATTTTCCGCAAAGAGCTTGAGTTCAAGACCACCGCCCGCACCCAACACCAGAATGCTTGCAGTATCGGACACGGTTTCGGCAAGCAGCAAACGCGTCATGCGCTGCATATCCCGAAATCCCGGCACAGCTTTCGGCGGCCCTTCTGCGTAACGTGCTACGACCTGCGGATCGGTAAATGGATTGTCAGAATTAATCATGTAACTTTTATAGTTACAAATCAAAGTGACAGTCAAGACTGTCCATAATGGCAGATGACGCTTTCTTTTCGCTGACAAAGTGCCATCCGGCTTGCGCGCCGCTTAGCAACTGATAAAAGAACTGCAACATCCTGTTCTACGGCCCTTTGGGCCACAATCGCATCTCAGACGGAAGTGAACTATGAGCAAGCTGAAAGACGTTAAAAAGGTCGTTCTCGCCTATTCTGGCGGTCTCGACACCTCGATCATCCTGAAATGGTTGCAGACTGAGCTTAACGCAGAAGTCGTCACCTTTACCGCCGATCTCGGCCAGGGCGAAGAACTTGAACCAGCACGCAAGAAGGCCGAAATGCTGGGTATCAAGGAAATTTTCGTTGAGGATGTGCGCGAAGAATTCGTGCGCGATTTCGTCTTCCCGATGTTCCGCGCCAACGCCGTCTATGAAGGCGTCTATTTGCTCGGCACTTCGATTGCCCGTCCGCTGATCTCCAAGCACCTGATTGAAATCGCCAAGAAGACCGGCGCTGACGCAATTGCGCACGGCGCGACCGGCAAGGGCAATGATCAGGTTCGCTTCGAGCTTTCCGCATATGCGCTGAACCCGGACATCAAGATCATCGCTCCATGGCGCGACTGGTCGTTCAAGAGCCGCACGCATCTGCTCGAATTTGCTGAACAGCACCAGATTCCGGTCGCGAAAGACAAGAAGGGCGAAGCGCCATTCTCGGTTGACGCAAACCTGCTGCACTCTTCGTCTGAAGGCAAGGTTCTGGAAGATCCGGCGATCGAAGCGCCTGAATATGTGCATATGCGCACGATTTCGCCAGAAACCGCCCCGGATACACCAACCATCATCAAGATTGGCTTTGAAAAGGGTGATGCGGTTTCGATCAATGGCGAACGTCTGTCGCCTGCAACGCTGCTTGCCAAGCTCAACGATTATGGCCGTGACAACGGCATTGGTCGTCTTGACCTCGTTGAAAACCGCTTCGTCGGCATGAAATCGCGCGGCGTCTATGAAACGCCAGGTGGCACGATCCTGTTGGCAGCACACCGCGCCATCGAATCGATCACGCTCGATCGTGGTGCGGCGCACCTCAAGGATGAGCTGATGCCACGCTATGCGGAACTCATCTATTACGGTTTCTGGTTCTCGCCAGAACGCGAAATGCTGCAGGCTGCTATCGATCTCAGCCAGCGTCACGTCGAAGGTGAAGTCACGCTCAAGCTCTATAAGGGCAATGTGATTGTGACCGGTCGTGAATCGGACAAGTCGCTCTATTCCGACAAGCTCGTGACGTTTGAAGACGATCAGGGCGCCTATGACCAGAAGGACGCAGCAGGCTTCATCAAGCTCAATGCACTTCGTCTGCGCACATTGGCTGCACGCGACCGTCGCTAAGCTTTTTAAAACACGGCAAAAGCCCGCCTTCCGGCGGGCTTTTTCTTTTCAAGAACTAAACGGAGCGTGAGCCGTGTTTCTCTATCTTGCGATGCCTCTTTGCATTCTGCTCGGGATTTATCTGCTGGTCCGATGCATTTCCATTCTGTGGGGCAATATCATGCCAGCGATCCGGTATCGCTTTCCTGCCGACATTAAGCCGCATGTATTTCATTTGCCCAAAGCCGGGCGATACACCCTCAGTATCGTCTTTCCACCACTGACGATTATTTCGGGGATCGCATATTTCTCTGCGCAATTTGCAATCAGAGAGCGCGAGAGCGGTGCAGCAATCGCCTATCGTTCCACAAGCCGTTCGCTGCTCAGCGTCAGACGGACGGACATGCAGGGCTATGCTTCTCATGCCCTTGGTAGTTTTGAATGCACGATACCCGGCGATTACGAAATTACCTGTCTTACGCCTGAAAAAATCCGGCCAAATTTTCAGCTGGACATATCGCCTCATATTTCCTTTCTGAAACTCGCGCCTGTCATCATAGGAGTCATTCTGGCAAGCGGATTGAGCATTGGCGGAACGATTATCTTCGTGCTCTTGCTGGCAGACAAAATTTGATAATGTCAGACAGCGTTTCTGATTGCTGCAAGCATCTTTTCTTCACCAGGACGTAAGGTCAGCACCCGCACGCCATTCGACGTGACAGCGACGGTATGTTCAAACTGCGCTGAGAGTTTTCCATCGCGCGTCACCACGGTCCAACCGTCTTTTTCGGTCTTTACCTTGGCTGTGCCTTGATTAAGCATCGGCTCGATGGTGAATACCATGCCTTCACGCAGACGCTCACCCGTGCCCGGCTTGCCGAAATGCAGAACCTGCGGCTCTTCATGCATTTCACGACCAATGCCATGGCCGCAATATTCACGCACCACGCTGTAATCATGACGCTTTGCGTGACGCTCGATAGCATAGCCAATATCGCCCAGCGTAGCGCCAGGACGCACGGCAGCAATACCCTTCCATAGTGCCTCATAGGTCACACGCACCAAACGCGAAGCAAAGGGAGTCACTTCACCGACCATATAGGTTTTGCTGGAATCAGCGATATAGCCGTCCTTCTCAAGGGTAATGTCGAAATTGATGATCTCGCCATTTTCGATGATTTTGCTATCCGATGGCATTCCATGGCAGACGACTTCATTCCTTGAGGCATTGAGCACATAAGGAAAATCATACTGCCCTTTGCTTGCAGGCCGCGCCTGTAATTCGCGGGTGATATAATCCTCAACCAGATCATTGACCTGCATCGTAGTCAGGCCAGCAAGCGGTGTATGATCGAGAAGTGTAAAAACGGACGCTAGCAACGCGCCGGAAGCCGCCATTTTTTCCACCTCGGCAGGTGTCTTTATCATGATGACTGCACCACCAGAACAGGAAGCTCAACTTGTGCCGCGCGCAACTGCATCTGCACGATCTCATTGAAGGACAGTTCCGGATTTGCCTGTGCCAACATACCGATTTTCATCCAGTATTCAGCCTGCGCATTGATCGAACGGCACATGACATCACTTGCCTTGCGCAATTCCTCATGCAGTTCATCGCCGATTTTTACGATACCCATAATACTTTCCAATTCGTTATATATGAAACATATATAAACCGTATATCTTAGCCTATCAAGACGCCCAATCTCAGTGAGCTGATCTAAACCATTTGCTTTTAGTATGGCGCCATATTATATGGCGACGTATGGAAATTATTGAGCAAAAACATCACGCCCTTCTGGGTGAACTGGAACGCCGCAGCAGTCCGTCTTCTGACGCGCTTAAAACTTGTTTTGAAATCCTGTCGCTTGCCGCTGCAATTGACCAAGACTGCGCCAACAGGCTTGCTCCCCACAAGCTTTCCGAAGGCAAGTTTGTTCTGTTGTTTCTGTTGCAGAATGCGCCTGATGGCCTTTCACCGCACGAGCTTTCAGAGCGTGCTGGCGTGACACGCGCGACCATTACCGGCCTGCTTGATGGCTTGGAACGCGATGGCTTTCTCAAGCGCCATGCGGACACGCAAGATCGCCGCAAACTGACGATCAGGCTGACATCCGAAGGAGCGCAACTGGCGCAACAGCTTTTCGTTGAACATACAACATGGATTGCGAGCCTGATGAGCGATCTTTCCGCCGATGAACAAGCGGTGCTCAGCACATTGCTGCGCCGTATTTTCAGCCGCACGGATGCCGGACGAAAGCCATGAGCAAATCGCCACTGAAAATTTCCGATATCTCGGCCGAACGACTTTCTGCGTTACACAGCGGAACGGTTGAAACGACCGTACTGACCGAATGTCTGGCGATTGACTTTGCGAGCCTCATGCAAAACGTATTTCCGGCCGTTGATCGGGGCGCCTTGCAGGTAATGCATGAAGCCAAAGATCTTGGCATTTCACGCCGCATGATGCTGGCAGCACAGCTTTTGCTCTCACGCTCTGGCGGTCAAGTAATCAATTCTCTGAGTATCCATCCGTCAGATACCGTGCGCGGCTGGGCCTGTTTTGCCATCGGTCAGTTAGAAAGCCTTTCTCTTGCAGAACGTCTGAAGCTCATACGCCCGCTCGCAGATGATCTACATTTTGGCGTGCGCGAATGGGCATGGCTCGGTCTTCGCGAGCATATTTCTTCTGAGATTGACCAAACGATCCAACTGCTTACGCCATGGACTGCCGATCCGTCCCCCTATATCCGGCGATTTGCCTGCGAAGCCACCCGTCCGCGTGGCGTTTGGTCGGCACATATCAAAAGCCTGAAAGAAGCCCCTGAAAAGGCTTTGTCAATTCTGACACCACTTCGCGCCGATCCCGCACCTTATGTGCAGGATTCGGTCGCCAACTGGCTCAATGATGCAGCCAAAAGCCGACCCGAATGGGTGAAGGCGCTTTGCGCAGACTGGCTTGAAGCAAGTACAAATCCCACGACTGCACGTATCTGCAAACGCGCACTGCGTTCCTTTTCTAAATAACCTCCCGGAAACGACATGACCCATTATCTCGCAGAACTCTATTCACCCAAGGCAAGCTGGCTGGCACTTGATCTTAAAGGCAGGCAGGTTTTCTTTGAAAAGGTCGGTGCCGGCATGGGCAGTCTGGCCGAACATGGTATCGAGGCTCTGGCCCTCGGCCCTATTAACCCAACCAAACCTTATGCGCCGAAGCAAAGCTTTTTTGCGATTTGGCGCTTCCCGGATGAGATGGCTCTCGACATGCTGATTGCCGGAATCACCGCCACCGGTTGGCATTATTATTTTGATACCGTCAATGCGGCAGGTGCTGGCACCGATCTTGGTGGCCATCTCGCCCAACTGGCGGGAGTGCCTTTCAAAGAAGCCGCCTGATCTGATCAACCATGACCGTAGATGCTTCCTTTCAGAGTGCTATCTGAGAGGAAGCATTTTTCTTATCCACACGTCCTCACAGCTGATCCCGCTTGACTCTTTGCGGACTCGATTCAATACTAGAACATAAAGTGAACAAATAGCATTCCAATAAAAGCGTGAAACAGTTTACGTCTGGAATTGCATCCTTACAAACACAGGGTTTTGAACGTGAGCGGCATCGACATCACGGCGTTGCGGCGCATGGTTACGGCCATCGAAGGCAATGCCTCACAGGCGAGTTTTGCAGACGAGACCGGAACAGGCTGCGGGCGTTCAGGCAGTTTCACGCTCGGCCTTACCGGAGCTGATGATGCTTTTCCGCATGGCCTGAGAGGCGATGCACTGCATGAGGTTTTTGCTGAAAACCCCGGTGCACATATGGCCGCTACCGGTTTCGCGCTAGCAATGGCTTTGCGTGCATCCCCTTCAAGAAGACCAATCATCTGGATTGAGGAAGAAAGCGCCTCAAGCGAATATGGCGGGCTTTATCCACCGGGGCTTCATGCCTTCGGAATCAATCCGTCACGCCTGCTGATCGTGCGCTGCCCAACCGCTCAAGATGTTTTAAAAGCAGCGAATGATGCGCTTGAAGAGGCAAGCGGCAAGGCTTCGAACCTCATTTCCGGCGTGGTCGCCTCGGTGAGCGGCCAGCCGAAATGTCTCGACCTGACTGCCTCGCGTCGCCTGCTTCTGGCAACCGAAACCGCACATTTGCCTGTCATCCTGCTCAGGAGCCACCGAACAGGCGTGCAGAGCGCTGCCGTCAGCCGCTGGCGGGTGGCGCCTGCATCCTCCCGCTCCAGTGGCGCGAATGCACCCGGAAAGCCGGTGTTTTCGGCAATTCTGGAACGCAATCGACACGGTACCTGTGGGCAATGGATCATGGAATGGAACAATGAAACCCTCGAATTTGGAACAGCCGAACAGAACGGCAGATCGCGTGTTCCTCGCCCTCTGGTTTCCGTTTCTGCCGACCGACCGGCTGCGCAACAACATTCAGCATAATGGCACAGAAAAAATGCCGCTTGTCGTCACCGAGCGCACGGCCAATGCGCTGCGCCTGACGGCAGTGGATGCTACAGCTGCAAAGCTCGGTCTTTTCCCCGGCATGGCGCTGACCGATGCGCGAGCGCGGGTGGAAAGACTTGACGTTGCAACAGCCGCACCGGAACGCGATGCAGCGTTGCTCAAGCGTCTTGCCCATTGGTGCGAACGCTACACGCCGCTTATAGCCTTCGACGAGCCGCATGGGCTGATGCTCGACATCACCGGCTGCGCACATCTTTTTGGCGGACTTGCTGCCATGCGTGAGGACGCAATCATGCGGATTGAACGGGCTGACCTGAACATACAGGCGGCAATGGCTGACAACAGCTTTGCCGCACGGCTTCTGGCGCGCGGAACGCGCGGCGGCGTTTTCAGCAAGGCTGGTGTCGACCATTTTTTACCACGCCTGCCGATCAGCTCTCTTGAACTGAACGAGGCTGCTGAGACGGGCCTTAAACGCGCCGGGCTAAAGCGCATTGGCGATGTGATGGCGCTGCCCCGCGCAGCCTTGACTGCTCGTTTTGGAACCGACCTTGCCACCAAGCTTGACCGGCTGGCACGACAGGAGCGCGCACCGATTTCGCCCCTGCGTATCGTGCCGCTCAACATTGCCGAACGCCGCATGTCCGAACCGGTCACGGTGATGGAGCTTGTTGAACAAATTTTGCAGGAGCTGGCGCAGGAGCTGTTTGCACTTCTTGAAGTCGAGGGAAAAGGCGCGCTTCTGATCGAAGCATCCTTCTTCCGTGTCGACGGCGAGGTGCGCCATATCCGTATCGAAACTGGCCAGCCTTTGCGTGAAGATCGGGTATTTCTCAGGCTGGCACGGGAGCGGCTCAAGGCTCTCACCGATCCGCTTGATGCCGGTTTTGGCTTCGACATGATCCGTCTGGCAGCACTTCGCAGCGGAGCAATCGCCCAGCGCCAGACAGGGCTTGATCAGCATGAAGAAGATGAAGCTGGCTTCAGCCAGTTGATCGACCGGCTTTCGGCGCGACTGGGGCAGGAGCGTGTACTGGTTTCCTTCTCGCGCAACACGCATATTCCAGAACGTGCTTTTGGCCTGCGCCCTGCCCTGCGAATCCGCAAAAGCGAAGACTATTATGAAAGCAGCCCAACACTTCCCGATGATCCGCCCCCGCGACCAATCAAACTGTTTCGTCCGCCGCAGCCAATAGAGAGTATTGCAGAAGTACCCGACAGTCCGCCGTCGTTTTTCCTGTGGCGGCGTGTGCGTCATCATGTGCGCCTTGCCGAAGGGCCGGAGCGGATCGAACCGGAATGGTGGCTTTCCATCGGTCATGATGTGCCGAAGCTGCGCGATTATTACCGCGTGGAGGATGATAACGGCCAGCGCTTCTGGATTTTCCGCGAAGGGCTTTATGACGGCTTTAATCATCCGCGCTGGTTTTTGCATGGGCTGTTTGCGTGATGCCCCGCTATTTTGAAATGGCTGTGGCCAGCAACTTTTCTTTCCTGAGTGGCGCATCGCATCCCCAGGAGCTGGTCTTGCAAGCCCACGCACTCGGGCTGTCCGGTATAGGCATTGCTGACCGCAACACGCTGGCCGGTGTGGTTCGCGCTCATGCTGCATGGAAAGATATTCGCGACACATGCGACTTCCGTCTGTTCATCGGCTGCCGCCTTTCCTTCATCGACGGCACGCCAGACATGGTCGTCTATCCGCGTGATCGCGCGGCCTATGGACAATTGTGCCGCCTGCTGACGGATGGCAAACACCGCGCTGTCGCCAAGGGAGAATGCCATCTTGAATGGGGTGATCTGCTATTTCGGGCGCGGCAGTTTCAGATCGCAGTCTTTGCTCCCGATGAAGATGATCCTGATTTTGCTGCACGTCTGACGGAGATCGCACAAGCCGCTCCCGGCTCTGTCTGGCTGGCGCTGACCATGCCGCATCAGGGTCATGACGGACGCCGCGCAGAGCGCATCGCACGCTTTGCAGCGGAAGCGAACGTGCCGTTGCTTGCCACCAATGATGTGCTTTATCACCATACGGATCGCCGTGCGCTGCAAGATGTGCTGACGGCAACACGGCATTACACAACGGTTTTCGCGGCAGGGCGATTGCTTGAAAAGAACGCCGAGCGCCACCTCAAACCACCGCATGAAATGGTGCGCCTGTTCCGCAATTACCCGGCAGCGATTGAGACAACCGCCGATTTTGTAACGCCTATCACATTCAGGCTTGATGAGCTGAGTTATGATTATCCTGATGAGCCAGTGCCACCGGGCAAGACACCACAACAGCATTTGCATGATCTGACATGGGACGGCGCTGCCCAGCATTATGGCGCGGATAGCATACCGCCGAAGGTGCAAGGACTGATCCGTAAGGAACTGGCACTGATAGAACAACTGCAATATGCGGCTTACTTTCTCACCGTCCATGACATCGTGAGCTATGCCCGCGACCAAAAAATTCTTTGTCAGGGGCGAGGATCAGCAGCCAATTCTGTTGTGTGTTTCTGTCTGGGCATAACGGGCGTAGACCCGGCAGAAGTGGATCTTCTGTTTGAGCGTTTCATCTCCGTCGAGCGCAAAGAACCGCCGGACATTGACGTCGATTTCGAGCATGAGCGGCGGGAACAGGTGATGCAATATGTCTATAATCGCTACACGAGAGACCGTGCGGCGATTGTTGCGACCGTCATCAGCTATCGCTCGCGCAGCGCCATCCGCGATGTCGGCAAGGCGCTGGGTCTGACTGAAGATGTGACGGCTGCACTTGCCAACACAGTCTGGGGCATATCGGGTGGCGGTATCGACAAGGAACATATCCGGCAGGCAGGGCTTGATCCTGATAATCCCATCATCCGGCGTGCCGTCGAACTGGCGCTGGAGCTGATCGGTTTTCCACGGCATCTGTCGCAGCATGTGGGCGGGTTTGTGCTGACGCGTGACCGTCTGGACGAGACTGTGCCAATCGGTCCGGCTGCAATGGACAAACGCTCGTTCATTGAATGGGACAAGGACGACATCGACGAAGTCGGTCTGATGAAAGTCGATGTGCTGTCGCTTGGTATGCTCACCTGCATCCGCAAGGCTTTCGACCTCATTCATTCGCACAAACCGCAGCTTTATGGTGGTGAAAAGCTCACACTTGCCACTCTGCCGCGTGAAGACAAAGCCGTTTACGCCATGCTTTGCAAAGGCGATTCGGTCGGCGTGTTTCAGGTTGAAAGCCGCGCACAAATGAACATGCTGCCGCGTTTGCGTCCTCAAGAATATTATGACCTTGTCATTCAGGTGGCCATCGTCCGCCCCGGCCCCATTCAGGGAGATATGGTACATCCTTATTTGAGGCGGCGAAGCGGGCAGGAAAGTGTCACCTATCCCTCGCCTTCCCCCGAACATGGCGAGCCGGACGAGCTGCGAAAAATTCTGGAAAAGACCAAAGGCGTGCCGCTGTTTCAGGAACAGGCCATGCGCATTGCCATTGAGGCCGCGAAATTCACGCCAGATGAAGCCAATCTGTTGCGACGTGCCATGGCGACCTTCCGCAAGATGGGCACCATCCATACCATGGAAACGAAGATGATCGATGGCATGGTCAATCGTGGCTATGATCGGACCTTTGCCGAGAATTGCTTCAACCAGATCAAAGGCTTCGGTGAATATGGCTTTCCGGAGAGCCATGCCGCAAGCTTTGCGCATCTGGTCTATATTTCCGCATGGATCAAATGCCATCATCCAGAGGTGTTTGCGGCAGCGGTCCTCAATTCACAGCCAATGGGGTTTTATGCGCCAGCGCAGATCGTGCGCGATGCCTGTGAGCATGATGTGAGGGCATTGCCTGTCGATGTGAACTTTAGTCAGTGGGACAATATTCTGGCAGGAACGCAGGACGGGAAACTTGCGCTTCGGCTCGGCTTTCGTCAGATCGACGGGTTTTCCAAGCGCAATGCCGAGCTCCTTATGGCAGGCCAACATGATCCTTATCGCAGCATTGAAGACATGCACCGCCGTCTGCGGCTAGACCGGCGCACATTCACTCTCCTTGCTGATGCCGACGCTTTCGGCTCACTCGACATTGACCGCCGTGCCGCATTATGGGCCGTGCGGCGCCTGCCCAATGATGAAACATTGCCGCTGTTCCGTGCTGCTGAAACAAGTGAACTGGCGGAAGAACCGCGCACGAAACTTCCGGAAATGGCTGCTTCCGAACATGTGATTGCCGACTATGAAACGACACGGCTCTCACTTAAAGGCCATCCGCTGCAATATCTGCGTGAAAGATTTTCTGCGGAAAGTGTTTCCACCTGTCGGGCCGTGCAGGAAGGCAAACAGGGAAGCCGCATGAAGGTTGCGGGCATTGTCACCGTGCGCCAGCGCCCCGGCAGCGCCAAGGGTGTGGTGTTTCTAACCATCGAAGATGAAACGGGCATTGCCAATATCGTCGTCTGGCCAAAGATCATGAAGACCTTCCGCCGCGAGGTTATGGGAGCCCGGCTTATTCTTATTGATGGGCAGGTTCAGCGCAGCCCAGAGGGCGTCGTGCATCTGGTGGCGGCAAAAATTCAGGATCGTTCCGCTACACTCATTGAAATGAGCGGGCGCGAACCGCAAAGGCTCATTGCGCCCTCACAAACGACCGCACGTCATCCGCGAAATGTGAAGATTATGCCGAACTCACGCGACTTTCATTAGGATTGAAATCACGTCCCGACAACAAACACCGCACAATAATGAAGTGCTGCGCCAACCACGACAAAGCCATGCCAGATGGCATTTTGAAAACGCAAGCGTTCCCAGACGTGGAAGATCACGCCCAGCGAATAGACCATACCGCCTGCAGCGATCAGCCAGAAGACGGCAGGCGGCAGTGATTGCACCATGGTGTCATAGACCATGACGCCACTCCAGCCGAGCGCCAGATAAAGCAGGATCGATAGACGATCAAAGCGTCCGGGCATGAAGAGTTTGAGAAAGATACCGACAAACGCCACGCTCCAGACAAAGAGAAGCAGCGGCAAGGCGCGATCACCCATATGCATGGCAAAAGGCGTATAAGTGCCAGCAATCAAGAGATAAATGGCCGAATGATCGAAACGGCGCAGAAACCATTTTGTCGGCGAAACCGGCCAGATATTATAAACTGCTGAAATCCCGAGCGCACCCAGAAGACTTGCCAGATAAACGCTCGAAGAAATCGACGTGGCTGCCGACATATTCGGTAGAAAATAGAGCAACATGGCAATTGCACCGGCAAGCGCCAGAGCAACACCCAGCACATGGATGACGCCATCGGCCCAAAGCTCAGCCCGATCATATTTCCATTTAATTGGATAAGGCAGTTTTACATCCATCTCACGCGCTCTTGTCTTCTAAAGGTGGGAACCGGTTTTGGGATAAACCGCGACACGCTTTTGTTAAGACAGCAAACTGCCATCGCTTTGCAGCGTCAAGATGACAGTTTGTCGGATGAACTTATTGCGCGGAAGGCGTATAGGAAGCCTGAATCGGTGCGACACCCGGCAACGGAGCAGCAGCTGCATCTGGCAGAGTTGTCGTTTCGGATGACGCCGCTGCGGCATCGCGGGTTGGGCCACTACGCTTCCAGCTGCCATCAAGTCCGGTTTCCTGCAGCAATCCCTTGCGCTTGGCATCATAATAATAACCGCGTGCATAGAAACGAACAGCTTGGCTTTCGTCTCCACCAGCAACCTTATAGGCGCCGGAGAGGTAACGAACCGCATATTTCAGGTTCGTCTCAGCATCGAGAAGGCCCTTGGCATTGCCCTTGTAGCCCATACCGCGCGCGGTTGGATGACTGATCTGCATCAGACCCCAATATGGTCCATTACGCGCACCCGGATTAAAACGGCTTTCGCGATGCACCACGCGGCGTACCAGACGCTCCGGCACATCATAGGCAACAGAATATTTGGTAATCAGCGCGTCGAGTTCTTCCGGTGCGTGATCAGGTGTTTCAAATGCCATATTGGCAGCCATGGAGGCTGGTGAGGCTTCCGCCTGCGCACCGGCATAAGCCATCATCGGCTCAGACTGACCGCGAATGCCCGGAATCGGCACATTGGTAGGAAGAACCGGGCTTTCGAGCGATGCAACTGCCTGCGTTCCATCAGCAGGAGCAGTCGCGTCAGCAACTGCGGTGGCGCCTGCGACTGGAGTTGCCGTGTCGCCCGATGCAGATACGGTTGCGGTCGTCGTTGAATTTTCAGTCGGCGAAATCAGCGCGGTCTTTGCAGGCTTTCCGTCACTTGTCGTGTTGCAGGCGCTGAGAGCAATTGCACAACCGAGGAGGAGAGCACCTTTAAGAAAGGTTAGAGAAAGCGGCTTTGATGGAGCTTGTGTGCGCATGAGTGACCGATCCTATGAATCGAAATCTTGTTCGATGCGTTTTTCGAGTTCAACCAGATCAGCTGGCAGAGGCATACCTGTGGCTTTGAGCGTGTTAAGCTTCTCACGAACCGTTTCACGAATCTCATGAACGTCCTGCGGCTGGTTTACCATCTGCTCAAAAAGCAGGGCGATTTCCGCTTTGATGTCCTCGAATGCCATAAGACCCTCTTGGCTTGAGCGGTCCGTTTTGCGGCCCGGTTCAGACAATATTCTTTCAATCGATGACAGTCATGTACCACGCAAAATACGCAAAGCGGAAGCCCAGAACGTCAAAGGCGCGTCAAAATGAATATTTCAAAGCGTAATAGAACGATTTTAAGCCTCACAGAATGCGAGGCAGCATCGTATCTATCGCATTGAATTCATGTGCAAAAATTCCGAAGTCGTCAAAACCGAGACCACCATCGGGATCAAACAGATAAATGCTCATCCAGATGAGCGCACATGTCAGCAAAATCGCCAAAATCGTCAGAAGCAGAAGGCGGCGACCGAGAGCTGCCTTCTGGCCCGCTCCCTCAGGTGGGTTCTTATTCATATTCAATCGTCATTCGTGGCATTCAAATCTTCTGGCGGTGTACCATGTTCTGGCTCTGCTGCAAGATAGCCCTGATGCACGAGCGCCTTTCGGAGAATGAGAATAATTGCCTCAGTCTGATTGAGGCCCGGATGCATCTCATGAATGAAACGTTCGAGAGCGTCATGCACGTCAGTGGGGAGATAGGTGCTCATCGTTCCTCCGTTATCAGAGCGCTTTCCAATGAGGCCAGCGCTCCGTCTTTCGTTCTTAGCATTACCCTGCACAAAACTGATGCGCAGTTTTCACCCAAATGCTCGGAGCCCCCTAAGCCAGCCTAGATAACCTTTACAGAAATTGACCCAACGCCGCCCACAGACCCTTCGAGAAGATCACCACGCTGGACAGGTCCGACGCCTGCCGGTGTGCCAGTGTAAATAAGGTCGCCCGGTTGAAGCTCAAACAGAGACGAAAGATAAGAAATCGTTTCGGCAACCTTCCAGATCATCTGATTAAGATCGCCCGACTGGCGGGTTTCTCCATTAATTTTCAGAGAAATTTCAGCCGATTCGGGATGGCCGATTTCCGATACGGGCACAATGGCTGAGCATGGCGCGGAATGCTCAAAAGCTTTCGCCACTTCCCAAGGACGACCCGCCTTCTTTGCAACGGCCTGCAAGTCACGGCGCGTCATGTCGATGCCGACTGTATAGCCATAAACATGGTCCAGTGCCTGTTCGACTGCAATGTCCTTGCCACCTGTTTTGAGAGCCACGACCAGCTCAATCTCATGATGCACGTCTTCGGTCTGCGGCGGGTAGGGAAAATCACCGCCTTCAATCACAAGGCTATCCGGGTTTTTCTGGAAGAAGAAAGGCGGATTGCGCGTTGGATCACCACCCATTTCAATCGCGTGATCGGCATAGTTCTGACCGACGCAATAAATGCGATGCACGGGAAAACGCGCTTCGGTTCCCTTAACCGGCACGAATGGCTGCGGAGAAGGCGCGAAAACATAGTTTGTCATGAAAGGCTGATCCCGTGAGAATATAACTGATATTGAATATCATGCAGGCAGGAATCATCTGCGGCAAGCCTTGGCGGTGCAATTTTCCGTCATGCGTTATTATGCCGTTGTGACGATGTAATTCGCATCGCGTGAGGATGAGACCACGAGTTCGGCATTAGGAATATCATTGGAAAGTGCGCGCTGACGTGCTGCGTCTTCTGTGTGTCCATGATCAAGCCAACGCTGGATGAGGCGACGTTCAAGCTCGGAAAAAGGCACTTCCAGAAAGATCGTCATATCGAAAAACGATGCGAGTTCCGTCCAAGGCTGCTGATTGAGCAAAAGGTAATTGCCTTCCACCAGCAGAATTTGATGATCGGCGCGCACAATTGCTGCGCCAGCGCGTGCAAGATCAAGCGTGCGATCAAAGGCCGGAATGACGACGTCTTCCGAAGCATTTTTCAAACGCCCCAGCAGAGCTGCAAAACCTGCGCAGTCAAAAGTGGGCGGCGACCCTTTACGGCTCCGAAGGCCGCGCTCGTCAAGGATTGCATTGTCCAGATGAAAGCCGTCCATCGGCACAATAACGGCTGGCCCTACCCCGCCTTTATTGATCGCATCCCGCAGATACTCAGAGATCGTCGACTTACCTGCTCCGGGTGGACCAGCAATCGCAACAATCAAACGGCCATCTGTATTCGAAAGCTTTAAGAGAATTTCTTCAGGCAGATTTTCTGTTGGACAAGGCTTCATATGAGGGCACCAGAAATGAAAAATGGAAGTGTTTCTGCAAAACAGCACACAGTTTGTTATTTTCAAACAATAAGTTTGATCTATCTTGTCTTGCAATGACCGCAAAGACTGATCACTTGCTAGTTCAAATCATTGAATCGAACGGGAAAAATATGACCGTCAAGACAGTTGCCACCACGCCCTTTCAGGATCAGCAACCCGGAACATCCGGTCTGCGTAAGAAGGTTCCGGTTTTCCAGCAGCCCAATTATGCTGAAAACTTCATCCAGTCGGTTTTCGATGTGCTGGACGGGTTTGCGGGCAAGACGCTCGTGGTTGGTGGTGATGGTCGCTTCTATAATCGCGAAGTGATCAAGAAAGTCATCAAGATTGCAGCGGCCAACGGTTTCGGCCGCATCATGGTTGGTCAGGGTGGTATTCTCTCCACACCTGCAGCTTCCAACATGATCCGCAAATACAAGGCTTTTGGTGGTCTCATTCTCTCCGCCAGCCACAATCCCGGCGGCCCGAACGAAGATTTTGGCATCAAATACAATATCGGCAATGGCGGTCCTGCGCCTGAAAAGATCACCGAAGCGATCTTTGCGCGCTCGAAGGTGATCGATCAGTACAAGATCATAGAAGCAGCTGATATTGACCTCAACACGCTTGGAACCGCCAAAGTTGGCGACACAGAAATCGTGGTCTTTGATCCAGTCACAGACTACGCCGAACTGATGGAAAGCCTGTTCGACTTTGATGCTATACGCGCCATGATCAAGGGCGGCTTCGGGTTGAAGTTCGATGCCATGCATGCTGTTACCGGCCCATATGCCAAGGAAATTTTTGAGCACCGTCTTGGTGCGCCGGAAGGCAGCGTGATGAACTTCGTTCCGCTGCCAGATTTTGGCGGACATCATCCCGATCCAAATCTCGTTTATGCCAAAGAGCTTTACGACCTTCTTATGTCGGATAATGCACCGGATTTTGGCGCGGCATCGGACGGCGACGGCGACCGCAATCTCATCATCGGACGCGGCATTTTCGTAACCCCTTCCGATTCTTTGGCAATGCTTGCGGCCAATGCGCATCTGGCCCCCGGTTATAAGGACGGCATCAAGGGAATCGCCCGTTCCATGCCAACCAGCGCGGCGGCTGACCGCGTTGCGGAAAAACTCGGCATTGGCATTTACGAGACACCAACCGGCTGGAAATTCTTCGGCAATCTGCTCGACCACGGCAAGGTGACGATCTGTGGTGAGGAAAGCTCCGGCACTGGCTCTGACCATGTGCGCGAGAAAGACGGGCTGTGGGCAGTTCTGCTTTGGCTCAACATTCTGGCGGTGCGCAAGGAAAGCGTGAAAGCCATTGTCGAAGAGCATTGGGCGCGTTTTGGCCGCAACTATTACACCCGTCACGATTATGAAGCTGTTGATTCCGACATCGCAAAAAAGCTGGTTGCTGATCTGCGTGGCAAGCTTGCAAGCCTGCCGGGCACAAGCGTCAACGGTCTGAAGATCGAAAAGGCCGATGATTTCGCCTATCATGATCCAATCGATCATTCGGTAAGCGAACATCAGGGCATACGCATCTATTTTGAAGGCGGTGCGCGTGTCGTTCTGCGTCTTTCCGGCACAGGCACATCGGGTGCCACCATCCGCATCTATATCGAGCGATATGAGGCAGATCAGGCCAAGCATGATCTCGACACGCAGGAAACACTGGCAACGCTGATTGATGCAGCAGAACAAGTTGCCGAGGTAAAAAAGCGTAGTGGACGGACTGAGCCAAGCGTAATCACATAATAAAAAGGGCCCTTACGGGCCCTTCTTTTTTACTCAAACACAATCGCCGGAGCGGGCTTTCCAGCCCCTTCGCCCGACTTCATATTCGCCCAA
Source organism: Ochrobactrum sp. BTU1 (assembly GCA_018798825.1). Taxonomy (NCBI): domain Bacteria; kingdom Pseudomonadati; phylum Pseudomonadota; class Alphaproteobacteria; order Hyphomicrobiales; family Brucellaceae; genus Ochrobactrum; species Ochrobactrum sp. BTU1. The sequence goes on along the minus strand of CP076354.1, from coordinate 67,334 downwards.
ACCTTGGCCGCGATATCGCGATAGATTTTCGCATGTTCGCTGTCGGGTTCAACGACCGTGATCGGTGTGCCGTTGTCGGAATGCGCGCGCACATCCATATGCAGCGGCACTTCCCCAAGGAATGGCACGTTTAGGCGCTCGGCTTCCTTGCGCGCGCCGCCATGGCCGAAAATGTCATAGCGTTTGCCAGTATCGGGCGCGATGAAATAGCTCATATTCTCGACAATGCCCAAAAGCGGCACATCGACCTTGCGGAACATGGCCAATCCCTTGCGCGCATCAATCAAAGCCAAATCCTGCGGTGTGGAAACAACGACTGCACCCGCCAGCGGCACCTGCTGCGCCATGGTGAGCTGTGCATCACCTGTGCCGGGCGGCATATCGACGACCAGAACGTCGAGATTGCCCCATGCCACTTCGCGCAGCATCTGTGTCAGCGCCGACATGACCATCGGTCCGCGCCAAATCATCGGCGTGTCTTCATCCACCATGAAACCCATCGACATCACCTTGACGCCGTAGTTTTCCATTGGTTTCAGGATGCGGCCTTCAACCGTTTCCGGGCGACCGGAAAGGCCGAGCAGACGTGGCATGGATGGGCCATAAATATCGGCATCAAGAATGCCAACTTTCAGGCCATTTGCGGCCATACCGAGCGCCAGATTGACCGCAGTCGTGGATTTACCGACGCCGCCCTTGCCGGATGCAACAGCAATGATTGCGCCCACGCCGGGAATACCAGGCTTGGCTGCCGGACGTGGTTGCGGTGGTTGGCGATTTGGCGCTGCCGCAGCCTGTGCAGGACGAGGCTGTGGTTTTGGTGGAGGAGGCGCATCATCACTTGTGCGACCGCCCTTCTTTTCCGCAGTCAACGTGACCAGCGCACCAGACACACCCGGGATTTCCTTAACCGCCTTTTCAGCAGCCAAACGCATCGGTTCAAGCCCGTTTGCGCGATCCGCAGGAACCGTGATGGAAAAGAAGACCTTGCCGTCGGCAATGAAAATATCCGACACCAGACCGAGCGACACAACATCGCTTTCGAAATCTGGTCCTGTCACAGCTTTCAGCCGTTCGAGAACCTGTTCACGCGTTACGCCTGACATTATTCCAACCTCGTCTGCGGCAAGCTCTCGGCTTGCCCGCTTTGCATGTCTTGAGATAATGCAGTTTTAGCCAAAAGGCCAATAGAACCAAGCAAAGAGTTTTGAGAGACAGGTGACATAATGGCCAAAGCCATCCACACGATGATACGCGTTCTTGATGAGGAAAAGTCTGTTTCCTTCTATGATCAGGCTTTCGGTCTGAAGATCGCCGAGCGCATCGATTTCGAAAGCTTTACGCTTGTTTATCTGCGCAATGACGAAGCCGACTTCGAAGTAGAGTTGACCATCAACAAGGGGCGTACAGAGCCATATGACCTCGGCGACGGTTATGGCCATTTAGCTTTTGTGGTTGATGAACTTGATGCAGAACATGCTCGTTTCACAGGACTGGGCTTCAAGGTCGGCAAGCTGGTAGACTTTAAGAATGGTGACGTGCAGGTCGCGCGCTTCTTCTTTGTCGAAGATCCGGATGGCTACAAGATCGAAGTCATTCAGCACGGCGGGCGCTATGTTTGAGTAAGGGAATAAGGGGGCGCAGACCTTCTTTGAGCGCAAGCAAAATTCTTGGCTCTGAGCTCCCACCTTATTCTCTACTGCCTTAAGAACGCTTCTATTTGACGCTTGGCAAAGACAGCCACGTTGGAATAGATAAGGTCGATCCTGAAGGAGATTTTTGGGTTGAACACGCGCGCAGTCCAGTTACGGGCAACATTGGCGATACGCATTCTGAGCGTATTGGCACTGATGCTTGTCGCTTTTGGGCACAAGCCTGTTACGCTCGCTTCTCCTGAACAATTGCTGCTTGCAGAATATGTTCTGCCTGATGGCAGTTATCCCGTTCTCTGTATCACTGATCACGCAATCGATCAGGACGGGCATGATCGGGATCAACATCTGCATAACAGTAATATCTGCGATGCCTGCCGTATTTCGTCGGCATTCCTTTGCCCTACCCCCGCACCATCAACGGGTGCTGCACCGAATGTTGCCGCTGCTGACATTGTTGTACCGTCAGAGCCAATCTTACGGCAAACAGCCTATCCACCGTCCGCGCCGCCACAAGCGCCGCCCTTTGCCTGAAATCAATTTTCCTGCGCACGCTTAACAGCGCTGCGTCCCTACATTTGATTATTCAGGTTTCTTACGATGAAAAACACTCGTTTTCTTACATCCGCTATTTCGGTTCTCGCACTTTGCGCTTCAGCCGGCTTTGCCAGTGCCCACTCGTCGCTTGAACAGAGCGAAGCCAAGGCTGGCGGTTTCTACAAGGCGGTTGTCCGCATCCCGCACGGCTGCGAGGGCCAAGCCACGACCGCTGTAAAGATTGAACTGCCAGAAGGTTTTGTTTCAGCTCAGCCACAGCCAAAGGCTGGCTGGAAAGTTGAAACAGCCAAGGGCGACTATGCGCAGAGCTATAAGATCCACGGCAAAGACGTGACCTCCGGCGTAAAGCAGGTCACATGGAGCGAAGGCGAGTTGCCAAGCGACTTCTATGATGAGTTTGTCGTGGTTGGCCAGCTTGCCAAGTTCGATAAGGACACAACCCTTTCCTTCCCGGTCACGCAGTTCTGTGGCACAGATGATTCCGTTGCGTGGACCGAAATTGCTGCTGACGGCCAAAATCCGCATGATCTGAAGAACCCTGCGCCGCAGCTTCGCGTGCTCGTAGCTGCCTCGTCTGATGATCATGCAGGACATGGCGCACATGGGGATCACGCCATGGCACCAACCAAGGTCGGCGATCTTAGCATCAGCGGCCCATCAATCCGCGCCATGGTTCCAGGTGCAAAAGTTGCTGGTGGCTTCCTTACCATCAAAAACGATGGCAAGGATGCAGACAAGCTGGTCAGCGTCACAACAACCGGTGTCAAGCGCGTTGAAATCCATGAAATGAGCATGGAAAATCAGGTCATGAAGATGCGCAAGCTCGACAGCGGCTTGGATATTCCAGCTGGCGAAACGGTTGAGCTGAAATCCGGTGGCTATCACCTGATGTTCATTCAGCCAGACCAGCCTTACAAGGAAGGCGACAAGGTTTCCGCGACGCTGGAATTCGAAAAGGCTGGTAAGGTCGATCTCGAATTTCCTGTGACGCCGCAGAGCGGCAAGTCCGACGATCATTCAAACCACTGATATCGTAAGACACCACAGCATAATTCCTTAAATCTGAATCGGATTGAGGTAAAATTATGCCGTAAATATAGAGTGTTAGAGCCATTTTTTGCGCCCAAAAGGGCGCACGGCGCTCTAGAGCAAAGGGTGGTAACGCGCTTCTCTCCGTGCATTATGCGCCCGTTTGCCGCAACCGCTACCCAATTGTAGCGGTTGCGTTCTTCGTTTATTGCTATAAACATGACTTTTATAGTCTAGAATAATTCTACACTGTTGAAATAATTCACTTTTCTAAAAGCTGAGTAATTGACTCCAGATCAATTTAGAGCTTTTATGCGCGAGAGTTATTTTGTGCAGCCTTTGATGTTTGGGCCTTGAACCCGTTCGATTGGAGGACCTATGATCGGTCTCAGTGAGTGCCGGTCCGCAAATGTGGATGGGTTGCCTTGGCAACTTCATCTTATGCCGACCGGATATTGCAATGCGCGAGGGGAAACAGAACGCCTCGCGAAGCAAAAGCAGCAAAGCTGCGCGTCAGTTCGTACCTCTGAGTGGAGGCGAACATGAATATGCGCATAACAGAGCTGAACGGCGCCAACAGCGTGGGCTATTATGATCGCCTGCCTGAGAAGCTGGTGCTGGAAGGCTATCGCCGCTGGACAGCTGGTTTTGAAACCGGATCGATCATTCCTTGGGAAATGACCTGGGGCCTCTATTCGGAATTGCTTGGACCATCGGAAGCAAAGCGTGCTGTGGGGGAGCTCTCGCAGTTCATCCGCGTGCTGCGTCATTGTGCAAGCTGCCAGCTACGCGCCTTTCCATTCGATTCACAGCATGTCTGCCGAGAAGAGTGCCTGACGCTGGGCCTGATTTCAGGCGTTCAGAATCAGGATGGCTTACTGCTCCAAACATGCCTTGAAGCAATCGCCTGCAAACGGCGTTGCGACGATGTGGCAGATGCAGCCCGCAGTTTTGCCGATACTTTGGCCGATTTCGGACAGACTTTGTTGCCAATACCGATTCACGCCATCGACAGTGCTTTGAACATAAACCGGCGCGCGACCTTTCACTGATTTCAGGAACGCTGCGTAGGAAATGAATTTGATTTAGGCCGCAGAAAGCGGCGCGAGGAGAACGAAAATGCAAGCCAGAACCGAACGACGCCTCGGCTTTGTTGCTGCTATCGCACTTACGACGGCAGCCTTTGCCATGCCAGCAATATCGACCCAGATGGCGCAGGATACGACTGCATCAACCACCCTTCATGCATCGGTCGACAGCATGAAGATCGAGCTTTCTCGCCTTGTTGCTTTTGCCGACACCGCGACCAAGCCGGTTCATTACGAATAAGCGAAAGCAACGATCAGCCGGGCGAAACGCCTCCAGTCCGTCCGGTAAAAACGAGAGCGCGTACATAGATCATATGTGCGCGCTCTATTTTTTGCCCATCGGTGAACCGATCATCCAACGATGATCGGTGCTTGCCCCTGAACACGATTATAAAGATCGATGATGTCCTGGTTCATCAAACGGATACAGCCCGAGGACATGGACTGACCAATCGACCACCATTCCGGCGACCCATGGATGCGGTAGCCGGTGTCGCGGCCATTCTGGAAGATATAAAGCGCACGCGCGCCCAGCGGATTTTGCGGCCCAGGCTCCTGACCATTGCGGTATTTTTCAAGCTCTGGCTTGCGCTGAATCATTTCCGGCGGAGGCGTCCAGCGCGGCCATTGCTTCTTGTATTGAACATTGGCGCGGCCCTGCCATTCAAAGCCAGCCTTACCGATGCCGACGCCATACCGCAGCGCTTCGCCACCCGGGAGAACGTAATACAGAAAGTGATCCTTGGTGCTAACCACGATGGTTCCAGGCGCCTCGCCTGTCGGATCAGGCACGATCTGACGGCGAAATTCTTTCGGCACTTTCTGATATGGAATGGCTGGAAGCGCATAAGGCCCTTCCTGCACCGAAGCATACATCACATCCGGCGTCGTAATGTTCTTATCGACACTGATCTGCGGACGCATCGGCGAAATGCCGCTTGTGGACATCGGGTCGATGTTCATCTGAAAAGCAGACATGTCCATGGTTTGCGAACAGCCCGCGACACCGCCAAGCATGGCAGCGCCGGTGCCCAGCAGAAAATGACGACGGCTTAATTTCTCACTCAACTTAGACATACAAATCGTCCAACTCGAAACAATCGGCAAAATGCCCTTTTATCGTCCCAACAATTTGCGTCCTTATGGTTGAGGAAGCGTTAAATCACTCGCGTAAACGTTAAGAAAAATGGTTACTGTGAGGTCGATAAAATAAAGGCCGGGGAGATACCCGGCCTTTGGATCAAGCTTTACTGATCGATCAGTAATCTTTTTCGTAGAAGATACCGCCGCTGGAATCGCCTTCTGATCCAAGCGCGCCCTTGACCTTCAGGTTGCGGGAAATGTCCAGATTGACGGTGCCCTTGGTCGATCCGCCAGAACCGGCTTCAACACCCAGATAAATATTGTCCCGAATATAGCGACCCGCACGGACGGCAGTTTCGCCCTTGCTGTCAGTCACGACATCAATATCGTCGAGACCCGTGCCCTGACGCAGTTTACCCATCAGCGAGTTGTTGGAACCGCCGGCCAGTTCTGCCGCTGCTGCAGCAAGCTGTGCAATCTGAAACGCCGACAATTCGCCGATTGAGCGCTTGAAGATCAGATGCGCCAACACCTCGTCCTGCGGCAATTCCGGTGAAGACGAGAACACGATATTGAGATTATCGACGGTGCCGGTCACCGTAACAATTGCCGTGATGTCATCGCCTTCACTGCGTGCAACGAAGTTGATTTGCGGATTAAGGTCGCCAACAAGTGTGACATGTCCTTCATCGAAGGTAATGCGCTGGCCGAGAATGCCAATACGACCGCGAATAAGATCAAATGAGCCAACGGGCTGGATGCCGGTCACAGGACCTGTCAGCCGTACGCGACCGCCAAGCTCAGTATCAATGCCACGACCACGAACAAATATCTGGTTTGGCGCGTTTACAACGACATCAAGACGCGGAACTGTCGGGCGCGCAGTGGGCGTCGGCACCTTGCTGCGGCGCGTTTCCACTTTAGCGCGATCGAGCGTCGCCTGAACGTTCTTGGGCGTATTAATATGACGCACCGGAACATAGGTTGCGCCCCCGCCAAGATTTTCCGGCACAGTAATTTCGGCACGATCCACATCGATGCGGCCTGCAATCAGCGGATCACGCATCAGCGGCCCGGAGATCGTAATACCACCATTCACCGTTGCCACCACCAGCTTGCCGTCGGCATAGCGCGCACGATCAAGCTTGATATCGATATTGGCCGGGAAGTTGGCTGCAGCGTTAGTCGAGATCGTACCAGTTGCAGAAATCGCGCCACCGCTACCAAAGGCTGCATTGACCTGACGGAGTGTGATGGTTTCACCCTCCATCGCGCCCATAATATTGATGTTGTTCAGACGAACATTGGTTTCAGGATCGATAAACTGCGCACCTGACGCCGAGAACATCCCGCGAAGCTGTGGCTTATCAAATCCGCCTGAAACACTTGCCGTCAACGAAAGCGTACCGCTTGCCTGCGCACCACGGTCCGCGAGGAAGCGGTTGGCGAGTGCTAGTGGAAGGCTGCCAGAAACATTGACACCAAGGCCCTGCCCCGAGAATGGAACCTTGCCGTTGGCTGTGACATTGAGGCCCTGCGGACCATCAACAGTCAGCGAAGAAATATCGACCGCCTTTGCCGCATAGTTACCAGCCGCCTGCAGGCTCAGCGGCGCAAGGCCGTTGTCGCGCAGAGGCTTTGCCGCCAGTCCTGTGCCACGCAGATTGAAGCTTGCAGCAGGATTGGTCAAAGGTCCGGTGACACGCGCTGTACCCGTGACATTACCCGCAAGGTCCTGCCCTTTCACAGCGCCATTCAGTGCAGTCAGTGGCAGGTTGGCGAGATTGATATCGACCGCCATATCGCCCTGTCCGAGCGGAACACCACCCTTTGCGGTCACATCAATGCCACCACCACCAGTAACATGAGCATCCACATTCAGACGATTATTATCCGAGCTACCCTTGGCATCAGCATTGAGCGGCGCGATGCCCTGATCTTTTAGCTGTGCCGCCGTGACGCCCCGCGCGGCAATATCGAAAGCCGCATTCGGCTTCTCACGCGTTCCTGTGACGCGAGCCGTGCCATTGAGCGTGCCGCCAAGACCAAGATCAGGTTTGAAGGTATTGGCGAGCGCCAAAGGCAGATTGGAAAGTGCAACCGAAAGATCGAGACGCTCTCCAATCGCACCATTGACCTTTACCTGACCGTCACCGGTATTGACGATGATATCGCCAAACGAAATGTCACTGCCTTTCATGGCAATGGTTGCAGGCGCTGCTAGTACCGCTGAAAGTGAACCCTGCTTCACATCGGCAGATGTCAGCCCCAGCTCAAAACCACCATCCTTCGGCTCCAGCGAACCGGATGCATTGGCCAAAGTGCCAATCTTGAGCTTGGTGCTCGCAGTGAATTCGGTCTTTGTTCCTGTTGCATTGGCCTTTGCATCAAAATTGTCGATGCCGAAAGTGCCAACGAGAATATCGCGCGCTGCCGCTGTGCCATCGACGACCGGCACACCAAACAGATCCTGGGCCGTTAGCGCAATATCAGCCGAAGCAATGTGATTACCATTGATCTTGAGACTATTGGCCTTGGCATTAACAGTTGCATTCTGGCGTTCGCCATTGGCATCGAGCGTAATGTCGGCATTCGCCGCACCCGTTGCATCGGCGAGGAAAAGTGCCGCGGCTGTCGAGATATCCGGTGCATCCACATTGAGTTGGCCAGCAAGCAAGCCTTTGGCATTCTGTGTAACATTGCCGGAAAGATGCGCGCCGCCTGCATTGAATACGAGGTTGGTCAGACGCTTCTCATCATTGACGATATCGATTAGTGACCCGAGATCAATCTTCTCGCCATTGAGGAACGCACTGCCTGCAAGCTTGCCCGAAAGCGATGCGCCCGTCGTTGCATTGCCGTCCAGAAGCGCGTTGAAGTCGAGAGCACCATCGGCGAGCTTGCGGTCGGCAAGCGTGCCCTGTGGTGCATCGGCACGAAGGGCCAAAGCAATAAGCTTATCATCGCCACGCGCGCTACCCTTGATCGTCATGCGACCGGAAGCTTTGTCGGACAGAAGCTTGAGATCAGACAGCATGACGCCAAAATCGAAATCGGCTTTATCGGATGCAAATGAGCCATTGGCAGTGATTTCGCTCAGCTCATTGCCGATGCGGAAATCACGCGCGGAAAATCCTTCCGCGCTGCGCCCCAGAGCGCCACTGAGACGGACTTCACCGTCGAGGATATTATCCACGGCTTCGGTGCCGGTACGCATGTTCTGCGCTGTACCATCAAGATTGAGCTGGAATGCGCCGCTGATCGGCCTGACAATGCCGGATGCCTTCACGTCAATGCTGCCAGCCAGATCACGTCCGGCGAGCTCGGCATAAGGAGCAAGGCTCGCAACCTTGGCAATGATATCGCCGTTGAATGCAAAGTCATCAATGTTGCCCTGAAGCTCAAGGCTCAGACCATTGCCCTCGATGCTTGCCTTGGCGAGCTCAACAGCCGAGCCGGCGCGCCAGCCGCCCGCAATCGCCAGATCGATTTTCTGACCCAGCGCTTCGGCAACTTTTGCATCCGTTGCATCAATACCGCTGATGCCGCCGTTCACATTGAAAGTGACATGGCGATTTGTAATATCACCAAGATTTTCAGCAACGCCGCCCATATCCAGCACGATACTGGAAGCAGATACGGTTGCATTCTTGAAACCTGAAACCGCAAGCTTACCCGTCCAGTCATTGTTTGGACGATCACCATAAGAGATTTGCAGTGTGGCGTTGTTGATAGTCGTATCACCACCCTTGACTGGCAGGAGCACCTCGCCCTTGCTGTCATCCTGAATGGCCGCATCAACGCGAAGCTTGTTCAGGAAGCCATCATTTCCGGATTCAGCTGAAGCTTTTATCTTCAAAGCGGCGGTATTCAACGCCAGATCATCAAGGCGGAAGCCACCGCCGTCTTTCAGCAAACCATTGGCGACAAGTGCAGTCTCTGCACCAAAGAAGTCGCGAAATGCTGGCGGAACCAGAACCGCGATAGGTCCATCGACACGCGTTGCAAAAACACGCCCATCAGCCTGACGAACCAGCGTAAAGCCGCCGGTGAGCGTACGGCTGCCATTGGTATCAAGAGCCAGATCGATCTTGAGGTCGTCGAGCGTGCCATTGCCGGTCAGCGTTAGATCAACAGGCGGACGGCCATCAATATTGAGCACATTGGCAACAATACCATTGGCCGGTTCCGCGACCTTCAGATCGAGATCAAGCTTCTGATCGGCATTGGCATAAGCTGCCCGGAGCGAAAAATTGCCACCCGGACCATCAAGGCGCTTGATATTGAAAGCGGAATTCAGCGATCCATCGGCCAGCGACAGATTACCGTTGAGCGAAACTTCCGATTGCAGACCGAAAATATCCTGACCAAAGTGCAGGCTTGAGACGTCGAGGCTGTCGATATTGATCGAAAGCGGCAGTTCCGGCAGGCTGAAGCTTGATGATTCAGGCGAAGGCAGACTGTTATCCGGCAACGGCTTGCGGATCAGGTCAATACGCTCTGCCACCAGCGACTGAATGCTGAGTCGGCCAGTGAACAGCGCCGTGCGGCTCCAGTTGAGTTTTGCATTTTCAATTCGCAGCCATACACCTTCACGGTCGGCAATGGTAATTGCGCCGACACTCGCTTCAGATGACAGAAGACCGCTCAGACCCGAAAACTGGATACGACGGTTTGGCGCGGAAAGCTTGCTCTCCACGAAAGAAATGAAATACGACTTTTCCTCTTCCGCCTGCTCCTGCGCGACCACAGGAATGGCGAAGAGAATGAAGACTAAGAGTGCAAGAAATCTGGTCAAAACGCCTGTCCTATGCCTACGTAGAATGCATAGCTCGGATCGCCCGAGCGGCGGTTAAGCGGAAGTGCGACGTCGAGGCGGATCGGCCCAAGCCCCGTCAGATAGCGTAAGCCGAGACCCGCGCCGACACGCATTTCTTCCGAAAAATCTGGATAGGATTGCTCACCCACATAGCCCGCATCGACAAAGCCAACAACACCGATGGAATCGGTGACGCGTGCGCGCACTTCACCCGATGTTTCAACCAGCGAGCGGCCACCGATGACATCGCCCGTCGATGTTTCAACACCGACACCGCGATAGGAATAGCCACGGATGGAGCCACCGCCACCCGCAAGGAACAGCTGGTTGGGCGGCAGATCTGCAATATCGGCACCAACAACCGAACCGACCTTTACGCGACCTGCGAGAATCACGCGGTTTGTTGCTCCAAACCCGTAATAGGCACGGCCCTCAGCTGTAAAACGGGTTGCAAAATTGCCGCGTTGAAACTCGTAGAACGGCTGAATATTGCCTTCGAGATAGACACCGGAGCTTGGGTCGGGCTTGTTGTTACGGCCATCATAAAGAAGATTGCCTTCAAGCCCGACTGTCGTGAATTCACGGGTTCCGAAATAATCGTCATCGAAGCGGCCATGGCTGGCCTTGGCATAAAGCGCCCCCGAAAGCTCATCACTGAAAATCTGCGTGAAGCCGGTCTTCGCATTGATCGATGTTTCGGTATAAGCGTCGAGCACTTCACGCTTTGCATCGAGTGCTGCAACGAAATCCGTATCCGGCGTATAAACCCCAGGCTTTGTGAAGCTGGTGCCCAGCGTATAGGTAAAGTTGGCCGGATCGAACGAGTTGTCTTGTGAGCCACCTACACCACTGACCTTGGCATCAAAGCGCAAACGTTCGCCTCTGCCGAAAAGGTTGCGGTGCATCCAGTATCCGGTGACGCCGAAGCCATCAAGCGTTGAATATTCTGCACCAAAACCAAAGCGACGTGGTTTGCGCTCCTGAACATTGAGCGTCATTGGCAGACTGCCATCCGCCTCAATTTTCTCGGCTTCCTCGAAATTCATCGCACGGAAGACTTCCATGCGACCAAGCCGCTTTTTAGCCTTCTCTATATCGTCAGGATCGTATTCCTGTCCCGGCTTCAAGCCCGTCATCCAGGCCACGAATTGCGGGTCCATACGCGCTGTACCAACCACACTCACAGGACCGTAATGCGCCTTACGACCCGGATCGAGCGAAACGTCAGCGGCAAGTGTATTGCCGTCGTGATCCGCAACAATGTCTTCACCGGTTACTTTTGCCTTCGCATAGCCCTGCTGACGCCAGGCCTCGACTGCCAGACGCTCTGCCTTCAGGATCGTACCTGAACGGGCAACCTGACCGGGTGCAAAGCCAGCTTCTTCCGGCGACTGCACTTTATCGCGCTTGTCGACAGGCGGCGGCGCTATGTTGGAAATTGCTGTGCGCGAGAACAAAAACTGAGGACCGGGATCAACTGAAATGTCAATCTTGGCATTGTCTGGGATAACGGCATCAACGGGAATATCATTGGCTTCACGACCATCAACCTTGATGGAGATCGTGCCACCATATCGACCTTCGCCATATAGCGCTGATAGAATGCGGCGATAATCGCCACGCGCCTTGGCCAAAAGCCCTGCTGAACCTGATGCTGGCTTATCTTCATCCGATACGAGGCCAGAAGCGCCTTCGATAACGGATTTCACGTCAGCATCGCTACCGTCAGCATTTTTGCGACTACCCGTTGCCTCAACGTTGACTGAATAATGTTTGGGATCGGAGATAACCGCAGCGGCATCCTCCGTCTTATCCTTGCCCCAGAGACGGACGCCAAAAATCTCAAACGCCAATGCAGGCGACACCGTCATCGAAGCAAATTGCACCGCAAGCGCGAGCACAATAAGACTTCTTCCCTGTATCGTCCTGTTACTCCAAGTCATACACGTTACTGTCCGGTTTCTGTTTTACGACCGCTCGGGTAGCGCTTCGTCCTCCCCCAAATCCCAGGACGATTCAGGGATTAACATAGAGTAGTGGGAAGGCCAAGCTTCAACCCAGATGCGTTAAGACATTTCAGGCCCGGACGAGATTTTATCTAAGCAAAACCGAAAATACACATCGGCTCGATCAGAATCTCAAAATGCTTCCAAAACCCAAACATTCTTTATTCCCTATTTTGAATAGATTGAGTCAATGGAGGGTTAATATGCAAAGCGAACATTGCAAAATGATTGCGGCCCACTGGAGGGAGGAGTTTCCAGTGAGCCGCGGATCAGGCCATCAGGAGGGGAGGATAACGACCTGATATCGAGTGAATTACAGCGGCTCCAGCTAAGAATGAACCGTTGGATTCGCTGTAACTGTTTGTTTTTACGCATTATCCGACGCAAAACCGCTTCGCACTTTTGCTGGAAATGCTGTGAGTGATTATTGCTACCGTCCGGCATGCATGGGACGCATGTTCCCAAAATGCATACCGCCACCGCTAAAGCCACCACCAAAACCGCGATTACCAAATGCTGGGCGGTTAAACCCGCCGAAGTGACCCTGACCAGATGTGAAGCGCGGCCCCACAACCGGACCGGGGCCCCAGTTACCGCGAACCTGGCCCCGCGGCCATCCACGGCCACCCCATTGTGGACCATGGCCCCAGCGAGGGTTCCAGCCATTGCGCCCACCGCCACGATTGGATTGGCAATTGCGGCCAATACAACCGTTGTAATAGTTTGGCCCGCCTCGCCAACCTGGACCGCCCCAACCCGGCCCCCAATAGCCGCCACCTGTTGCCCAGCCGAGACCTAGACCTAGACCGAAACCAGGGGCCCAACCGTCGTTGTAGCCATCATTGCCGACAATTACAGTCGTGTTAGACGGAGCAGCATAAGCGTTGCCGTTATAGGAGCCAAAGCGAACATAACGTGCAGAAACAAACCCAACTCTGTTGCCATTATAGATCTGGCACCAGCTTCCACGACATGACCCCACATTCACGCTAACACCTGCGGGCAGAGCAGCCAAACGCGCATAATTTGCGCCGGGTCCACTGCGAACATTTACGTTTGCAGTCACAGTTGCAGAGGCTGCAAACGCCAATGCCGGAACGGCAACAGCCATAGCAAAAGTCAATCCCCCAACAAACTTATTATTAAGTACTCTCTTAAATAAAAACATCGATACTTCTCCAAATATGCAACTACACAAATGCAATGCGAAGAAATTAACGAAGCAACACATACAACATTAAATAGATTAAATCAAATAAGTCTATTTATGATGGTAAATATCATTATTGTTGATGCGGAATTATAAACACAATAGCCGTATTACGGATATCATCCAGCAATAAGAATCGAAATTTTATTAAAATTTTATACAAGATAAACTTGGAATAAATGCCTCATCTTCTTACCAAGTAAAATGAAAGCGCCCCGGAGGGAACCGGGGCGCCACGCGGCTTTTAAGGGGGAGAGGGAGGAAAAAAGCCGCGGAACCGGGCCGTCAGGCCAGGTATCTGATATCAAAAGGCCTGCAGAAACAGGCCCTTCGAAGTTTAATTATGGCAGATTACGTGCATCATCCGGCGTCATATACATCGGCATCATATTGGTATCGAGGTGATGCATGACCCAGATGGAGCCAGCAAGCACGATGGCCAGAATGATGACCGTGAAAATGAGCGCGAGGATGTTCCAGCCATTTTCCGACTTCGGATCAAGATGCAGGAAGTAAACCAGATGCACCAGGATCTGAACGACGGCGATACCGAGCACGATGGCTGCGGTGGTTGCCGGCGTGAAGTAACCGTTCATGGCCAGCATGAAGGGAACGACGGTGAGAATAACCGCCAGCACAAAGCCAATCAGATAAGACTTCAGGCTGCCGTGTGCGGCTTGATCATGTGTTTCGTGTCCAGAGCTCATCACAATACACCCAGCAGATAGACAAGGGTAAAGACGCCAATCCAAATGATGTCCAGGAAGTGCCAGAAGAGGCTCAAGCACATCACGCGCGTCCGGTTCTTTTCAGTCAGGCCATCGCGTAGAAGCTGGGCCGAAAGCACCAGAATCCAGACCAGACCCGAAGTAATGTGGAGACCATGCGTTCCAACCAGCGCAAAGAATGCCGAAAGGAATGCTGAGCGGTCAGGACCTGCACCTTCCACGATCAGGTGATGGAATTCATAGATTTCCATAACCAAGAACGCTGCACCAAGCAGGAAGGTTACGCCCAACCAGAACAGAACGCCTGCACGGTTATTCCTGTACATCGACAGCGTCGCCAGACCATAGGTCAGGGACGACACCAGAAGCAGCATGGTTTCCGTCAACACAAACTGCAGGTCGAAGAGTTCACGGCCGGTTGGACCGCCCGCGAACTGATGTGCCAGAACAGCATAGGTTGCAAAGAGGCCCGAGAAGAGAACGCAGTCGCTCATCAGGTAGATCCAGAAGCCGACCAGTGTGGTCGACCCTGCATCATGATGGTCTTCGTGAGCGGGATGCTCGTTTCCGCCCTTGAAAGGGCCGGTAGTCGTAACAGTCGCGCTCATGGATCATGCCTCCTGAGCATTCAGTTGCCGAGTATAGGCGTCTTCGACGCGCTGTACTTCATCGGCCGAGACATAGAAGTCCCTGTCATTGTTGAAGGAGTGGGCGATAGCAACTGCGAAGACAGCGATGAACGATGCAATTGCCAACCACCAGATATGCCACACCATGGCAAAGCCGAATGGAATGCACAGGATACCGATGATGAAGCCCGTTCCGGTGTTCTTTGGCATATGAATGCGCGCGAACTTTTCGGTACGACGAACATAATCGTTCTGCTTCATATCCCACCAGCTGTCGTGATCGCGGACATGCGGCACTTCAGCGAAGTTGTAGAATGGCGGAGGCGACGAAATCGACCACTCGAGTGTACGACCTGTGCCCCATGAGTCGCCATCAACAACGCGCAGCTTTTCGCGATCGCGGATGGAGATCATGATCTGCAGAACCTGGAACACAATACCGCAAAGGATAATCGCGACACCGATAGCAGCAACGATCAGATAGATGTGCCATGCCGGGTTTTCGGTGTGGTTCAGACGACGGGTCATACCCATCAGGCCGAGCACATAGAGCGGCATGAAGGCGAGAATGAAGCCAACGAGCCAGCACCAGAATGCCTTGCGGCCAAGACCTTCATGCAGCTTAAAGCCAAAGGCCTTTGGCCACCAGTAGATGAGACCGGCAAAGCAGCCGAACAGAACGCCCGAGATGATCACATTGTGGAAGTGGGCGATCAGGAACACTGAGTTGTGCAGTACGAAGTCTGCAGGCGGAACAGCAAGCAGAACGCCCGTCATACCACCAACAACGAAGGTGCACATGAAGCCGATGGTCCACATGACCGGGGTTTCCATGCGAACCCGCCCCTTATACATGGTGAAGAGCCAGTTGAAGACTTTTGCACCGGTCGGGATCGAGATGATCATCGTTGCAACGCCAAAGAAGGCGTTTACGCTTGCTCCGCCACCCATTGTGAAGAAGTGGTGCACCCAGACAAGGAATGACAGAATGGTAATGGCAACGGTCGCATAAACCATCGATGCATAACCAAACAGACGCTTGCCAGAGAAGGTCGCAATGATTTCAGAGAAAACGCCAAAGCAAGGAAGAACCAGAATATAGACTTCTGGGTGACCCCAGATCCAGATCAGGTTCACATACATCATCGGATTACCGCCACCATCATTGGTGAAGAAGTGGAAATCCAGATAACGGTCAAGCGATAGCAGAGCGAGCGTTACGGTCAAGATCGGGAACGCAGCCACGATCAGCACGTTCGAGCAGAGTGCGGTCCAAGTGAAAACCGGAACCTGCATCATGCCCATGCCGGGTGCACGCATCTTGATGATGGTTGTGATCAGGTTGACGCCCGAAAGAAGCGTACCCATACCTGAAATCTGCAAGGCCCAGATATAATAGTCGACCCCGACATCTGGACTGAACTCCTTGCCGGAAAGCGGTGGATAGGCCAGCCAGCCGGTCTTGGCGAATTCGCCAACGCCGAGCGAAACGTTGATCAGAATCGCACCAGCAACTGTCAGCCAGAAGCTCAGTGAGTTGAGGTACGGGAACGCAACGTCGCGCGCGCCGATCTGAAGCGGTACGGCAAAGTTCATCAGACCAACGATGAAAGGCATTGCGACGAAGAAGATCATGATCACGCCATGGGCGGTGAATATCTGATCGTAGTGATGTGGCGGCAGAAAGCCTTCATTTGCACCAGAAGCCAGAGCCTGCTGGGCACGCATCATGACAGCGTCCGAGAAGCCGCGGAACAGCATCACGAAAGCCAGAATAATGTACATAATGCCGATACGTTTATGATCGACAGAGGTCAGCCAGTCGTTCCAGAGTGGACCCCACTTTTTATAGTAGGTAATGGCTGCGAGAATAGCGAGCGCCCCACCAGCTATCGCGGTCAATGTGACCATGATGATAGGCTCGTGATACGGGATCGCTTCGAGCGTAAGTTTTCCGAACATTTCTATTCTTACTTCGATTGGAGTGCGATCAGCGGTTTAGCCCCGGACAATCTCCAGGGCTAAGCCGCATCGGCAAATCAGTTTTCAAGCTGCGACAGGCGCTGCGGCTGAATGGCGCAAATGATGTCATTTGCCCAAAGGCTGAAATCGACTGGCGAAGACTTGCGTAGATTTGCGCGAGCTTCACGAACCATCTGAGCCTGGTGCATCTGATCATCCAGGCAGACCGACTTGCCATCCCAGCAACGGTTTACGATGTTATGAAACAGTGCCTTGTCGTTATAAGCAAAATGCTGAACCGGAGCTTTTTCACTTGGCTGAACCAGCGAAGCATAACGCTCACGCGACAGTTCCTGACCAGAAGCCTTTGCATCAGCAACCCACTTGTCAAAGCCGGCCTGATCCAGCGAATGCGCCTTGAAACGCATCTGGGCAAAGCCCTGGCCGCTGTAGTTTGCGGAAATGCCGTCGAACACACCTTCGTGGTCAGCAATCAGGTGAAGCTTGGTCTGCATGCTGGGCATGGAATAGACCTGGCTACCGAGTACCGGAATGAAGAAGGAGTTCATGATATTGCTGGAAGTCAGCTTGAAGTTGACAGGCACACCAACAGGCATTGCCATTTCGTTGACAGAGGCAACACCCTGATCCGGATAGATAAACAGCCACTTCCAGTCGAGCGCTACGACTTCGACATTGATTGGCGGAATATTTGATTCCAGCGGACGATAAGGATCGAGCTTATGCGTGCTGATCCAAGTTACCGTTCCGAGAACCACAATAATGGCGCACGGAATAAGCCAGACTGCGGCTTCAATCTTCGTAGAATGATGCCAGTCAGGTTTGTATTCTGCTTTATCGTTGTCGGCGCGATACTTCCACGCGAAGTACAAGGTCATAAAGATGACCGGCAGCACGACGAGAAGCATCAAACCAGTTGCGAAAAGCATAAGATCGCGCTCAGCCACACCGACCTCTCCTTTCGGAGAGAGCAGGACTTGGTTCTCGCAGCCGGCGAGAAACGCCGTGAGGGCCAAGACGGCGAACGAAACGATCGTCCGGGGGGTGCCGTGTTTCATTTGTCTTTCCATCCTGCGCGCAGAGCTTCAGCTCCGGCGCATGCGTCATTTCCTAGTTTTCGGTAAATTCTGAAAATTCCAAAGGAACCGTTATAACGAATAATTCCGTTTGTCACCTGCCTGGAGCAAAATGTACTGGTTCGAAATGTCGCGGCCGGACACGCCACATGAGTCAGAAATGACTCGGAGAACGACAAAATTGATATAGTTTGCCGTAAGTTAGCCATAAGTCATGATCTTTTCTAAAACGGATAAATAAAAAAAGAAAAATAACCTAATCGTGATAGAAATTTACTAACGTAAATAGAAATCAATAATTAAAAATTCGACACTAGTACGCATCTAAATTTTAATTTACTTAAATAAAAAAATAAAAACTAATAATAAATCCGACCTGATAGAGACGTATATTTTGTTAAATGTCAACGCAACCGCGCGGAAAGACTCTCAACCCACATCAGCTTTACAGCTTCTATCTGGGAAAGTATTCGTTTTCTGAAAGAGATAAACTCCATCGTTGCGAATACCGGTCGTTTCTTAACGATCTCATTTTAGATAAGAGTTCTGACATTACCGGGCAACTTTCATGAAATAGCGACCAAGAGATACGTTCATGATTTTCGCTGAGTGGGCGATTGACGAGGCAGAGGGTGCAATACTGGCTTATACGCTGGTGACGAAGGCGGAGAGTGTTCGCAAAGGCACCTTGCTGACCGAAAATCACATCGAAGCTTTGAAACGGGCGGGAATCAACCGCGTTGTTGCCGCTCGACTGGAACCCAATGATATTGGCGAAGATGAAGCAGCCCTCGTAATAGGGCAAAGCCTGATTGAAGATATGATTGAGGCAGGCCCTGCCACAACCGGCCGTGTCAATCTCTTTGCCCGCAGCAACGGTTTGTTTAGTGTTGATGTTGCTGGCATCGATACAATTAACTTGCTCGACCCGAGGATATCAGTGGCCACGTTGAACAATCTTAGCCGTGTTGAAAGTGGGCAAATGGTTGCAACCGTCAAAATCATTCCGTTTGCCGTTCCAGGCTCTCTTATTGGAAATATTCGCACAGTCCTCGAGACAAAACAGGTTCTCAAGGTTCATTCGTTTGAGAAAACGAGACTCGGCGTCATTCAGTCACGACTTCCTTCCGTTCGCGAAACTGTGCTCGATAAAACCCACGAATTGATTACGAAGCGCGTGCAACACAATTGCGGCTCGGTGATAGCGGAGACGCGTGTAGCACACGAAATAGCTCCCTTGTCTAAGGCCATAAGTGAGCTGAGCACCAGTTGCGATCTGCTGATTATTTTCAGTGCTTCCGCGGTTGCGGACGAGATCGATATTGTGCCGAGGTCCATCGTTCAGGCAGGAGGAGAAATCCTCCGTATCGGTATTCCCGTTGATCCCGGCAATCTACTCTCGCTCGGAAAGCTCAACGGAAAGTACATCATCGTGGCGCCGGGAACAGCTCGAAGTGCGCGTGAGAATAGTCTCGACCAAGTGCTAGACAGATTAATGGCTGGCTTAGCACTTGATTCAGACGCCCTTGCACGAATGGGCGTCGGTGGACTTCTGCTTTAAAACGATCAAAAGGTGTAATCGAAAACCAAAATCCCAGCAAGGCCGCCTTCTGCGGCTTCGACCAGCGCTTTTCCGACTTTCGCGTGCTCTGGGTGGGGCAGATAAGCGTCGCGCGCAGCCGAGTCCACAAAGTCCACAACAAAGCCGTGGCGAAAGCCTTTTTCCAGATTTTCCGGACTGTTGTTATCACCAACACTTACGGCAATGATGCCCTCAATTTTATCTTTCAGAGCGACAACTGCATTCAAAGCAGCCTCAATGCTCGCGCTATCGAGTTCGGCTTTGAATTTAACAAGAACTATATGGCGTATCATGATGAAAATCCGTGCTGTGATAACGTCGAATTAATACTAGCTTGGGTTAACACCCGCGCCAAACCGGTCTTCCGAGACTTATAGCATTTCCAGCAAAAGTGCGAAGCGTCTCCGCTGGGAAATCAGTTCGCCGGACTGATTTCTTTTCCTGCTGCGATGCGTCGGAAAATGCGTAAAAACAAACAGTTACAGCAGCCCCAACGATTCAGTCTTAACTGGAGCCGCTGCAGGATAAATATTGCATGTCGGGAATAATTATCATCGCAAGAATTCATTAACAGCCAAAAACGAAAAAGGCCGGGGTGAACCCGACCTTCCGCTCTCATTTAGGTTGCGCCAGTACATCCGTGGTCACATCACCAAATGAATTCCCGATACAATATGGATATAGCAGCCGAGCATTTCAAGATTGTGACACTCTCAGGGAACCTTACCGCCGTACACCAAGAGTGGATTTCACAATCAAAGATGCCGATTAAGCCGCCATCGGTGTTTCGATCGGTTCTGGATGGTTATAATTCCAGACTTCGATCAGGCATTGCTGCATGAGATCAAGATCAACCGGCCCAATACGGCTTAATACAAGATCAAGCTCATCCGGCTCCACACCTCTATTGAGAAGCTCAACGATTGCTTCGATCAGAACTCTTTTATCGTCAAATCTATAGCGCTGCATAAACCTGCTCCGCTAATTGCCCCATTTTGATACATATACACTAAACGCTTATGGTTAACCGAAGCTTACCTGTTGACGATCATTTGAGCTAAAACTGAAATTCTTCAAGCTATAGCGAGCAAATGTCCGATCGGGTCAACCCTGATAACTCAGACAAAAATCAAACATATATTCTCAACGAACAATATTAAGCCTCAATATAACTACATAAAAATCTAAATCAAAGAATAAATGAAAAAATGCTTCATTCAACAATCCTCTTTTAAAGAAAAACATGAACTTCTTCAAAAGATACGCCAATTTCTCGCTCAACCACGTCCCAATACTAAGTGTCAGCGGCTTAATCGGCGCTAGCTTCTTGGGCGGCTATCTTTTTACGATTCAATACAAAGGTAATATCCATACGATTATAGCGGGGCAGGCATATCGATCCAACCAACCCGATCCGTCTCGCATCGCTAAATTAAAAGAGCTTGATGGTATTAAAACAATCATCAACCTGCGCGGCGCAGAGCCTGGCGCGAAATGGTATGACGACGAAGTTACAACTTCCAGCGCTCTTGGCATCAAGCTCACGAACTATGCGATGTCGTCCAGTCGCCAGCTGACGCCAGAGCGGACACGCGAGCTGATTGCACTCATGCAGACTGCTGAAAAGCCAATTCTCATTCATTGCAAAGCTGGATCAGACCGAACGGGTCTTGCCGCAGCACTTTATGTCGCCGCCGTAGCCAAAGGTGGCGAACGCAGGGCCGAAGGGCAAATGTCAATCGCTTATGGCCATTTCGGAATTCCCTTCAGCCCAACCTATGCGATGGAAGAAACTTTTGAGGCCATCGAAGCCGAGCTTGGCTTTCCGAACTCGTAATTCTGCAGCAATTCTTTCGTCTGAAACAAAAACGCCGGGGATAAAACCCCGGCGTTTCACTTACTTTAAATCAGCAATTAATCGAGACCGACGATCTTGCCATCCGACCACTTGAACACGTCGAAGCTTGGTGACGACAGATCACCCGTTTCGCCATATGTCAGCTTACCAATAACGGTATCGATTGGCTGACCGTCGCGGAGGGTCTTCGCAACGGCGGCAGAATCATCCGTCGTACCAGCGCGTTCAATACCACTCGCGAGAACCTGGACAGCGGCATATGCATTCATGGTGAATGCTTCGACCGGGATTTTCTTAGCCGTCAGTGCATCGACGGCTTCCTTGGAAGCTGGGTTCTTCGTCGCGTCAACAGCGTTGGTGAAGAGCGTGCCTTCAGCATTGGTGCCGCCGATTGCCCAATATTCGGTGTTGGACAAGCCTTCGCCGCCAAGGATGAGAGCCTTGAGGCCCGCATCATGCAGCTGACGGGAAAGAAGGCCGCCTTCACCATGATAGCCACCGAAATAAACGATTTCAGTGCCTGCGGCTTTCAGCTTGGAAACGAGCGCGCTGAAATCCTTGTCACCAGGTGTAACCGAATCATATTGAACTTCAGTGATGCCGTCTTTGTTGATTGCAGCCTTGAAGGAATCTGCAAGACCTTTGCCGTATGCGCCCTTGTCATGAACGATTGCGACTTTCTTGTCTTTGAAGTTCTTCAAGAAGTAAGCAGCCATGACGTCAGCCTGCTGGTCATCGCGGCCGCAGGTGCGGAACACATTTTCCAGACCGCGCGCGGTCAGATCTGGACCGGTTGCGGTTGGCGTAACCATCAGAACGCCATTTTCCGAAAGAACATCAGAAACAGGAATTGCGACGCCGGTCGTAACCGGACCAACCACGAACTTGATGCCATCGCCAACGATCTGGTTCGCTGCCGAAACACCCTGCTTTGGTTCACCTGCGTCGTCAGCAAACTTCAAGACGATCTTTTCGCCTTTGATGCCGCCCTTTGCATTGATGACTTCAACGGCGGTTTCCGCGCCCTTCTTAACCTGATCACCATAGGCCGCAACCGGACCTGTCAGCGGTGCAATAACACCGATCGTGATATCTGCATAAGCGGCACCGGCAAAGCCAAGTGTTGCGGCAAAAGCCACGCTGGAAAGCAGTTTCAGATTCATTCTTTTTCTCCTTTGGCGAGGTCTCGCTTTTTCATCGATGACCTCAGACAACCCATGCCGGTCAAATCTCAGCGCGATTGCGCTGCCGAAATGCCGGGCCCTCCCTTTTTTCCATCGTATGATCTCAAAGGGTTAATCTAAAAGCACGCCGCGCCATCATCCATTTAAGGTGCCAGAGCCATAATATTATCCGAAATTGCACCTGCTCTTTCGGAATCATGCTCCAGAACGGGAGCGAGCTTTCATGATGTAATAAGAATGCATTTCCGGCTTCCGATTGCAAGGGGCCAAGTGCCCGCAACTACAACGAAAATCGGCCTCCCATTAAATGCCTATCCTCCTCTCCTCCATGATGGTGATTGCTTTGCAAAAAAGGCCGCAATTCCCTCTGCGGCCTCTGGCGTTTCCCATGTATCAGCAAGGCGGGTGAGCGTCATTTCGATGACGGCCTCGTCTATCGGACTGCCCAGCGCATGAACCAGCCGCTTTGAGGCAGCAACCGCTGCCGGGGCAGTGGAAAAATACGGCCTGATCTCGGACTTTACAGACGCATCGAGTTGCTCGGCTTCGACCACCTGATGCAGCAATCCAATATGCTTTGCTTCGTTTGCATCAAACAATCGTGCCGAGGTGAAGGATCTCAGTGCATGAGCCTGACCGATACGCGCCACCACATAGGGACTGATGGTTGCCGGGATCAGACCGAGCTTGGTTTCCGTCAGCCCAAAACGCGCATCAGAAACACCAATCGCCGCATCACAAACGCTAATCAGCCCAACACCACCACCATAGGCCTGCCCATTCACGCGTCCGATAAGAGGTTTCGGCAGATCGCGCAATGCTTTGAGCATCAACGCAAGCTTGCGCGCCGCTTCAATACGTTGTGTGCGGGGCGCGTTTATCTGCTCTCGCATCCAGCCAAGATCACCGCCAGCACAAAAGCTGGTGCCGCTGCCGGTTAACACTACGATACGCACCGCATCATCATTTGCTAATCGAAGCGTGGCAGTCAGAAGCTCATCAATCATAAGACCGGACAGCGCATTATGCTGCGTAGGCCGGTTGAGCGTTAGCGTAGCAACGCCACGCTCGTCAGTAGCAATCCGGATAGTTTCAAGCTCTGTCATGCCGCTTTATCCTGACGGAGTGCTTGCGCAAACAAAGCTGCTGATCTCAGCTTTTCAATATCAAGACCTGTTTCAAAGCCAAGGCGGTGCAGCATTTCCACGACTGCCACAGTATCGACATTGCCTTTGGCACCCGGTGCAAATGGACAGCCACCAAGCCCGCCGACTGATGCATCGAACACCCTCAACCCTCTTTCAAGGCTGATCTGAATATTGTCGAGCGCCCGTCCATTGGTGTCGTGATAATGACCTGCAAGACTATGCGCTGGTGCCACGTTCAAGACTGCATCCAGCATGGCGCTCACAGTTTCGGGTGTACCACGCCCAATCGTGTCACCAAGGCTCACTTCGTGACAGCCAAGCGAAAAGAGCTGTTCCGTAACATCGGCAACCGCCTGCGGCGCGGTCGATCCATCATAGGGGCATTCGACAACGCAGCTGACATAGCCGCGAATGGCCAGCCCGTCATTGATGGCCGCGCCAATCACTGGCGCAAGCCGCTCAATGCTCTCTGCAATAGTGCAGTTGATATTGGCTTTGGAAAAACCTTCAGAAGCCGAAATGAACACCGCAATCTCATCGACATTGGCGCTCGCCGCGAGCTCATAGCCCTTCATATTTGGCACGAGCACCGAATAGCGCACACTGTCGGCACGGCGGATACCGGCCATAACTTCAGTAGCATCGGAAAGTTGCGGCACCCATCGGGGGCTGACAAAACTGGTCGTCTCGATGCGGGAATAGCCACAATCGGACAGACGGTCGATCAGTGCAATCTTTTCAGCTGTTGGTACAAAACGCTTCTCGTTTTGCAGGCCGTCACGCGCAGCCATTTCGACGATCTCAACGTGTTCAGCCATGTTCTTCCTCCAGTTCGACCAGTAGCGCGCCTTCATTGACCTGATCGCCAGCCGCGACGCTCACAGATGCGACCTTGCCATCACGCGGCGCAGTCAGTGAAAGCTCCATCTTCATCGCTTCCATCGTCACAAGCCGGTCGCCTTTGGCGACGCTGGCACCTTCCGCGACGGAAACCAGTCGTACAAGTCCCGGCATTGGCGACAGAATGCGGCTTTCGCTCGAAGCCTCCTCCTCTGCGCCGATAGACTCAACATAATGAAATATGGTGTCGCGGCCTTCGAACTGCACGGTCACGTCATGGCCGTTGCGTGAGACTGAAGCTTCCGCAACGCGGCCATCAACGGCAAAGCGAGCCAGACCGTTTTTGTAATTGCGGACTTCAACACCGCCAAAAGCAAAACCGAAATGCCTGTCGTTTTTGGTCGTGAAGCTTACAGCATGGTGTTCGCCATGATGATCAAGCAGAACCAAGCGTGAAGCCTCACCCCAAAGGCGGAACCCACGCAGGCTGCCCCATGGATCGCCTTCTTGTGGCAAATCCAGAAGACCAAGCGCACCGAGTGCCGCCAGCGCAAATACAATCTCGGAAGGTTGTTCATCCCTGAAAAGAACAGCCGACTCGCGGGCAATAAGCCCCGTATCAACATCGCCCGAGCGAAACGCTTCAAGCTTGCAAAGGTCGGACAGGAACTGGCGATTGGTGACAAGTCCGGCGATACGGGTTTTGTTTAAGGCGCTCTCAAGCCGGTTCAACGCCTCGTCACGGGTAGCGCCATGCGTGATAATCTTCGCAATCATCGGATCGTAGAACGGTGTGATGGTATCGCCGCTTCGCACACCAGAATCCACCCGCGCATTTTCAGGCGCTGCAAACAGCGCAAGCTTGCCGGTCGCGGGAAGAAAATCACGCGCCGGGTCTTCGGCATAAAGCCGCGCCTCGAAAGCCCAACCGTTTATGGAAAGCTCGTCCTGACGCTTCGGCAGGGCCTCGCCGGATGCCACGCGCAATTGCCATTCGACCAGATCAAGGCCGGTTATTGCTTCCGTCACCGGATGCTCAACCTGTAGCCGTGTGTTCATTTCCATGAAGAAGAATCGGTCGGATCGCAGCCCTTCCGACACATCGGCGATAAACTCCACCGTGCCTGCGCCGGAATAACCAATGGCTTGTGCGGCCTTCACCGCTGCATCGCCCATCGCGGCGCGCATGTCAGGCGTCATGCCGGGCGCTGGCGCTTCCTCGATCACCTTTTGATGGCGGCGTTGCAACGAGCAATCGCGCTCAAAAAGATGCACCGCATTACCAAAATTATCGCCAAAGACCTGCACCTCGATATGGCGCGGCTTGGTCATGTATTTTTCCACTAGCACAGCGCTATCGCCAAACGACGCTTCCGCCTCGCGTCGCGCACTGTCCAGCGCCGCTGCAAAGTCAGCCGCCTGATCGACACGGCGCATACCTTTGCCGCCGCCGCCAGCGCGGGCCTTGATCAACACGGGATAGCCGATTGCATCGGCTTGGCTTTTGAGGAAATCGCCATCCTGATTATCGCCGTGATAGCCGGGCACGACCGGGACACCGGCTTTCTCCATCAACGCCTTGGCAGCATCTTTTAGCCCCATGGCGCGGATGGCTTTTGCCGATGGGCCAATGAAGGTGAGGCCCGCCACTTCGACAGCATCTACAAAACCGGCATTTTCCGACAGAAAGCCGTAGCCCGGATGGATGGCTTCTGCGCCCGTATCCTTCGCCGCTTTTATGATCGCTTCGACATTCAAATAGCTTTGCGCAGAAACGGCAGGACCGACACGGACGGCCTCGTCGGCCATTTCGACATGAAGCGCGTTGACATCGGCGTCGGAATAAATCGCGACTGTGGCAATGCCCAATTGGCGCGCCGTGCGAATGACCCGACAGGCGATTTCTCCGCGATTGGCAATCAGTATTTTCCTAAACATCTGATCGCCCTCTTTACATTCTGAAGATGCCGAAGCGCGTCGGCTCGATTGGAGCGTTCAGCGTTGCAGAAAGCGAAAGACCTAGCACTTCGCGGCTCTTGCGTGGATCAACAATGCCATCATCCCAAAGCCGCGCCGAGGCATAAAGCGGGTGGCTTTGGCGCTCGAACATTTCCAGCGTTGGGCGTTTAAACTCCGCTTCACCTTCCGCCGACCATGTGCCGCCGGTGCGCTCAATGCCTTCGCGCTTGACGGTGGCCAGCACCCCCGCCGCCTGTTCGCCGCCCATCACCGCAATGCGGCTGTTCGGCCATGTCCACAGGAAGCGCGGTGAATAGGCCCGCCCCGCCATGCCGTAATTGCCTGCGCCATAGGATGCGCCAATTAGCATGGTGATCTTCGGCACATTTGCGGTCGCAACAGCCATCACCAGCTTTGCGCCGTGCTTGGCAATACCCTCGGCCTCATATTTCCGCCCGACCATAAAGCCGGTGATATTCTGCAAAAACACCAGCGGAATATTGCGCTGGCAACAAAGCTCGATGAAATGCGCACCCTTTAAGGCCGCTTCCGAAAACAGCACGCCATTATTGGCGATAATGCCGACCGGCATTCCATAAAGGCTTGCAAAACCGCAAACCAGCGTGGGGCCAAATCGTGCCTTGAACTCATCGAAGTCGGAACCATCGACCAGCCGCGCAATCAGCTCGCGTATATCATAGGGAATGCGGGTATCAGCTGAGACAATTCCGAGAATTTCTTCCGCGTCATAAAGCGGTGCTGCACCATCGCCCTTTGGAATAAACTCGCGCTTTTGGCTGTTGAAATTGGCGGCGATAGCGCGTGCGATTTGCAGTGCATGAGTATCGTCATTGGCGAGATGATCCGCAACACCGGAAAGCCTTGTATGCGTATCGCCACCGCCAAGATCTTCCGCGCTCACCACTTCGCCCGTCGCCGCTTTGACTAGCGGCGGTCCGGCCAGAAAAATAGTACCCTGATTGCGCACGATGACCGTCTCGTCGCTCATGGCAGGCACATAAGCGCCGCCTGCCGTGCACGATCCCATGACGACCGCGACCTGCGGAATGCCCGCCGCCGACATCTGCGCCTGATTATAGAAGATGCGTCCGAAATGATCGCGGTCCGGGAACACTTCATCCTGATTGGGTAGATTGGCCCCGCCGGAATCAACCAGATAAATGCACGGCAAGCGATTCTCGCCCGCGATCTCCTGTGCGCGAAGATGCTTTTTCACGGTGATCGGATAGTAGGTGCCGCCCTTTACCGTCGCATCATTGCAGACGATCATGCATTCACGGCCAGATACACGGCCAATGCCGGTGATCATACCGCCGGAAGGTGCTGCACCATCATACATGCCATGCGCTGCCGTCAGCCCCACTTCCAGAAACGGCGAACCCGGATCAAGCAGCTGCGCCACACGATCGCGCGGTAGAAGCTTTCCGCGCGAGACATGGCGTTCACGCGCCTTTTCACCGCCACCATCAATGGCAGTGCGTGATGCTTGTGCCACCACATCAATCGCTGCAAGCATGGCTTGGCGGTTGGCTTCAAAGACGGCGCTGCGTGTCGAAATTTCAGATTTCAGAACCGGCATCAACGGGTCTCCTGAAAGAGTTCCCGCCCGATCAGCATCCGCCGGATTTCCGACGTACCCGCACCGATTTCATAAAGCTTCGCATCCCGCAGAAGACGACCTGTCGGATAATCATTTATATAGCCGTTGCCGCCCAACGCCTGTATCGCCTGCAACGCCATTTGGGTGGCGTTTTCAGCTGCATAGAGAATGCAGCCTGCCGCATCCTTGCGCGTCGTCTCGCCACGATCACACGCAGCTGCCACCGCATAGACATAGGCGCGCGAAGCGTTGAACAGCACATACATATCGGCAAGCTTGCCCTGCATGAGCTGGAACTCGCCAATCGGCTGGTCGAACTGCTTGCGCTCATGCACATAAGGCATAACCACATCAAGACAGGCCGCCATGATGCCGAGCGGACCGCCCGCCAGCACCACCCGCTCATAATCGAGGCCGGACATCAGCACATTGACGCCCTTGCCCGCTTCACCGAGCAGGTTTTCAGCCGGAACTTCACAATCCTCAAACACCAGTTCGCAGGTGTTGGAGCCGCGCATACCGAGCTTGTCCAGTTTCTGCGCGGTGGAGAACCCTTTGAAGGTTTTCTCAATGATGAAGGCGCTGATGCCACGCGGACCAGCAGACGGGTCAGTCTTGGCATAAACCACCAGCACTTCGGCATCAGGGCCGTTGGTGATCCACATCTTGTTGCCGTTGAGAACGTAACTTTCGCCGCGCTTTTCAGCGTGCAGCTTCATCGAAACAACGTCAGAACCTGCCCCCGGCTCTGACATCGCAAGCGCGCCGACATGCTCGCCGGAAATGAGCTTAGGCAGATATTTTGCGCGTTGTTCGGGGGAACCATTACGATTGATCTGGTTGACGCAAAGATTGGAATGCGCGCCATAGCTCAGGCCAATCGAAGCCGATGCGCGGCTGATTTCTTCCATTGCCACGCAATGCGCGAGATAGCCCATACCCGCACCGCCATAGTCATCAGGTGCTGTGATGCCCAGCACACCGAGATCACCCAGTTCACGCCATAGATGCATAGGAAATGCGTTACTGCGATCAGTTTCGGCGGCAAGCGGCGCAATGCGGCTTTCCGCGAAACGGCGCACCGTATCACGAAGGGCTTCGATCTCCTCGCCAAGACCGAAATTCATGCCAGAAGCAAACATACTCGTCCTCCACAAGTTCTGCCCGGCTGCTGTTTTTGAAAACAGCTATGTTCCGGTCAGAGTGTCCCGTGGCGGACGAATAGGCAATGGCTTTGCGCGGCGTTCTGTGGCTATTTATTACCCTATTACGAAATTTTCTTTCGCGGCATGTTCCGCATCAATTCTTCTGAAGCTCGGCAATCTTGCGATAAAGCTCCAGCGCCTCGGCGTTTGCCAATGCTTCACGGTTTTTCACCTCCCGCCCATGCACAATGTCGCGCACGGCAAGTTCGACAATTTTTCCAGACTTGGTACGCGGAATATCGCTAACAGCGATGATCTTCGCAGGTACATGGCGCGGCGTTGCACCGGTGCGGATCTTGGTCTTGATACGCGCTTTGAGATCGTCATCGAGCGATACACCTTCAGCAAGTCGCACAAAGAGCACCACGCGCACGTCATTGTCCCAATCTTGCCCGATGCAAAGCGCTTCTGCGACCTCTGCCATCTGTTCGACCTGATTGTAGATTTCCGCCGTACCGATACGCACACCACCCGGATTAAGCGTCGCATCCGAACGGCCATGAATGACGATGCCATCATGTTCGGTCCATTCAGCAAAATCGCCATGACACCAGATATTATCGAAACGCTCGAAATAGGCCGCCTGATATTTCGCTCCGTCCGGATCGTTCCAGAATTGCAGCGGCATACAGGGGAAAGCCTTGGTGCAAACCAGCTCGCCTTTCTCGCGGCGCACCGGCTTGCCATCGTCGTCCCAGACATCGACAGCCATACCAAGACCCGCGCCCTGAATTTCGCCTTGCCAGACCGGTTCGGTTGGCACGCCCAGCACGAAGCACGAAACGATATCCGTTCCGCCCGAGATGGATGCGAGATGCACATCCTTCTTGATTGCGTCATATACAAAAGCAAAGCCTTCCGGCGACAATGGCGAGCCGGTCGAGGAAATGGTGCGAAGTGCGGATAGTTCGTGGGCTTCACCGGGACGCAGCCCGGCTTTCAAAACGGCGTCGATGAATTTTGCTGACGTGCCGAAATAAGTCATGCCTTCGGATGCCGCATAATCGAACAATACATTGCCATCGGGATAGAAGGGCGAGCCATCATAGAGCAGAAGCGTTGCGCCTGATGCGATGCCTGAGGCCAGCCAGTTCCACATCATCCAGCCGCAGGTGGTGAAATAGAAGAATCGGTCGCCTTCGCGAATATCCGCGTGCAGGCTATGTTCCTTAAGATGTTGCAACAGCACGCCGCCAGCGCGATGCACGATGCATTTTGGGATGCCCGTCGTACCAGACGAAAACAGGATATAAAGCGGATGGTCGAATGGCAGTCGCGTGAACTCGACAGTCTTTGCAGTGAACGATGCGAGTGCAGCATCAAGCGCGATGCCGTTTGCAGCCTTGCTGGCGACAGCTTCCGCTTCGTCGAGATAGGTGACGATAACTGAGCGCTTGCAGCTCGGAAGCTTGGCTGTGACTTCGGCAATCTTGTCGGCCACATCAATGCGTTTGCCATTGTACCAATAGCCGTCGCAGGCAAAGAACAGCTTGGGTTCGATCTGACCAAAGCGATCCAGCACGCCCTGTGCGCCGAAATCAGGCGAGCACGAAGACCATACCGCGCCGATAGACGCTGCTGCCAGCATCAGCGCAACCGCTTCTGGCATATTGGGCATCATGCCTGCAATGCGATCTCCAGGCTTCACCTCTTCTGCCAGCATGAACTGCTGGAGCTTTGAGACCAACGCGTGCAGATCATCCCATGTTAGGCGGCGCTCGACCTTGTCTTCACCGCGAAAGATGATCGCCTCGCCATCGCCTTTGTGACGCAGGAGATTTTCAGCAAAATTGAGTTTAGCGCCGGGGAAGAATTTTGCCTCACGCATATGACCTTTATCGATCAGCGCTGTTTCCCCACGTTCACCGATGATCTCGCAAAAGTCCCAGATGAGTGTCCAGAAAGCTGCACGATCTTCAATCGACCAGCGATGCAGGGCCTGATAATCAGCCAGACCTTGCCCCGTAAGCTTTTCTGCGCGCAAACGGAATTGCTCCAGATTACTTGCCGCAATGCGTTTTGCATCAGGTTGCCACAATGGCTGGCTGTCAGCGGAAACGGCCTCGATATTCATCATTCCTCCCAGAATCATGCTCGATCACTTGCAGCGCAAGTCATCAATGTGTGGGCAAATTTCTATGGGAGTGTTGAGGAAACGTCCACGGGTTTTAATGAAGGAAACGAAGCAGTACCCAAACTGAGCCTTGCTTACTTGTCCCATTGTTTTCTGAAAAAAATCGGCAGTTTTGCCAACCGATCAATAACTTATAATGAAATCCATATTGCTGGTGCATCGTTTTGGGTTGCCGATAAATATCGGGTCAACGATGACTGATAATAATGCAACTTCTGAAAAGCAGTTCAATTGGGATATCAAACAGCGGATCTTCGCCCATTTGGAGCATTTCCTGTTTTGATTGGGTCATTGGAAATGCTCTATACATTTGTTTTTACGCACATCTTGTTTCGAAAACCGCTTCGCACTTTTCGGGATGCGCTCTAAATTAACGCTATCTGGGGTTGGCGTTCTGTCAGGCTGACTGTGTGGGAGAAGCCGTTTCCACAACGATATCAGGCGTCCGGTTCTCCCAAGCATTAATCTTTGCCACCAGCCAGCGATTAACCGGGTTTTCGAAAAAATGATAAGCGACGATGGCTGCCCCGATGCTTACCAGAACGCCTGCACCGATCAGCAGAACTGCTTCGAGCGTATTCTGCCCCCAGCTTTTAGGCAGTGCATTGAAGAAAAAAAGTCCGATCAGCGGATGCAGAATGAAGATTCCAAAGCTGTAGCGGGCGAGCTGGACAAAGCCGCTCCATCGCAACGGCGTATAGAGTTGCTGTGTACTGGCGGCATAAAGCATGTACATGCAGAAGTAGAGGAAGAGGAGCCGTTTTGGCCCTTCCAGCGTTGCAGTATCAGTATCACTACCCGACGGGTGATAGAACAGAAACACGATCATGCAGGCTGCAAGCGCGATCTTGATAAGCCACTTTGGCAAAGCGCTCTGCTCGCGTCTCGCAAGCCACATACCGAAAAGGAATGACGGCAGAGCACGGAACACACCAACATCGGCAAACTGGATTCGGGTGAGCGATGATGCGCCAAGTAATCGCGCCAGATAATCACCGCCAATGATTGCAGCGACAATAATAACGAGAAGCCAGCCTCCCAGCCGCTTGCATAGAATATCAAATAAGGGGAAGCACAAATACATCATGAAAAGCGCGCTGAGCGACCAACTGACATAATTATAGGAGAAGGTCTGCCCCATCCCCCAATTGTGAATCAGCAGCAATTGCGCAAACCCGGTCCACCAGCTCATGTTCGGCTGTGTAGAGGGGTGCAACATGCCCCAGGCGGTCAGAACGGATATGAGAGCGAAGCAGGAAAACACCACGGCATGAAGCGGATAGATGCGCGCCAAGCGCCTTCCTACAAAGCCTGCATAGTGGCGAGCACCCCAAACATAATTGCGACGCCGCCCGAGGAAAAGACCGGATACAATGAAAAAGATATCCGTAAAATAAGCAAATGTTAATATAATATTTTGGATAGCGTCGTTCTTTACGGAAATCCGAAAAGAATAATGAAAGAGCGCGATTCCGATACACAATAAAAATCGCATACCGTCGAAATCAGAAAGTCTTTTCATTCAACGTATCGCAGAGTTTTACTTCATTGATATGTCAGTAGCAACTTTTTGGGAAAAGTCGAGATGCGTTACAACCCCTGCGACCATTCGGTCGTGTACAATGCTCTATCGTAAATCTCGATATAAATGATTTGGAAAATTTGGTGGAGCCAAGCGGGATCGAACCGCTGACCTCTTGCATGCCATGCAAGCGCTCTCCCAGCTGAGCTATGGCCCCATCAGACCTCTTTCGAGGTGGGCCAGACAGGAATTTCTGTCCGGTGTGGCGGCTTATTAAATGGCTCGTTACAGAAGATCAAGAGCTAAATCGCAACTCTTTTCGTATCGGGCAAATTAATTTGCCGGTTGTGCAGATTCGCCCCGCAATCTGGAACAGAACATTGCCGTTAACCCGCCTAAATGCATAAGGGCGGCCCACTGGACCGCCCTGCAAAAAAGCTTGGTGAAGAAGACGATCAGCCTTCTTCGTCTTCACCACCGACGCCGCCGCCGAGAATGCCCGACATGTCGTCGTCTTCATCTTCCTCTTCTTCAAGGAAGGTGTCTTCATCGTCGTCGCCCAGATCGACATCGTCGTCGATATCCGGAAGATCTTCGCCACCCTTCGATTCGTCGTCCGCGTCCTCAAGGGAAACGAATTCCGGCTTTTCGAGTGCCGTATCCAGTTCTTCCTCTTCGGTTTCCTCTTCGACCGCACGGCTTTCTGCTACGGTCGCTTCGAAATACGAACGCGGGTAGGAAATGCCGGTGTAAGGCGAAACAATCGGATCACGATTGAGGTCGTAAAACTTCTTGCCCGTTTCCGGGTCAATGCGCTTGGTACCAAGTTCAGTTTTTGCCACGTTTAGCCTCGTGAGTTTTTATCCCTGTCGTGCCTGTGGCACTCCACGCCTGATGTTTCCCCCGTAGCACTTGCAGCATTTCCGCCACTTGTTCACCCGGGGACACAAATTCATTCAACCGCGCCTGCCATGACTACATACATGTTGCTCGCCATCATACTCAATAACCATAAACGGTCGAGAGAAGGCGTAAGGCGCGCCTTACGGTGTTGTTCGGTGCATAAACGCAATTTGCAGCTTTTGTCAAAGCTAAAGACTCGTTGCAGCCCCGATAGTCTTAAAGAGAGCTCTCTTTAAAGACGTATTCGCGGATGACCCCGCCCCGTTCATGTGCTAGGAAGCTGCCGCTTTGATTAATCCAGCGTGAATAACGCCAAAATGAGACAGTGAAGAATCCATGTCCCATTCCGCTACCCCGAAACCTGCAACCGCCCGCCGCTCGGAGGCTTTAACGGGCGAAATCCGCATTCCGGGTGACAAATCCATCTCGCATCGTTCCTTCATGTTCGGCGGCCTTGCTTCGGGTGAAACCCGCATCACCGGCCTGCTCGAAGGCGAAGATGTCATCAATACCGGCCGCGCCATGCAGGCGATGGGCGCCAAGATTCGCAAAGACGGCGATATCTGGGTCATCAACGGTGTTGGCAATGGCTGCCTGTTGCAACCTGAAGCACCGCTCGATTTCGGCAATGCCGGAACCGGCGCCCGCCTGACCATGGGCCTTGTCGGCACTTACGACATGACGACAACCTTTATCGGTGATGCATCACTGACATCGCGTCCGATGGGCCGTGTGCTCAATCCGCTGCGTGAAATGGGCGTACAGGTGAAAGCCGCAGAAGGCGACCGTCTGCCGCTGACATTGACCGGCCCAAAGACTGCAAACCCGATCAGCTATCGCGTGCCTATGGCATCTGCTCAGGTGAAGTCGGCAGTTCTGCTCGCCGGTCTCAATACGCCAGGTGTCACAACCGTCATTGAACCTGTCATGACGCGCGATCACACCGAAAAGATGCTGCAGGGCTTCGGTGCCGATCTCACCGTCGAAACCGACAAGGATGGCGTGCGTCACATTCGCATCGTCGGGCAGGGCAAGCTTACGGGCCAAACCATTGACGTACCGGGTGATCCATCCTCGACCGCCTTCCCGCTGGTTGCGGCTCTGCTGGTCGAAGGTTCGGATGTCACCATCCGTAACGTGCTGATGAACCCGACCCGCACCGGCCTTATCCTGACATTGCAGGAAATGGGCGCAGACATCGAAATCATCGATCCACGCCTTGCTGGCGGTGAAGATGTTGCCGATCTGCGCGTTAAGTCATCGAAGCTCAAGGGTGTCACGGTTCCTCCGGAACGCGCACCATCGATGATCGATGAATATCCGGTTCTGGCGATTGCGGCTTCTTTTGCCGAAGGCGAAACCGTCATGGACGGCCTCGACGAGCTGCGTGTGAAGGAATCAGACCGTCTGGCAGCTGTTGCGCGCGGCCTTGAAGCCAATGGTGTCGATTGCACCGAAGGCGAGATGTCGCTGACGGTTCGTGGTCGTCCAGACGGCAAAGGCCTTGGAGGCGGCACCGTTGCAACGCATCTCGATCACCGCATTGCCATGAGCTTCCTCGTCATGGGGCTGGCCGCTGAAAAGCCAGTCACGGTCGATGACAGCACGATGATTGCAACCTCGTTCCCCGAATTCATGACCATGATGCCCGGCCTTGGTGCAAAAATCGAAGTCAGCGAGCAGCAATGACAAGTTTCGTCGTAGCCATCGACGGACCAGCAGCTTCGGGCAAGGGAACCCTTGCCCGGCGCATTGCCATTCATTACGGCATGCCGCATCTCGATACCGGCCTCACCTATCGTGCAGTGGCGAAAGCTCTGCTCGATCAGGGGCTGCCGCTTGATGATGAAGCAATTGCAGCTGATGTGGCGCTTAATCTTGACCTTCATCAGATGGACAAGGCCGTTCTTTCAGCCCATGCTATTGGCGAGGCGGCGTCGAAAGTAGCAGTGATGCCTGCCGTGCGGCGCGCTCTTGTTGAAGCCCAGCGCGGTTTCGCCAATGCATTGCCGTCAAGCGTACTTGATGGCCGCGATATTGGAACTGTGGTCTGCCCGGAGGCTGATATAAAGCTTTTTGTGACGGCATCGCCTGAAGTGCGCGCACAACGCCGCTTTGAGGAAATCGTTGCCAAAGGCGGGACGGCTGATCTCGATGAAATTCTGGCCGATCTCAGGAAGCGCGATGAGCGTGACATGAACCGCACCGATTCTCCGCTTAGGCCCGCTGAAGACGCGCACTTGCTAGATACGAGTGAAATGAGTATAGAAGCGGCATTTCTTGCAGCAAAAAAGCTGATTGATCACGCTTTCGCGCAGCACAAGGCATAATATCGGGACAGTTTAACGACTTTCTGATAAGATAGGCCTTGGAAATGCTGGATAATTCCGGGTTTGTTCCTATATAGGTCTCACCCATATTTATAACCTGACTTCGCGTTCCATGCGCCGGTTGTCTCAAAGAGACGGAGCTGAAGGACAGGCCTAACGCAACTCTAACCCCCGGCGCCGCATCCGATGTTGTTTCATACCGGATGCATCAGGAGTATTTATGTCTGAATTCAATCCCTCCCTCGCAGACTTCGAGTCGCTGCTGGCCGAATCCTTTGCCAACAATGACCTTGCAGAAGGTTATGTTGTAAAGGGTCGCATCGTTGCCATCGAAAAAGACATGGCAATCATCGATGCTGGCCTCAAGGTCGAAGGTCGCGTACCGCTGAAGGAATTCGGCGCGAAGGGCAAAGACGGCTCGATGAAGCCGGGCGACGAAGTTGAAGTTTACGTTGAGCGCATCGAAAACGCACTCGGCGAAGCTGTTCTGTCGCGCGAAAAAGCACGTCGTGAAGAAAGCTGGGGCAAGCTCGAGCAGAAGTTCGCCAATGGCGAGCGCGTCGACGGCGTCATCTTCAACCAGGTCAAGGGTGGCTTCACCGTCGATCTGGACGGTGCAGTTGCATTCCTTCCACGTTCGCAGGTCGACATTCGTCCGATCCGCGACGTTACCCCGCTTATGCACGTCCCACAGCCTTTCGAAATCCTCAAGATGGACAAGCGTCGCGGCAACATCGTTGTCTCGCGTCGTACCGTTCTTGAAGAAAGCCGTGCGGAACAGCGTTCGGAAATCGTTCAGAACCTTGAAGAAGGTCAGGTTGTTGAAGGCGTTGTCAAGAACATCACCGATTACGGTGCGTTCGTTGACCTCGGCGGCATCGACGGCCTCCTGCACGTTACCGACATGGCATGGCGCCGCGTCAACCATCCATCGGAAATCCTCACCATCGGCCAGACCGTTAAGGTGCAGATCATCCGTATCAACCAGGATACCCATCGTATCTCGCTCGGCATGAAGCAGCTCGAGAACGATCCTTGGGATGGCATCGGCGCGAAGTACCCGATCGGCAAAAAGATCACCGGTACTGTCACGAACATCACCGACTACGGTGCATTCGTCGAAATCGAGCCAGGCATCGAAGGTCTGATCCACGTTTCGGAAATGTCGTGGACCAAGAAGAACGTGCATCCAGGCAAGATCCTGTCGACCACTCAGGAAGTCGAAGTTGTTGTGCTCGAAGTTGATCCGGTCAAGCGCCGTATCTCCCTCGGTCTCAAGCAGACACTCGACAACCCATGGACGACCTTCGCTCAGAAGTACCCTCAGGGCACGATCGTTGAAGGTGAAGTTAAGAACAAGACCGAATTCGGCCTGTTCATTGGTCTCGACGGCGACGTCGACGGCATGGTTCACCTCTCCGACCTCGACTGGAACCGTCCAGGCGAACAGGTCATCGAAGAGTACAACAAGGGTGAAGTCGTTAAGGCTGTCGTTCTCGACGTTGACGTTGAGAAGGAACGCATCTCGCTCGGCATCAAGCAGCTTTCCGGCGACAAGGTCGGTGAAGCAGCAGCTTCGGGTGATCTGCGCAAGAACGCCGTTGTAACCTGTGAAGTAACCGCTGTTACCGATGGCGGTCTTGAAGTTCGCCTGGTCGATCACGACCTCGAAAGCTTCATCAAGCGCTCGGATCTGTCGCGTGATCGTGACGAACAGCGCCCAGAACGCTTCACGGTTGGTCAGAAGGTTGACGCTCGCGTCATCGCTTTCGACAAGAAGACCCGCAAGCTGCAGGTCTCGATCAAGGCGCTCGAAATCGCTGAAGAAAAAGAAGCAGTTGCTCAGTACGGTTCGTCCGACTCAGGCGCTTCGCTCGGCGATATTCTTGCTGCAGCAATGAAGAAGTCGGAAAACAACTAAGTTTTCCGTCCCTTCGACTGAACATGAGAAAGCCCGCCAAATGGC
Organism: Ochrobactrum sp. BTU1; assembly: GCA_018798825.1. Taxonomy (NCBI): domain Bacteria; kingdom Pseudomonadati; phylum Pseudomonadota; class Alphaproteobacteria; order Hyphomicrobiales; family Brucellaceae; genus Ochrobactrum; species Ochrobactrum sp. BTU1. Next base: position 29,221 of record CP076354.1, on the reverse strand, counting down.
GGGCTTTTTCTTTATCCTGATCGCGGACAAGCATTGGAAATGCGCCGATCTGCATTTTCCATAGACATCAGGCTACAGACGTTTGTTCCGCAGCCACCTGATCCAGAATTTCCTGTCGCTGCTCTTTGGTCAGATGATCGAAAAACAACACACCGTCCATATGGTCGATTTCGTGCTGAAAACATGTTGCCAGAATACCATCAGCTTCGATCTGGTGTTTCTCACCCTCAAGATCGGTATAGCTGACAGTAATACGCGCTGGACGTGATATAGAACTCCGATAAGGCCCGACCGAAAGGCAACCTTCATCGTAGCTGCTTTGTTCCTCGGAGGAAGCAACGATCTCTGGATTGATCGCAATCAGCGGCTTGCGTTCGCCATCCCGGTAATTCACGTCAATGGCCGTGATACGCAGGAGCTTTCCCACCTGAACTGCGGCAATGCCGACACCACCCGACTTCTACATCGTATCAAGCATATCATCCGCAAAAACGCGAATATCGTCGTCGATGGTTTCGACAGGCAGAGAGACCGCGAGCAAAAGCGGGTCTGGGATTTTGGTAAGCGGTAATACTGCCATTTCTAATCTCGCAAGTCGTTGATCAGCTATGACTTATCGCAGCATTTTTCCGCAGCCCGGACAATCGCAAATCTATTCTGGTGAAGTCCGACAATAGGCGTCAGACAATGTTCAGCATATGGATCAAGCCCAGACTGATAGCGCCAAGCGCCAGCAGCGACAGAATAGCTGTCAGTGTCACCCGCCCGCCAGCGGAAGCCACAGAGCGCACATCGACGCCCAGACCAAGTGCTGCCATGGAAATGATCGTCAGTGCGGTGGACGCAAACTGAATGCCGGGAAGAATGGCTTCGGGGATCAGGTGCAGCGAACGCAGTGCCATCATCACCAGAAAGCCGATGATGAACCACGGCACTAATTGCAGGAAGCCGGGTTTTACTTCCGCGTCCTTGTTGCCAGCCAGCACGGAAAGCGCCAGAATGACAGGGCCGAGCATCAGCACGCGGACGAGCTTGACCAATGTGCCAAGCTGGACGCTGATTGTGGCGATTGGAGCGGTAGCAGCCAGAACCTGCGGCACGGCATAGACCGTCAGCCCAGCCAGAACGCCATATTGCGTGAAAGACAATCCCAGCAACGGCACCAGCAGCGGCAGGAGCAACACAACGACGACACCCAGAATGGCCGTGAATGCGATGGAAGCTGCAACATCTTCACTGTCTGCACCAATGACGGGAGCCGTTGCCGCTATCGCCGAGTTACCGCAGATGGAATTGCCACAAGCAACCAGAACAGCCATGCGATGCGGCAGCTTCAGTAATCGTCCAATCCCGTAGCTGAATGTAATGGCCATCACCACAACACAGGCAATGCCAAATATAAGGCCGGGACCAGCGTCAATGACGGCACTGGCACTGATCGAAGCGCCAAGCAGCACGACCGCTATCTCCAGCAGAAGTTTCGCGGAAAAGCTAATGCCTTTGGAAAATTGCTTACCGGGGCGGAAAATGGTCCGGACGGCGGTGCCAATCAGAATTGCCAGCACCAGCGCTTCCAGCCAAGCTTTACCGGTATAATGCTCCTCAATCTTTTCAAGCCCGATCGCCACAGCCGAAACAGCAAGGCTAAGTGCAAGCCCCGGGAGAATGTTCTGAAATTTTGTGGCAGTTGCGGTGGTCATCGGAATCAGCATTCAAATCTTGAGAAATATTTTCCAATGAGATGCGCTAATTCTTCTGTTCATTCCATCGCATAATATGGCACAATTCATTCGATAAAATCGAACGATTGAAACTATGACACTGGAACAACTGCGTATTTTCATCGAGGTGGCCGAGCGCGAACACCTCACCCGCGCTTCGGAAGCACTTCATCTCACGCCATCGGCGGTGAGTTCGGCCATTCGCACGCTCGAAGAACGCTATGGCGCGATGCTTTTCAACCGCATCGGTCGTCGTATCGAGCTGACAGGCGATGGCCGCATATTTCTGGATGAAGCGCGCGCGACGCTGGCCCGTGCACAATCGGCAGAGCGTATGCTTTCAGAACTTGGCGGCGGCAAACGCGGTATTCTTACAATCCATGCCAGCCAGACTATCGCAAGTTACTGGCTACCGCCTTATCTGGCACGGTTTCATGCGACGCATCCGATGATCGACTTGCTCCTGACGCTCGGGAACACCGAGAGTGTCACGCAGGCCACGCAAGAAGGACTGGCGGATATCGGTCTCGTGGAAGGCGCTGTGCAAGCTCCCGCCCTCTCGATGCGCAAGGTTGGAACGGATCAGCTTATCGTTGTCACAGGCCCTGCGCATGAATGGCGCACTGCCGCTAAACTCACATGGGATACGTTGTTCAGCGGCCAATGGATATTGCGTGAACATGGGTCAGGCACTCGCAGCGTGTTTGAAGATGCGATGCGGGTTGCGGGTTACAATCCTGAACGCCTCAAAATAGCTCTGGAACTTCCATCCAACGAAGCGATCTGTTCGGCCGTCCTGTCAGGCAATTACGTGACTGCAATTTCGGAACTCGTCGCAGCACCGCATCTTGCAGCAGGCACACTCGTCAAGGCCGATTTTACTCTCCCACAACGCCAGTTTCTGATGCTGTCGCATAATGACCGCTATCAGACAAAGGCGCTTAAATCTTTCGCTGACATGCTGATGAGAGAACCGGACATGTCGCGCACAGAACAACTCCCCGACCGATAACCACTGTACGCTTCTTCCACGGGTATATCCCCGCACATCCCGGCCCACTATGTGCGGATCGGGAATGATCCGCACGTCGATCTGGAGGAGGTAGACATGAGCAGGAATAGAGGCGTTGTGTATATGCGCCCGGGTAAAGTCGAAGTTCGAGATATTGATGATCCGGTGTTGAGCGCTCCCGATGGGCGCAAGCTGGACCATGCCGTCATCCTGAAAGTGATCACCACCAATATTTGCGGCTCCGACCAGCACATGGTGCGTGGTCGTACCACCGCAATGCCCGGCCTTGTGCTCGGTCATGAGATCACCGGCGAAGTGATTGAAAAAGGCAGCGATGTCGAAATGCTCGAAGTGGGCGATATCGTATCCGTGCCGTTCAATGTCGCCTGTGGGCGCTGCCGTTGCTGCAAGTCGCAGGACACCGGCGTTTGCCTTACCGTCAATCCATCACGCGCTGGCGGCGCTTATGGCTACGTCGATATGGGCGGCTGGATCGGCGGGCAGGCACGCTATGTCATGGTGCCTTATGCCGACTTCAATCTGCTGAAATTCCCAGACCGCGAACAGGCCATTGAGAAAATTCGCGATCTGACCATGCTGTCCGATATTCTGCCCACCGGTTTCCATGGCGCGGTTAAGGCGGGTGTCGGCGTGGGCTCCATTGTCTATGTGGCTGGTGCTGGTCCTGTTGGACTTGCTGCGGCCGCCTCTGCCCGTATCCTTGGCGCTGCGGTCGTCATGGTTGGCGACTTCAACAAAGAGCGCTTGGAACATGCCCGCAAGGTCGGCTTTGAGCCGATTGACCTTTCAGCGAGTGATCGCCTTGGCGATATGATTGCCGAAGTCACCGGCAGCAACGAAGTGGACAGCGCCATTGACGCGGTTGGCTTTGAGGCCCGCGGCCATAGCGGTGGCGAACAACCGGCCATCGTTCTCAACCAGATGATGGAAATCACCCGCCCGGCAGGCTCTATTGGCATTCCTGGTCTTTACGTGACCGAAGATCCGGGCGCTGTCGACAGTGCTGCCAAGCAGGGAAGCCTGTCACTGCGCTTTGGCCTCGGCTGGGCAAAGGCACAATCTTTCCATACCGGTCAGACGCCGGTGGTTAAATATAACCGCCAACTCATGCAGGCTATTCTGCATGGCCGTCTAAACATTGCCGATATCGTCAATGCGCAGGTGATTTCATTGGAAGAAGCGCCGCAAGGCTACGAAAGCTTCGATCATGGCGTGGCGAAGAAATTCGTACTCGACCCGCACGGTATGCTGACAAAGGCCGCTTAAAATATTGATGCCGGGAGTTTTCGCTCCCGGCAATCCACCTTAGCGGATGGATTTAACCAGTTCGGGCTGGGTAAAACAGGTTGGTGCCAGCCCATTCTTTGACTGCCAAAGACCAATCGAGCGACGGGTTTTGAAGCCCGGCAGACCATCGGCCTTACCAACATCGTAACCCTGCGCCTGCATACGCTTCTGCATCGCAAGAATGTCGGAGCGATACATGGTGCCGACATTGCCCCATTGCGTCTGGAAATCACCCGCACCATAGGCAATACGGTCGCCAACATGGCCGATGAAGAGCGCATAGAGATCGCTCATATTGTAATCTTTAATGACGTAGAAATTCGGCGTCACGATAAAGGCCGGTCCATAACGACCAGCGGGCATGAGCAGAAAACCCTCACCGCGCATTTCATTGGCCGGAAACGCCTTGCCATTGGTGCGGGCGATACCGAGCTTTGCCCATTCGGCAAATGTCTTGCCCTGGTCTGGCCCTTCCAGAGAACAGGAAATATTCTGAGGCACATTGACTTCATAGCCCCAGTCGCGCCCCGCCTGCCAGCCATGGATTTTTAGATAATTGGCGATGGAGCCGAGCGTATCGGGCACCGAATTCCAGATGTCTCGCTTGCCGTCACCATCAAAATCAACGGCATGTTTGAGATAGGATGTCGGCATGAATTGCGGCTGACCCAGCGCACCCGCCCACGAGCTTTTCATCGAACCATTGGAGATGTAGCCGCGTGAGGTGATCTGGAGTGCTGCAATCAGCTCTTTGCGGAACATTTCCTTGCGCGTTGCCATGAAGGCCTTGGTGCCCAGTACTTCAAAGGCATTGTACGGAATTTTGACCGTGCCAAAGCCCGATTCGCGACCCCAGATGGCCACAAGGATGCGGCCCGGCACGCCATATTGCTGCTCGATGCTTTTGAGCAGGCTTGCATTCTGACCAAGCCGCGCTTTGCCGCCGCTTGTGACAGAACCAATCGTTTTGGCATTGAAGTATTTGCCCGGCGCGCCGAACTCCGCCTGTTTCTGCTCTTTGGGTGCTGTTGGTTTTTCGCCCGGAATGACAAGATCAGGCAGTTTCCAGTTGATCGTAACACCTGCAAAAGCCTGCTCAAAAACAGGGCGTGAAACACCAGCCGCCTTTGCTTCGGGCCAGAGGTCTTTTTCAATCCAGTTGCGATACTGGCTCTCAATCTGCGCTTTGGAGGGGGCTGCAAAAGAAGGCGCTACAGATAGGGACGCAGCCACACAAAGAGCCGTGGTCAGGCCTCGTTTCCAGAATGCAGCCTTCATACACGTCTCCCAAAACAGAATAATTGAGACTTAAAGCGTCGTTCGCGCTCGCAATGCAGCCGCAAGCGTTCCTTCATCGAGATAATCAAGCTCACCGCCAACAGGAACGCCATGCGCAAGCCGTGTTACACGGACTTCAAAATTTGTCAGCTGATCGGTAATGTAATGCGCTGTCGTCTGGCCTTCGACTGTCGCATTCACCGCGAGAATCACTTCCTTGATGTCGCCCGTTGCAACGCGCTCGACCAGCCCTTTGATGTTGAGATCATCCGGGCCAATGCCATCCAGAGGCGACAGGCGACCGCCCAGCACATGATAGCGCACATTCATGGTGCCCGCGCGTTCAAGCGCCCAGAGGTCGGACACATCTTCCACGACGATCAACGTCGTAGGATCACGACGAGCATCAGTGCAAATGGTGCAGGGGTCAGAAGTATCGACATTGCCGCAACATGAGCAGATGCGCACTTTTTCAGCAGCCTCTTGCATGGCACCGCCAAGCGGCACCAGAAGCGCCTCTTTTTTCTTGATCAAGTGCAACGCCGCACGACGCGCAGAACGCGGCCCCAATCCCGGCACACGAGCCAGAAGCTGGATCAGACGTTCAATTTCGGGACCGGCGATACGTTTTGACATGCTGCTTTAGGTGGTTGGGGAGTCATAAAGAGGTAAAAAGGGGAGCTGGTTAGCTCCCCGAATAGTCTTAAAACGGCAGCTTGAAGCCCGGAGGAATTGGCAGACCGGCGGTGAGCGACTGGGTCTTTTCAGCCATTTCAGCTTCGAGCTTCGCCTTGGCATCATTATGAGCTGCGATGATCAGATCTTCGAGGATTTCGACCTCGTCTTCCTTGGCAAGTGAAGGATCTATGCGCAGAGCCGACAAGGTGCCCTTGCCCGAAAGCGTGACAGTAACCAAACCGCCACCCGAAGAAGCGGTTGCTTCAAGATTGGCAATCTCGTCCTGCATGGCCTTCATCTTGGCCTGCAGTTCCTTTGCCTGTTTCATCATGCCCATCATGTCACGCATGGGTTCACTCCATCATTTTTTGAACGCGCATCTTACTCCGAAAACCGCTTCGCACTTTTCGGGATGCGCTCTAAAATTCAATCATCGTCAGAAGGCGCGCCGGGCACGTCTTCGACAGTATCAAGGTCTATATCGTCATCATCGCCCTGTTCTGCAACGGCAATGCGGACATCTGTTATCTTTGCGCCCGGAAAAGCTGCAAGAATTGCAGCAACATCGGGATCAGCGCGCGCATCGGTCACGAGGTTATCGCGACGCTCGGTTTCAGCTTCTGCAACAGTTTGCCCAGAAACGTCACGCGCAACTGTCACGACCCAGCGAATGCCGGTCCAGTTGTGCAGGCGCTGCGAAATATCGCTCGGCAGCGATTTCGGTGCATCGTCGGTCAGACCAATCTCAAGCCTTCCGGCAGCGATGGAGGACAGGCGCACGCAGTTCTTGACCAGAATCTTGAACTGCATGTCGCGAAACTTATCAGCCAGCGCAACGATATCATTGAGGCTGTTGATCTGAACCGAAGGCTGTGGTGTGCTATCGACAAACTGCTGTGGTGCGGGCGGTTGAACCGGCTGCGGCTGTGTTTCCACCAGACGCATGGCTGTTGCAGGACCACCCGATGCAGGCATCATGGTTGAGGCGGAAACCGCATCAACACTGCCGCGCGCTTCTGGCTGCGAACCGCCATTTGGCCTTGCGCCGCTTGGAGATTGCGGACGCGGAGCCGAAACAGAGCCATTTTCAAGTCCACGCAGTGCTTCATCAAGCGTTGGCAGATCAGCGGCATGGGCCAGACGGATCAGCAGCATTTCTGCGGCCTGCACAGGCCGCGTTGCCGTATCCACTTCTGCAATGCCCTTAAGCAGCATTTGCCATGTCCGAGACAGCACGCGCACCGAAAGCTTCTGCGAAAAATCGCGACCGCGAACGCGCTCATCTTCCGAGAGCGATACATCTTCCGCCACATCCGGCGTAAACCGTAGACGTGTCACCAGATGATTGAAATCGGCCAAATCAGTAAGCACGACCGATGGGTCGGCTCCGACATCATATTGCGCACGAAATTCGGTCAAAGCACCAGCAACGTCCCCACGCATGATCATCTCAAAGAGATCGATAATGCGCGCGCGGTCTGCAAGACCGAGCATTGAACGCACGGCTTCCGCCGAAACATGACCCGCGCCATGCGCGATGGCCTGATCAAAAATGGAGAGCGAATCGCGTGCGGACCCCTCGCCCGCGCGCGCAATCATCGCAAGCGATGTGTCATCGACTTCGATTGCTTCAGCTTCGGCAATCCGGCGCAGATGTGCAGCCAACGTACCCGATTCGATGCGACGCAGATCAAAACGCTGACAGCGCGACAGAACTGTGATCGGAACCTTGCGGATTTCGGTGGTGGCGAAGATAAATTTCACATGCGGCGGCGGCTCTTCAAGCGTCTTCAACAGGCCATTGAAGGCTTGATTGGACAGCATGTGCACTTCGTCGATGATGTAAACTTTGTAGCGCGCCGAAACAGGGCGATAGCGCACCTGCTCGATGATTTCGCGAATATCATCGATACCTGTATGCGAAGCCGCATCCATTTCGATGACATCGACATGGCGGCCTTCCATGATCGCCTGACAATGCTCACCCATTACGGAGAGATCAATTGTCGGCTGATCGATAGAATCGGTCTTGTAATTAAGCGCGCGCGCCAGAATACGCGCAGTTGTGGTTTTGCCCACACCGCGAACACCAGTCAGCATCCATGCCTGCGCGATACGACCGGTCTCGAACGCGTTTTTCAGCGTGCGGACCATCGGCTCCTGGCCGATCAGATCATTGAAATTCTGGGGGCGATACTTGCGGGCGAGAACGCGATAAGCGCCAGTTTCGGATTTTGTGTCCATTGCGACCCTTCCGTTCCCTGTTCGCTTGTTCCGATCAACAAACTCTAAACAGTTTGGACCGCAGACGAAAGTGACTTCGACGCTGGCTTATCAACCATCAACAGCCATAATCGTCATGAAAGAAAGGTGGGAGGCTGGCACGATGACCCGTGCCGTGCTCGTTGGGGCTGCTTCCTTCCGGACCTGACCCGGTTGGCGAGTGGCTCGTCCACCACCAACCTCCCACGCTGCATATCGTCAATTATGAAGCAAAAAGCAAGAAGGGCATGGCGCAAAAAACAAGCGCAGAGACGAAAAAACTGATAAGAATTCTATTATGGAACAGTTTGAACTCGATAAACGGCTTTCCGCCGACACTTTTTCAGTGGTCCCGCTCGGCCTTTGCGAGCTGCGGCTCATGAATGACAAGCGCTGGACATGGCTTATCCTTGTTCCGCGCCGTGGCTCATTGAGCGAAATTCACGACATGACGCCGCTTGATCAGACCATGCTGACCTTTGAAACCGGCATTGTTGCGCAGGCGGTCAAGAAACTGACCAATTGCGAGAAGATCAACAGCGGCGCGCTTGGCAATATCGTACGCCAGCTGCACATCCATGTCATTGCGCGCAATGAAGGTGATGCAGGCTGGCCCGGCCCCGTCTGGGGGCACGGCACCCGCGAACCCTATAGCGATGCTGACGCACAAAAGCTGATTGAAGAAATCCGCGAAGCACTCTGATTCCCTCCCAAACATTTTCCCGAGAACATCATGGCTTTTCGCCTTTACGACCTGCCGGAGACAGAACCGAGCCGTCTTGTCGGCTTTGCAGGCAACCGCATTGACCGCCTTTCCGAAAAGCGACAGGACGATTCCGCTTTTACAGCGCTGGAGTTGCCTGAAACCCGCGTGATGGTTTTAGGCGGCAATAAGCTTCTACTTGATTATACGCAAGAAACCGCGCCCCGCGCCCTGTTCTCACTTGAACAAGCACAGGCATTTTCGCCTGATCTCAACGAGCCGGTACTGCTTGGATTGCAAGATGGCGCACCGATTGTGGCACTCATGGCACCGCTCGATCCGGATGCTCTTGCAGAGCCATTTCGGGCGCAGGACTATCGCAGCATCTACATGGAAGGGCTCGTACCTGCAGATATCGTCGGTGCTTTGGCACAAGCCGCAGCACTGACCGCATGGCACAGCAACCACCGTTTTTGCGGGCGTTGTGGCACAAAAAGCGAAATGCGTGCCGGTGGTGGCAAACGTGTCTGCCCGAATTGCGGTGCCGAGCATTTTCCGCGCACTGATCCCGTAGCGATCATGCTGCCCGTTCGCGGTGAGAAATGTATTCTCGCGCGCAGCCCACATTTTACCGCAGGGTCTTACTCCTGCCTTGCTGGCTTTATCGAGCATGGCGAGACAATCGAAGCTGCTGTGCGCCGTGAGAGTTTTGAGGAAATGGGGCTCGAAATCGGCCGCGTCGCCTATCATGCGAGCCAGCCATGGCCATTCCCCTATTCACTGATGATCGGCTGCCATGCCGAAGTACTGTCTGACGACTTCACTATTGATTGTTCAGAACTGGAAGACGGTCGCTGGTTCGACAAGGTGGAAGTGCGTGCCATGCTTGCAGGTACACATGAAAATGGGCTGCGTGTACCGGCATCCGGTGCCATCGCAACCCACCTGATCAAGGCCTGGGCGAGTAGTTAACTATTCAGCCGCCAACAACTGCGTGCCGCGCGTATCGGCCCCTTTATAGACGCCGAGAATGCGCACTTCCTTGGTGAAGAAGCGCAGTTCTTCCAATGCGAGCTGAAGGTTCTGGTCTTCCGGATGACCTTCGACATCAGCATAGAACTGCGTCGCGATAAAACGGCCGCCGATCTGATAGCTTTCCAGCTTGGTCATGTTGATGCCGTTGGTAGCAAAGCCACCGAGCGCCTTATAAAGCGCGGCTGGCACGTTGCGAACACGGAAGACAAAAGTTGTGACTATGCGCTCGCCGTTTTCTGGACGTGGCTCCCATTTTTTGTTCTTGGACAGAACGACGAAGCGGGTCACGTTGTCTTCCGAATCCTCAACATTCTCTTCCAGAATATCGAGACCGTAGAGTTCAGCCGCAAGGCTTGGCGCAAGCGCCGCCATTGAGCGATCTTTCATGTCGGCAACGAGGCGTGCAGCGCCCGCCGTATCGCCTGCAATCACTGGCTTCCAGCCATTGCTACGAATGACATTGCGGCACTGACCGAGCGCATGAATATGGCTGTGAACAGTCTTGATTTCTTCGCGCTTGACGCCCGGAAGCACCATAAGCTGGAAGTGGATCGGCAGGAAATATTCACCAACGATATGCATATCAGCAAGCGGCAGCAGATAGTGAATATCGGCAACGCGGCCTGCGAGCGTGTTTTCGATCGGGATCATGGCAAGATCCGCAACACCGCTTTCGACCGCATTAAAGGCATCTTCAAAAGTCGGGCACGGCAAAGGCTCCATATCGGGAAACATGTTGCGGCAAGCCGTATCGGAATTGGCGCCCGCTTCACCCTGAAAGGAAATCCGGTTGGTCTTCATCGTATCCGTACTTTCTGAAATGTTTCGCAACAATCGAAACTTACTTATCACAAACCCTTTGCGATAATTTCCCGTGCCCGGTCAAGATCAGCCTGCGTATCAACGCCAAGCGGAACTGTACGGACAATCTCTGCTTCAATGCGCATGCCGTCTTCAAGGGCACGCAATTGCTCAAGTTTTTCGCGCTTTTCGAGCGGCGAAGGCCCGATCTTCACAAAACGCTCCAGCGCCGCCCGGCGATAGGCATAAAGACCGATGTGATGATAAAGCGGGCCATCACCATAAGGGGCAGTAGCGCGTGTGAAATAGAGCGCACGCAGGCGTTCGCCATCATTCATCGGCGAACCAACGATCTTGACTACATTGGGATTGATCTTTTCTTCATCCATGGTGATCTCGACGCCAAGCGTTGCGATATCCGCAGGTCCATCGACCAGCGGCAATAATGCACGGCGGATTGTTTCAGGGTCGATTGTCGGCAGATCACCTTGCACATTGACGATCGCCTCCATCTCGCCATTCGGATCGACTGTCTGCAGCGCCTCATAAATGCGGTCCGAGCCCGACTCATGATCGCTGCGCGTCATAATGACCTCATGACCATGTGCCTGAACTGCTGCAAAAATATCTTCGCTATCAGTCGCCACCACAGTACGACCGAGCTTGGCTGCCGCAGCACGGTCGGCCACATGCACGATCATCGGCTTGCCGCAAATGTCGGCGAGAGGCTTGTTTGGCAGGCGTGTGGAGGCCATTCGCGCCGGAATGAGTGTCAGTGTTTTCAAAGTCTGAAGCATGATCGCCTCTTGGTGTTTAATGTGGCCTTAAAAGGTCTGATGTTGCTTCCTGGCGACCTTTATCTGCATAGCAAATGCAGCAAAAGTGTCAAAAAGTCACGGGGGTAGCACCCCTTATAGGTGTTGCACCCCCCCTGTAAAAGACCTAGTTTCCGCCCAATGCCGGGGAGAGACTTGCTAGCCTTTTACACAGGTTCTGCATGCCGGCTTTGGAGGCGTTGAGTAGAGGGAGCGCTGACCGGCGATGAATTCAACCCGGACTAATAAGTTTATCATGGCTTTTCTGGCAACGGTTTTCGTTGTCATGACAACGGGCATTCTGTCCGATACGCTGTTTCATGCACCCGCACCTGAAAAGCCAGGTTTCATAATCGAAGCGGCAGAAGCTTCGACTGGTGGTGAAGCTGCACCTGCCAAGGAAGAAGTGTCGATTGCAACTTTGCTGCAATCCGCTGATCCTGCACGCGGCGAAACCGTCTTCAAGCGTTGCGCGGCATGTCATACCGGTGAAAAGGGTGGCGCCAATAAGGTTGGACCACATCTTTGGGATGTGCTGGACCGTCCAGCTGCCTCTGTTGAAGGTTTCGGCTATTCGGCTGCGATGAAAGAATTTGGTGCTGCTGGCAACAAGTGGGATTACGAACATCTCAACAAATTCCTCACCTCGCCAAAGGGCTTCATCAAGGGCACAGCCATGGGCTTTGCTGGCGATAAGAAGGACAATGAGCGCGCCGATCTGATTGCTTATCTGCGCACGCTTTCCGACAATCCTGCTCCGCTTCCGACAGCCGATGCAGCCCCTGCGGAAGGTGGCGAAGCAAAACCTGAAGGTGCGGCGCCTGCAGGTGAAGCTGAAAAGCCTGCAGAACAGGCTCCAGCGGGCGGCGGTGAAGCACCTGCGCCGGCACAGCCAGCGCCAGCGAACTAAGCTGATTGAAATATCGAGAAAAAGCCGGGTTTCGACCCGGCTTTTTTATTGCCTGCATGTTTTTTCAACTTGTGCCTTTCTTCCTCCGCAAAAACCCATAAAAATCGCTCCCAAAATATCCGAAGCAGAAACGGAGATGCTGGATGAGAGGTTTTTGGGCGGGAGCGTTCGCAGTAGCCATGCTGGCGAGCACGGTATCGTTTGGTCATGCCACGGATGCCGAGCCTCAATGGAGATATGCTTCCAGCCTTATCGGCGAGCCCAAATATCAGGCAGACTTCAAACACTACGACTATGTGAACCCTGATGCGCCGAAAGGCGGCTCACTCAATCAAGTGGCAGTCGGCACATTTGATAGCCTCAATCCGTTTGTGGTTCAGGGCGTGCCCGCAGCAGGACTCGCCGATTTTGGCGGCGGAATGCTTTACGATACACTGATGACGGACTCGCTGGATCAGGGATCGACACAGTATCCGCTGATTGCGGAGGCTTTGCAGTATCCCGATGATTTTTCCTGGGTGAAGTTCAAACTCAATCCCAACGCCAAATGGCATGATGGCAAACCGATCACTGTCGATGACGTTATCTGGTCTTTCGATATCCTCAAGAAGCAGTCGCCGCTTTACAACAAATATTATAGCGATGTGGAAAAAGCCGAGAAGACCGGCGACCATGAGGTGAAATTCACCTTCTCGCAGACCGGCAATCGCGAGTTGCCACAGATTGTTGGTCAGCTTGCCATTCTGCCAAAGCATTGGTGGGAAGGTAAAAATGCGCAGGGCAAGCAGCGCGATATCAGCCGCCCCACATTGGAAATTCCGCTCGGTTCCGCTGCTTACAAGATCAAGAGTGTTGTGCCCGGTCGCTCCATCATATGGGAACGTGTAGCCGATTATTGGGGCAAAGACTTGCCTGTAAATATCGGACGCAACAATTTCGATGAAGTGCGCTACGAATATTACTTCAACGAAGATGCGACATGGGAAGCCTTCAAGAAGGGCGGTCAGTACGATTACCGCAATGAGAATCGCGCGCAGCGTTGGGCCGAGCAGTATAATTTCCCAGCGGTGCAACGCGGCGATGTTGTAAAAAAATCATTCCCATTCAATGCGGTCGGTCGAATGCAGGGGTATTTTCTGAATACCCGCAAGGATAAGTTCAAAGACCCGAAAGTACGTGAAGCACTGACCTATGCTTTCGATTTTGAATCGATGAACCGCCTTCTATTCTTCAATCAGTACACACGCATCAACAGCTATTTTGCTGGCAACGAACTGCAGCTGAGCGGAGCGCCAACGCCGGAAGAAACGGCAATTCTTGAAACCGTAAAGGACGCACTACCGGCCGAGGCTCTGACCGAAGAGTTCAAGCTTCCGGTTTACGATACGCCACAGGCAACACGCGATAATCTGCGCAAGGCGTTGCAGCTTTTTGGCGAAGCTGGCTGGAAATTGCAGGGCAACAAGCTTGTTGATGCCAAAGGCAATCAGTTCACGATTGAATTTCTGGGTAAAGACCCAACGGATGAACGCATCTATAATCCGTTTGCAGCAAGCCTGCGCAAGATCGGTATTAACGCGACGGTCCGCATCGTCGATACCGCGCAGTATCAAGCCCGCGTTAATGACTTTGATTACGACGTAATCACCTCCGTCACCGCACAGACCGCCTCGCCAGGCAACGAGCAGCGCGATATGTGGGGTTCGAAAGCCGCGGACTTCAAAGGTAGCCGCAACTATGCGGGCATTAAAAATCCGGCCATCGACAAACTGATCGACCGTATCATTTATGCGAAGGACCGCGAGGAGCTGGTTACGGCATCTCATGCCCTCGACCGCGCATTGCTGTGGAATTATTACGTCATTCCGCAATGGTATTCCGACCACATCAACGTGGCCTACTGGAACAAATTCAGTATGCCGGAAGAGCAGCCTGAATATATGGGGATTGACCCATTTTCCTGGTGGATAGACCCTGCGAAGGAAACCAAGATCAAGACTGGCACTGAATAAGGACGGCGAAAATGACCATCCTACTTATGGACCGTCGCCATTTTCTAGGTCTTTCAGGCAGTGCCGCTATTGCGGCCTGGCTTCCAGAAATGGCCTTTGCCAAATTGCCAACCCAAAAAGCGTTGTATGGATTATCGGCTTTTGGCGAACTCAAATATCCGGCAGATTTTACGCATTTCGACTATGTGAACCCCGATGCGCCAAAGGGCGGAACATTCACGCTGGCACCGAACACATGGTTCTGGAACCAGAACACACAGACCTTCAACACGCTCAACACTCTGACGTTTAAAGGCGATGCGCCGCCGCGCATGGAACTCACTTTCGACAGTCTGATGGCCTCAGCACTCGATGAACCTGATTCCATGTATGGTCTGCTGGCGAAGAGCGTAACTCTGTCTGAAGACCGCCGGTCTTTCCTGTTTGATCTTCGTAAAGAAGCACGCTTTCACGACGGCTCAACCGTTGAAGCAAAAGACGTGGTCTTCAGCTATATAACGATCAAGGAAAAGGGGCATCCCCTCCTTCGACAATCGCTGGCGGCTATTGAAAAAGTGGATGCGGTCGGAACATATCAGGTGCGTTTGCGCCTTGCAGAAGGTCGAAATCCGCAGGCAATTCTTGATTCTCTTGAACTCCCTATCCTTTCTGCAAACTGGTTCAAGGATCGCGAGTTTGATTCGGCCAGCATGGAGGCCGTTCTTGGATCTGGCGCTTACCGGGTCGGAAAAGTGTCTGCTGGGCAGGCAATCGAATATGAGCGTGTAGAGGATTATTGGGCGAAAGATTTGCCCGTAAGGCGCGGAACCAGCAATTTTGATCGCATTCGGATTGAGTTCTATCAGGATCGCCAGCCGGAGTTTGAAGCCTTCAAGAAAGGTGCCATAGACTTTCGCGAAGAGAATGTCGCAAAGAACTGGGCGACGACCTATGACTTCCCTGCCGTTCAGCAGAAGAAAGTGATCAAGCGCACGTTCCCGAGAGAGAAGCGTCCACTGATGCAGGCATGGGCGCTCAACCAGCGCCGCGAACGTTTCCGCGATCCGCTCATACGTGAAGCCATCAATCTTTGCTTTGACTTCGAATGGACCAACGCAAACCTGTTCTACAATACCTATGAGCGCTCGCAATCATGCTTCAACGGCTCGGATTTTGAGGCGACGGGAGCGCCGGGATCAGACGAGTTGAAGATCCTTGAACGCTACCGTGACAAGCTTCCGCAGGAGATTTTTGCGGAAGTTCCGGTCATGCCGGTTTCCGACGGCACCGGACGAGATCGCAAACTTTTCTCGCGTGCCGTTGATCTGATGCAGCAGGCAGGTTTTGAACGCAAGAACGGTCAGTTCCATGACAAGAGCGGGACGAAATTCTCGCTGGAAATTCTCAGCAACTCAGATGCCTTTGGACGCATTTACAATCCCTTTGTACAGAAGCTGCGGGCAATTGGCATTGATGCGAGTCAACGATTGGTCGATGCCAGCCAGTATCAGGCAAGGTTGCAGAATTTTGATTTCGATATGGTCGGCATGGCGATCCAGTTCAGCGCGACGCCAACCAAGGATTCGCTAGCGAGCATGTTCGGATCAGAATCGGCAAAAACACCGGGCACTTATAACTTTCCGGGCACGTCTGATCCCATTATCGACGCATTGATCGAGGATGTGGGCAAGGTTTCCACGCGCGACGAACTAGTCGCAACGATCCGGGTGCTTGATCGGTACTTGCGTATCCGGCGCGAGTGGATTCCAAATTGGACTGTAGCGAATCACTTGGCGGCCTATTGGGACCGTTTTGGTTTCAAGGAGCCAAAGCCCGATTATGGCTTCCCGGTTGAGACGCTTTGGTGGATTAAAACATAACCCCAAAAAGGGGACCCGTTTTCGGGCAAGATCATGATCTTGAAAAACAAAAGGGCAAAAGCTGTTGGCAAGCCATAAGAGCAACCTGAATTTCCGGAGCCGTGAAGGCTGATGGGCGCTTATATTTTACGCCGCCTGCTTTTGATGATCCCGACCATTCTCGGCATCATGGCCATATCCTTCGCCGTTGTTCAGTTTGCTCCCGGCGGGCCTGTTGAGCGTGTGATTGCACAGCTTTCCGGTCAGGGCGGCGATGCTCTTGACCGACTTTCGGGCGGTGGCGGTGATTTTGGCCAAAACAACCTCGATAGTGGTTCATCCAACTCGAAATATCGCGGTGCGCAGGGACTCGACCCCCAGTTCATTGCCGATCTTGAAAAGCAGTTCGGCTTCGATAAGCCTCCCCTCGAGCGCTTCGGACAGATGCTCTGGAACTATATGCGCTTCGATTTTGGCCGCAGCTATTTTCGCGACATCAGCGTGATCGACCTCATCAAAGAGAAAATGGCGGTTTCCATCTCGCTCGGACTGTGGCTCACCTTCCTGTCCTATCTGATCTCGATCCCGCTTGGCATTCGCAAGGCGATCAAGGAAGGCACCCGCTTCGACACATGGACCAGCGCCATCATCATCGTCGGCTATGCTATTCCGAGCTTCCTGTTCGCCATCCTGCTGATTGTACTTTTTGCCGGTGGTTCGTTTTTCGACTGGTTCCCGCTCCGTGGCCTCACCTCGCCTGATTTTGCGCAAATGTCGGTATTGGGAAAGATCGGCGATTATCTCTGGCACATGGTTCTGCCCGTAACAGCTCTGGTCCTGTCGGCCTTTGCCACCACAACCCTTCTGACCAAGAACTCGTTTCTGGAAGAAATCCGCAAACAATATGTGACCACGGCACGCGCCAAGGGACTGACCGAACATCAGGTGCTTTACCGCCATGTGTTCCGCAATGCCATGCTGATCGTAATTGCTGGTTTTCCGGGCGCCTTCATCTCGGCATTCTTCACTGGCTCACTGCTGATCGAAACGATCTTCTCGCTCGATGGTCTGGGGCTTCTTGGCTATCAGTCGATCATCAACCGCGATTATCCGGTAGTGTTTGCCAGCCTGTTTATTTTCTCGCTGATCGGGCTTTTGGTCGGGCTTTTGTCTGATCTTATGTACACATGGATTGATCCGCGCATCGACTTTGACCGGAGGGACGTGTGATGACAGACGCCACTTTTTCCCCTCAAGCCAAGCCGGTAAAGCGCCCGTTTCTTTCACCGCTCAATCGTCGTCGCTGGCAGAATTTCAAAGCCAACAAGCGCGGTTACTGGTCGCTGTGGATTTTCCTCGTGCTTCTTGTGGCAGCGATCTGTTCCGAGTTTATCGCTAACGACCGCCCGATCCTCGTTTCCTACAAAGGCGAGCTGCTCACGCCGGTTTTTGTCGATTATCCGGAAGAAAAATTCGGAGGCTTTTACGCCGTCACCGATTACCGCGACCCGGTTATTCAGGATGAAATCAAGAATAATGGCTGGGCAATCTGGCCACCCGTTCGGTATTCCTACAACACCGTCAACAACGAGATTCCAGAAGCAGCACCTTCAAAGCCTACATGGCTTTATACGGCAGAACAGCGTTGCCAGCGTTACCCGGACGGTATCAACGACCCGAACTGCATCGTCGGCAACTGGAACTGGCTCGGCACTGATGATCAGGCCCGCGATGTCTTTGCCCGCGCGCTTTATGGCTTCCGCATCTCGGTGATGTTCGGTCTGATCCTCACCTTCTTCTCCGCCATCATCGGCGTGACAGCTGGTGCTGTGCAGGGCTATTTCGGCGGTTGGGTCGATCTTATCTTCCAGCGCGTGATCGAAATCTGGTCTTCGATTCCGGTGCTTTATCTGCTGCTGATTATCGCTGCGATACTACCGCCCGGATTCTGGGTATTGCTGGGCATTATGTTGCTGTTTTCATGGGTCGCCTTTGTTGGCGTGGTGCGTGCTGAATTCCTGCGTGCCAGAAACTTTGAATATGTGAATGCAGCCCGTGCACTCGGCGTGAAGAATGGCACAATCATGTGGCGACATCTTTTGCCCAACGCGATGGTCGCAACGCTTACCTTCCTGCCGTTCATTCTCAATGGTTCGATCACGACGCTGACAGCGCTCGACTTCCTTGGCTTCGGTTTGCCGCCAGGCTCGGCCTCGCTTGGCGAATTGCTTGCGCAGGGCAAGAACAATCTTCAAGCCCCATGGCTTGGCATTACAGGCTTTGTGGTTATCTCGGTCATGCTGTCGCTGTTGATCTTCATCGGCGAAGCCACCCGTGACGCATTTGATCCACGAAAGGCATTTCAATGAGCCGGTCAATGAGTGGGTCGATGAATAAGCCTTTGCTTTCCGTCCGCGATCTTTCCGTCGCCTTCCGCCAGAATGGTGAAGAACGCATTTCCGTCGACCGCGTTTCCTTCGATATCGCCGAAGGTGAAACAATTGCACTGGTTGGTGAGTCTGGTTCCGGCAAGTCCGTTTCAGCACTCTCCATCCTGAAGCTTTTGCCCTATCCGGCTGCAAGCCACCCATCCGGGGAAATTCTCTTCAACGGCAAAGACCTGATGAAGGCTTCCGAGCCTGAGTTGCGGCGCGTGCGCGGCAACGATGTCACCATGATCTTTCAGGAGCCGATGACCTCGCTTAATCCGTTGCATACGGTGGAGCGACAGATCGGTGAAATTCTGAAGATGCATCAGGGCATGAGCGATCAGGCAGCACGCAAGCGGACGCTGGAATTGCTGGAAGAAGTGGGCATCCGTGAGCCGGAAAAACGCCTGCAATCCTTTCCACATCAGCTTTCGGGTGGCCAGCGCCAGCGCGTGATGATTGCCATGGCGCTTGCCAACAAGCCAAAGCTGCTGATCGCTGATGAGCCAACCACAGCACTCGACGTCACGGTGCAGGCGCAAATCCTGAAGCTTCTTGCAGACCTAAAAGAAGCACAGGGCATGTCGATGCTCTTTATCACCCATGACCTCGGCATCGTTCGCAAAATCGCCGACCGGGTTTGCGTGATGAGCAAAGGCAAGATTGTCGAGACTGGGCCGACCAAGGAAATCTTCGATAATCCGCAACACGAATATACCAAGCATCTGCTTGCCGCAGAGCCAAAGGGCGAGCCACCACTGGCCGATCTCTCTGCCAAGACAGTGATGGAAGGCAAGGATGTCCGCGTCTGGTTCCCGATCAAAAAGGGCTTCCTGCGTAAGACAGTCGATCATGTGAAGGCCGTAGATGGCATTGATGTGGAACTGCGCGCGGGACAGACGCTGGGTGTCGTGGGTGAGTCCGGTTCCGGCAAGACGACGCTTGGGCTGGCCCTGTCGCGCATGATCTCATCCAAGGGCGAAATCCGCTTCGACGGACGCGATATTGCGAAGTTCAGCTTCAAGGATATGCGCCCGCTCCGCCGTGAAATGCAGATCGTCTTTCAGGACCCGTTCGGCTCATTAAGCCCGCGTATGACCATCGCAGATATCATCGCTGAAGGTCTGCTGGTGCATGAGCCGAAGCTTTCCGCTGATGATCGCGACGAGCGCGTTGTGTCCGCGCTCAAAGAAGTGAACCTTGATCCTGAAAGTCGCTTTCGTTACCCGCACGAGTTTTCCGGCGGTCAGCGCCAACGCATTGCCATCGCACGCGCCATGGTACTCAATCCGAAATTCGTAATGCTGGATGAGCCAACTTCGGCGCTCGACATGAGCGTACAGGCGCAGGTGGTTGATCTTTTGCGCGCATTGCAGAAGAAGCATGATCTCGCTTATCTTTTCATAAGCCACGATCTGAAAGTAGTGCGGGCACTGGCCAATGATGTGCTGGTGATGCGCAATGGCAAGGCAGTCGAATACGGAACGTCGAAGGAAGTCTTTGCCAATCCGAAAACGGAATATACCAAGGCACTGATGGCAGCAGCCTTCCACATGGAGGCAACCACTTTGGGAGGAGTGAAACAATGAGCAAAAGCGGCAATATCTTACTCTCCGTGACCAATTGGGACCCGGCCATCTGGATCGATAGCTTCAAGGCCCATGCGCCTGAACGCAATGTCGTGACAGAACGTACAGAAAATGATCCAAGCATCGAATACGCGCTTGTCTGGAAGCAAAAGCCCGGTTCGCTGACCAATCTTCCAAATCTCAAAGTGATATTCTCGCTGGGGGCTGGCGTCGATCATGTCTTTCATGATCCGCATATTCCGGACGTACCGCTGGTACGGGTCATTTCAGATGATCTCACCATGCGCATGACCGAATATGTGGTCTGGCAGGTGCTTGATCATCATCGCCTTGGCGCAAGCTACCGCAAGCAGCAGAAGAATCGCGTCTGGCATGAAGACCCACGCCAGCCAGCAGCCCATGAAGTGACTGTCGGCATTATGGGATTGGGTGTCTTGGGCCGTGATGCAGCAGAAAAGCTCAAAGCGATTGGTTTCAATGTTACCGGATGGAGTCGCCGTCCGCAGGAGATCGACGGCGTTCAGACCTTCAACGGCAAGGAAGGCTTTACACGCTTCCTCAAGACCGCCGATATCTTCGTCTGTCTTCTGCCTTTGACGCCGGACACCAAGGGCATTCTGTCCATGACGATGTTTGCGCAATTGAAAAGCGACGGTCCGCTGGGCGCGCCTGTGCTGATCAACGCAGGTCGTGGTGGCTTGCAGAACGAAGCTGATATTCTTGCAGCTCTTGATCGTGGCCTGCTTTCGGCGGTCACGCTCGATGTGTTCAACCAGGAACCGCTGCCCACTGATAGCCCGCTCTGGGCGCATCCGAAGGTAACGATCACGCCACATGCGGCTGCAAGCTCCTCGGCAACCGCAATTGTTCCGCAGATTATCCGCCAGATCGAAGCGTTTGAACGCGACGGAACGCTCGAAAACGTGGTTGACCGCGCCACGCAATATTAGGCGCTGATCGAAATATTCCCATTCTCGCCGACCGTCACCCGATGGCCGGCGAGTTTCTTTTGCTTCTCCCGGTCAAACTCGACTGCGATAGGAACATCATGTCCCATCTCGCGTGCAACAATAAGCCCGAGAAGCAGGATCGCATCGGGTTCATGCAATATGATTGCGGCCGGTGCCAAACCGGCATGAACCAGCTCGAGCAGTACTGCTGCGGCTGATGACGAGCCGATCGTTCCCGGTAAACACAACACATAGCCCGAAATACTCTGCCCGTGTTCCGGGTGGCGGACATCGGCAATCCGTCCGGTTTTGGGGTCAACTCCGCCCCAGAAGCTGATAGGAGCCGACAAAACCAGTGCGTGAGCTTCTGTTGCCTTCCCCGCGACCAGAACCGATGACATATAATTGGAGGTACTCATGCGGCCTGCCTCTCAAATATAGGTCGACCAGCGACAGCACTTTCAACGCATTCCTCAAGTGAGCCATACAGTACGCCATAGCCGGTATTACCCGGCGCATAATGCGCGAACTTGCCGGAATTGGTCATCAGAACCGCATCATCTTTTGTTGGCATGATCGGCGTCACCACAACACAAGTATCCGCTACGATGACAACGCCTGCCTTTTCAAGCAGCGCTCTGCGTCCGTTCTTTTCCAGCTCAACAAGGGCATGTCGCCCGGTACAAGCATAAAGCGGCACGGCAAGCTTCCGACCCGCGATTGCACGTTCGAGCCTGTCAAATTCAGTGATCGACAGATGCGGGCTGCCAATCGCCACCGCATCTATTGAATCCGCATGATCGACCGTCGACAGACGTTTGCGGGTGGCTTCGATCATTTCCTGTGTCACATGAATGATGCCGTCTGGCTTTTGATGCTGCATGGCTGTTTCAAGGTCGGGAGCTTCCGGGGTCACACCCGCGACGTGGAAAAGGCCAACAGACCCCACCGAGGCTGCCGCAGCTCCAAAGGCCTTCAGCGCATCTTCATCCGGACGCATTCCCGCACCAGCCACAACACCGATACTTGTGCCAACACTCCGGCCAAACAGATTGCCAAGAATCGGCCACGCGACCTCTGATTGAAGGAAAGCAGGATTAATTGCGGAAATATCGAGAATAACCGTCGCTCGACGATTCTCGTTTCGATGGAGACCATAATCAGGTGCGCGTCCGGCAATAGCGCAAGCTATATCCAGAAAATCGCCGTAGCGGTTTGTCCTGGCACCAAGCACGGAATTGCAGAATACGACGGCGTTCGACTCGCCCCATGCAACGTCTGTTCCCTTTGCGGGACGATGTCCGGCCTGATAAGGCGCGCAGGTCCATGTCGGCTCGCATCCGAGCTTGATATAAGCCCGCATCATGCGTCTGGCCATGTCGGCCTCATGTTGCGGCAACAAATTGCGGGAACAGCCGGTGAGATCAATAGATCCCACATTAAGGGTGGCGCGCACTTTGGTTCTGGCACCGCCATCAACCAGTCGTTCAGCGAACAGCGTACCGCTATCGCCGTGATAGAGCGCACCATCAATATGTGCAGACGCGATCGGGATGAGGCGCGATGCCCCCATCAAACGCGCTGTTTCGGCTACGATGCGCATGGCCATCGCAGCCCCTTGTCCCTGTTCCCCGGCAGCTATCGACTGCTCTTCATGGGTTAATGTCAGTGCCACGCGAGATCTCCTTACGCATGGTTATCGATGTCGTTCTTGTAAACCCGGGATGGCATGTCTCGGCTACTTTGCGATAGCCGAGCCTACCGAAAACAATGTGATTGCGTTCAAGCTCGATACGCACTTGCAGTTCCATTACAGGTTTGCCGCGCGTGACTGCCTGCTGCTCGGCCTTTGCCATGAGCTGACGTGCAATACCCCGGCCTTCAAAGGCAGGTGCGACAGCAAGCTTGCCGAGATAAAAATGATTTTCTTTCTCAGCGATGAACACACAACCAGCCAAAGCATCACCGATGAACACTGCAAAGCCGGTTTCTACGGCTGCCTTCCCTTGAAGAGCCTCTATCGTCAGATGATGCGCAGACGATGGCGGATCGATAATGCCATCCATATAAACGAAGCTGCTCTGAATGAGCTTCAAAAGTTCGTCCCAGTGACCAAAATCCGCGTCGATGGATGTCATGCGAAATTCTGTCATTTGGGTTTGCGTGCCTTGTATCGGATTGTTTCAAAACGCACGTTCAATGCGTTGTAAAGCAGGAGCCTTCCGACCAGCGGTTCGCCAATGCCCGTTATGAGCTTGATGACTTCCATGGCCTGCAAATTGCCGATCACGCCCGGCAATACACCGAGAACTCCGGCCTCAGCACAGGTCGGCACGGCACCCGGCGGCGGCATATCCGGAAACAGATCACGATAGGAAGGATTAGGCGCTCCATCTGCGCCCTTTGCATAAGGCATAAGCACAGTGACCGTGCCGTCAAAGCGCCCCATTGCACCTGAGACCAGTGGTCGCTCTGCCAAAGCGCTTGCATCTGCGAGTGCATAACGTGTCGTAAAGTTATCAGAGCCATCAACAACAACATCATATTGGCTGATCAGGGCTTGTGCATTTTCACTGTTGAGGCGCAATGCGTGGCCTTCGACCTTCACATGCGGATTGATACGAGCAATCGAAGCCGTCGCACTTGCAACCTTGCTCTGACCAACGCTCTCAGTGTCGTGGATTACCTGTCTCTGCAGGTTCGACAACGACACCGTATCGTCATCGACAAGGCCAAGTGTTCCGATACCAGCTGCGGCCAGATATTGCAGAACCGGCGCACCGAGTCCGCCAGCTCCCACCACGAGCACACGGGCAGCTTTCAGCTGCTGCTGTCCAGGCCCGCCGATTTCCGGCAGCACAATATGGCGCGCATAGCGCTCTAATTCTTCGGATGAAAAGGGCTTTGATGGTGCGTTCATGATGCATAAACATAGGCCCGTTAAGGCCATCTGTCAGCGGATATTTTGTCTCAAAGTCTGGTGAGTTCGCCCCCAGCAACATTGAAAAACTGCGCATCCCCTTCAAGAGCTTCAAACAGTGAACGGTCGGTGCCGGTCATGAAAGCCTGTCCGCCAAGATCATCGAGAATACCAAATAAAGCCGCGCGGCGTCCGGTATCGAGATGGGCCGCGATTTCATCAAGCAACAAAATCGGTGCCATGCCCGAAAGCTCGCCCGTCAGCCTTGCATGAGCCAGAATAAGCCCGATCAGCAGTGCCTTCTGCTCGCCGGTGGAACAAAGGGCAGCGGGCATGGATTTTGGCCGATGCTGCACAATCAGATCCGTGCGATGCGGGCCTTCAAGCGTGCGTCCTGCAGCGCGATCCCGGGCACGACCGTCTCGCATTGTGCGCCGAAAATCTTCTTCAAGATCAAGCGCTGCTTCAAGACCAATGCGCTGCTCAAGTGTTCCTTCAAGAAAGCAGTCTGCCTTGGGAAAAGGACCTTCAGCAGGCAGGCGTTCAATCATCGCAGCGATCAGCCGCATGGCCTCTGAGCGGGCCGCCGCTATGGCAATGCCAAGCTCAGCCATCTGGCTTTCAATCGCATCGAGCCACTGATTGTCGCTGTTACCATCGCTCAGCAGCCGATTGCGCGAGCGCATGGCCTTCTCATAATCCAGCACGCGCTTGCCGTGGCCGGTATCGATTGCCAGCACCATGCGGTCAAGAAAGCGCCGCCTGTCCGATGCGCCACCGGTAAATAGACCGTCCATTGACGGCACCACCCAGAGAATGCGCGCATAATCGAGAAGTTCGTCACCGGATGCAGCATTGCTATTGATGCGGACTTTGCGGCCGCCTTCACCACCGCCCGCTGTGCCGGTGCCGATTTCAGCATCACCATAGATCATACAATCAAGCGAAGCATGAATGGCAAAGCCATCATGGCCGCTGGTGCGAGCCACGTCATCATAGGAAGCACGGCGCAGCCCCCTGCCCGGCGACAGAAAGGAAACGGCTTCAATGAGGTTGGTTTTGCCTGAACCGTTTTCACCTGTCAGCACCACATGGCCGGGACCAAGCGGGAGCGTGAGTTCCGTGTAGTTGCGGAAATCAGAAAGTTTAAGCCGCCGGACCGAGACTCGATCCGGACGGCTTATAATGGGTTCAGAAATGCTCACGGTCGGTTTTCATATCCTAGACGCGCATAGGCATCAGAACATAGAGCACATCTTCATCGCCGGTATCGCGCACCAGCGTAGGAGAACCGGCATCAGCCAGCATGAAGACGGCATCGGAACCGGAAAGCTGGCTGGTGATGTCGAGCAGATATTTCGAGTTGAAACCGATATCGATCGGATCAGCATCGTAATCCGCAGCCAGTTCATCGGTCGCACTTCCCGAATCGGGATTGTTGACCGTCAGCGTCAACTGACCATCAGCGATCGAAAGCTTGACCGCACGGCCGCGCTCACTGGAAATCGTGGAAACACGATCAACAGAAGCAGCAAATTCCTGACGGCTGATGGTGAGCTTCTTGTCATTGCCCGAAGGGATCACGCGCTGGTAATCCGGGAATGTGCCATCGATGAGCTTGGAGGTCAGAACCACCGAGCCAACAGTGAAGCGGATTTTTGCGTCAGAAAGTTCAACCGAAACAACCGTATCCGGAGCATCAACGAGCTTCTGAAGTTCAGCAACCGTCTTACGCGGAATAATGATGCCCGGCATACCTTCAGTGCCAGAAGGGGCTTCGAGTTCAGCGCGTGCCAGACGATGGCCATCGGTTGCAACGGCACGCAACTTCAAAGCACCATCGCTTTCAATGGCGTGGAAATAAATGCCGTTGAGGTAATAGCGAGTTTCTTCCGTCGAGATCGCAAACTGGGTGCGATCAATCAGGCGCTTGAGAGCCTGTGCATCGATGCGGAATGAATGGGTGAAAGCGCCGGCAGTCAGTTCCGGAAAATCGGACTGTGGCAGCGACTGCAGACGGAAAGAGGATTTTCCGGAAATCACCGAAATCGACCCGCCATCCGGATTGGTGGACAGCATCACTTCAGCGCCATCCGGCAGTTTGCGCACGATATCATAAAGAAGATGTGCCGGAACCGTGGTGGCACCAGCCTGCTCGACCATGGCTGCGGTTGCTTCATTGACCTCAAGATCAAGGTCGGTGGCCTTCAGCGCGAGGCTTGCGCCCTCTGCCTGCAAAAGCACGTTCGACAGGATAGGAATCGTGTTGCGGCGTTCGACAACGCGATGCACATGATTGAGGGATTTAAGAAGGTTCGACCGTTCCAGGGTTACACGCATATTGAAACGCACTCGCTCTCTAGGACTGGGCAACCGCGCAACGGGCAGACGCCCCTATCAGTAAGGCGCTTGTGGCGCCCGAAGGTTTGCTAAAGTGGCAGATTTTTGAGACGAAAAGCAAGCCCGCGCCACGTCGCAAATCGACACGGCGCGGGCTTTTTAACTAATTTCTGTCGATCAGGCTGCCTGATCGTTGATCAGACGCTTGAGAAGCTCAAGTTCTTGCGCCAGCTTGGTGTCAGCACCGACCAGATCTTCGATCTTGCGAACCGCATGAAGAACCGTCGTGTGGTCGCGACCACCAAAACGACGACCGATTTCCGGCAGCGAACGTGGCGTCAGCATCTTGGCAAGATACATTGCAACCTGACGTGGCTTCACGATGGTACGCGTGCGGCGATTTGAAAGCAGGTCCTGCTTCGACACATTATAGTGACGAGCAACGATGCGCTGAATTTCTTCAATGCGGATGCGCTTTGGTTCGCCTACGCGTGTCAGGTGACCAAGCAGTTCGTCAACGCGATCAATCGAGAGATTAGGCTCGAACGACTGACGGAACAGAAGCTGGTTGAATGCACCTTCCAGTTCGCGACCCGATCCAGTGACCGTACGGGCGACATGAGCGAGGATATCGTCATCGATATTGAGGCTTGGATCTTCGACCTGAGCAGCCGTCAGACGGCGGCGCAGCATCTCGACGCGCATTTCGTAGTCTGGTGCAACAACTTCCAGAGCGACACCGCCCTGAAGACGCGAGCGCACGCGGACATCAAGCGATTCCAGTTCCGAAGGTGCACGGTCGGCGGCAACAACAACCTGCTTAGCGCTATCGAGCAGCGTGTTGAGCAGATGACAGAATTCATGCTGGATCGACTTGCCCTGCAGGAACTGCATGTCATCGATGACGAGCAGGTCGATATCACGAAGCTGTTCCTTGAAGGAAAGAGCATTGTTGTCACGAATCGCAGTTGCAAAGCGCCACATGAAGTATTCAGCGGTCAGATAAACGACTCGGGCCTTTTCCTGACGCTGCAGCGCTGCTGCGGCAATTGCCTGAAGAAGGTGAGTCTTACCAAGACCGACAGATGCATGGATGAAAAGCGGGTTGAAGCGAACAGCGCTAGAACCTGCTTCTGCGATGGTGCGGGCGGCGGCAAGGGCTACACGGTTGGATGCACCATCAATGAAAGAATCAAACGTATAACGTGGGTCGAGCGGTGAGCCGAGAACGGCACCGGAAGCGGCAACCGATTCTGCAACAACTGCGGAACCGCGTTTTTCAGCACTTGGCTGGCCTACAGGGAAAGCCATCTTTTCGCGTGGGGCGACAGACAGTTTTGCTTCAATCGCGTCATTCGTATCCGCTGCTGGTGCTGCAGTACGAACGACTCTGCTCACGCCGCGCACAACGACTTCCACTTTGAGAATCTGCGGATTTTCTTCCTGCCAAAGCTCGGTCAGCAGTTCAGAATAATGATTGTTGATCCAAGAGCGGAGGAATGCGGTCGGAACCGACAGACGAACAACGCTTTTGGAGAGGTCATCGAGCTTGAGGCGACCAAACCAGCTTGAATAAATCTCGCTGCCGACGCGTGCCTTGAGCTTTGCAGTCAGACGCTCGAAAACGTCTTCGCCGACGTTGCTTTCAGCACTCACCACGAGGCTGTTTTCTTTTCCAGTAGCAGAAGATCCATGGATACGGTTCGCATGCGCATCATCACCCATCGTTGCCGTCGACTTACCAGTCATCATTGCCATCGTCTCGCCTGCCTTCACATTCCTACGCGCTAGTTTTACAGCGCTTGTCGTTATTTCCTGCATCGTGTCCGGTTTGGGGAACCAGAAACCCAGCTGGTACTCAATTCACACTGGTTCTTTCTAAGAACCGCACACAAACTCAAACCGTCCGCAATCGAACAACTGCTGCGGACAAACACCCAGATAACTCCTGTTGAGCTACTCGTTACGACTCATCAAATCCTTGCTCAAGGCTGATTGCCCGGATCGGAATTTGCCACAACCATTCAATTGCGAAGATGCGCCAAAAACAGCATTCCGGTTAATGAATGGTAAGCAATCACCAAAAGAGACAAACTTAATAAGAACAGGACCTTAAGACCAGAATTCAGCACCCGCGGACAAAGCTGCCCACGCCAATAAGACATCCTATTTAATGCTAACTCCGGGCCATCGGCCCACCCCTCTTATGGCTCTGACTTTAACGAAGCCTTACGGCAAAGAGCAAGCCTAAGATCTGCAGTTTTTTCTTCAAGAAAGACTTGCATGCCCTGTGCCCTCAAGCAGAGAATCGGTCGAGAGAGCAATAACGCCTTTGGATTCAATGCGTTTTGATTGACGGTTTTTTAGACGGGCACGATATGTTCTCCGACAAAATAATTTTTCAAAAAGTGGCTTGACTCAGAGGGGCTTCCGAGTCCTCCGCAGGGGCTGTGGATAACTGTGGATAAACACGCACAAGCTTTTGAAAATAATGAGGAATTCGCCGCATATATCTTTCGATTAGTTCTAAAACTATCTGCCTGATATGAAATATTGCTAAAAAAACATACTCATAGTTTCGAGGGTACGTTTCTTTAAAAAAGTTCCAAAAAAGAAAACC